>CAZYHZ010000026.1:0-55669 GCA_964647625.1 uncultured Acidobacteriota bacterium
TTGAGGGGGTGGCGCTCGCAAGGGCGTGGGGGTTCGAATCCCCCCTTCGGCACCACGAAGACTCTCGACCTTTGACCCTGGACTCTCGACTCTGCGCCGGTCGACAGTCAAGAGTCGAGAGTCAAGAGCTCACCAGTCCTTGTACCAGGTCCCGTCCAGTGCCTTGCCCCCGGACAGCGAGTAGACGTCGTAGACGTTCTGCCGTCCCCACGAGGTCGTGTCCCAGTCGTCCTGGTACGACCGGATGCCCCACTCCTTCTCCTCGGTGAACGGGTCGACCGGGATCTCCTGCAGGAAGTGAATCTTCTTGGACTTTCCCGACAGCGGATCCGCGACGTCGACCCCGTCGACGAGCTCGTCGAGGTCGCGCGGGTACCCGCGCTGATCGACGTCCTTCTGCTGGATCTTTCCCTCGTCCGAGGCTTTCTTGTAGAGATCGATCGCATCGCGCATGGCGTGGAGCGAAACACGGAGCTGCCCCTCCCGCCGCCGTTTCTCGTCCCACCGCTTGAGCGGGATCGCCGCGGCCGTGAGGGTCAGAAGGACGCCGAGCGCGGCGAGCAGCTCGACCGTCGTCAGTCCGGATGATCCGCGAAGGCGCATCGCACCTCTAGTTACGCACGATCCGGCCGAGTCGTCTAGTTCCACGGTGGCCGCAAGCTTGTTGACAGTGCGCGCGCAAAGCACTGCCCCAACGAGAGTTGCACACGTTTTCCATGTACGGGGGGCGCGGACAGGAGCCGCACGCCATGTAATTCGCGAAGATTCGCAAAAAGTCGATCGCAGCGCGCAAATGCACGAGCCCCGCGATGGATCCCGTTCACTGGATCAACAAGCTTGCGGCCACCGTGGTTTAGTTGACCGATCGCTCGCGCTGCCTGTGGAACAGCTTGTTCCACCAGCGCTTGAACGCGTTCTGGTGGAGGGAGCACGCGGGCGGCTCGGTGCCCGCGGCGAAGACCTCATCGACGCGCTCGGGGCAGCCGTCGGTCGCCGCCTCGCCGCTCTCGGGGTCGACCTCCACGTGGATGATGCCGGCCGGCTCGGCGAACTGAGAGCCCGCCCACCGGTGCCGGATGTGCATCATCAGGTCGACCCAGATCGGAAGCGCCCCCGCCGCGCCGGTCAGGCTCGTCTTCTGATTGTCGTCGTAGCCGACCCAGACCAGGGCGAGCAAGTCCGGCGTGAAGCCGACGAACCAAGCGTCGCGCGTGTCGTCGGTGGTTCCCGTCTTTCCGGCGGCGTCTCCCTGGAAGCCGAGCGCGCGGCTGGACGCCGCAGTGCCCCGCGTGAGCACGCCGCGTAGCACGTCGTCCACGAGAAAAACCGCCGCTTCGGGAAGGACCGCGCGGGGCTCGTCGCGCTTGGGCTCGTGCTTCTTGCCATCGCGCGTCCGGACCAGATCGATGACGTGCAGCGGCGACGTGCGCCCCAGCGTCGCGAGCGTCCCGTACGCGGTGGCGAGAGAGACCGGAGTCACCTCCTGCGCTCCGAGCGCCAGAGACGGCAGCGGCTCGAACGACTCGGCAAACCCGGCGGCTTTCGCCGTCGCGACGACGTGCTCCAACCCGACGGCGAGCGCCGCGCGGGCGGTCGGGACGTTTCTCGACCCTTCGAGCGCGGCGCGCGCGGGAATCGGCCCGACGAACCGCTCGTCGTAGTTGGCGGGATGCCAGGGCTTTCCGCCGCTCGTGATCTCGAGCGGCGAATCGTCGAGGATGGACGAGGGCGTGAGGCCGCCTTGTTCCCCCGCGATCGCCGCCTGAAACGCCGCCAGATAGACGAACGGCTTGAAGCACGACCCGGGCTGGCGGTGCGCGTGCGTGGCGCGATTGAACTGGCTGTCCTGGAAGTCCCGGCCTCCGACGAGCGCCAGGATCGCCCCGGTGCGGGGATCGGTCACCACGACCGCACCCTGGAGACGCCGTTTCGCGGCCTGGCGGCGGATGAGCGGGACGTCCTTCTCGAGCCGCTCGAGCCCGTGCTGGAGCGCCTCCTCCGCGCGCGTCTGCACGATCGTGTCGATCGTCGTGTAGATCTCGAGCCCGTCCTCCCGGGGAGCGGACTGGGTCTCTTCGGCGAGCTGGGCGCGCACGAGATCCACGACGTATGGCGTCCGCGAGAAACCGGCCCCGCCGCTGGCCAGCCGCAGCGGCTCGGACTTCGCCTTGGCCACCTGGTCCTTCGTCGCGAAGCCTTCCTCGAGCATCGCCGACAGGACGATGTTCCGGCGCTCGACCGCGCGGTCCGGGTGCGAGAACGGGTTGTAACCCCCGGGGTTGCGAATCAGGCCGGCGAGCGTGGCCGCCTCCGCAAGCGAGAGATCGGCGACGTTTCGGCCGAAGAAATAGAGCGATGCCGCCTGTACGCCGCAGATCGCGACCGATCCGCGCTGGCCGAGGTAGACCTCGTTGAGATAGACCTCGAGAATCCGCTCCTTCGAATAGCGCGCGTCCAGGATCACCGCCATCACCGCTTCGCGCGCTTTGCGCCACCACGTGCGTTCCTGGCCGAAGTACAGATTCTTGACCGTTTGCTGCGTGATCGTGCTCCCGCCCTGCACGATCTTCCCGCTCCTTAGGTTCGCGAACGCCGCTCGGAGCACCGAGAGCGGATCGATGCCGGCGTGATGGAAGAACCGGGCGTCTTCTGCGGCGAGCACCGCCTGGATCAAGCTCTTCGGCACCTCGTTCAGCGGCACGATCATGCGATCGTCCTGCTGCGGGCCGAAGACGAGCGAGAGGAGCTCGGGCTCGAGGTCGACCGACGCGACGGCGCGGCCGCGCTCGTCGACGATCGAGGAGATCTCGCTGCCGGAGAAAGTGAGCGTGACGCGACGCTGGGGAACGGGATGTCCGCCTCCCGTGAATCCACGGACGAACACGTCGACCCCGCCGCGACGCTTCCGGTACTGGCCCGGCCTCGCGGGAACGGTGTCGACGGGACCGTAGCCGCAGCGCGACAGGCGCGCGACGACGGCTTCGACATCCAGGCTCTGGCGCGGCTCGATGTGCAGCGGCGCGGAATAGATCCGCGCCGGTAGCGTCCAGAGGTGGCCCTCGAACGTCAGCGTGATCTGCGTGTAGATCGAAAGGACGACGATTCCGCCGACGACGAGCGCCGGCACGCCGAGTCCGACGATCCACCGGCGCCAACGCGATCGACGACGCTTCTTCCGAGCGCCCTTCGGGGCCTCGGTGGCGTCCTTCTCTTTGGCCGTCATTTACGATCGCGCCTTTGGGCCTGCCGCCCGGGCGCGGGTGGTCAGCCCTTCAACGTTTCCTTGAGCGGCTTGCCGGCCTTGAATGCCGGGGCCCGCGTCGCGGGGATGTCGAGCGTTTCCCCCGTATGCGGGTTTCGGCCCGCCCGGGCCTTACGCCCACGCGCCTCGAAAGTTCCGAATCCGCTGACGGCCACCTTGTCGCCGGCGACCAGCGCCGCGGCGATCATTCCGATCGACGGGTCCGGGTCGAAGATGGCATCGATGGCCGCCCGCGCATCGCGCGCGGAAAGCCCGGTCCGCTCGATCAATTTCTCGGTGAGTTCGGCCTTGTTCAAGTCGCCCTCCTTACCGCTCTTCTGGCGCGAAGCGGAGCTCTTTCACGGATTTGCGAACGACGAAGATCTTCATGTTGTTGTCGCGCTCGTCGGCCGGGACGAAGAAAAATCCCCCGGCCGCCGGATCGTCCTCGGTCACCGAGCCCCAGATCGTCTCGCCGTCGGCGAACGTGACGATCGCCTTGCGCCCTTCAGGTACCTTTCCGGGACCGAACTCGCGGCGCGCGACATACTCCCGGTTCCCGAGGTAATCCTTCACCCAGAAGAGGGCCTTCATGTCGCCCATGCGGACGCGGACCGGAACTCCGCCCCCCTCTGCCGGCAACACGTGAAAAGTCTCCTGTTTGGGGGAGAAGTCGTGCGTGACGCCCTTATGGACGACGCCACCGTTCAAATTGACCACGATCTTCTGCTCCATTCGGTCCTCCGTCGGGGCCTTTGCCCCCTTCAGATCCTAACAGGTACGGAGGAAGGTCGGAAAGGGGCCGCTTCCGCGGCTTCTTGACCGGCGGCGAGCCGGGTCCCTATGTTTCGCTCCGGAGGCTCACGTTTTGCGCGACGTTCCGGCCACCGGATCGATGATAGGAACGGCCCCCGCGTCCGCCGGCCCGCCTCGGTGGCGCCGCCGGCGCTACGTGCTGGATGCGGCCTACCAGGCCCGGTCAGGGATCCTCGTGGGATCCACCGCGCTGGCGCTCCTCGTCCTGCTCAACTTCTCCGTCGCCTCGCACGACGGTGCCGCGGTCTCGGTCGCCGGGAGCTTCGTTCGCCCGACGCTCGGATCGGACGGCCGTGCTTCGCTCGTCGTGCTCGTCTCCGTATCGATGGCGTTCCTCGTCGGGGTGTTCCTCGTCGGGCTGATCGAATCCCACCGGACCGCCGGCGCGGCGTTCGCCATCCGGCGCGCGGTCGATGCCATTCGCGACGGCCGGACCGACATCCGGATTCGTCTGCGGCGTCACGACCATCTTCAGGATCTTGCCCGCTCGATCAACGAGCTGGCCGAAGCGATCGACCGGGAGCGCGGCCGGCGAGGCTGACGCTCACGCCGGCGGGCCATCCGGCAATCCGGCCGCCTCGAATCCCCTCGCACGAAGGATGCACGCGTCGCACGCGCCACAGGGTTGCCCGGCGGGACCGGGGTCGTAGCACGAGAGGGTCTCGTGGTAGGGCACTCCCCAGGAGGCGGCGAGGCGAACGATCTCCGCCTTCGACCGGCCGGCGAGTGGAGCGTGCACGCGCCATGCCCCGCCCTCCGAGCCGGACCGTGTCCCGAGCGCAGCCGCCGACTCGAAGGCCCGGACGAACTCGGGGCGGCAATCCGGGTAGCCGCTGTAATCGACGGCATTGACTCCGATCACGACGTCCGACGCACCCAGCGATTCCGCCCATGCGACCGCGATCGACAGGAACAGAAGATTGCGCGCCGGCACATAGGTCACCGGTATCCCCGCGCCGATTGCGCCGTCGGCGCGGTGCTTCGGCACCTCGACGCCGCGATCGGTGAGAGCCGAGCCGGCGAGAAAGGAAAGCTCGATGTCCACGACGCGGTGCGACGCCGCGCCGACGGCGCGCGCGAGCACGGCGGCCCGCTCGACTTCCGCAGCGTGACGCTGCCCGTAGCGCACCGTGAGGGCATGCGCCGTGAACCCCTCCCGGATCGCCCATGCCAGGCAGGTCGCGGAGTCCAGCCCACCGGAGAGGAGGACGACCGCAACCGGCATCAGACGGCGCGCTCCTCGCCGGGCCAGAGCAGCTTGTGCATCTGGAGCTGAACGCGCACCGGGAGATTGTCGTCGAGCACCCAGCGCGCCATCGCGCCCGGATCGAGCGTCCCGCTGACGGCCGAGAACAAGACCGGGACGCGCTCGCTCAGACGCCGCGCGTGGACCTCGCCTTTCGCCCATTCGTAGTCCCGGCGATCGGCGATGACGAACTTGATCTCGTCCCCGTCGCGAAGCGCGCTCAGGTTGTCCCATCGGTTGCGCTCGCACTCGCCGCTTCCGGGGCACTTCACGTCGACGATCCGGCGGACACCTTCGGGCACACGGTCGATCGGGAGGCTTCCACCGGTTTCGAGCATGACCTCGTGGCCTCGCGCGATGAGCGCCGCCATCAGGTCGATCGCTTCGGCTTGGAGCAGGGGCTCGCCGCCCGTCACCTCCACGAGGGGACAACCGTACGAGGCCACGGCGGCGACGACCTCGTCGACGCTCATCGTGGCGCCCTCGTGGAACGCGTACGCCGTGTCACACCAGACGCAGCGGAGATTGCAGCCGGTCAGGCGCACGAAGACGCAGGGCCGCCCGGCATGGGTCGATTCCCCTTGGATCGAGTGGAAGATCTCGTTGACCCGTAACATCTTCGTCATTCTAGACAATGCGGGCGCTCCCGCCCGGGCTTGCCTCGGCCCCCCCCGGAACCCACATTTTCGACGGGACGGCGCGCCGCCCGGGGCACGCCGCAAGCCGGGATAGGAGTCCGCGCGGGCGATGGAGACGCTACATCAGGGACTCGGCCCTCTCCCCGCGTTGATCGCGGGGGTTGCCGGCGCGGTCGTCGGCTTCCTGCTCGCGCGCTTGGGCCGCAGCGCAAACGGCGATCAGAAACGGTTGGAGACCGAGCTGTCGCGCATCTCGCTTCACGCAAAGGAACAATCGCGGCAGGTCACGAAGCTGCTCGGCGAGCAGCGCGCGCATGCGAACCTCGCGCGGGCGCTTCCGGACGTCGCCCGCGCACTGAACAGCGACAACCTCGACGAGCGGCAGATCCCGGGATTCGTCTTCGAGCTCGTTCGGACGATCTTCGAGCCGGAGCAGGCGTGTCTCTTTCTGACGTGGTCGCCGTCGGTGCCGGGCCGGGACCAGACCAAGTTGCACTTCGCCGATGCGATGAAGCCCGCGGACGTTCCGCCGGCGGCGAAGACGATCGGGCTCGGAGACGGCCGGATCGGCTGGGTCGCCACCAACAAGGTCGAGATGCTCCCCGACGACTGGATGAACAAGTCCCGCACCGGCGGACGCACCATCGAGGACAACCATCCTTCGATCCGGTTCGAGCTGTTGGCACCGCTCGTCCAGCACGACGGGAAGGGCGCGAGGCTCCTGGGAGTTCTGGGGATCAGGGGCCCCGCCTGCCAGCCCAGCAATCCCAAGCTCATGCTGACGATGATCACGAACCTCGCGACGATCGCCTACACGAACTCGCGAAACACCGTGAAGCTGCGCGACCTCGCCGACCATGACGGGCTGACCGGCCTCCTGAACAAGCGGAAGTTCATGGGCGAGCGGCTTGCGCTGTTGATCAACGCCGCCGAGAAGGAGGCGGCCCCGCTCACGGTCTTCATCTTCGACATCGACCACTTCAAGAAATACAACGACACCTACGGGCACCTCGCGGGCGACGAGATCCTCAAGCAGGTCTCGGACGTCCTGCGTAACAACCTGCGCGCGGGCGACGTCGCGTGCCGCTACGGCGGCGAGGAGTTCATCGTCGCGATGCCGGGCGTCGGCGGCGCCGAGTGTCTGACGGCCGCCGACCGGATCCGCGCGGCGATCCAAGGGAACGCATTCACGGTCGGCTCCGGCGCTCCCGAGGCCGGACGCATCACGATCAGCGGGGGTGTCACGCAATTCCCCGTCGACGGAACCGACGGCCAGGACCTCATCCGGCGCGCGGACGAGGCGCTGTACCAGGCCAAGGGGGCGGGCCGGAACCGCGTGTTCCGGTTCCGCGGCGTCGAGATCGGCGGCGACGTCAGGGACGACGCGCCGTGGAGCCCGCACGCCGATCTCTATGGGGACAGGTGAGAGCATGAGCGGATCGAACGACGGCTCGGCGCGGCACGATCTCGGCGAGGCCCATCCGCTCCCGAGGCTCGAGGCCATCCTCGACGGCATGGCGCTGCGGCTCGCGTCGCGGGGGGAAATCGGCCTGATCTCGGTCACCGTGCTCCAGCGCACGTCGCTGTCCGACCGGACCGGCTGGCGCGCTTACGACGCCCTCCACCACGAGATCGGGACGTTCCTCAGGGAGTACCACGAGAATCGCATGCGGCGGAACGACCGGTTGTTCGAGCCGAGCCTCCGCGGAAACTCGTTCGCGCTGTTGCTCGAGCCGCCGCGCGACGGACGCGCTCTCGATCACGGCAGCCTGACGCGCGTGTCGGCGCGCATCCGGCGCGGGCTGCGCCTGCACTTGTCGAGGACGCTCTCTCCCGAGGTGACCGAGACGTTCGGCTCGTACGTCGGCTCGGCCGTCGTGAGCACCGAGCCCGGGATTGCGTTCGAGCGGATCGTCCATCGCGCGCTCGAGGAAGCGTTCGCCGACGCGCTCCGCGAGAAGGAGCGGGAGAGCCGCCGGCGCGCGGCGCGGCTGTCGCGGGTCATCGAGCTCGGGCTCGTCCGCTCGGTGTATCAGCCCGTCGTCGACATCCAGGAGCGGCGCGTCATCGGCTTCGAGGCGCTGACCCGCGTCGAGAACGGCCGCTTCGACAACGTCGAGGCGCTGTTCAAGGCCGCGGACAGCGACGACGCGCTCTGGTCGCTCGAGCGCCTCTGCCGGCAGCGCGCCCTCGAAGGGCTCCCGCAGCTCGCCTCCGATCAGCTCCTCTTCCTGAACATCGAGCCGGATTCCGCGCAGGACCCGCACCTGACCGGACCGCAGTTCCTCGACCGGCTTGCGGGGGCGGGCCTGACGCCTGCACAGATCGTGCTCGAGCTGACCGAGCACTCGGCCGTGCGCGACTTCGCGGCGCTGCGCCGGACGCTCGAGCGCTTCCGCGCCCTCGGCTTCCGTCTCGCGATGGACGACGTCGGCTCCGGATATGCGGGGCTCCAGGCAATCGCAGAGCTCGCCCCGGACTTCATCAAGGCCGACATGAACATCGTGCGCGGGCTGCACCAGAGCCCCATCAAGCGCGAGCTCATCGATACGATGCAGCGCTTCTCGACGAGCACCGGCATCACGCTGGTCGCCGAGGGTGTCGAGTCCGGCGACGAGCTCAAGGCGCTGGTGAACGTCGGCGTCCGGTGCGCGCAGGGGTTCCTCTTCGCACGTCCCGGATCGCCGGCCCCCGTCCCGGACTGGGCGCGTCTCCCCTGAATCGTTCCCGAATCGCTCTGCAATCTTCCGCAGCACCGTGTTAGTCTGTTCGCATGGATCAAGCGAACGCGCAGCCCCTCGCGCGCGGGACCTACCGGGCGACGATCAGCGGCGTTGGTTTGCCGGGGCCGATCGAAGAGCGCGTCGGCTGCCGTCTCGTGCGACTGGTCGATCCCGCTTCCCGGGAAGGCCAGTCTCTCGTCCGCACCCGGCAGGTGAGCTTCATCGGACCTGAGGGGATCACACTGGGGCGGGTCGATCTCGTCCAAGCTCGCCGGATGCTCGAGCTTAGGCTCCGGAGCGTTCTTTCGGATTCGGGAGCGGCGGAGTGTGCCGAGGCGATCCGCGAGGGTCTCCACCGCTTGCGCCGCGCGGCCCCTAGACGCGACTGATCAGTCGAGTCCCGTTCGCAGGGCCTTCTTGACCGCCTCGACGATGAAGTTTTGCATCGACGGCGGCTGGTTGCGCACTGCCGCATAGACGAGGCATGGGAGCTTCAGGGAGATCTGGATCCCGTTCTCGTCGAGCGTGTCCAGCCAATCCTCGAACTCGGACCACGAATTGAACGACTGGGCTTCGATCGCGCCTTTGCGATAGAGCTCGATCAGCTCGATCTCGTCTTTGAGCTTGAAGAGGACGTCGTCCTCTCCGAATGCCGAGAAATCGCTGTAGGCGAAGAACTTCACCTCGCCGGCGGTCTGGTCTTTGCCTTTGATCGACATCTCCGGCGCCTTGTTGCACCGGAGCATGATGTAGTCCTCTTTCCCTTTGAAGTGGAACGCGAGAATCGGGTCCGTTCGCGGACTGTTGTCGGTTGGAGTCTTCAGCGCCCGATACACTCTTCGCGCGACATCCTCGTTGGATCTATACATTCAGACACCGCCTAACATTGGCATTCGACCACACGAATGGGCAATCCTACTTGCGGACATAGCTCATTTCAAGATCGCCCCATTCCAGTATTCGGCGGTTTGTCCTGTTTGGACACTCTCAACTTGAGACAGTCGCGTCGAAGCGTCTCGTTTCGGTGAGAAAGTCAATGGTGACGCTGCATTTCGAGAATCCGACGGAGCGCACATCTCAACTTGAGATGCAACACTTGATCTTCCCGCTGAGTTCCCTGGTTGGCTAAGTCGTTGTTATTACAACCAGATAACTCGACTCGATGAGGGTTTCCTTGGAGGCGGCGCACCCATTGCAGTTCCTTCGGTCGCCCACGCTTGGGGCGTGGGCCACTGAAGGGGGCAAGGTGATGAACACGATGCGAAAGATCAACGGATTGGGAATCGCGCTGGCGATGGTGCTGTTTTCGACGATGAGCATGGCCGTGGAACGGCACGAGAAGATCTCGCCGGACCTGCGCGCAACGATGAGCAACGCGCACGATCAGCGCATCATCGTCACCTACACGGACGGACTCGACGCGTCGAGCGTCGGCTCGATCGTCTCGAAGAGCGGCCGCCTGGCCCGCACCCTCACGGGTTCGACGTCGATCGCCGCACGGGCCTCGCGCCGTGAGATCGAAGCGCTCGAGAACGATGCGCGCGTCGTCAGCATCTCGCCCGACCGCACCGTGAGCGCCACGATGGACATCGCGGTGCCGACGATCGGCGCCGACCGCCTGACGCGATACCTCGGTTACACCGGCGCTGGCGTGACGGTCGCCGTGCTCGACTCCGGGCTGACGACGAGCAACGCCGTCACGTCGTCGCGGGTTCTCGCCAGCGTCGATTTCACCGGGGTCCATCAGACGAACGACGCCTACGGCCATGGCACCCACATCGCGAGCACGATCGCCGGAGCGGGGCTGAAGGGAGCGGTCCGCGGCGTCGCCCCGCAGGCGAGCCTGATCTCGCTGCGCGTGCTCGACGCCAACGGGCAGGGATTTGTCAGCAACATCATCGACGCCATCGACTGGGCCATCGCCCACAAGGACACCTACCGGATCCGCGTGCTCAATCTTTCGTTCGGGCATCCGCCGGCAGAGTCCTATGTCACCGACCCCATGGATCGCGCGGTCGAGCGCGCGTGGAGCGCCGGGATCGTCGTGATCGCCTCCGCGGGCAACCGCGGACGCGACGGCCACTTCACGATCAACGCTCCGGGCAACGATCCCTACGTCGTGACCGTCGGCGCGTTCAACGACCTCAATACCGCCGATCGTTCGGACGACATCCCGACGACCTACAGCAGCCGCGGCCCGTCCTTCGGCGACCACATCTTGAAGCCCGACGTCGTGGCACCGGGCAACCGCATCATTTCGACGATGGCCCCCGGGTGCACGCTCGCCCGGATGTATCCGGACCGGATCGTCTCGAAGGACCGCATCGAGCTGTCGGGTAGCAGCATGGCGACCGGTGTGGTGTCCGGGGCGGTGGCGATCATCCTGCAGCGGAATCCTCGTTTGAGCCCCGATCAGGTCAAGTCGATCCTCCTGTACTCGGCCGACCGGCTTCCTTCTCTCGACCGGTTCACGGTCGGAGCGGGATACCTCAACCTGATCCACGCGGCCGCGATGACCGGCAACTTCCGCAACGTTCGCTTCAACAGCGCTTCGCCGGTCGTGAATCCGAATGCGGTCGGTGGGTTCACGCTCACGCGGACGCCTTCGCTCTACCCGGCGCCTGAGGAGAGCGATGGGAGCACCGGCGACCTGGGTGCGTCGACGGCCGCATGGGGCGACACCGCAACCTGGGCCGACACTGCGACCTGGGGCGACACCGCGATCTGGGGCGACACCGCCATCTGGGGCGACACCGCCATCTGGGGCGACACCGCCATCTGGGGCGACACGGCGCTCTGGGGCGACACGGCGATTTGGGGCGATACGGCCATCTGGGGCGACTCCGCCCTGTGGGGCGACACCGCCACCTGGGGCGACACCGCCACCTGGGGCGATACGGCCACGTGGGGTGACACCGCCACTTGGGGAGACACCGCCACCTGGGGCGACACCGCCACCTGGGGCGACACCGCCACCTGGGGCGACACGGCCAGCTGGGGCGACACCGCCACCTGGGGCGACACGGCGATCTGGGGAGACTCGATCCTCGGAAACGGCGACTGATCTACGAATGGGGGGGAGCCGGGTGCTGCGAGGACTTCGAGGCCACCCCCGAGAAGACGCCGAGCAAGGTGCCCCCACACCGAGCCCGACTCTCCCCCAACTGCGGCCGCCCCTCGGGGCGGCCGCTTTGTTTTTCTTTCAGCGCCGTCCGAGCCGCATCAGCCGCACCACTTCGTGCCGTGCGCGCGGCGGGTCGAGGTCGCTCGTGAAGAGCGCCCGCAAGCCCCGAGGCGGAATCAACCCGCGAACGACGCGCTCGTAGAGGATCTGTCCGAGCTTCCGCCCAAGCTCCCGCGCGAGGGCGCGCCGTGTCTCGACCGAGCCACGAAGCGGCGCCAGGAGCGCCTCGGGGGGAGCGTTGGCCGCCGAGGCGATGAACGCCCGGTGGGCGTCCGCCCAGCTCCGCCGAGCGCGGCGCCCCGCGGCCGGCCCGTCTCCTATCCGGGCGACCAGATCGCTCGCGGGATCGACGAGGCGGGCTCCGAGGTAGGCGAGCGCCTCGTTGTAAGCGGCGCCGTAGGTTCGCTCCGCGGCATCCGCCGAGACGACCTCGACATCCCGGTGCAGGCGCCCGGAGAGGGCGACGCGGAGAAACCGCGCGGCCTCCCCGGCCGCGGCCCCCGGATCGTATCGCGTCAGGAAGAAGGTGTTCGACCGAGCGTCGTAAAGGGCGTCGCGCGCCGCGAGCATCCGCCGCGCATCGCGGATCTCCTGGGGCGTGCGCCCGTGCTCGGCGAGGATCGGACCCAGGAACTGACGTGCGTCGGGCCCGCTGTAGACCTCGGGGTAGGCGTCCTGAAGGTCGTCGACGAAACCCGCGCGATGGCGAACGCGGTGCCGCTCGGGCCGGATCCCCATCCAGCCGACGAGCGTGTCGACCAGATGGTGGACCGCGGGAGTGAGATCGACGTCTTCGTCGGGCGGTGTCTCCCCGCGCCACCGCTCGAGAACCTGCCGGTAGGATTCGTAGCGAGCGAGCGGCGGCGTGTGGAAGACCGCGAACGACCCGCTCTCGAAGCGCACCGCCTCGGGAATCGATTGCGACCTGGAGAGCATCGACCAGTAAACCGGCTCCGGATCCTGAAAGACGGTGACCGCGCGCCGCTTCAACCCGCCGCGCGCGAGGATGCGATCCACCTCGCGCGGCATGTGGCCGCGTGCCAGGTGAGACTCGCCGAACAGGACGAGCATCGATCGCTTCGGCCGCTCTGCGAGGATCGACGCGATCCCGCGCGCCGCGTGCACGTCGCGGCGCCGTAATCCGTCGAACCCGCCGCGGGGCGGCCGGTCGAGCGCGACGACGGGTACGCCGAGCTCCCGCGCGCGGTCGAGCGTCTCGCGGAACCCCTCCCACGGGTAGCCCCACTCTTCGCGGTAGTGGATCCGGCGAAGGAACGACCGGTCGTCGAGCGTTCCGGCCTGCCGCCGGTCGAGGATCTCCTGCTGGCGCGTGTAGACGAACTCCACGCCGAGGACCACCCGTCCTCGACGGGCGAGGGCGGCGAGGAGATCGGCGGCCGTTTTCTGGCACACCGGGTCCGCGTGAAAATCGCCGACGTAGGTGACGTCGGCGGCCGCGGCCGCGGCGACGAGACGCCGCATCGACGTGCGGACGAACGGCCCCGAGATCTCCCGTCTCAGGTCACGAAAATAAGGATGCCGGAGCGAGCCGTCCGACCCGAAGAGATCGCGCTTCAGGCGCCGGACGGCGAAGCGCTGGCGGGCGAGCAGGGCGCCGGTGCGCGCGTCGGCGACGCGGGGCACGACGCTCGCTCAGCGATCGTTACGGTTGCGATTCGCGTCATCGCCGGGTCCGGCCTTTCCGGAGTCGGAGTCCCCGCGCATGCCTTCCCTGAAGTTTCGAATCGCTTCTCCCAGTCCGCGGCCTGCGTCGGCAAGGCGGCGTCCGCCGAACAGCACGACGGCGATGAGCGCAAGAACCAGGATCTCGGGCCAGCCGATGGAACCCATTCCCTACTCCCGCGGCCCCTAACGGGCCGCATCGTTCGTCAGGATCCGCCTCACGTTCCCTTCCCGCCGCGTCAGCCTTTCCGCATCGAACTGCTCGAGGAGCGGAATCGCGTTCTTCCGGGTCGCGCCGGCCAGCTCCTTGAACGTACCGATCTCTATCGTACTCGATGTACGGGAAAACTCCCGGAGCTTGCGCCGGACCTCTTCCAGGGCGTCCTGGTGGAAGAAACGCCCGTCCCGGATGCGGACCAGGCGGCCAGAGGCGACCAGCCAATCGCGCAGCTTGGGCCCCTGCGCCCCGCCGACGTCCCGGAGCACGTCCTCGATCGCCGGAGGGTCGATGCCCCCCCGCCGCATGGCGTCTTCGATCCGCTCGGCGCGCGCCGCGTCGGCCGCCGAGAGGACCACCTGATGCGACGCGAGCGCAGCGCGGTCGCCGATCAGTCGGATTCGACCTTCGGCGGCGAGCGCGACGAGGAGCTCGCGAAATGCCTCCGGCGGAACGTCACGCCCGGCGCGCGCACGCACCGTTTCGCGCGCCAGGCCGGCGGCGAGCGGCTCGTTCGCGTGGAACTCGTCCAGCACGTCGTGAACCCGCGCGCGCGCGGCCTCCCAGACCGGCGTCGCGAAGAGAACGCCTCCCACGCGAACGGCCCGCCCCGCCGCGCGAAGCCCCGAGACGGCCGCCTCGGTCTCTTCGGCCGAGCGTCCGAGCTCGACGGCGAGCGCCGCCGCCGGCACCCCCGCCTCGCCGGCTCGGGCGATCCGATCGAGCCATGCGTCCTGGCCGCTTTCGGCGACGCTCGCCGCGCGGGACCGTCCGCGCCTTCCGTACACCGGATGCGCATCGACGACGATTCCCCCGCCGATGGTGTCCACCGGCGCGGGACGGCGCAGGATGAACCGGTCGCCGGGGAGGAGCACCGTCTCCTCGGCGAGAACCAGCTCGGCGTCGAGGCGGCCTTCGGCGTCGGAGATCGCACGGAACCGCGCGGTGCGCTCGCACGTGCCCTGGTGAAAGCGCACCGGACCGCCGCGCCTCAGCTTCGACGGAACGCCGGGGAGGAGGTCGATGCGCACGCGGGCGCGACGCGTCGTCTTGAGCGATCCGGGCAAGGTCAATGTCGCGCCGCGCGGCGCCTGCTCGCAGTCGAGCCCCTGGATGTTGACCGCGACGCGCCGGCCGGCCTGAGCCACCGCGACCTTGCGCTTGTGGACCTGAAGACCCCGCACGCGGCCGCGGCGCTCCCCCGGAAGGATCTCGATCTCGTCTCCTTCACGGATCGTTCCCGCAACAAGAGTCCCGGTGACGACCGTGCCGAATCCCTTTTGCACGAACGAGCGGTCGATCGGGAGCCGCGCGATCCCGGCCTCCGGGCGCACCGGAAGCTCCCGCAGCCACCGCGCGAGCTCGGCTCGAAGGGCGTCGAGCCCCTGCCCGGTCCTCGACGAAACCGGAAGGATGGGGGCGCCTTCGAGAAACGAGCCGGAGAGCAAGTCCCGGACTTCCAGGGCGACGACCTCGGCGATCTCGGGCTCGACGAGGTCGGCCTTCGTCAGCGCGACGAGGCCGCGGGAGAGCCCGAGCAGCTTGCAGATCGAGAGGTGCTCTCGCGTTTGCGGCTTGACGCCGTCGTCGGCCGCGATGACGAGGAGGACGGCGTCGAGCCCGGAAGCGCCGGCGACCATGTGGCGGACGAAGCGCTCGTGCCCCGGCACGTCGACGAAGGAAACGACTCCGTCGTGGAGCGTCAAGTCCGCGAAGCCGAGATCGATCGTGATGCCTCGCCGGCGCTCCTCCTCGAGGCGGTCCGGATGGACCCCGGTGAGCGCCGCGACGAGCGCGCTCTTGCCGTGATCGATGTGCCCCGCCGTGCCGACGACGATGTGGCGCAAGACTAGGGCTCCACGCCGCGCCGGAGCCGTGTCGCCACCACCTCGCGCAGCTCGTCGCGCTCGAAGGGCTTGCGCAGCAGACCCGCGTCCAGCTTCCGCGCGACCGCTTCCGGCTCCCGGCTGACCGCATCGGCGGTCGTCAGCAGGATGCGCTGCCGCAAGCCCGGCCGAACGCGCTCGATCTCGCTGACGAGGCGCTCTCCCGGAAGTCCCGGAAGCGACGCGTCCGAGACGACGAGGTCGAACGGCTCGCCGCTCAGCCGATCGAGTGCTGCGCGGGCATCGTGCACGGCGACCGGCTCGTGGCCCGAGGCGGCGAGCGCCTCGCAGATCAGCTCCGCGAGAGCGATCTCCGGATCGACGACGAGGATGCGCGCCGAGACGCCCGAGGACCCCGCGCTCTCGGCAGCGGGACGCTCGCGTGGCGGATCGACGGCGCCGGCGGCGGGAAGCTCGATCCGGAACCGCGCACCCCCGCCCGGGGCGGCTCCGGAGCGGATCGTTCCGCCGTGGGCCGTCACGGCGTTTTCGACGAGCCAGAGCCCCAGCCCCGTACCCTGGCCCGCGGGCTTCGTGGTGAAGAACGGATCGAACAACTTTTCCCGCACGGAGTCCGGGATCCCCGGCCCCTCGTCGTCGACTTCCAGAGCGACGCGACCGTCCCCGGCCCGCCGCGTTCGAATCGTGATCGTTCCCGACCGGCCGGCTCCCGTCATGGCGTGGAGCGCGTTCGTCACGAGGTTGACCAGAACTTGCTCGAGATCGTGAACGTCGCCGGTCACGGCGGGGACCTCGCGATCGAGGTCCAGCTCGAGCGTGCAGCCGCCCGTCCGGACCGTGTACGCGAGCCACAACGCCGCGTTCTCGGCGACCTCGTTCAGCGAGAACGGCCGGCGCTCGGGGGTGTGGACGCGTGCGAAACGGAGGAGGTTCTGCACGATGCGGCGGCAGCGGTCGGCCTCGCGCTGAAGGGTCGCAAGGCGCGCCGCGAGCTTGTCTCCGGGCGGCATCGTGCGCAGGAGCTGCGCGTAGCCGATCACCGACGTCAGCGGGTTGTTGAGCTCGTGGGCGACCCCGGCGATCATCCGCCCGAGGCTCGACAGCTTTTCCGATCGCGTGACCTCGGCGCGCAGCCCGCGCTGGATGGTGACGTCGAGCATCACGACGACGAGCCCGTCGCACGTCCCCCCTCCCACGGTCCACGGCGCGACCGCGACCTCGAGGACCCCGCCGCCTTCGAGGACGGCCTCGGCCGAAGCCCCCGTCGTTCGTCCCGCGAGCACGTCGTACGACAGCGCGACGAGATCGAGATCTCCGACGCCCCGGAAGGCCGCGCCTCCCTCGGCTCCGACGCGCGCAAGCAGCGTCTCGCCGGCGCTGTTCGCGTGAACGAGCTGGAACGACGCATCGAGCAAGACGACCGCGTGCGGCATCGAATCGAGGATGGCCCGGAAGCGGCCCTGCTCCGCGTCGGCGACGGTCAGGATCCGATCGGCGTGGATCGCGAGGTGGTTCGACGCGCCGAACGCCGCGAGGACGCAGCGCTCGTCCGGCCCTGAACGCGGGACCACGGCCATCCGCAAGATCTCGCGGCCTCGTCGTTCGACCGGCACCACGAGGATGTCGGTCTCTTGCAAGCCTGCGCGAGGACCCTGATACGGATCGAACGTGGGCAAGGTCTTGACGTCTTGCGGAACCTCAGCATCGAGCGGGACGAATCCGAGTGCCGTGGCCTCGCGAAGCCGGGCGAGGTCCTCGGGAGCCAGGGCGCGCGCAAGATGGACGACGACGCCGGTGCGATCGCGCGTCGCCACCGCGAGCGCGACCGCATCCGCCTCGACGAGCAGCTGCACGGCGGAAGCGGCGCGATCCATCAGATCGTCGATCGAGGACGCCGCGGCCACCGCGCGCCCGAAGGCCTGAAGCGCTTCCAGGTCGCGCGCCCTTGCGGCAAGCCTCGACTCGGCGGCGGCCTTCGCCTCCCGATGCGCGTTCCACGCGAGATGCGCGGTCTTCCGGTCGGGAGCCGCGGCACCGGCGAGCGTGCGCTCCGCCGACTCCCACGTGGTGCATTGGAACAAGCGCGCCCAGACGGACGCCTGCGTGTCGCCTGCGTGCATCGGCCCTCCGGTCGTCCCGGAGGGTTTACTGTATCAGGATCAGTGCTCGAGGTTCGGTCGCGTTCTCGCCACGGCGCGAGTCGCGATCGGCTTTTTCGCCGGCGCTTTCATCATGCGCTTCTTGGCGAACAGCTTGCGGAGCCGTCCCTTGGCCTGGCACTCGACTTGCCGGACGCGCTCGCGGCTGATCCCCATCTTCTCGCCGATCTCCTTGAGGGTCAGCGGGGGGCCGCCCGCGAGGCCGAACCGGAAGGCGACCACGATGCGCTCCTGCTCCGTCAGGTGCGCCATCGCCTCGCCGACGAGCGAGTTCGATTCGCGATTGATCAGGTCGTCCTCGGGAGACGAAGAGGTCGGGTCGACGAGGTACTCCGCGATCGGCTTGTCACGGTCCTTCCCGACCTTGTCGTCGAGCGAGACCTCGCGCATCGTGAACTGGAGCACCTGGTCGATCTTGTTGACGCTCTTCGAGAGACGGCTTCCGATCTCGCCGCGCTCGGGGGCGCGGCCGAGCGACCGCCGGAGCGACGCCTCGGCGTCGCGAATCTCGCGCACCTTCTTCATCTGGTAGCTCGGCACGCGCACGAGGTTCGAGTGCTCGGACAGCGCCTTCAGGATCGACTTGCGGATCCACCAGATTGCGTAGGTGATGAACTTGGTGCCCTTGCTCGCGTCGTAGCGATGCGCGGCCTCGATCAGTCCGATGTTGCCTTCGTTGAGGAGGTCTTCGAACGGAAGGCCCAGGTTGCGATACTCGCTGGAAACCTTCACGACGAAGCTCAGGTTCGATTCGATCAGCTCGTTCAGCGACGCGCGATCGCCGCGCTTGACGCCGTCGGCCAACGCCATCTCTTCGTCTTTGGTGAGAAGGGGGTATTCGCGAATCTCGGAGAAGTACCGTGACAAGACCGTGCTGCGCTCTTTGACGGACGTCTCCATCTACATCTCCTCGTTGCGCGCGGACGAGTGGGGAAAGCGATGGCTAATGGGTTGACACGCGTGTGGGATCAACGTACGTTCCGGCGGCTGAGCCAACCGATCCTCCGCATGACACTCGCGACGGGTCGTCGTGCATTCGTCGCTTCGCGTCGTGCTCTCCCCCGATGCGATGAGAAGTCTATGAGCACCATCCTGTCGTGTCAATGGCGATGATCGTCACGAAGATCAGGCTGGACGCGGCTTTTCGGCATATTCGGACTTTGACGGGATGGCTATCCGCGAGTCCGGAAATTCCCATTCGCGAGGGCAGGGTTCAGTGGATCCAGCGGTCCCTGTCGTCGGGCGGCATGATCTTGAACTTGCGACGCCGGATGCGCCAGACCAGCTCGCGCCACATCTCCGTCACACGCCACGCCCTGTTGAGATAGATCCAGCCGGCGGCCATCCCGCCCAGGTGCGCGACGTGGGAGATCCCGTCCGTGTGCGGCGTCAGGTTCGAAACGAAGGCGATGGCGAACAGGATCCAGGCCAGCGTTCGCGCCTTGATCGGGAAAAGGAAACTGAAAAGGATCCGTCTTTCCGCAAAAATCGTCCCATACGCCAGAATCAGGCCGTAGATCGCACCGGACGCTCCGATCGTCGGAATCGCAACCCCGCGAAACGCGCCCGCAAGGGTGACGCAGATTCCCGCGCCGATGCCGCACACAAACCAGTAGGTCAGATACTTCCTGCCCCCCCAATGGCGCTCGAGGTCGCCGCCGAACATCCACATCGTCAGGAGGTTGAACAGGATGTGGGAAATCATGACCGGCGAGTGCAGGAACATGTAGGTGACGAGCTGCCAGACCCATCCCTGAGCGACCCGGACCGGCACCAGCCCCAGATAGAGCTCCAAGTTGAATTCGGGAAACAGCATTCCCGACAAGATCTGGCCGGCGAATACCGCGCCACAGGCGATCATGAGTGCCTTGTTCACGGGGGTGACCGTCGGAAGACCGATCGTCGCCCCTCCGCCAAAGCCCCGCGATCCCGTGCTCCGGTAGTAGCTCATCGCGATCTCACCCGTGACACCGCTAGACCGGCAGGCTCGGGGCGCCCTGCCGCAGCAGAAGGACCAAGGCCACGACACTCCCGAGCAGCACGAAGAACAACAGCAGGAGAGCCATGCCGAAGGTCATCAAGAAGCGGCCCTTGCCGGCTCGTCCGGCGAGGGCGTCGTCGAGCAGGCTCGCGTGCAGACGCCGGCCCGCCAGCGCGAGGCCCAACGCGATCCCGCCGGCGATGCCGAACAGCGCCGCGAGCGGCATCACCCCCGCGCGATAGTAGATCAGGAGCGGCGAGAGGAGCGCCAGCACGGCGAGCCACAGGGCTCCCTCGAGCCAGGACTTCGACGCGCGCGCGCTCAGGGGTGGGCTCCCCGAGTGATCCCGCAATCGTTTCGGATCGGTAACCGCGGCCCCACACCATGCATCTTGAGGCGAATGCCGTCAGCCGGTGAAGCTTTACGCCTCATGAGCCACAAGTCTCCGTCGATTTCGAGCGCCGAAGATAGTCTCCCGGAGATCGCGCCGCCAACCCTGCGGGCCGTCTCCTGGTCGGCGCACCTCGCGCGGGCCTGCCAGGACGCGTCGGCCGCATCGCCCGAATCCGCGATGGCGATCGTCCTGAGGCACTTGCGCATCGCCTCCGGCGCGGAGCGAGCGTTTCTCGTCGAATCCGAGCGCCGGGGAAAGCCCCGCGTGGTCGTCGCGTCGGCCGATGGAAGCGAGCTGGCCCCGCCGCTGTGCACGAGCATCGCCCTGCGCGCGCTTCGCGGCGAGCGTCCGCTCTTCGTCGCCGACGTGCGCGCCGAGCCGATGTGGGCCGATGGCGAGTCGGTGCGGTCGCTGTCGATCCGCTCCGTGCTGGCCGCGCCCCTTCCGGCCGTGGACGGGAGATCCCTCGCCGTCGTGCTCGACAGCCGGCTGCCGATGCCGCTCGATGCGTACGACGGCTGCCGCCTCGTCCACGGGTTCGCGTCGCTCATCGGGCTGGTGCGCCGATCGGCAGGCGACGCCCCGGCTCAGGCACAGGCGCCGGCGGAGTCTCCCGTCGGTGAATCCCCGTCGTTCCAACGGCTGCAGCGCGACATCGGCGCCGCCGCGGCCGTTCCGCTCCCGGCGCTGATCGTCGGCGAATCCGGCTCCGGCAAGGAGCTCGTGGCGCAAGCGCTCCACCGTGAGAGTGCAAGGCGCCGCCGTCCGTTCGTCGCCATCAACTGCGCGGCAATCCCCGATGCGCTCCTGGAGCGCGAGCTGTTCGGCGCCGTCCGGGGGGCGTTCACGGGCGCCGACCGCGATCACCCGGGGCTGTTCCGTCAGGCCCACGGGGGGACGCTGTTCCTCGACGAGATCGGCGACATGCCGCTTGCGCTCCAGGCCAAGCTCCTCCGCGTGATCCAGGAGCGAACCGTCCGGGCGGTCGGAGCCTTGGACGAGCAGCCGATCGACGTCCGCCTCGTGGCCGCGACGCACCACGACCTCGCGGCGCTCGTCGAGCTCCGGCGGTTTCGCGCCGACCTGAGGTGGCGGCTCGAGGTGCTGATCCTCCGCGTGCCTCCGCTGCGCGAGCGGAAGGACGACCTCCCGCTCCTGTGCACCCACCTGATCGAGCGTCTCGCCGTCCGCTACGCGCTTCCGCGCGCGCGCCTCGCTCCGGCGAGCCTCGATCGTCTCGCCGCCCACGGCTGGCCGGGAAACGTCCGGGAGCTCGAGTCGGTTCTCGCCCGCGCGCTCCTGCGCGCAGGCGCCGGAACGATCGAGCCCTGCGACCTCGAGCTCACCGGAAGCGGCCTCGCGCGCGAGCCGGACGACGGCGCCGCGGGGACGAAGCGCAGCCTCGAGCGCGCGATGATCGAAGACGCGCTGCGGGCCTCGCGCGGAAACATGACGGCGGCGGCGATCCGGATCGGCTGGTCCCGGCAGGCGCTCTATCGCAAGATCCACGCCCTCGGACTGAACAAGCTGCGCTACGAGCCCGGAGACGGCGGCGGGACGAGGTCTTCCGACAGCTCGACGTTCCAGTAGGCGACGTCCAGGAACGTCTTCCACTCGTCGTAGCGCGGCCCGACCCAGCCCGTGCGAAGCACGGGGTGTCCCGCGGGCCGCTTGGGCTGGCGGATCAGCTGCATGCCCGACGCGTGCAGCATGCGGTTTCCCTTGCGGCTGTTGCAGGGGATGCACGCGCAGACGACGTTCTCCCAGCTCGAGGTTCCCCCGCGGGATAGCGGAATGACGTGGTCGAGGTTCAGCTCGGCCTGCGGGAAGACCTTGCCGCAGTACTGACACCGGTTGCGATCGCGGAAGAAGATGTTCCGGCGGGTGAAACGCACCTCGCGGCGCGGCAGCCGGTCGTAGTGGAGAAGCTGGATCACGCGCGGGATGCGAATCTCACGGCGCGGCGTGACGATCCTCTCGTGGTCGGCTCCCGGAGGCAGGTCGCTCCAGTTGTCGAAGTCGTAGGTCCGGAAATCGGGGGCCACCGCCCGCGCCCGGCCGGCGTAGAACAGACGGAACGCGCGGCGGACGCTCGTGATCTGCACCGCCTGGTACACGTTGTTGAGGACCAGAACCGCGCTGTCGGACACGATCGGTCACACCCCGCCGCGCGGCAGCGCGCGACGGCGTTCGGCCGTGAACCGCTCGCGCGCCAGCGCGATCAGACGCGTCAGAAGGTCGCGATAGCCGAGCCCCGACGCCTCCCACAACTTAGGATACATGCTGATCGGCGTGAAGCCGGGCAGGGTGTTGACCTCGTTGAGGAAGATCCGGCCCTCCGCCTTCTCGACGAAGAAGTCGACGCGGGCCATTCCCGAAAGCTCGAGGGCGCGGTACGCCTCGATCGCCAGCCGCCGGATCTCGGCCGCACTCGCGTCGGGGAGCGGGGCGGGAATCAGCAGCCGCGACGTGCCGTCCTCGTATTTCGCGGCGTAGTCGTAGAACTCGGCGGACGGGACGATCTCGCCCAGGATCGACGCCGAAGGAACGTCGTTGCCGAGCACCGCGCACTCGATCTCGCGCACGTCGAGGCCCGCCTCGACGACGACCTTCGCGTCGTGCGAGAAGGCCTCCTCGAGCGCGCTTCGCAGCTCGCCGGCTTTCCGGACCTTGGAGATCCCGACCGACGAGCCGCCGTTGGCCGGCTTCACGAAAAGAGGAAGAGCGAGCGCCTGAACCAGCCCGGCTTCCGCCTGCTCGCGATCGGCGAGCCACTCGGATCGCCGGAGCGCGCGCCAGGGACCGACGGGGAGGCCGCGCTCGTGGAACAGCGCCTTGGCCACTTGCTTGTCCATGCCGACGGCGGACCCCAAGACGCCCGCGCCCACGCACGGGACGCCGGCGAGATCGAGCAGGCCCTGAATGCGGCCGTCCTCGCCGCCCCATCCGTGAACGACGGAGAACACGACGTCGATGTCGAGCTTCGCGAGCCTGCCGTCCGGCCCCGAAACGATCAATCCGCCGCGGCCCGGATCGACCAGGACATGCGGATCGCCGGGCGCTGCGGTCACGCGCTTCGCGTCGCCGGCCAGCACGCGCGCCGAGGCGTCCGGCGGGAGCCAGCGGCCGTCCCGCGCGATCCCGATCGGCAACACCTCGAACGCATCGCGATCGATCGCCGCCGCGACGCCGCGCGCCGAGACGACGGAGACCTCGTGCTCGACCGAATCGCCGCCGAAGAGCAGTCCGACGCGAACGCGCGAGCTCACGGGGCGTGTCCCTCCTGGCGGACGAGCCTCTCGACCGCCTGCTTGAAGGCGGCGTCGATCACGCCCGAGCGCGCGACGACTCCGCCTTTTCGGTCGATGAGAACATACGCCGGGAGCGACGTTGCGCCCGTCGCCTTCGCGACGGACCCGTCCGCGTCGAACAGGAGCTTGCCGGGAAGCGGGTCCTTCGCCGCCAGCTCGCGCAAGCGATCCGGGGTCTGCCGGGTCTCGACCGCGACGAGCATCAGGCGGAGCCCGTCGGGCTTCCAGCGATCCTCGAGGTCGGTCAGCTTCGAGAGGTCCGCAAGGCACGGCCGGCACCACGTCGCGAAGAATGCGAGCATCTGCGGACCCTGTCCGGGGTCGAGCGCGACGTGCGCGCCCGTCTGCGGGTCCGAAGCCTGGAGGCCGGCAGGGATCGCCGCCGGGGCGGCCAGCTCGGCGGCCCGACAGACCACCGAAAGCGCCGAACCCACGACGATGGCGGCCAGCCCGCCTCTCACGCGGCTCCTGCCGTGTGGATAAAGAGCGAAACCGCCTTGAAGAGGAACCACGCGCCGATCAGGAGCATCGCGACGCCGAATCCCTTCTTGATGCGGTCCATCCAGGCGCCCGCCTTCGGCAGGCTCGTCAGAAGCCCGGAGAAGATCCCGAGCAGCATCAGCAGGAGGCCCAAGCCCAGCGCGAAGACGAACAGCAGTGATCCACCCCACACGACGTTGCGCGTCTGTCCGACGTAGGTCAGGAGCAATCCGAGGACCGGCGCGGTGCACGGCGCGGCGACGAACCCGGCCGCGACGCCCATGAGGGCGGCGCCAACGAAGCCGCCTTGACGCACGCCCCGGCCTTGCAGCCCCGTCATCAGCGCGGGGATCGTGAAGACGCCGAGCATTCCCAAGCCCAGAGCGACGACGATCGCCCCGACGGCGCCGAACACCCAGGGGCTCCGCGTGAACTCTCCGAAGATCTTGCCGAGGAGCGCCGCCACGACCCCGAGCGCGGCGTACATGGCCGCGAGGCCGACGACGTAGGTCAGGGACAGCGCCACCGCGCGGCGCCGATTCCCTCCCGCCGCGCCGCCGATGTAGGTGACGGTGACCGGAATCATCGGATAGACGCAGGGCGTGAAGCTCGTCAGGATCCCGGCCGCGAAGACGACGAACACCGCGCTCGCCGATCCGGCCGCGAGCTGCGCCTTGAGCGTCTCGCTGAGGGAGAACCCCCAGGAGTTGATCGTCTCGAGCAGCGACACGTCACAAGACCTTGTCGACGCGATCGGCGAGAGCCTTCTTCGAGAGGACGCCCGCGTACTGGTCCTTCACCTTCCCGCCCTGGAAGATCATCAGCGTCGGCACCGCGAGCACGCCGAATTTGGCCGCGGTCGTCGGCGAGTTGTCGACGTCGACCTTGACGACCTTCAGGCGATCGCCGTACTCGGCCGCGATCTCGTGGACGATCGGCTCGAGCTTCTTGCAGGGACCGCACCAGATGGCAGAGAAATCGACGAGCACGGGCCCGGCGCTCGCCAGGACCTCGGAGTCGAAGTTGGAGTCGGTGACGTTGACGATGGCGCTCATGGCGAACCCTCGGGGCGCCGCCGACCTGGCGGGCCGAACGAAGAGTGTAGCAAGACGCCCGCCACGCCCGGTACGCCGTTGTGGCAGCGTGAATCCCGATGGTACGATGCCCGTCCGTCGTCGAGCCGCGCGTCGTTGCGCGTTTTTCCGCGAGGCTTCCATGGCCAGCCCTGTCCCTTCGGCGCGCCTCATCGACCTCCTCCAAGGACAGGGAGCGGTGCTCGTCTTGACCGGCGCCGGCGTCTCGAAGGGGAGCGGGCTGTCCACGTTCCGCGATGCCGGCGGACTCTGGGAGGGTGTCGATCCGGCCACGGTCGCGACCCCGCGCGCGTTCGCGGAAGACCCCGAGCGGGTCTGGCGCTTCTACGACGAGCGGCGCGCGAAAGGTGCGCGCGCCGTGCCGAACGCGGCGCACCGCGCGATCCGCGCGATCGAGGCGACCGGCCGGCCGTTCGTCCTCGCGACGCAGAACGTCGACGGCTTGCACGAGCGCGCGGGAAGCGTGTCGGTGCTGAGGCTTCACGGGAGCCTGTGGCGCGTGCGCTGCACGCGCTGCGGCATCGAGCGCGAGGATCTCCGCGCGAGCCTCGCTCCCCTGCCCCCGCGCTGCGACTCTTGCGGAGGGCTGCTGCGGCCCGGCGTCGTCTGGTTCGACGAGGCGCTTCCGATCCTCGAGTTCGGGAAGGCCAAGCGCGCCTGCCTCGAATCGGAGCTCGTCCTGGTCGTGGGAACGTCGTCGCTCGTCTACCCCGCAGCCTCGCTCCCCTTCGCCGCGATCGAGGCCGGGGCGTACGTCGTCGAGATCAATCCCGAGCGGACGCCTCTGACCGACGACGTGCACGAGCATCTCGAAGGGAGCGCCGGGGCGGTGCTCCCCGATCTTCTCCGCCTCGCCGGCATTCCCGTGAACGAGGCGGCATGAGCGTCGAAGAGAAAATCCTCTGGCTCGACGCGACCGCGGGGGCCTCGGGCGACATGCTGCTCGGCGCGCTCGTCGATCTCGGCGCATCGTTCTCTGCGATCGAGCGCGCGGTCTCCGCGCTGAAGATCCGCGGGCTGCGCGTCGTGAAGCGCAGAGTCGAGCGGCAGGCCGTCGCCGCGACAAAGGTCGACGTCAAGGTGCCGGGCGCCCGCCACGACGACCATCACATGCACGCTCACGGCGGCGACGGCCATTCCCACGGGCACGGGCGCACGCTGGCCGACATTCGCCGGATCGTGGCGGCGGCTTCGATCGCTCCCGTCGTCCGCGATCGGGCGCTCGTCATCTTCAGGCGTCTCGTCGAGGCGGAGGGCGAAGCGCACGGGATGAGCGCGCGCACCGTTCACCTGCACGAGGCGGGCGCCTCCGATGCGATCGCCGACGTCGTCGGAGTCTGCGTGGCGCTCCACGCGCTCTCCCCCGACCGAATCGTCGTCTCGCCGATGACGACGGGCTCCGGAACCGTGCGGTGCGCGCATGGGCTCTATCCGGTTCCCGGCCCCGCGACGAGCTTGCTCCTCCGCGGGGCGCCGCTTTCGGGCATCGACGCCGCGGGCGAGCGGCTGACGCCGACAGGGGCCGCGATCCTGACCTCGGTCGCGAACGAGTACGGCGGTCTGCCCGCGATGACGGTCACGGCCGTGGGCCACGGGGCCGGATCGCGCGATGACGCCGACCGGCCCAACGTCGTCCGCGCGATCTCCGGCGTCGCGTCGTCGCTCGCGCGCCCCATCGAGGGGGACGGGCCGGACCCGTCGGTTCTGGTCCTCGAGTTCAGCATCGACGACGCCACGCCGCAGGTGCTCGCCTACGCCGTCGAGCGCCTCCTCGCGGCGGGCGCGCTCGACGTCCAGACCGCCCCCGTGCAGATGAAGAAGGGACGGTCCGGACATCACATGACCGTTCTCGTCCGGGACGCACGGTTCGACGCGGTCGCGAAAATCGCGCTCACGGAGACGCCGACCTTGGGGTTCCGGTTCCGGCGCGAGCGGCGCGTCGAGCTCGACCGCGACGTCGAGACGGTCAAAACGAGGTTCGGCCCCATCCGGGTCAAGGTCGGCCGCTATCTGGGCGCCGAGCTTCACGCGATGCCCGAGTACGACGACTGTGCCGGGGCCGCGAAGAAGCACGGCGTGCCCCTGATCCACGTGCAGGAGGCCGCCCTCGTGGGGCGGCGAGCCGGCAAGCCGAGGCGGCGTCGATGAGCGAGCGGCGGCCCTTCTACATCACGACGCCGATCTACTACGTCAACGACGAGCCGCACATCGGCCACACGTACACGACCGTCGTCGCGGACGCGATGGCGCGCTACCGGCGCGCGACCGGGTGGGAGGTCCGGTTCCTCACGGGGACCGACGAGCACGGGCAGAAGATCGAGCGCGCGGCCCAGAAGCTCGGCATCGCTCCGATCGAGCTGGCCGACCGGGTCGTGTCGCGTTATCGGGAGCTGTGGACCCGGCTCGCGATCAGTCACGACGATTTCATCCGCACGACCGAGCCTCGCCACCGGCTCGGCGTCCTACGCCTCATCGACCGCATGACCGCGGCGGGCGACGTGTACCTCGGCGCGTACGATGGCATGTACTGCGCGGGCTGCGAGGCGTTCTATCCCGAATCCCAGATCGTCGACGGGAAGTGCCCGGATCAGGGACATCCCGTCGAGGCGGTGCGCGAGCCGTCGTATTTCTTCCGGCTGTCGAAATACCAGGACGCCCTGCTGCGCTGGATCGACGAGCACCCGGGGGCGATCCGCCCCGTGTCGCGACGCAACGAGGTGCGCGCGTTCGTCGCGTCGGGCCTGAAGGATCTGTCGATCTCCAGGACGACGATCCAATGGGGCATCCGCTGGCCCAACGACCCCGCTCATGTCGTGTACGTCTGGGTCGATGCCCTGACCAACTACCTGAGCGCGCTCGGGTACGGCAGCGACGACGACGGCCGGGTCTCCCGGTACTGGCCCGCGCAGGTCCATCTCGTCGGTAAAGACATCGTCAGGTTCCATGCGGTCTACTGGCCCGCGTTCCTGATGTCCGCGGGTGTTCCGCTTCCCGAGTGCATCTTCGCGCACGGCTGGTGGCTCAAGGACGAGGCGAAGATGTCGAAGAGCCTCGGCAATGTCGTGCGGCCTGGGCCGCTCATGGATGCCGTCGGGCCCGACGCGCTGCGCTACTTCCTGCTCCGGGAGATGACCTTGGGGCTGGACGGCAGCTATTCGGACGAGCAGCTGCTCGACCGGTACAACGGCGATCTCGCCAACGAGCTCGGAAACGTCACGAGCCGCGTCCTGGCGCTGTGCGACTCCGCGTTCGCGGGACGGCTTCCCGCGCCGTCGACGCGGCCGGAGGCGACCGAGCTGCTGCCGGCGGCGCGGCACGCGCATGCCGCGTGGCGGGCGGCATTCGACGAGCACGACTTCTCGGCCGGCCTTTCCGCCGTGTGGCGGCTGGCCGCCGAGCTGAACCGCTTCCTGCAATCCCACGCGCCGTGGACGCTCGCGAAGGATCCCGCGCGCGCCGAAGAGCACCGCGCGGTGCTCCGCGGTGCGTGCGAGACGCTGCTCCAGATCGCGGCGATGACCGCACCGGCGATGCCGGGGGCCGCTTCCGACATCGCCTCGAGGCTTGGTGCCTCGATTCCCGGCGACCTCGCGACGTTCCGCTTCGACCTCCTTCCCGGGGAAGGCAAGATCACCAGGGGCGGCCCGCTGTTCCCGCGCGTCGACAAGGCGGGCTACTTCCAGGAGACTTCCGTGAGCGAAAACCAGAACGCCCCGGCGGCCGGACCCGATCTCGTGTCGATCGACGACTTCCTCCGGATCGACCTTCGCGTGGCGCTCGTCGTCTCCGCCAGCCGCATCGAAGGCGCGGACAAGCTGCTCCAGCTCGAGCTCGACCTCGGCGGATCCAAGCGGCAGATCGTCGCCGGCGTCGCGAAGGCCTACGCGCCCGAGCAGCTCGTCGGCAAGAAGATCATCGTCGTGGCGAACTTGAAGCCCGCGAAGCTCCGCGGTGTGGCCAGCGAGGGCATGCTTCTCGCCGCCGACCTCGACGGCCGTCCGATCGTCGCGACGTTCGAAGAGGACGTCAAGCCGGGAACCCGCGTCAGGTAGCCTCTCCGAGCGTCTCTTCCCAGAGGGACCGCACGTGCTTCTTCCGGACGAAGACGTTCGGCCCGCGCCCGTCCGTCCGGTTGACCTTGATCATGTCGCGGTCGTAGTACTCGACGATCCCGCGAAACACGTTCCCGTCGAGCATCTCGACGGCGATCGGAATGCGCTTCTCGCGCAACCGCGCGAGGTAGGCGCCTTCTTCACCGGTTCCATCCACGGGGGGCGTCCGCCTTTGCGAGCGGGGGCCGCCCTGATGCCGTGCGTCGTCGTGCGGGGGCTGATCCATGCCGACATCGTAAGTGGGGACACTCCCTTTTTCCACCCAAAAGGAGTTCACAGTTGGGAGTTCACAGTTCAGAGTCGAGAGTCGAGAGTCGAGAGCGCGAATCCGCCAACTCTCGACTCTTAACTCTCGACTCTTGACCGTGAACTGTGAACTCTGAACCGCGAACTCGGTTTGGGTGGAAAAAGGGAGCGTCCCCTAGGCTTGCAGCGCCGTCACGGCGGCGACGAGGACGATGTCGTCGGCCGTGCATCCGCGCGAGAGATCGTTCGCGGGACGCGAAAGCCCCTGCAAGATCGGACCGACGGCCGTGGCCCCCGCCAGCCGCTGGGTGAGCTTGTAGCCGATGTTGCCCGCGTCGAGATCGGGGAAGATCAGCGTGTTCGCCCGGCCCGCGACAGGCGAATCGGGGGCCTTCGACGCGCCGACCTCGGGGACGATCGCGGCGTCGAGCTGCATCTCGCCGTCGAACGGGAAATCCGGTGCGCGCTCGCGCAGCAGCTCGACCGCGCGGCGCACCTTGTCGACCTTCGCGTGGCTGGCGCTGCCCCGCGTCGAAAACGACAGGAGCGCGACCCGCGGCTCGCGGCCGGTCAGCGCGCGGAAGCTTTGCGCCGTCCGGATGGCGATCTCGCACAGCTCCTGGGAATTCGGGTCGGGCACGAGCCCGCAATCCGCGAACGCGAGCACGTCGTCTCCCGCCTCGGTCGGCTCGCGAAGGGCCATCAGAAAAAACGACGACACGATCGGGATGCCCGGCGCCGGCCGCAAGATCTTCAGGGCGGCGCGAAGCGTCTCCGCCGTCGTATGGACGGCACCGGAGACGCAGCCTTCGGCGAGCCCGGCCCGCACCAGCCCATCGGCGAAGTAGACGGGATCGCCGAGCCAGCGCGCGGCTTCGTCGGGACTGGTCTTCGTCCCGGAAACGGCCTCCGCAATCGCGTGCGCGACCAGGGCGACGTTCGCGGACGCCTCCGGGTCCTCGATCGGGATCCCGGACAGATCGACGCCGGAGCGCGAAGCGGCGTCGGCGATCACCTGCCGCGCGCCCACGAGGATCGGCCTGCAGATCCCCTCGCGCTCCATGCGGGCCGCCGCAGCCAGCGTCCGTCCGTCGGTCGCCTCCGGGAGGGCGATCCGCAGCGGGCGCTCTTTGGCGCGCTCGATCAGGGCGTCGAACGGACGACCGCTCATCGCCGCGATCGTACCAAACGCTCCGCCGCCATCCAGGCGACGGATGGAACCAGGATCGCGAGCCGGATCCCCCACGACACATCGGAGCCCGTCGAGAGATATTGGAGCGGCACCAGTGCCGCCATCACGAGCCAGCCGCCGGAGGCATCGGCCGCCGCGAGCGGCAAGACCCAAAGCAGATACCAAGGATGGAGCGTGGGAGACAGGAGCAACGCGCCGCCGATCACCAGCCTCGCCTCCTGCGCGATGTCCGGCTGCCGACGGAACGACTGGAAGACCGCCCACGCCCCGATGAGTCCCAACGACAGCAGGCGCGCGAGCTCCTGCGGCCAGACCAGCCGGTAAAGCGCATCCCAGATGGCGGTGTCGCCCGTGCCCCACCGCGCCTGCGCCCATGCGATGCCCGCCTTGAGGTGAGGCCCGGCGTCGAGCCATTCGAACACCTTTCGCACGCCCACGAACAGGACGGCTCCGTGTTCCCAGCGGTGCGCGTACGCAACGATGCCCGCGCCCACCCACGGGCCGCGGAGCGCATACGGGGCCGTCGTGATCGCGACGACGGCGACCAGCACGAGGAGCGCTCCCGTCCTCATGCGGCGGGCGAAACCGGGCAAGACGAGCAGCGGAAACAGCTTGGCCTGGATCGCCGCTCCCAGCGCCGCGCCGGCGCGCAGGCCTTTTCCGGACACGAGAGCCCACAACGCCAGGACGAGCAGCAGGATCGCGAGCGGCTCCATGTGTCCGGAGCCTGCGACTTCGAAGATCGCAAGCGGGTTCCACGCGTAGAACACGACGCGATCGCGGGGACGGCCGAGCGCCGCAAGGAGGCCCGCCAGAGCGAGCACCACGCCGATGTCCAGGGCCGCGAACGCCAGCTTGAATCCGAGGACGCCGAGCTTCGCGGTCGCGAGGATCGCGAACAGCATCTCCGCCAGCGGCGGATAGATCGTCGGGATCTCCGGATGGTTGATTCGCGGGTACACGATGTCGTCCCGCAGCTCGCTGCGAGCGGGATCGGCCGGCGCGAAGCGGTACGGGTGATGCCCGGCGGCCTGCACGCGCCCGTCCCAAACGTAGCGATAGACGTCGTCGGAGAGCGTGGGCGGAAGGCCTGCCGCGATCAACCGGAACACGATCGCGCCGACGAGCATCGTGCGGTACGCGCCTTCGTCTCCGCTGGCGACCCCGCGTCGGGCGACGAGCATGAGGGCGACGAGCAGGCCGTGAGCGATCAGGTAGACGGCCGCGTGCCCCTTGAGGTCGGAAACGACGAGAAGCGCGAGATAGAGGGCGCAGGCGGCGAGTCCGGCGAGCGCGACGCGCATCGGCGGCGCAGTATACTCGCGCGCTCTGCGAGGTAGGCTCGAACATGCGAACGATCGTTCTCTCGCTGTACTTCGGGACGCTCGCGCTGCTCGCGCTCTACGGCGCGCACCGCTGGTATCTCCTCTGGCTGTTCCGGAAGCACCGGGCCGCGCCCCCGGAGCCTCGCACGCGGTTCGACGTCCTCCCCCGCCTGACCGTTCAGGTGCCGCTCTACAACGAGCTGTACGTGGCGACGCGCGCCATCGATGCGGTGGCGGCCCTCGATTGGCCGAAGGACCGCCTCGACATCCAGATCCTCGACGATTCGACGGACGAAACGAGCACCCTCGCCGCCGACGCGGTCTCCGCCTGGCGGGCACGCGGCGTCGACATCGTGCACATCCGCCGCCCGGAGCGCACGGGGTACAAGGCGGGCGCGCTCGCCGCGGGGCTCCGCAGGGCCAAGGGAGATTTCGTCGCCGTGTTCGACGCGGATTTCGTCCCCGCCGCGGATTTCGCGCGCCGCCTCGTCGACCATTTCACGGACCCGGGCGTCGGGATGGTCCAGGCTCGCTGGGGTCACCTGAACCGGCACAGCAGCCTTTTGACCCGGGCGCAGTCGATGCTGCTCGACGGCCACTTCGTCGTCGAGCATGCCGCCCGCAATCGATCCGGAAGGTTCTTCAACTTCAACGGAACGGCGGGCATCTGGCGGAGCGCGTGCATCGACGACGCCGGAGGCTGGCAGCACGATACGCTGACGGAGGATCTCGATCTCTCCTACCGCGCGCAAATGCGCGGCTGGCGGTTCGTGTTCGTCACCGACGCGGTCGCGCCAGCCGAGCTTCCTTTGGAGATCGGGGCGTTCAAGTCCCAGCAGCACCGATGGGCGAAAGGGTCCGTTCAGACCGCGGTCAAGCTGCTTCCGCGCCTGCTGCGCAGCCCGATTCCCCGGCGCGTCAAGCTCGAATCGATCGTGCACCTGTCCGCCAACGCCGCGTACGTGTTGATGGCGGCGCTGACGCTGCTCATCGGCCCGGCCGTGTGGCTCCGCCGTGGCATCGACGCCGGCGAGCTCGCCCTGATCGACCTGCCGCTGATCACCGCCTCGGTCGTGTCCATCTCCGCGTTCTACCTGGTGTCCCAGAGGGAAGCGTACGGGCGCTGGAGAGATGCGCTCCGGTACCTGCCGGTGTTGATGGCGATCGGGATCGGCATCTCGGTCGGCAACGCGCGCGCGGTCGTGTCCGGAATGAGGCTGCGCGACGCGGAGTTCCGGCGCACGCCGAAGTACGCCCTGGCCGAAGGATTCGAAGCGGCGCTCCCGCGGCGGCGCTACCGCGCACGCCTTAGCGTCGACACGTTCGTCGAGCTCGCCCTCGGTCTGTATTTCGCCGGGCTCGCCGGGGCCGCGCTCCTCGATGGGCTCTGGGGCGCCGTCCCGTTCCTCGCGCTGTTCTGCGGCGGGTTTCTCTACACGGCGGTGTGCGCGATGCGTGACGCGCTCCGCTAACGCGCGATCAGCACCACGGGAGGACGTCGACCTCTTCCCCGGCTCCGATCGGCTTCGCGCCCCCGGAAGCGACGATGAACGCGTTTCCCCTCGATAGAGAGAACACGTCGCCGGAGCTGCGGCTGACGACCGGCTCCACCGTCGGCCGCCCCGAGGCCATGCCGAGCCGCGCGATGTGATAGGTCACGCGCCCGGGGCGTCGCGGGAGCGGGCTCGCGAGAACGGCGCGCAGGGCCTCCCGCACGGGCCGCGGGTGCCCCATCATCGCTCGGACCGCGGGTGCGACGAACACCTGAAACCCCGTGAACGCCGAGACGGGATTTCCGGGAAGGCCGAAGACCAGCGTGCCGCTGGCGATCGCCGCCAGTGCCGGCTTGCCGGGCCGCATGGCGACGTTGTGGAACAGCACCTCGCAGCCGGCCCGCAAGAGTGCTGCCTCGACGAGGTCGTAGGCCCCCACAGAGACGCCCCCGGTCAGGAGGAGGACGTCCCCGGCCAGGCCCTCCGCGATCGCCGCGTCGAGGGCCTTCGCCTCGTCTCCGACGATGCCTGCATCGCGCCCTTCGACCCCGATCGCGCGCAGGGCGGCCAGGAGCATGGGTGCGTTGGAGTTACGGATTTGATACGCGTCGGGCGCGCCGGCGGTATCGACGATCTCGTCGCCGGTCGAGATCACGGCGACGTTGGGGAGCCGGACGACGCGAACGCGGGTGCGTCCAACGGAGGCCAGTGCGGCCGCCTCGACGTCCCGTAGAAGCGTGCCGGGCGCGAGGACGGCCTCGCCGGCGCGGACGTCCTCGCCCCGGCGGCGAACGTTGTGGCCGGGCTCCGGCGGTTCTTTGATGACGACGCGGCCCATCGCCGGATCGTCGTCGCTCGACTCTTGCATGACGACCCCGTCCGCCCCGTCCGGCATCACCGCTCCGGTGAAGATGCGAACGGCCGTGCCGGGATCGACTCGGACCTTCGACGCGTCCTGGCCGGCGCGGATCTCCCCGCTGACGCGCAGGAGCGTGGACTCCGTCGTGCAGTCGGCCGCGCGCACCGCGAACCCGTCCATCGCGGAGCGATCGGCGGGCGGGTAGTCGCGATCGGCGAGGATGGGCTCGGCAAGGATGCGGCCGGACGCGCCGGAGGCGGCGATCTCCTCGGACGGAAGGGTCGTCGCCTTCGCGAGGAGCCGTGCCAAAGCCTCGTGCGGCCCGATCATGCGCGACGGCGGCGCGCCGTGAGCACGCGCGCGATCCCCTGCCTGTCCGGCCGCACGGCCACGTCGTGGAAGCCGGAGCCCGCGATGAAGGCGCGGACGGACGGCTCGCTCTTCCACCCGAGCTCGAGCGCGAGCAGTCCCCCGTCTTCGAGCATCGCCGCCGCGACCGGAACGAGCGCTGCGTAGGCTTCGTCACCCGTCGGGCCGGGCACCAGCGCCTGCTTGGGCTCGTGAATCCGGACCTCGGGCTCGAGCCCCTCCCACTCGGACTGCGACACGTAGGGAGGATTCGAGACGACGGCGCTGCACCGTCCCACCCCCTTCGCATCGAGCCGCGTGAAATCACCGGCGAGAAGCGTGATCCGATCGGCCACGCCGCATCGCACCGCGTTCAGCCGCGCGATGTCCAACGCGGCGGGTGAGATGTCGATCGCCGTGACGCGCCAGCCCGGCCGCTCCGCGGCGAGCGAGACCGCAATGCAGCCGCTCCCCGTCCCGAGGTCGGCGACTCGCGCGTCGGCGGGGAGGCCGGCATGGAGCACGGCGTCGACGAGGTCTTCCGTCTCGGGCCTCGGGATGAGGACGTCCGGCGTCACGGTCAGCGTGAGCCCTCGGAAGTCCGCCTCGCCCTCGAGGTACTGGAGCGGGATCCTGCGTGCACGTTTCTCGACGAGGGCCTCGAAGCGCTCCGCCGCAGGGAGCTCGAGCCGATCCGTTCGGCGAGCGGCCACTCCACCGCGATCGGTTCGAAGGACGACGGCCATGAGCGCCGAGGCTTCGCGCCGCGGATCGGGGACGCCGGCGGCATCGAGCCTCTCCTTCGCATCGGCGAGCGCTTCCCCGACCGACAGCGCCGCCCCGGACGTCACGCGCTGATCTCTTCCCTGAGCCGCTGCGCCTGATCGTTGGCGATCAGCGCGTCGAGGATGTCCTCGATCGAGCCGTTCATGCGGCTCGGAATGTCGTGCACGGTCAGGCCGATCCGGTGGTCGGTGATCCGATCCTGGGGGAAGTTGTAGGTCCGGATCTTCTCGCTGCGGTCCCCGGATCCGATCTGGCCTCGCCGCTCCGCGGCGATCTTCGCCTGCTGCTCCTGGAGCATCCGGTCGTACAGGCGCGAGCGCAGGACCTGAAGGGCGCGGGCCTTGTTCTTGTGCCACGACTTCTCGTCCTGGCACTGGACGACGGTGTCCGTCGGAAGATGGGTCACCCGCACGGCGGAGTACGTGGTGTTGACGCTCTGCCCGCCGGGGCCAGACGAGCAGAACGAGTCGATCCGCAGGTCCTTCTCTTCGAGGTGGACCTCGACGTCGTCCGCCTCCGGCAGCACGGCGACCGTCACCGCCGAGGTGTGAATCCGCCCCTGGGTTTCCGTCTGGGGGACGCGCTGCACGCGATGCACGCCGCTTTCGAACTTCAGCCGGCTGTAGACCCGGTCGCCCTCGACGACGGCGATGACCTCCTTGATTCCGCCGACGCCGCTTTCGGAGAGGTCGGTCGTGTCGACCTTCCAGCCTTGGGATTCGGCGTAGCGCGTGTACATCCGGAACATCTCGGAGGCGAACAGCGTCGCCTCGTCGCCGCCGGTGCCCGCGCGGATCTCGAGGATGACGTTCTTCGCGTCGTTCGGGTCGCTCGGGAGCAGGAGCACCTTCAGCTCTTGCTCGAGGGTCTCGATGCGCGCGTCGAGGTCCTTGATCTCGTCCTGCGCCATCAGCTTCATCTCGGGATCGTCGGCGGAGGCGAGCACCTCGCGCGCGTCGCGGGCGTCGTCCACGGCCTTGCGGTAGACGGCGTACTTCTCGACGAGCGGCGTCAGCTGCGCGTACTGCTTCGAAAGCGTCCGGTAGGCCGCCATGTCGTCGACGACGGCAGGGTCGGCGAGCTGGCGGGCGACGTCCTCGTGCTTCGCGACGATGCCGCGGAGCTTGTCGTCGACCTTGGGATCGATGTTCACGGCCATGGCGTCGTCTCGCGGCGCCGCCTGAAGGATCAGCTCTCGGCCGGAGCGGCCGAGCCGGCGTCCTTCTTGACGTAGCGCTTCTGGAACCGCTCGACGCGACCGGCGGAGTCGACCAGCTTCTGCTTGCCGGTGAAGAACGGGTGGCAGGCCGAGCAAACCTCGACCCTGAGGTCTTTCTTGGTCGAGCGGGTCTGGAACGTGTTCCCGCACGCGCATGCGACCGTCACGTCGAAGTAGTCGGGATGGATCTTGGCCTTCATCGAAACCTCGTGGAGCCCAGGGGACGATACCGAGGGCCGCAACCATTCATTCTAGCTCGGGGTGTCAAGCGGGCCCGAAAGACGCCTGCCACCGCTTACAATCCGGCCCCATGGACGCCAAACGGGTTCGCGCATGGCACTGGCACCGGCAGGGCCTGGACGGAAGCCTGGAGGGAAAGTCTCCCGCCGCGGCCCTCGAGACGTCGGGCTGGGCGCGATCGGTCGGCGGCGTGGGGCCGTATCTCACGCTCTTCTCGCGGGCGGGCGTGGGGCGCGAGGCGGTCGACGGAGCCGCGGCGAAGCTCGCGATCCACGAGCTCCCCGCCGCACGGGGCTGCACCTACGTCGTCCCGGCGAAAGACTTCGCCCTCGCGCTCAAGGTCGGCCAAGGGTTCGGAGAGGTCGCGGAGCAGGCCCTCGCGCGAAAGCTCGGCGTGAAGGATGCCGAGATCGAGAAGCTCTGCGCGGCCGTCTTGAAAGCGCTCGGGCGCGAGCCCCTGGCCCCCGACGCCATGCGCGAGGCCGTGGGCGGTGCGGCGCGCAGCCTGGGCGACGCGGGAAAGAAGAAGGGACTGACGACGACCCTCCCGGTCGCGCTCGGCCTCCTTCAGGCCGCGGGGGAGATCCGCCGGATCCCGGTCGACGGCCGTCTCGATCAGCAGCGGTACAAGTACACGCTCTGGCGGCCGAATCCGCTGGCCAAGTTTCGCCTCTCGAAGGAGGAGGCCGCCATCGAGCTCGCCCGCCGGTTCTTCCGCTGGGGCGGCCCGGCATCACTCGCCGACTGGCAGGCATTCTGCGGGCTCGGCGTCAAGGACTCGAAAGCGGCCGCCGCCCCTCTCGGCCTCGTCGAGCTGGAACCCGGCGACGGGCGGATGCTGTTTCCCGAGGATCGGGAGGCGCTGCTTTCTCTCGCCATGGCCAAGAAGGCGGAAGTGAGCCTGGTGAGCAGCCTCGACGCGCTGTTCCTCCTGCGGCGCGACGCGGAGCGGTTCGTCGATGCCGCGGACGCGAAGAAGAAATTCTTCGCGAGCGCCCGCCAGGAAACCGGCGGCGCGCTGAAGGACCTCCCCAGCCACGCGATCGTCGACCGTGGGCGCATCATCGGCCTGTGGGAGTATGACCCCGCGAAGGCGTCGATCGCGTGGACCTCGTTCGTGCCCGCGGACAAGGCGATCAAGGCCGCCGTCGCCCGCACGGAGGCGTTCGTGCGCGATGACCTGGGCGACGCCCGCTCGTTCAGCCTCGACAGCCCGAAGAGCCGCGCACCGCGGATCGAGATGCTGCGCGCACGTTGAGCCGGATCGTTGCCGCTACTTCGCCGGGTTCCGAACGACCCGAAGGTACGGCTTGACCTCTTTCCAGCCGTTCGGGAACAGGGGCTTCGCGTCGTCGTTCGAGAGCGCCGGCAGGATGATGACGTCGTCGCCCTGCTGCCAGTTCACCGGGGTCGCGACTTTGTGCGAGGCCGTGAGCTGCATCGAGTCGATGACCCGCAGGATCTCGTCGAAGTTGCGGCCGGTGCTCATCGGGTAGCTCAGCGTGAGCTTGATCTTCTTGTCCGGCCCGACCACGAACACCGTGCGGACGGTCTGGTTGTTGACGGCGGTGCGGCCTTCGCACGTATCGCCGGCCTCGGCGGGAAGCATGTCGTACAGCTTCGCGACCTTGAGCTCGGGGTCGCCGATCATCGGGAAGTTCGGCGCGATTCCCTGAGTCTCTTCGATGTCCTTGGCCCAGCCCTGGTGCCGGTCGACCGGATCGACCGACAGGCCGATGACCTTGACCTTGCGCTTGTCGAACTCGGGCTTGAGCTTCGCCATGTAGCCGAGCTCCGTCGTGCAGACGGGGGTGAAATCCTTCGGGTGCGAGAACAGGATTCCCCAGCCGTCGCCGAGCCAGGCGTGGAACGAGATCGGACCGTGAGTCGTGTCCGCCGAGAAATCGGGTGCGGTATCGGCAATCCTCAGTGCCATGGGACGCTCCTTCGTGCGATGAGTAGAGAAAACCCGGGCGGGGATTGTACGGCGAATCGGGCCCCGGGAGCTAGCCCGCCATCGAGTTCAGGAAGTCCTCGTTGGTCGGCGTCTTCTGCATCTTGTCGCGCAGGAGCTCCATCGCCTCGACGGCCGACATCTGCTGGAGGACCTTGCGGAGGACCCAGGTGCGGTCCAGCTCGCGCTTCGACAACAGCAATTCTTCCTTGCGCGTCCCCGAGCGGAGCAGATCGACGGCCGGAAACACCCGGCGGTCGGAGAGCTTCCGGTCGAGGTTGATCTCCATGTTCCCGGTGCCCTTGAACTCCTCGAAGATGACGTCGTCCATGCGGCTGCCGGTGTCGATCAGGGCGGTCGCGAGGATCGTCAACGAGCCGCCCTCCTCGACGTTGCGGGCGCTTCCGAAGAAGCGCTTGGGCTTTTGCAGGGCGTTCGCGTCGAGGCCTCCGGAGAGGATGCGCCCGGAGGTCGGCTGAACGGCGTTGTAGGCGCGTGCCAGGCGGGTGATCGAGTCGAGCAGGAGCACGACGTCGCGCCGCGCCTCGACCAGACGCTTCGCGCGCTCGAGCACCATCTCCGCGACCTGGACGTGTCGCTGCGCGGGCTCGTCGAACGTCGAGGAGATCACCTCACCGCTGATCGATCGGACCATGTCGGTGACTTCTTCGGGGCGCTCGTCGATCAATAGGACGATGAGATGGACCTGCGGATGATTCCTGGCCAGGGCGTTCGCGATCGCCTGGAGCATCATCGTCTTGCCCGTCCGCGGGGGCGAGACGATCAGGCCGCGCTGGCCCCGGCCGAGCGGCGTCATCAGGTCGATGACCCGTCCGGTGACGTCGGTTCCGGGAAGCTCGACGGAAAGCCGCCCTTCGGGATAGAGAGGCGTCAGGTAGTCGAACGTCTTCCGTCCCCGGATCTGCTCCGGGTGCAATCCGTTGACCGTGTCGATGCGCGCGAGCGAGAAGTAGCGCTCCCCCTGCTTGGGAGGCCGGACCTGCCCGACGATCGCATCGCCGGTCAGGAGGCCGAACCGCCGGATCTGCTGTGCGGAGACGAACACGTCGTCCGGGCCGGGGAGGTAGCTCGCCTCGAGAGCACGCAGGAAGCCGAAGCCCTCCGAGACCCGCTCCAGCACGCCGTCGGCGATGAGCTGGCCGTTCCGGCGGGCCTGAGCCTGGATGATCCGGTAGACCAGCTCCTGGCGCCGCAGCACGCCCGCGTTTTCGATCTCGAACGTTCCCGCCAGCCGCACGAGGCCGGGAGCATCCATCGTCTTCAGCTCACGAATGTCCATTCCGATTCCATCCTCGGTGCGCATCGAGCGCCCTTTCCAGCTGCTGCCACAGCTCCTTGATGCCGATCCCGCTGACCGCCGAGACCAGGAACGGGGGCACGGCCCCGTCCTCGGTCGGAAACGCGTGCCGGAGCGCCTGCTCCGCCGCCGTCCGCTCGTTCCCCGAGAGCTTGTCGGCCTTGACGCCGGCCACGATCCGCGGGATGTCCCGGTCGACCAGCCAGTCGAGCATCGTGCGATCGAGATCGCTCGGGGCGTGCCGCGCGTCGACGAGCACGATCGCCAGCGCGATGGCGTCCTTCCGCCTCTCGAGGAAGCCTTCGACCATCGGGCCCCACTGCTCGCGCACGGCGCGCGGCGCCCGCGCGAATCCGTAGCCGGGCAAGTCGACGAAGAAGTGCTCCCGGTTGACGCGGTAGAAGTTGACGGTCTGCGTCCGGCCGGGCGTCGACGAGGTGCGCGCGAGCCCTTTCACGCCGAGCAGAGCGTTGATCAACGAGGACTTCCCGACGTTCGATCGTCCGAGGAACACGACGTCCCCCGCGGCCGGACGCGGCTCGTCCTCGGCCTTCACCGTCGCGCGTTCGAACTGGCACTCGCTCCGTCTCAAGTCGTCTCGTTCGGACGAGACGCGCGGCCCCGACAACCGGCGGCTGCGCGGGACGGATGGCGGTGAGCGCTAGTGCGTCACCGATCCGTCGGCCGGGCTCGTCCCCGCATCCGCGGGCGCCCGCTCGCCGAGATCGGAGCCGGTCAAGGGCCCGATCAAGGCGATGTCCAGTACCTCGTCCATCGCATCTACCAAGTGGAACGTCATCGTCGTCTTGATGTCGTCGGGAATCTCCGACAGGTCTTTCTCGTTGTCGCGCGGAATGATCACGGACTTGGTGCCGAACCGGTAGGCGGCGAGCACCTTTTCTTTGAGGCCGCCGATCGGAAGGACGCGGCCCCGGAGCGTGATCTCGCCCGTCATCGCGACGTCGCGCCGCACGGGGACGCCGGTCATCAGCGACGCGAGCGCGGTGGCCATGGTGATGCCGGCCGACGGGCCGTCCTTCGGAATGGCGCCCTCGGGGACGTGCACGTGGAGGTCGAACTTCCGGTAAAACTGCGGGTCGATGCCGAAGTCCTCGGCGCGCGTCCTGATGTACGAGAGCGCGGCCTGGGCGGATTCCTGCATCACGTCCCCGAGCTGGCCGGTGAGCGTCACCTTGCCGCGCCCCGGCATGCGGGTCGCTTCGAGGCTGAGGATCTCACCGCCCGTTTCGGTCCAGGCGAGGCCCGTGGCGACGCCGACCGCCGGCTCGCGCTCCATCTCGCGCGTGGGGTGGTAGTGGGGAACGCCGAGCATCTCCACGACCTTCGCCGGCGTCAGGACGATCGGCTTTTCGGCTTCCCCCGCGACCACCTTGCGGGCGATCTTGCGGCACAGCGAGGCGATCTCACGCTCGAGATTTCGAACGCCGGCCTCCCGCGTGTATCGCTCCGCGACCTCGATCACGGCGGCGTCCTCGAAGGAGATCTGCGCGTCCTCGAGGCCGTGCGTCTTGATCTGCTTCGGGACGAGGTAGCGCTGCGCGATCGCGAGCTTCTCGTTGAGCGTGTACCCGGCGATCCGGATGACCTCCATCCGGTCCTTCAAGGCGGCCGGGATGGTGTGCACGACGTTGGCCGTCGCGATGAACATGATGTTCGACAGGTCGTACTCGGTGTCGAGGTAGTGATCGAGGAACGCATGGTTCTGCTCGGGGTCGAGCACCTCGAGCAGCGCCGCGGACGGGTCGCCGCGAAAATCGGCGGCCATCTTGTCGACCTCGTCGAGCAGGAACACGGGGTTCCGCGTTCCCGCCTTCTTCATCATCTGGATGATCTGCCCCGGGAACGCACCGATGTACGTCCTTCGGTGACCGCGGATCTCGGCCTCGTCCCTCACGCCTCCCAGCGACAGCCGGACGAACTCCCGGCCGGTCGCGCGCGCGATCGAGCGCGCGAGCGACGTCTTGCCGACCCCGGGCGGGCCGACGAAGCAGAGGATCGACCCCTTCATCTTCTTCACGAGGCGGCGCACCGCGAGGAACTCGAGGATGCGCTCCTTGATCTTGTCCAGGCCGTAGTGGTCTTCGTCCAAGATCCGCTCGGCGCGCTTGATGTCGGTCAGCTCGCGCGACTTCTTGGACCACGGGACCGCGAGGAGCCATTCGAGGTAGTTGCGGGAGACCGTCGCCTCGGCCGAGACCGGGGGCATGACCTCGAGCCTCTTGAGCTCTTGAAGCGCCTTTTCCTTGGCCTCGTCGGGCATCTTGGCGCTCTCGATCTTCTGCCGGAACTCCTCGATCTCGTTGACCCGCTCGTCCTTGCGCCCCAGCTCTTGCTGGATCGCCTTGATCTTCTCGTTGAGGTAGTACTCCTTCTGGGCCTTTTCCATCTGTTTCTTGACGCGGTTGTTGATCTTCTTGTCGACGCGAAGCTTCTCGATCTCGGATTCGAGCAGGCGCTCGACCTCGCCGAGCCGGTCGGCGACCGGCACCGTCTCGAGAAGCGTCTGCTTCTCTTCGATCGAAACCGGAAGGTGCGCCGCGATCGTGTCGGCGAGTCTTCCCGTGTCCGAGATCTTCACGGTCGACAGCATCGTCTCGTAGGGAAGCCCGGGCGAGTACTTGATGAACCGCTCGAAGAGCCCCGAAACCTTGGCCATCCGCTCCTGAAGCTCGGGCGTCATCTCGACCGGGCGCTCGATCGCCTTGAGCACCACGCGGAAGAATCCTTCGGGGTCCTCCTCGATCTCGAGGATCCGGGCGCGGGACGTGCCCTCGACGAGCAGCTTCACGTTGCCGTTCGGGAGCTTGAGATGCTGCACGATCGTGGCGACCGTGCCGATGGCGTTGATCTCTTCGGCGCTGGGATTGTCGACCTTGGCGTTGCGCTGCGTCGACAGGAAGATCTGCTTGTCCGCGCCGAGCGCCTGCTCGACGGCGAGAAGCGACCCGCGCCGGCCGACGACGAACGGAACCATCGTATGCGGAAAGACGACGATGTCCCGCAACGGGACCATCGGAAGCGTGCTGACGGTGTCCGAACGCTTTGCGCGTTCTTGCATGAACTTCTCCTTCAGGGAACGCGGGACGAGAAGGGTCTAGCTGGCCTTTTCCATGATGATCAGCGGGCGACTCTTCTTGAGAACCACGTCGCGCGTGACCACGACTTCCTTCACCTCCGTCTGTGAAGGCAGCGTGAACATCATGTCGAGCATCAACTCTTCCAAGATCATCCGGAGGCCGCGGGCGCCGATCTTGCGATCGATCGCCTGCTGCGCCACCGCCTCGAGAGCGTCGTCGGTGAAGCGGAGGCTGGCACCTTCGAACTCGAAGATCTTACCGTATTGCTTGACCAAAGCGTTCCGCGGCTCGGTAAGAATGCGGATCAAAGCCGGCACGTCCAGCTCTTCGAGCACCGCCACGACCGGGAGGCGGCCGACGAACTCCGGAATCATCCCGAACTTGATCAGGTCGGACGGCTGGACCTGCGTGAGCGTCTCGGCCAGGTTCTTGTCCTTGCGGGCCTTGACCTCGCCCTTGAATCCCATCGTCCGCTTGCCCATGCGCTGCTCGACGATGTGGTCGAGACCGACGAACGCGCCGCCGCAGATGAACAGGATGTTCGTCGTGTCGACGGGGACGAATTCCTGGTGCGGGTGCTTGCGGCCGCCCTGCGGCGGGACGTTGGCGACCGTGCCCTCGAGGATCTTGAGGAGCGCCTGCTGGACGCCTTCACCCGACACGTCGCGCGTGATCGAGGGGTTCTCGCCCTTGCGCGCGATCTTGTCGACCTCATCGATGTAAATGATGCCGCGCTGGCACTTTTCGACGTCGTTGCCGGCCGCCTGGAGGAGCTTGAGGACGATGTTCTCGACGTCTTCGCCGACGTAGCCCGCCTCGGTCAGCGTGGTCGCATCGACGATCGCGAACGGCACCGACAGCAGCCGCGCGAGGGTCTGCGCGAGAAGCGTCTTTCCCGATCCGGTCGGACCGACCAGCAAGATGTTCGACTTCTGGATCTCGACGTCGTTGCGGCGCCGCGACATCTCGTTGCGCTTGTAGTGGTTGTACACAGCGACGGCGAGCTTCTTCTTGGCCGCCTCTTGCCCCACGACGTATTCGTCGAGGAACCCCTTGACCTCGATCGGCTTCGGAAGGCGGACGCGGCCGTCCGGCTCTTCCGTTTCTTTCTCTTCCGCGATGATGTCGAGGCAGATATCGACGCACTCGTCGCAGATGTACACGGTCGGTCCGGCGATCAGCTTACGGACGTCGCGCTGGCTCTTGTTGCAGAAAGAGCACTTGAGCCCGTCGCCCTCAGCTTTCTTCCGGGACATCGCGCCTCCTCAGGTCCGCTTGTCGATCACGTGATCGACGAGTCCGTACTCTTTGGCCTGCGCCGCCGTCATGATGAAGTCCCGATCGGTGTCGCGCTCGATCCGCTCGATGGGCTGCTTGGTGTGCTTCTTGAGGATCTCGTTCAACGATTCCCGCATCCTCAAGATTTCTTTCGCGTGAATCTCGATCTCGGACGCCTGCCCCGAAACCCCACCGAGGGGCTGGTGGATCAGGAGCCGGGAGTTCGGAAGCGCAAACCGCTTTCCGGGAGTGCCCGCGGCCAGCAGGACGGCTGCCATGCTCGCCGCCTGTCCGACGCAAAGTGTGCTGATGTCGGGCTTTATGTATTGCATCGTGTCGTAGATCGCCATCCCGGCGGTGATCGCACCCCCCGGAGAATTGATATATACGCTGATGTCCTTGTCCGGATCCTCGGCCTCGAGGAAAAGCAGCTGCGCAATCACCAGGTTGGCCAGGACGTCGTCGATCGGCTGGCCGATGAAGACGATATTGTCCTTGAGAAGGCGGGAATAAATGTCGTAGGCGCGCTCTCCACGACTGGTCTGCTCGACCACCATCGGCACAAGAGGCATCGTTTACTCCGCGCCCTGAATATTAGCAATTGACGTGATCAAGTCAAGCGATTTCTCTCTAACCATCTGATTCTCAAGGGCTTGCAGCCCGCCGCTCTTACCGAGTCGTAATCTGAGACTGTCGTGACTCTCCCCTATTCTCTCGGCTTCCCGCCGGATCCGCTCGTCGAGTTCGCGGCGCTCGACCTTCACCCCCTCCGCGCGGGCGATCGCATCGAGAACCATCCGCGCGTGGACGATTTTTCTCGCCGGCTCTTCGTTCCGGTCGCGTAACTGCTTCCAATCGAGCTCGGCTTTCCGCGGGTCGACGCCGTGATACATCATCTCGCGGACAATGTCCTCGAGGCGGTGCTGGATTTCTTCCTCGACGAGGACGTCCGGTAACGGGACAGGGTTCGCGGCGAGCACCTTGTCGAGAACCTCCTGCCGCGCGGCGGAATTTGCGGCCGCGGTCTTGCGCTCTCCGAGGTCCGACCGGACGCGCGTCTTCAGTGCCTCGAGGCTCTCGAACTCACCCAGGTCCTTGGCCAGCTCGTCGTCCAGGAGCGGCACTTCCTTTCGCTTCACCTCGTGGACGGCGAGCTTGTAGTGGACCTTCTTGCCGGCCAGCGCCGGTGAGCGGTAGTCGGCGGGGTAGTCGGCGTCGAACTCCAGCTTCGATCCCGCCCGCGCGCCGGCGAGCTTGGCGTTGAAGATCTCGGGATTCCCGGAAGCCCCCACCTCGAGCATCATCCGCTCGCGGGTCTTCGCTTCCTCCCCTTCCGGTTGCTCCTCGAGGTCGGTGATGATCACGTCCCCCGGCTCGGCCAGCCGGGCCTCGTCCACCACGTACCGGGCATTCGACTGGCGGATCGACTCGAGCGCCTGGTCGATCTCCGAGTCCTCGACGTGGCTTTGCGGAAGCTTTGCCGGGACGCCTCGGTAGTCCTTGACCTCGAAGGCCGGCAAGATCTCGAAGGTCGTCTTGAACTGGAACGGCGCGCCGTGCTCGTGCTTCAACTCGTCCAGAACGGGCTCTCCGAGCGGCGTCAGGCCCTTTTCCGTCGTCGCCTCGCGCCACAGACGTGTGATCAGCCGCTCCCTCACGTCCTCTTCGATCTCTTTCGCGAACCGCTTCTTGACCAGCTCGACCGGCGCCTTCCCCTGCCGGAACCCCGGGAGCCGAACCTGGCTCGCGTAGCGGCGGAGCACGGATTCGGTCTCCTTGGAGACCTCTTCCGCGTCGACCTCGATGGCGAGGCTTTTCTTGACCGGACTGTGATCGGTGATCTCGACCTTCATGGGTTTGTCCACCGTGCGGCGCGGGTGGTGGTGAGCCGCCCTGGAATCGAACCAGGAACCCGCAGATTAAGAGTCTGCTGCTCTGCCAATTGAGCTAGCGGCCCGTTATCGCGCCTTTCGATTCAAAGGCGCGGGATAGTAGCACACGAATCCAGAGCCGCAGCAGCTCGCTAGATTGCCTTCCAATTCGTCGCGTCGTACGCGGTGTAGCGAACCGAAAGGCCGGCCCCGAGGGTCGTCGGACGGTTGAGCCCGGCGCCGGCGTTGTCCCCGGAGGCGGGGAAGATCCGGAGCGTGCTCTTGCCGTCGTTGATGATGACGATCTCCATTCCGGCGACCGCGCGCGGAAGAGTCACCGTGTCGTTGTCGTTGGCGCAGACGGAGATCTCGTTGACGTCCGACGTGAGCGCCCCCGACCCCTGAGTCTGCACCCTGGATGCCGTGATTCCCGCGGTCACGGTGCGGGCGAGCGGGACGTACATCGTCGCCAGCTTCGACGTCACGCCGAGCTTGCGGGCGTTGTTCACGCCGAGATCGGCCTCGGCGTCCGCCTGCATCATCATGCGGCCGCCGGCGGCGGAGGAGTCCTGCTGGATGATTCCCGTCCCGGTATCGGACTGGAGCCGGATCTGAGCCTTCGCGGCGGAGCCCGCTGACGTGTTCTGCACGTACCAGACGACGTTGCCGTCGCGCTTCGTGAAGATGCCCATCGTCCCCGCCGCACCGTTGCCGGTCAGATGCGGAATGTCCGATGCTGCGCCGGTCGAGTCCATCCCGAAAACGCGAACGTACGTCGGGCAGGTGACGATCTCGACGCCGTGATCGGCTTCGTTCGACATGTTGATGTTGGCGACGTTCTGGTTCGTGCCGTCGATGTCGAGCGCGGTCTTGCCCGCCGCCAGTCCGAACCGTGTGTTGATGAGCGTGACCTTCTGGCAGCGGCGCAGCTTGATGCCGTTGCCGGCCGCCCCGCCCGAGATCGACACGTTGTCGAACTCGAGCCCGCGAAGGGTGGTCCCCGAGTTGATGTCGATGTAGAAGCCGAAGTTCGAGGCCAGCGTCTGCTCCCAGCGGACGTTCCTGAAGACGACGTTCAGCGCCGTCGATGTCGTACCGGTGTCCACCCAGTAGAGGCCGTACGTCCCTCCCTCCCACCCTTGGTCGCCGTCGAACACGAGGTCGTAGACATAGATCCCGCTCGCCACACGGACGATCGGGTTCGTGTTCCTCCCGACGTCGCTGAAATTGCAGTTCTCGAAATGGTAGTGGTCCGCGTCGATCGCCGGGTCGTACGGGTCGTCTTCGATGCTGACCGGAGAGTCCGCATTGATCGCGACGTTGCGCGGCCAGGTGAACTCACGGCCCCGGAGCTGGAGCCCGATCGAGCCCTGGCCCGTGCCGCCGGCCCACTTGCTCGACGCGATGTTCTCGATCGGCGTCTCGGACGCGTTCGTGACCCGGATCCCGACCTTGCGATACGAAGTGTCGGGGCTGTCGAAGCTCAGCCCGCTGATGCCGCACTGGTAGCGAATGTCGCCGCTGCCGCCGGCGATGTGGATCAGAACCTGATCGTCGCCGGTGGGCGCGAACTCCAGCCTCGTATCCTGCGGACCGTCACCGAACAACGTGACGCGGTTGCGCGCGATCGTGAGGCCCCCGGCGCCGATCTTGTAGGTGCCACCGGGCAAGTAGATCCGGAGCGGCCCCTTCGTCGAGTCGATCGCCGCTTGGATCGCGGCCGTATCGTCCACGATGCCGTTTCCGACGGCGCCGAAGCTTCTGACGTTGACCGGCGATCCGCCGGCCGTCTCGATGGTGGCGAGCGTGGGGAGGGAAACCAGAACGGCGAACATGAGAGCGGCTCGTTTCATGGGTTCACCAGAGATGAAGTGGCGCGCACGGTAGGATTTGAACCCACGACCGTCGGAGCCGAAGTCCGATGCTCTATCCGGGCTGAGCTACGTGCGCGCGATGGTGCGGAGAACGTGACGTCTCGGAAATTGGGGTGAGTGAGGGGATTCGAACCCCCGACAGCCAGATCCACAGTCTGGAGCTCTACCGACTGAGCTACACTCACCACGTTGTTGGGCCTCGCCCCTCTCGGTGGCACGCCTGGAGGGACTCGAACCCCCGACCCACGGCTTAGAAGGCCGTTGCTCTATCCACCTGAGCTACAGGCGCCCATCCACAAGGAATAAAGAGCCTCGGCCATCCGCCGTCCGGACTTTAGCGGAAGGGTCGGGCGGTGGCAAGAATGGCTGGTGCGCGTGGCAGGATTTGAACCTGCGACACCTAGCTCCGGAGGCTAGTGCTCTATCCAGGCTGAGCTACACGCGCGATTCCCGAGGAGGCGCCTCAACATAGCACGGGGCTCCTGGCGTCAGGAGGTGGCCGTCTTGCGCGGTCGGGGTCTCGGGATGGGTCTCCCGAGTTCTTTCGCCGTGTCGATCCATTGCCCGATGACGACTTCTGCGACCTCGAGCGCTCGCTCGTAAGTCTCTCCATCCGCCATGCAGCCAGACAGTTCCGGGACTTCAGCTAAGTAGCGTTCATCTTCGTCGCTTCAGTACAGGACGATCTCATAGCGAATTTCAGTCATTAGTGTTCCGACTGGTCGGGGCGGAGGGATTTGAACCCCCGACCACCTGCTCCCAAAGCAGGCGCGCTACCGGGCTGCGCCACGCCCCGACCCTCCCGGCACTCTAACAAGCGGCGCCTGTTGCTACCATCGTTTCCTTTTCGGGAGCGTTCATGCGCATCGGACTCTTCGGATTTCCGCAGACCGGCAAGTCTTCGCTGTTCAGCCTCCTCACCGGCGCGACGGCCGCGGCGGCGGGCGGGCGCGACACAGTCCAATTAGGGATCGCCAAGGTGCCCGACCAAAGGCTCGACCGATTGAGCGACATGCACAAGCCCAAGAAGACGACGCCGGCGACGGTCGAATACATGGACCTCGCGGCGATCGAGAAGGGCGAGGCGGCCGAGGCGCTCCCGCTCGATCAGCTGCGGACGGTCGATGCGCTGGCGCACGTGGTGCGGGCGTTCCGCGACGAGTCGGTCGCCCACGTCGAGGGCTCGATCGATGCGGCGCGCGATGCTTCGACCATGGAGACCGAGCTGATCCTCGCCGATCACACGATCGCCGAGAAGCGCCTTCAGAAGCTCGAGCTGTCGGTCAAGAAGACGAACAAGGAAGAGGACAAGAAAGACCTCGACACGCTGAGGCGGTGCCTGGCGGCGCTCGAGAAGGAAGTGCCGCTCCGCAACCTCGAGTTCTCCGAGGAGGAGCTGCGGCGGCTGCGCGGGTTCACGTTCCTGTCGCTCAAGCCGCTGCTTCTCGTCGTCAACGCCGACGAGGCCGACGCACGCAAGCTCGACGACGGCGCGGCGGCGTTCGGATTGTCGGAGTTCGCCGCGCGCCCGAACACCGAGGTCGTGGCGCTGTCGGCGAAGATCGAAGCCGAAATCGCGCAGCTCGACCGCGCCGACGCCGATGCGTTCCGCGCGGAGCTCGGGATCGGCTCCCCCGCCCTCGACCGGATGATCCGTGCGTCGTACCACCTGCTCGGCAGCATCTCGTTCTTCACCGCGGGCGAGGACGAGTGCCGCGCGTGGACGATCCGCCGGGGCACGGTCGCGCGGCAGGCGGCGGGCGCGATCCACAGCGACATCGAGAAGGGCTTCATCCGCGCCGAGCTGTGCGCCTACGACGATCTCGTCGCCGCGGGAAGCTGGGCGGCGTGCCGCGACAAGGGAACGCTGCGGCTCGAAGGGAAGGAATACGTCATGAAGGACGGCGACGTCGTCAACTTCCGGTTCAACGTCTAGCGTCTGCCCTTCGCTACGGCGTCGGCGAGGGCCTTCGCGAGCGCCGCGTCCTGCTCGGGGAGCACCGTTCGGAGATCGAGCAAGAGCTTGCCTTCGTGCACGCGTGCGACAACCGGTGGGTCGCCTTTCCGCAGTCGCTCTTCGAGGCGCCCCGCATCTCCCGCCGCATCGTCGATCGCAAGGAGCGTCGTCGGGATCTCGCCCGCGGGCGACGATCCTCCGCCGGGGCGCGAGACGCCGGGGACGAGGCTCCACGCGAGTGACGGCGCGAGCCGTTCGATCTCTTTGCCGAGAGCGCCTGCGCGGAGGCCGATCTCTTCCGATGACAGCGACAGCATGCGAAGCGTGGGGACCTCGACCGACGCCCTCCCGGTGACGTAGGCGGCCAGTGTCTCGCGCAATGCCGCGATCTGCAGGCGATCGAGGCGGAGGATTCGGGCCAGCGGGTCGCGGCGCAGCTTCTTGATCAACTCGTCGCGGCCGACCGCGATCCCCGCCTGCGGGCCGCCGAGCAGCTTGTCGCCGCTGAAGGTGACGAGGTCGGCGCCTTGGTCGAGCAGCCTTCCCACCGGGACCTCGTCGTGGATCCCGGCCGCGGACAGATCGATGAGGTCGCCGCTTCCCCAGTCGACCACGAGAGGAATCCCTTTCGCGCGCGAAAGATCCGACAGCTCGGCGACGCTTGCCTCCTCGGTGAAGCCGACGATCTTGAAGTTGCTCGTGTGCACCTTGAGGAGCAGCGCGGTCTTCGGTCCGATCGCGGCGTCGTAGTCGGCCAGGCGCGTTCGGTTCGTGGTCCCGACCTCGACCATCTTGGCGCCGGAGGCCGCGAGGATGTCGGGGATCCGGAACGAGCCGCCGATCTCGACCAGCTCGCCGCGCGAGACGACGACCTCGCGGCCCTTCCCGAGCGCGCGGAGGGCGAGGAAGATCGCGGCGGCGTTGTTGTTGACGGCGAACGCGCTGTGGCCGGGAAACAAGCTGCGAAGAAGAGGATCGAGATGCGACATCCGGTCGCCGCGTTTCCCCGAAGTCAGCGTAAGCTCGAGGTCGAGGTACGACGTCGCCGCATCCGCGACGCGCGCGGCGGCGGCAGGAGACAGGATCGACCGGCCGAGGTTCGTGTGCGCGACGACGCCCGTCGCGTTGATGACCGCCTGCGGCGCCGGCCTCAGCAGGGCCGCGGCGCGCCGCTCGATGCGATCTGCGATCTCCTCCGTTGACGGCACGCGGGACGACCCGCCGGGGTCGCCCAGCCGCTCGCGCGACCGTTCGATCTCGTCTCGTATCAGATTCGTAACCAGCGCGCGTCCGTACCGGGCGATGAGCGCGGCGACCGACTCGTCCTCGAGTACGCGGCCCACGGCCGGGAGCGTCTTGCGCAGAGCGTCGCGGTCCATGGGCTCCAAATTGCGTTTGCCACAGCCCAAACCTATACTTTGCGCTGCACCAAACGACCGGGAAGAAAGCGCACATTATAGAGGGCGGGCGTAACGTGCAGGATGTGGTTTCGACGGAGTTCGAGGCCGATCTCGTCCGTCTCGAAACCGGCATCCGCCAGCTCAAGATCCAGTACGACATGTTCTTCGCCGGGTCGATCCCGAAGCAGCCCTTCGAGCTTCGAAGCGAGATCGAGAAGATCATCCGGCGGCACTCGAAGACTCCCATTCGCAAGTACGCACCGCGGTTCCACTTCAACTCTCTCGTCAGCCGCTTCAACAGCCTGTCGGAGCTGTGGGCGAAGACGCTGCGCGCGCTGGAGGAGGGCGACCGGCCCGCTCCCGCCGTCGCCGATCGGGCGGGGAAGGGCGAGCAGCTCATCGCCCGGCTCACCGTCGCGGACCCCGCGATCGATCGCGGACACCTCAAGCTCCTGCACGAACAGCTGCTCGAGGCCCGCAAGAAATCGGGCGAAACGGGCAAGCTTTCGTTCGACAGCTTCATGAAGGGCATCGGCGCCCAGACCACGAAGCTGCGCGAGAAAACCGGGTGCGATAAGGTGGAGCTTCGCGTCATCGTGGTGGATCGAAAAGTGACCGTGAAGGCCCGCCCCGGCCGCTAGGCCGCCGAGCCCGCTGGAGTTCCGAAATGAAGAGTCGCCCTGTTCTCCCGGCCATGGCCGCGATCGCTCTCGCCGGCGTCATCTCTCTCGCGGGTGCTCAAGAGCCCTCTGCCCCGCCGCCGTCCCCGGCCCCCCAGCCCACACCCCAGCCGACGCCGGATCAAAAGACCAAGGTGGACGCGGCGGCTCCCGCCGCCGATGCGGACGCCGGTCTCAACGCGAGCCCGAAGCCCGAACCCTCGCCCGCTCCCGCCGATGCGAAGGCGACTGCGGCGGCCGCGAAGACCCCGCCGCCCCCGCCCCCGCCCCCTCCGCCGGTGCCGGATTCCGCGCTCAAGAAGACCATCGAGCACTTGAGACAAACGGCGATCGGGAGCGAGCCGACGGCGACGGCGTACCTGGACCGGATCGCCGCGGGCCATGCGACGCCGGCGCAGGTGAACGACTTCGCCTCGTACCTGACCAAACGCGGGATGCCGCGCATCGGTGCGCAGTTCCAGGAGTACGCCGTGCACCTGAATCCCCACGACGCGACGCTCTGGCTCAACCTCGGAACGATCCGCCGTGCCGCCGGCTCGCTCGGCCCTGCCGCCTCGGCGTTCAAGAAGACCATCGATCTCGACGCCGGAAACGCAATGGCGCATTACAGCCTCGGCTCCGTTTACGACGCAGGGAAGGATTACGACGCGGCCGTCGAGGAATACCGCCGGGCGCTCGTCCTCGATCCCACGCTCGCCGATCCGAAGAAGAACCCGCAGGTGATCAACAACGAGCACCTGCTCGCGGCGAAGCTTCAGATTTATCAGGAGCAGGGCGGGTCGATGGGTCTGCCGCTTCTCCAGATGCAGAAGACCCCGGCGAAGCCGCCGGCGGCGAAGCCCCCCGCCCCGCACAACTAGCACCACGATGTACGATGCGGGGCGCATGCGCGCGCTCCGCCCGGTCGCTTGTCTGCTGCTCGCCGCCGGCCTCGCGGCGCCGGCTTTCTGCTGGACCGCGGCGACGCGGGTCGAGATGGTCGACGACGCCGTCAAGCTGATGCCGCCGACGCTGCGATCGGTCCTCGAGAAGCGCCGGGATGACCTCCGTCGCGGAATGCTCGAGCCCATGATCGAGGAAGACGCGCTGTCGCACCGGCCGCCGTCGGAAGGCGGCAGCCTCCCCGATTCGGTCGACGAGGCGGCGCATCAGCTCGTCCTGAGCACCTCGACGCACGTGCCCTTCCGCGACGTCGCGCGGCGTTTCGGCGAGCTGGCCCATTTCGTCGCGGACGCCGGCTTTCCGCCGGCGGCCTCGGGTGCCTCGGGAGTAGGCCGCTACGCCGACTTCGCTGCGTTCTGCGAATCCAGGCGTCCGAGGTTTCCCCTCGTGTTCTACGGGCACGACAGTCCGACGCTCGCCCGCGACGACTTCAAGGCGTTCACGCGGTCGATCATCGACCGGGCGCACGCCGAGGACGCGAACCTCGCTCGGGCGTACGCCGAGGCCGCGGGGCACGACGACCCGACGGCATTCGACGACCGCTCGGTCCCGTTCGCGGTCGCGTCGCTGTCCTATTCGCGCTCCGTCACCGACATCGTCCAGGCGTGGCTCGCTGCATGGCGTGATTGCCACGGCGATCTCCACGGCACGCCCTACGCGGGAGCCAAGAGATGACCCAGACCGTCCGCCGCGCGTTGATCAGCGTTCACGACAAGGAGGGCCTCGTCCCCTTCGCTCGTGAGCTCTACGGGCTCGGCATCGAGCTTCTGTCCACCGGCGGAACGGCCAAGCTCCTCGAGGAGGCCGGGCTTCCCGTGGTGCGCGTCGCCGATCAGACCGGCTTCCCCGAGATGCTCGACGGCCGGGTGAAGACGCTGCATCCGAAGATCCACGCCGGGATCCTCGCGGTCCGCGCGAACCCGCAGCACATGGCGGATCTCGAGAAGCACGGGATCGCACCCATCGATCTCGTCGTGGTCAACCTGTATCCGTTCGCACGGACGGCGGCCGATCCGTCGAAGCCTTTGGACTCCGTCGTCGAGATGATCGACGTCGGGGGGCCCTCGATGGTCCGCGGCGCGGCCAAGAATTTTCATCACGTCGGCGTGCTGGTCGACACGTCCGATTATCCGGCCGTGCTCGCCGAGCTGCGATCGACCGGCGGGCTTTCGGCGGAGCTACGCATGAGGCTCGCCGCGAAGGCGTTCGCGCACACTGCCGTGTACGACGCGGCGGTGGCCTCGTATCTGGACCGCGCATCGAGCACGGCTCCGGACGGGGCGCTTCCCGCCGCCCTCGCGCTCTCGTTTCCGAAGATCGGCGATCTCGTCTACGGCGAGAACCCTCACCAGCACGCCGCGTTCTACCGCGATCCGGAGGCTTCGGGCGGAAGCGTCGCGACGGCCGCGCAGCTCCAGGGGAAGCCCCTCTCGTTCAACAACATCCTCGACTTCGACGCGGCGTTGTCCCTGGCCGCCGACCTCGGGCGAAACGCGTGCGTCATCGTCAAGCATGGAAACCCGTGCGGCGCGGGCGCCGGGGCGGCTCTCGCGGACGCGTTCGGCCGCGCTCTCGCGTGTGATCCGGTCAGCGCCTTCGGCGGCGTCATCGCGTGCACCGAGCCGGTCGATGCGGCCACGGCCGCCGCGATCGCAGAGGCGTTCTACGAGGGCGTACTGGCGCCGTCGTTCACCGACGACGCGCGCACGGTGCTCGCGAAGAAGAAGAATCTCCGGCTGCTCGCGCTCGGTCCGCTGGCCGGGTACCGGCGGGAAGGGCTCGATCTTCGCCGGGTCCAGGGAGGGCTATTGGCACAGGACTGGGACGGCCCGGATCCGTCGGTGCGCGAGGGCCGCGTCGCGACGAAGCGGGCTCCGAGCGGCGACGAGTGGAAGGCCCTACAGTTCGCGTGGACCGTGGTGCGCCACGTGAAATCGAACGCGATCGTGTACGCGAACGCGACGTCGACCTTGGGAATCGGGGCGGGCCAGATGAGCCGTGTCGATTCCGCGCGATTCGCGATTCAGAAGGCGCGCGTCCCGCTTCACGGCGCAGCCATGGCCTCCGACGCGTTCTTCCCCTTCCGCGACGGTCTCGACGTCGCGGCGGAGGCCGGAATCACCGCGGTCGTGCAGCCCGGCGGATCGATTCGCGACGACGAGGTCGTCGCCGCCGCCGACGAGCGCGCCATCGCGATGGTGCTCGTCGGCCGCCGCCACTTCCGGCATTAGGGGACAGTCCCCTTTTTCTTACAAATTCATTTTCGTTCGAGCGATCTCCGGAAGCGGCCTCGCGAACGAGCCTGCTCATTCCTTTGCAGGCGAGTGAGGGCGGAGTGAGCCGCGCGGAACAGTCCGCATGCGGCGAACGTGCGATGGAGGAGATCACACGGAAGGAAATGAATTTGCAAGAAAAAGGGGACTGTCCCAGAGCTGTCCAAGATAAACGTTTTGGTCAGGTTTG
>CAZYHZ010000027.1:0-54584 GCA_964647625.1 uncultured Acidobacteriota bacterium
TTTCTGCGGCTTTGGGACAAGCCAGCCCAAGGGACCCCCCCAACCCCCGGGCGCCCGACGCGGCTGCCCCGCCGGCAGCCCCATCCGACAACTCCCGGTCACTCTGCGGCAGCTTCAGGCAGCAAGACCACGAAGATTCCGCCTCGCGCGTCCATCCCGGTGTCGGGCATGCAGCCGCCGGTGCCGGCGCCCGGGCCGAGCCCCGCCGCACAGAAACAACCCGCGACCGCCGCCGTGCCGCCTGCGGCCAAGCCCGCGGAGGCCAAGCCTGCCGCGGCGCCGACGCCGGCTCAGCCCGCCGCCGGCTCGCCGGTGGCTGCAGTTCCCCGTGACGGCTCCACCGATCTGTCCGAGCTCGACGCGATCTTCTCGGGAGCCGCGTCGCGAGGGATCAAGGGCGTCAACGGCAGCAGCTCCGAGGTCGACAAGGCCGCGGTCCTCGACCTGTTCACGGACATCGCCGGGCAGCAATCCATGCCCATCCGGAATTTCATGTACGAGCTGCGTGCGGCCACCGCGAGCAAGGATTGGCTCGACGTCTGCCGTCCGGTCATGCAAACGCTCGTCGAGGCGGCGGACTCTCTCGGCCTGCCCGGCGAGGCGGCGTCGATGCGGGAGTTCCTCGACGCGATGTCTCGCGGGGGCGACGGCACGGGAAAGACGATCGAGCCGGCCGCCCGCGAGGTCGTCCTCGAAAAGTACGAGGCGCTCTGCCGCGCCATTCCCCAGGCGTTCCAGGCCGATGACGGCGCGCGCCACCAGCGCGAGGCCATCGTCATCCACTCGTTGCTGAAGCAGGTTCCGGACGTGGGAAAGGTCACGTTCGACCGGCTCTACGGCGCCGGATTGACGACGCTCCAGTCGCTGCTCCAGGCCTCGCCCGACGATCTCAGCTCGACGACCGGCATCCCGAGCTGGCTCTGCGAGCGGATCTGCGCGAAGCTCGCCGAGCACCGCACGCACGTCGAGCGGTCGGCCGGAGGCGATCACGCCGACCGTATCCGCCAGCTCTTGGTCCAGCTCAAGGCCGAGCACGAGCAATACGAAAAGTGCGCCGACGCCGAGTGGAGCGATCCGTCGCTCGTCGCGGCGAAGCGCATCGCACGGCTCAACCGGCAGGTGGTGGCGCTCAAGATCGAGGTGGTGCTCGCCGAGATGGGCGAGATCGAGCTGGTCGAGAAATTCCAGAAAGAGGCGTTCGATCAGAGGATTCGCGATATCGAGTCGTTCCTCAAAGAGGTGAGGTCCCATGGCTGATTTCACGAAAGAGAAGCTTTCGGAGAAGATCGCGCGCGGCGAGTCGCTCGAGCGCGCCGACCTTCGAAACCTCGATCTGCGCGGCGTCCGCCTGGCCGGAGCCAAGTTGCGCCGCGTCGACCTGCGGGGCGCGAACCTCGAGAAGTGCGATCTGAGGAAGGCGGATCTCGCGGCCGCCGATCTGCGGGAGACGCACCTCGCGGGTGCGATCCTCGACGAGGCGAACCTCCAGAAGGCCGACCTTGAAGGCGCGCGGCTCGACGGTGCGAGCCTGCAGGGCGCCGACTTGAGCCGCGCGAACCTTTCGGGCGTCTCGATGGAGAAGAGCCGCCTCTCCGGCGCTCGATTGAGCTCGGCGCAGCTCGACTCCGCCAACCTCGGGGGCGTGCTCGCCACCGGCGCGAAGTTCACGAGCGCGGACCTCAGCGAGGCGTATCTCGGCGGCGCGAACTTCCAGGAAGCGGATTTCTCCCACGCGCAGCTCGTCCGCGCGAACCTCGAGCAGGCGGACTTCACGTCGGCGTGCCTGATCGGCGCCGACATGAACGGCGCCTACGCCGACGGCGCGAACTTCACGAAGGCGATCCTCGAAGGGGTCAGCCTCGAAGGCGCGTCCCTTCCGCAAACCGCCACGATGTCCGCCAGCGGCGAGCACGACCGCAACAAGCGCTACTTCGGAAAGGGCGACGTCCTCGGAAACGCGTCCCTGGAATTCGGCGAGGGCTCGTTCGTCGAGATCGAGAGCCGGTTCGAGAAGTGCTCGATCAACCTCAAGCAGGGGGCGCGGCTGGTGATCGGCCCGCACGGCGTGCTCGACGGCTGCCAGATTCACGGCGCCGGCGACATCCTCGTCCAGGGGCAGTTCCAGGAGAGCGGACAGTCGCCGAGCATCGTCGGCCCGCGCCGCGTCGTCGTCGGCAAGGGCGGCGCGTTGTCGGCTTCCATTCAACAGGCGCCGGATCAGACGCAGTTCGCGTTCGAGCACGGCTGCACCCTTCGACTCAAGATCGCGCGCTGAAGCGAAGAGAAAAGGAGAGATCCGGTATGGCCGAGAACGTGAAGAAGACGATCATCGAGGACGGCACCGAGTTCGACGGATCGATCAAGTCGGAGTGCCCGATCATGCTGAGCGGGACGCTGAAGGGCCAGGTCACGGCTCCGTCGCTGAGCGTCACCCCATCCGGCGCCGTCAAGGGCAAGGTGCGCGTCGCCCAGCTCACGTCGAGCGGCGAGGTCTCCGGCGAGGTCGAAGCCGACACCGTCGAGCTGTCGGGCAAGGTGTCCGACGAGACCGTCATCCGCGCGCGCTCGCTCGAGGTCAAGCTGGCGCAGCCGAGCAGCGGGCTCCAGGTCAGCTTCGGGAACTGCCAGATCGACGTCGGCGACCTCCCGAACCTGTCGAAGGCCGAATCGACCGCGAAGGCGTCCAAGGAAGCGGGCTCGGGATCGAAAAAGGGCCAGCACAAGGATGTCGCGGTGGCGGGCGAGGAAAACATCGCCGACGCGGTTGCCGATCTCTTGATGAAGTAACGATCCGGGACGGACCTCCGTCCCGGATTCTTGCGCCCTCCGTGGGGATTTCCCCACTTGCCGTCGCGCGGTTCCCCAGGCACATTGGAGCATGCGGTTTCACGTCCGGGGGGATCGCCGTCTGCGCAGAGTCCTGCCTCGCCTGATCGTGGCGACGGCCTGCGCGATGGCCGCCCAGCGACTGGCGGCCGGCGCGGACATCAGCGGAGACTTCCGGCGCTGGCACACGATGACGGTGACGTTCCAAGGACCGCCGTCTTCCGAGACGGCGACGCCGAATCCGTTCACCGACTACCGGCTCGACGTCACGTTCACCGGCCCGTACGGTCAGACGTACGTGGTTCCGGGCTACTACGCCGCCGACGGCAACGCCGGTGAGACCGGGGCCACCGCCGGCGATCGCTGGCGCGTCAAGTTCTGTCCGGACTCCGTCGGGACGTGGAGCTACGTCGCCTCGTTCGTCCAGGGTGAGAAGATCGCCGCGGAGCCGGCCGGCGGGACGAGCGCGGGCTGGTTCGACGGCGACGCGGGAACCTTCGACATCACCGAGCAGTTCGAGACGCTGAACGGTGTCGACCTCCGCGGCAAGGGCAAGGTCGAATACGTCGGCGGGCACTACCTGAGGTTCCGGGACGGCAGCCCGTTCATCAAGTCGGGATCGAACATCCCCGAGACGTTCCTCGAGTACGACGACTTCGACGGGACGCCTCCCAACCTCGACTACTCGACCCACGTCGCCGAGTGGCGCGAAGGCGATCCGACGTGGGCCGGCGGCCGCGGAAAGGGAATCATCGGGGCGCTGAACTATCTGTCCGGTCTCGGCGTCAACTCGATGTACTTCATCACGATGAACAACTACGGCGACGGGAAGAAGTCGTGGCCGTGGACGGGACCCGACGCCTATTACAGCTACGACTGCTCGAAGCTCGATCAGTGGGACATCGTGTTCTCCCACATGGACACGCTCGGCATGATGCTGCACGTCGTGCTGACGGAAACGGAGACCGAGTCGTACTTCGAGGTCAAGGAGCTCGGTGAAGCGGGCGGCTTCGCGCCGAGCCGGAAGATCTACTACCGCGAGATGATCGCCCGGTTCGGGCACCACCTCGCGGTCACGTGGAACATCGGCGAGGAGAACGGCTGGAACGACGCGGGCGGTTACGCGACCGGCAACACGACCCAGCAGCGGAAGGATGCCGCCGACTACCTCCGGCGCTTGACGTACTACAAGGACAACATCACCGTTCACAACGGCCCCTCGACCGACGACAGCATCTACGGGCCGATGCTCGGGTGGGAGAGCCTGACCGGCCCCGAGATCCAGTGGGCGCAGTCTCCGGCGGTGCACGACAAGGTCCTCCACTGGCGCGATCAGTCCCGCGCCAGCGGCCACGACTGGGTCGTCAGCCTCGACGAGCCGCACTCGTCGAACACCCTTCTCGACCAGTTCCGCGTGTGGGACGTGTGGGGGTCGTACCTTGCGGGCGCGGGCGGCTGCGAGTTCTTCCAGACCGGCGATCTCAGCTTCGACGATTTCCATCTCAAGGAAGATTTCTACCGGACGGTCGCGAGCGCGCGGAAGTTCATCGAGGCGAACGTTCCCTGCTCCAGCATGGAGCCCGCCGACGGCTTGCTGTCGGGGGCGGCCGGGTACGTCCTCGCAAGCCCAGGCCGGATCTATCTCGCTTACCTGACCGCAGGCGGCGCCGCGAGCCTCGATCTCACGGCAGCGTCGGGGTCCTTCGACGTCCGATGGTTCGATCCGATCCTCGGAGGCGCCCTTCAGGCCGGGACGGTCGCGAGCGTGACGGGCGGCGGTGTCCAGCCTCTGGGATTGCCGCCTCACGACGCCGCGCAGGATTGGGCCGTTCTCGTCGGCACCGCCGCCGACGCGCCCGGCGAGGCCTCGGCGGTCGAGCCGATGCGCGTCACGCGCTTCGACCCCGGGACGGGCGACATCACCGTGAGCCACGGCGTCTCTTGCTTCGCGATGGACTACGACATCGTGTACGGCCCGCTCTCCGGCGTTTCGACCTACGAGTACACCGGCCGCGCGTGCGCGCTCGGAGACAACGCGTCCGCGACGTTCAACCCCGGGCCCGACAGCGTCTACTGGATCGTCGTCGGCGTCACGGCGACTTACGAGGGGTCGTACGGCAAGTCGTCGAACGGGTTCGAGCGGCCGGAAGCCACGGGCCTCGCCTGGTGCGATCTTCCGCAGAGCCTGGCCGGCGGGTGCCCGTAACTCCGGTAGCATGGGGCCTCATGGCGACCTGGAAAGACGTCCATCGCTTGGCGGCGGCACTCCCCGATACGAAAGAAACGGCGAGTGAGACCGTGGTCTGGTCGGTTCGCGACAAGATGTTCGCCTGGGAGCGGCCCCTGCGTCCGAGCGACCTGCGCGCTCTCGGCGCGCAGGCGCCTCGCGGCGCCGTGCTGGCGGTTCGCGTCGAGTCCCTCGTGGCGAAGGAAGCGCGGCTCGCCGCGCAGCCCGTGGCGCTCTTCACGACGCCGCACTTCGACGGCTACCCGGCGGTGCTCGTGCGCCTCGGAAAGATCAGCGTGCCCGATCTCGAGGAGCTTCTCCTCGAGGCGTGGCTCGCGCGCGCGCCGAAGACGCTCGCGCGAAAGCATCTCGAGACCGGCCCGGCTACAGCCGGATCGAAATCCCCGCGCGCGCGGCGAGCTGGTACCAGCCGCTCCCCGAAAACCGGACGACGCAGCCCGGGCCGCAATTGACCGAAACCGCCGCATCCGAGAACGTCCCGTAGCCTCGCGCCTCGAGGCGGAGCGCGACGCGCTTCCCGATGGGAATCTTCATCCCTCCTCCGAGCGATCCGGAGAACGCGATGGGATGAGCGACGTCGCCGGGATTCGCGCCGAATCGTGTGAGCCCGAGCGAGGCGGCGACGAACCCGTGCGCGTGGTCGCTGTACGGCTCGTAGCGTCCCCCGAACTGGACGTAGTCGGCGGCGAGATCGAAATTTCCGCTTCCCGTATCGCCGCTGAAGTGGAGCGATTGGTGATCGACGAACGCCTCGAACCACCCTTCCGGCTGAACGAGCAGATCGAAGTCGAGCCCGATCGTGCCCGTTGCGCTCGCGGACGTCCCGCCGGAGCCCGCGGCGTCGGAGTCGAAGCTGGCCCCGTTCCGGAAGCCCAGCATCGGCGTCAGCTCCATGGCGCGGCCTTCGGCGAAGCCCGGGGAAATCGCAAGACACGCCGCCACGAGCAGGAGGTTGGCCCGCATCATCGAGGCGCACTCTAGTCGAAACCGCCCTAACCGGACCGTCCCGGCGGGCGTCTAATCTTCGTGGATGGACGTGACGGAGCTCGAATGGATCCGCCGCGCCCGGCGCGGAGACGCCGCGGCTTTTCGCCGGATCGTCGAGACCTACTCGCAGCCTCTCTGGCGGGCGGTCTACCGGATCCTCGGGGACCCCGCCTCCGCCGAGGATGCCGTCCAGGAGGCGTTCCTCCGGGCCTGGCGGGCGCTCGACCGGTTCGACGAGCAGGCGCAGCTGTCGACCTGGCTCTATCGCATCGCAATCAATGCCGCGATCGATCAGAAGCGCGAGCGCAAGCGTCGCGAGCCGTTCTCGGCGGCGCTCCCCGAGGACTTCACCGGTCAGATGACCGCGCGGTCGACCGGCGCCGATCCGCACGAGACGGCCGAGTGGCGGAACCTCGTCGATCACGCCCGGAAGGTCATCTCCGGACTTCCCGAAGCCGAGCGCACGGCCATCCTGCTGCGGCACTTCGAGGGATGCTCGATCGCCGAGATCGCCGGGGTGCTGGGCGCGGGGGAAAGCGCGGCCAAGCAAGCCGTCTTCCGCGCCGTGCACAAGCTTCGCGCGGCGCTCTCGCCGCACATGGAGACCGCACGCAATGAGCCGGTCTGACGACGAGCTGATCTTTCACCTCTACGGCGAGCACGACGACGCCCGCAAGCTCACGCGCGAGCTGGCGGCCGACCCCGAGCTCGCGCTCCGCTTCGAGCGGCTGCGCCGCGATCTCGCCGCGCTCGATGCGCTCACGCCTCCGGAGCCGAGGCCGGGTCTCGAAGCCCGCATGTGGGCGCGCGTCGAGCCCGAGCTGGCGCCGGCGCAACGGCGCGGGTGGCGTGCGATCGGCTGGCCGCGCTTCGCGGCGCTCGCGTCCGCGGTGGCGATCATCGCCGCGGCGGCGTTCCTGGCGGGGCGGCTCGCGCACACGCCGCAGTCGGAAAGCGAGGTCGTGGCCGGGCTCAAGGGTCTCCCTCCGGAAGCGCGCGAGCGCGTGCTCGCGGCGGCGCTCGTCGACCACCTCGACGCGTCCCAGCGGCTCTTGCTCGAGGTCCGGAACGGCCGGCCGTCGCTCGACGACGAACGGGCCGCAGCAGGGACCCTGCTCGGCGCGAACCGCTTGTACCGGCGGGCGGCCGAGCGCTCGGGCGAGCGTCGCGTCGCCGCGGTGCTGACCGATCTCGAGGGCGTGCTGACGGAGCTGGCCAACGCATCGAGCGCGTCCGACCCCCAACGGCTCCTGGCCAAGGGCGAGAGCGACGACCTCCTCTTCAAGGTCCGCATCGCCCGCAACAACCTCAAGAGGTCCTCATGATCCGTCGCCTGATCGTTCCGATCGTCCTCGCGGTGCTCGCCTGTGGCTTCTCCGCGCAGGCCGGCGACAAGCCGGCGCGCAGCGACGCGTACCGGGAAGGCCAGCGCGCCCTCGACGCCAAGGACTGGGACGAGGCGTCGCGCGTCTTTTCCAAGCTCGCCGGAAAGCACACGGACGAGGCCGATGCCGCGCTGTACTGGAAAGCCTATGCCGACTGGAAGCGGAAGCTGAAGAAGGAATCTCTCGACAGCCTGCGCGAGCTGATGTCGGCGTACCCGAAGAGCGTCTGGATCGACGACGCGAAGGCCCTCGAGCTCGAGATTCGCGACGGCAAACGCGCGCACGACCCGGCGGAAGCCCCCGACGAAGACCTGAAGCTGTACGCCCTGGACGGCCTGATGCAGGTCGAGCCGGACAAGGCCGTCCCGGTGCTTCAGAGGCTCCTCGCCGGCGATTCGTCGCCGCGCATCAAGCAGCGGGCGCTGTTCGTCCTGTCGCAGAGCGATTCCCCTCGTGCGCGGGAGATCCTCGTCCGCACCGCGAAGACGGGCGAGCCGGTGTCGCTGCGATGCGAGGCGGTGAAGACGCTGGGCATCGCGGGAGATCCCGCCGACATCGAGGCCCTGAAGACGATCGCGCGCGACACCTCCGCTCCGCCCGAGGTCCGGAATGCCGTCGTCGAGGCGTTCCTCGTGGCCGGCAGCGAGGGCGAGCTGGCCGGCCTCGCGTCGACCGACCCCGATCCACGCATCCGCGCGAAGGCCATCGAGGCGCTGGGCGCGAACGGCGAGCTGCCGGCGCTGAGGAAGCTCTGGTCGTCCGAGAAGGATCCGGACCTCCGCGCGAAGCTCCTCGAGGCGTTCGGTATCGCCGGAGACGTCGAGATGCTCACGAAGGCGGCGCGAGAGAGCGGGGACGACCGGACGCGAAGAAAGGCGATCGAGGGGATCGGTATCGCCGGCGGAGACGAGGCCGGGCGCGCGCTCCGCCGGCTTTACGACGCGTTTCCGGGCGAGGACGACAAGCGCACCGTCGCCCAATCGTTGATGGTCCACGGCGACGCGAAGATCCTGCTCGAGCTGTTCCACGCCGAAAAGAATCCGGCCATGAAGAAAGTTCTCATTCAACAGCTCACGTTGATGGACGACCCCGAAGCCCTGCGCGTCATTCTCGACGTCCTCGGGGAAAAGCCGTGAGCTGGGGAATCCTTGCCGTCGGCGCCGTCTTCGTCACGGCTCCCGTCGCGGCCCAAGCACCTGCCACGTTCACGAACACGAACGTGGAGCTGCGGTCGGACCTCGCGCCTTCCGCTGCGCTCGACCAAGCTTCGAAGGGCCGCTCGATCGCCTGGGTCGGCTGGAGCGTGCCCGCCGTCCCGAAAGCGCAGGACGTCTGCTGCTTCACGAACAGCGTCAAGGGCCGCGGCTGCTCCCTTTCGGAGCGCGAGACGTCGTGGGGCACGGGCGACGACGGGCGCCACGGAACGTCGAGCGACATCTACGTCTTCGTCGAGATGAAACGAGGGACCGCGGAGCGCGTGAAGGTGCTCTCCCCCACCTGCCCGCTGGACGGCGGGGGCCTGTCGCTCGTCTGGCTCGGGGCCGTCGAGCCGGACAAGAGCCTCGACGTCCTGGCGAAGATCCTCGATGCGAGCGCAGGCGCAGAGCGCGTCGAAGACGCCGCGCTCGTCGCCGTCGCCTTTCATCGGGACGCACGCGCCGACGCGATGATCGAAAAACGAGCACTCGATCGCTCGCTGTCCGTCGATTCGCGGCAAAAGGCGGTCTTCTGGGCCGGACAAGCGCGGGGCGAAGCGGGGTTCCGGCTGCTCGATCGCATTCTCACCTCCGAGCCTTCGGAGGAATTGAGGAAGCACGCCGTGTTCGCGCTGAGCCAGAGCCCGGTCCCCGAAGCGCCCGGCCGGATCAAGCGCGTGGCCGTCGAGGATCGCGACCCCGAGGTCCGCTCGCACGCGCTGTTCTCGCTGTCGCAAGCCCATGCGGAGGGCACCGGCGCCTGGATCGTCGGCCGGCTCGCGGAGGAGCCGAACGATCACGTGCGCGAGCAGGCGGTCTTCGCGCTCTCGCAGCTCGACGACGGAACGGACTGGCTGCTGCGGGTCGTCCGGTCGAAGCGCGACCCCGAGACCACGAGGCGGGCGCTGTTCTGGCTCGGCCAGTCGAACGACCCGCGGGCGCTCGAGGAGATCGAGAAGATCCTGGACCGGTAGCGGCTATCATTGCGGCTCACGCTCGAGCGAATCGAGGGGAGACCGCATGCGATTCACCACCCGGCAGATTCACGCCGGCGTCACGCCGGATCCGGCCACCGGCTCGATCCTGACGCCGATCTATCAGACGACGACCTACATCCAGCCGTCCGTCGACGAGTATCTGTCGAAGGGCTTCTCGTACAGCCGCTCGGGAAACCCCACCGTGCGCGCCCTCGAGCGGAAGCTCGCGGATCTCGAAGGCGGCATCGACGCGTGCTGCTTCTCGACCGGCATGGCCGCGATCCAGGCCGTGATGCTTTCGTTCCTGAACGCCGGCGATCATGCGGTCGTGTCGGACGTGGCCTACGGCGGAACGTACCGGCTGTGCACCAAGGTGCTCGGCCGGTTCGGCGTGGCCTTCACCTTCGCCGACACCGCGAGCCCCGCCGACGTACGCAAGAGCGTTCGCGAGAACACGAAGCTGATCCTGACGGAGACACCGGCCAACCCGACGCTGAAGCTGACCGACATCAAGGCGGTCTCCGAGATCGCCCGCGAGCGCGGGATCCCGCATGCGGTCGACAACACTTTTCTCACGCCGTACTACCAGCGGCCGCTGGAGCTCGGCGCCGACCTTTCGATCCACAGCACGACCAAGTACATGGACGGGCACAACGCGACCGTCGGCGGCGCCGTGGTGTCCCGCACGCAGGCGCAGCACGACGCGGTGAAGTTCATCCAGAACGCGACCGGCGTGATCATGTCCCCGCAGGTCGCCTGGCTGACGCTGCAAGGCTGCAAGACGCTTTCGGTCCGCATGGAGCGGCAGTCGTCGAACGCCATGGCGGTCGCCCGATTCCTCGAGGCGCATCCCAAGGTGTCGAAGGTGTGCTATCCGGGGCTTCCCTCGTTCCCCCAGCACGATCTCGCCCGGCGCCAGGCGACGGGGTTCGGCGCGATGGTCTGGTTCGAGGTCAAAGGCGGCCTGCCCGCGGGCAAGAAGCTCATGGATTCCGTCACGCTGTGGAGCCTCGCGGAGAACCTCGGGTCGGTCGAGTCGCTCGTGACCCATCCCGTCACGATGACCCACGCCGACGTCGACGAGGCCGAGCGCAAGCGCGTCGGCATCACCGACGGGCTCGTGCGGCTGTCCGTCGGCCTCGAGGACGCCGAGGACCTCGTCGACGCCTTGGGGTCGGCGCTCGAGCGCATCTGACGGTGAAGGCGCTCGCCGCGTCCGTCGTGCTCGTCGCGATCGCCTCGCTCGTGCGCGCGGCCGGCGGTCCTCCGGTCGAGAACGGAATCTTTCGTCCGGCGGATCTGGTCGAGCTGACGTCGCTCGATCCGACGATCCGTCTCGACATCCGCTATGCGACGGCCGACAACTTCGTCCACCGCCCGGTCTACGCCGAGGCCCGCGCGTTCCTGGAGCGGCCGGCCGCCGAGGCGCTGGTGCGCGTCCACCGGACGCTGCGGAAGGACGGCTACGGGCTCCTCGTGTTCGACGGTTACCGCCCCTGGGCCGTGACGAAGGCGTTCTGGGACGCCACGCCGGAAAAGAAGCGGATCTTCGTCGCCGATCCGAGCAAGGGGTCGAAGCACAACCGCGGCTGCGCCGTCGATCTGACGCTGTACGACCTCGCGACCGGCCGCGAGGTCGACATGGGCGGAGCCTACGACGAGATGTCCAAGCGCTCCTACGTGACCTGGCCGGGAGGCGGCGAAAAGGCCCGGGCGCACCGGGACGTCCTGCGCAACGCGATGGAGCTCCAAGGCTTCTTCGTCTACCCGTGGGAGTGGTGGCACTTCGACTACAAGGACTGGACCGAATATCCCATTCTCGACGTGCCGTTCCGCGAGATCGCACCGACTCCCTTGCAATGATCTTCCGACTGCCCGCAAGATGCGCGCCGTGCGCATCCTGACGCTGGCGGCGGTCCTTCTCCTCTGGAACGTCTGGGGATACGACCTCTGGGCGCCCGACGAGCCGTACTTCGCGGAAGGGGCGCGCGAGATGGTCGTCGACGGGCACTGGTCGGTCCCCCACGTCAACGGCGTGGTCACGACGCACAAGCCGCCGATGTTCTTCTGGCTGATCGCTCTCTGCTCGCTGCCGTTCGGACACGTGGGCTCGCTCACCGCGCGGCTGCCGTCGATCCTCGCGATCCTCGCGTCCGTCGCGTTGACGATGCGGCTCGCGCGGCGCTTCTACGGCCAAGCGACCGGGGAGCTGGCCGGCGCCGTCTTCATCACGACCTATCTCGTCTGGGACAAGGGACGCTCCGCGCAGACCGACGCGCTGCTCTGTTTCCTGATCCTCGCCGCGCTGACCCAGTTCGAAGCGTTCCGCGCGGGCGACGCCGCCCCTCGTCCGGCCGGGATCGCGTTCTGGATCGCCGCCGCCTTCGCGACGCTGACGAAGGGCCCGGTCGGGTTGCTCGTCCCCCTGTTGATCGCCCTCGTCACGCTCGCGGCCGACCGCAATCTTTCGGCCTGGCGGCGATTCGCGCCCGTGTCGGGACCGCTGGTCTTCATCGCCATTCTCGCCGCGTGGATCGGATTCGTCGCGTGGGCGAACGACGGACCGTATTCGGTCTGGGGCGCGGTGCGGGAGCACGTCATCGACCGCGCCGTCCACGGCATGCACCACAAGCAGCCGTTCTGGTATTACGCGACGGTCCTGCCGGTGCAGCTCGTGCCGTGGAGCGGGCTCGTTCCGGCGGCGGTCGTGCTCGCCTGGCGCGAGCGGCGCCCCGGCCCGCGATTTCTCGTCGTGTGGGCGGTGGCGGTCGTCGTGTTCTTTTCCATCCCCGTCGAAAAGCGCGACCTCTACGTGCTCCCCGCGTATCCCGCGTTCGCGATCCTGGTCGGCCGCGCGGTGACGGCGCTCGAGGCGGGAACGAAGGCGATCCCGCGCGCGCTGGCGCTGGCACCCCACGTGCTGATCCAGGGAATCGTCGTTTTGGCCGGCCTTGCGCTGCCCGTGTACGCCTCGCGAAGCGGCGTCATCCCGGTGAAGGTCGCGCTTGCACCGGCCGTGATCCTCGTCGCGATGGGAATCGCGGCCATCGTGCTCGCGTCGTCGGGACGGATGCGCCGGGCCGCGACCGCGACCATCGCCGGCACGGCGCTCGCGTACGTCGTGACCGCGACGCTCGTCTTCCCGGCGCTCGATCCGATGAAGTCGGCGCGCTCGTTCTCTCTGAAGCTCGCCGCCGCGACCGCGGCCTCCCGCGCGGCGGGGCACGAGGTCGTGGCGTTCGACGTCGGAAACCTCCCGGAGGCGTTCGCGTTCTATTCGAACGGCGTGTACGCGAAAGAATCCTCCGACCTCGCCGTGCTCGAGCGACACTTCGCCCAGGACGCTCGGGTGTTCGCGGTGACCGACGAAGAACAGCTCGCGGCGCTCTCGCCATCGGTCCGCGCGCGGGTCGTGGTGCTCGAGCACCAGACACTCGCCTCCCGTTCCGTGGTGCTCGCGTCGAACCGATGAATTCGCTACCCGCCCTGCTGCGGTTCCACTCCGCCTCCGGCACGCGCCTCGCGGTCCGCGCCTCGGTCCCGATCGTGGGAGCCTTCGTCGTCGCGGTGGGGCTCAGCCAGTATCCCGGCGCGACCATGGCGGCAGCCGCGGCGCTCGCCGCGTCGGGGAGACCGGATGCGCGCGCGGTCCTCGCGACCACCGCCCTCGCGATCGGTGTCGCGGCGTGGGCGGTGCCGCGCGTCACGGCCGGTGCCGCGGGCTGGCTTCGGAGCTTGCCTGCGGGACACGTCGCGCACCGGCGCGCGCAAGCGCTTGGAATCGCGGCGGCGCTCGCTCCGGTTCTGCTCCTTCTGGCCGCAGCGCTGCTCGGCGCGGGCGCATTGATGAACATCTGGAACCCGGCCCGAATCGCCGCGCTCGTGCCCTTCGCGATCGGCTGCGCCTTTGCTGTGGCTCCCGTTCGGCGTGGGGCCGTGGCGGCACCGCTGGCGACGATCGGTGCCGCGATCTCGATCGCAGGGGGGTGGGCGTTCGTGGCGGGAGGCGCAGCGCTGGTCGCGCTTGCCGACTTGGTGGCCGGAGCGCCCGCGTCGCCTCGCCGCGCATTCCACGGCGGACTCACCGTTCGGCTCCCGTTGACGTGGCGGATTCCGTTTCGCGCGATCGGCGGCTCGATCGTTGGCGCCTGGATCGCCGGCGGCGTGCCGCTGATCGCGGGCGCGCTTTTCATGTCCAACAACGAGCTTCCGGACGTTCTCGCCGGCCGCGCGGCCCGGCTCGCCATCGGGCTCGCGATCGCGGTGACGCTCGCGGGCCTGGCGGATCGATTGGCGCTTCACCGGCCGCCTTGGCCGTGGGCACGGTCTCTGCCCTGGAGCTCCCGCCGCCGCGCGGGCGACGATGCCATCGTGCTTTCGTTGTGGTCGGCGCCGGTGCTCCTCGCCGGGCTCGCTCTCGATCCCGCCGCGACGCTCTTGACGTCGCTCGTGCTTCCGCTCGCGGCGCTCCGCGCGGCGGCGGCCATGCGGCGCGCCGGGACCGAGCGCACGGCGGCGTCCGGCGCTGTTCTCGTCGAGCAAGGCCTCGGCTCTCTGGCGTTCGCGCTGATCCCGTGGCTGGCGCTGATCGCCGTGGCCGCGATCCCGTGGGCGCTTCGCGAGACGGCACGGCGCGAGTCCCACCTCAAGGTCAGCCGGTTCGCCGCGCTCCACCATCTCGCGGCGGGAGATCCGTCGTCGTGGACGGGCCGGTGATCCTCTTCGAGGGCGTTCGCTTCGGCTACGGCCGTGGAGCCTCGGTCCTCGCGACCGACCGCCTCGCGATCGGGACGGGCCTCACGCTGATCCTGGGTCCGAACGGGAGCGGGAAGAGCACGCTGCTCCGGCTGGCGGCTGGGGTCGAACGGCCGGATGCGGGAACGGTCACGATCGGCGGCGTCGATCTCTGGCGCGATGAAGCCGCGGCGCGGCGCCCGCTCGCCTACGTGCCCGAGCAACCCGACCTGACGCCGTACGCGAGCCTTCTGGAGGTGCTCCTCCTGGTCGCGCGATTGCGCGGCGAGCCGCTCGCCTCGGCGTCCGCGGCGCTCGAGCGTGCCGGGCTTTCCGCCCTTGCCGCGCGATCCATCCGCGAATTGTCGATGGGACAGCGGCGCCGCGCCGTGCTCGCTTCGGCCTGGATCGGAAGCCCGCGTGTCGTCCTGCTCGACGAGCCCCTCGAAGGGATGGATCGCGCGATGCAGGATGCGATCGTCGCGTGGGTTCGCGAGCTCGACGCTTCCGGCGCCACGATCGCGATAGCGACGCACGACATCGACCCGTTCGCCGCCGGCGCCCGAGCCGCGATCGGCTTCGACGGCGCGCATCCCCGGCACGTCGAGCTGTCGGAGCCCGCTCCCGCGCGCCGCGCCGAGCTCGAATCGCTCGCGCGCGGCGGGAACCCATGACCCCGGACCGCGACGATCGAAGCGTGCCGGGTGCTCTTGAGTTAGCGGCATGATCCCGTCCGCCATGCGTCGGGCCTCGATCGCCATTCTCGTTCTTGCGACGGCTTCGGCTTCCGCGGAGCCGCCCCCACCGTCCATTCTCCTCGTGACGATCGACACCCTGCGCGCCGATCACGTCGGCTGCTACGGGCGGAAGGGAGGCGTCACGCCGAACCTCGACGCGCTCGCGCGAGACGGGGTCCGGTTCGACGAGGCGCGAAGCCACGTCCCGCTCACGCTGCCGTCGCACGCGACGATTCTCACGGGGCTGTTGCCGCCGCACCACGGCGTGCGCGGCAATGCGCCGTTCCGCCTCGCGGCCTCGGTCCCGACGCTGGCGTCGGTGCTTCGCGCGAAGGGGTACGCCACCGGCGCGGTCGTCGCGTCGGTCATCCTCGACCGCGTCACGGGCATCGGCCACGGCTTCGACGTGTACGACGACAACCAGCGCGTGGGCGACCGAGGCGCCTTCGACTATCTGGAGCGTGGGGCGAGCCAGATCGCCGTCTCGGCGGGTGCGATCCTCCCCCGACTTTCACCCCCGTTTTTCCTTTGGGTCCACATGTACGATCCGCATCGTCCGTGGATCGCTCCGCCTTCGTTCCGGGCCGCGCACCCGGGACAGCTCTACGATGCCGAGATCGCATTCGCCGATGCGGCGCTCGGTGAGATCCGCCGCCGTGCTGCGGAGCAGTCCGGAGGGAACCTGATCGTCCTCGTGCTGTCCGACCATGGAGAAAGCCTCGGCGACCACGGCGAGAATCAGCACGGATACACGCTTCATCGGGGCGTGTTGCGCGTTCCGCTCGTCCTCGCGGGTCCGGGTATCCCGAAAGGCCGCACGGTCGCCGATCCGGTCGGGTTGATGGACGTCGCCCCGACGCTCGCCGACCTCGCGGGGACGTCGCTCGGCACCACGGACGGGAAAAGCCTGCGACCGCTGTGGTCCTCGGCTTCGGGGTCGGCACGGCCGGGCCTGCTCGCGGTGCCTCTCTGGGAAGAGACGCTGCACCCGCTCTACGACTCGGGGTGGGCTCCGCTGCGAGGCTTACTGACGGCGCGCTGGCACTTCGTCGAGGCCCCGCGCCCCGAGCTGTACGATCGCGCCGCCGACCCGAACGATCGCGTGGACATCGCGAAGAAGCGCCCCGACACCCTGCGAGCCTTGCGGAAGCAGCTCCAGGACCGGATGACGGCGCTCAAGGACGTCCCCGAACCCGAGCTGCCTGCGGTGAGCGACTCACCCGACGACGACGAGCGCCTCTCGCGTCTCGCCTCGCTCGGCTACCTCGCGCGCTCCGTGCCGAAAGGCGCCGCCGCCCGGCTCGATCCGAAGGACGCCCTGCCCGGCTTCCTCGCGGTCGAATCCGCCGGAGAGCTCAACGATCAAGGGCGCGGGCCGGAAGCGCGCGCGCTTCTCGAGCCGTTCCTCGAGAAGGATCCCGACAATCCCAGGCTGCTGCACCAGATGGGCCGGGCCCTCGCGGCGTCGGGACAGACCGATGCAGCGGACAAGGCGCTCCGCCGCGCGATCGCGGTCGACCCCCGAAGCGACTTTCTTCGATTCACGCTCGCGTCCGTCCTGCGCGCGAAGGGCGACGACGGCGGCGCCCGCGAGCAGCTCAACGCCATCCTGCTCGCGAACCCTCGCGCCGTGGACGCAAGCCTGGAGCTCGCGGCCATGGCCACCCAGGCCGGAGACGAGGCCGGAGCCGAGAAGATCCTGCGCGCCTCGTACGATGCCGGGGCGCGAGACCCTGCCCAGCTCGACCTTCTAGGGCGCCGGGCGCTCCGCCGCGGCAAGCCCGACGAGGCGCAACGGTATTTCGCGGAGGCCCTCGATCTCTATCCGGACGATCCGATTGCGCTGCTCGAGAGCGCCCGCGCGGCGATCGGGAAAGACGAACCGCAGCGCGCGGTGGAGATGCTTCGTCGATGCTCGGATGGCGCGCTCGCGTTCGAATGCCGCATGGAGCTGGCCCGGGCGCTGCTCATCGCCTCGGGAGATTTCGCGGGCGCGCGGGCGGCGCTCACCGCCGCACGGGCCGCCGCGAAGGACGACCGCATGCGGCAAGAGGTCGACGCCCGCCGGGCGACGATCGATGCTCTCGAGAAGCAGCGCCGCTAGGCGCCTCGCCGGTGACCGCTTACTTGGCGAGCTCGTACAGGTATTCGACGAACGACATCACCGCGCCGTCGATCCCGAGCACGTTCTTGTTCGTCGACTCGATGACGTAGTACTCGTCGGGCGCATGGGCGCCGCTGCCGTGGCCGAGACCCCAGTGGCCGGCGGCAAGCGAGAGCGGCGGTTCGGTGAACACGTACCCGGGGTACGAGCCGGCATTGCGCACCCACATCACCGGGTCGATGCCGTCCCGTTTCAGAACCGCGACCTGCGCCTGGATCAGCGGCGCGTCGGCCGACGTGCTCGTCGGATCGTACCCGCCGGTGACGTTGACCTCGATGTCGCCGAAGCCGTGCTTGGCGAGGTGCGCCTTGAGCGCCGCGACGGCATCGTTGAATTTCATTTCGGGAACGAGCCGCAGGTCGAGCTTCGCCGCCGCGCGGTGCGGAAGGACCGTCTTGCCGCCGGGGCCCGTATAACCTCCGACCAGGCCCTCGATGTTGACGGTCGGCTGCGAGGCCAGGCGCTCGTTGGCCGCCGCCCATGGCAGATCGTCGATCCAGTGCTGCACCGAGATCTGCTTCTTCATCGTCGCTTCGTCCCCGCGCTTGGCGGCGATGCCGATCATCTCTTTCTCGGCGGGGGACAGCGGCCGCGGCTTCGGGTAGTTGTCGATCGTGATCGTGTTGCCGTCCGCGGAGACCAATGTGTCGAGGGCCTTGATCAGGTGCCACGACGGGCTGTCGACCATCGCCTTGAGCGACGAGTGGATGTCCTTGGCCGGCCCGCGGCCCCATTTCTCACCGCTCGAGACCAGCTCGCACTCGATCACGCCCTTCGATCCCAGGCTGACGGCGACGACCCCGTCGAGATCCTGCTCGGCCGACGGCATGAACACGCCGATCGTCTTCTTCAGCGCGGCGTCGACCTCGGGGTTGCGCACGATCTGCGCGAAGTGCGGCGACCCGATCTCTTCTTCGCCCTCCGCAACCAGCACGAGGTTGACGGGCAGCTTCCGGCCGGCCCCGCGGATCGCATGGAGCGCCGCGAGCATTGCGGATTCGGGACCCTTCTGGTTCACGGCCCCGCGGCCCACCATGACCTTCCCGACCCCGGGCTTGTCGACGATCTTCCCTTCGAGCGGCGGCGACGTCCACTCGGCCGGGTCGAACTGCTTGACGTCGTACATGAAGTAGAGCCCGACCGTCTTCGGCGCTCCCGCGTCGAGCGTCGCGAACACGCCCGGCTTGCCGTCGGTGTCGACGACCGTGGCCTTCTGGAACCCGGCGTCGAGAGCGAGCTTGGCCATCCGCTTCGCGCCGTCGGGATACCCTCGGTTTTCCGCGGCGATCGACGGCGCGGCGACCCAGTCGCGAAGCCGCTCAACCGTCTCGTCGTGGCGCCGTACGACCTCGCGCTTGATCTCGCTCAGGTCGTCGGCGGCCGCGGGCGCGCTCGCGAAGACGAAGGAACCGAGGACGCATGCAACGAGAGCTTTCATTTCGCACCTCGACGGCGGCCGACCCGGCCGATGAAGTGCGAAGCATGCCATACAACCGCAGGAGCTACGGACAGGCCATCGGATCGAGCGCCGATCTCCCCGACCCGAATCCACCCGATCCGCACGCGTTCTCGGCTCGGACCAGGTAGTAGAACCCGTCGCCGGGCGGCGGACCGGGGCGCGCGTCCGAAAACGACGGTGTCGTCAGGTCCGAGCCGGCGCACGCGGTCGCCGCGACGAGACCGATCGTCTGGAGCGACGACAGGCTGCCCGAGACGACGTCGAATCGAACGCCGGGGCCGATCGTCGCGGCCGGAGACGCCCACGACAGCTGCGTCGGTGAGGCGCCCGAGATCTGGAAGGAACCGATCTCGGCCGGCAGCGCCCAGCTTCCCGCGTCGGCGGGCGCGCAGTCGTTGCCGTTCAGGACGCCGTCCTCGTCGCGGTCGCCGCCGAGCCGGGCGCCCGACCCGATCGTCGCGCACAGGAAGCTGATCGGCCCCTCGGCGTTTTGCCGCAGCGCCGTCGTGGAGACGGCCGGCTCGCCGGCGACGTCGGTGATCCACGAGCCGCCGCTGAGCCTGTACGACCGGATGCGGCCTCCGCCGAGCGCGGTCGCCGTCAGCTCGCAGTGCCGGTTGGCGCTGGCGGCATCGCCGAGCGAGATCAGCGTCGTCAGCAGCGTCTCGTCGCACCCCGCCTGCGGCGGCGCGCCCTGCGGGCAGGTGAGGTGCTTGCCCACGGCCGGCTTCGTGCCCGTCGGGAACGAGAGCGAGAAGGCCGACACGTCACGCACGTCGGTCGCCGTCAGGTTGAACACGTTGAACGAGAAGAACGTCGGGAGGTTCGGCACGGCTCCATCGTGCGCGAACCCGAAACCGGCCTTGACGTCGGGGAACGGACCTCCCGCCGGACCGAAGAGGAACCCCGGCTTGTCCACGATGTTCCGGAGATGCGGAACCTTGACGTCGCTGTGGGGCGACTGATCGGCCATCCCGTTGAACAGCGCCGCCGCATCGGGAGCGGTCGTCGGCTCGGCGGGCGTGACGCCGTCGAGCTTGCCGCCGGCCGCGCCGAACGGCAGCGAATGACAGGAGACGCACGGCTGGTTCGCGTCGGTGGCGAACGTGTTGAACACGATCTCCCCTTGCGCGGGATTGCCGATGAGCGGGCCGGCGGGAGCGGGGCGCTGGAGCACGACGAGGCTCGTGGCGAGCGTGTCGTCCACCTTGCGATTCGGGTTCGGAGGGAAGCGCATCGCCAGCGCGAACTGCCGGTACGCCTCCATGTCCGCCTGCGAGAGGCCGGCGGGCTTGCCGTTGACCGGCCCGGAGTCGTGCGCTCCGAGCAGGCTGACGAAGGCGGGGTTGAACGCGTCCATCGTCGCGCGGTCGCCGCGCCAGTGGAGCGGCTCGAGCATCGCGCGGAGGGTCTGCGTCGTCATCGGCCCTTTCTGAGGATCGAACCCCGCGTGCGAGGCGCAGACGGCCGGATCGCACGCCGTGGGCTGGCCGCCGGTCGGCACGATGAAGCGCACGTTGTCGGACGGGGTGGTGTACGGAACGAGATCGCCGGACGGATCGCCGAGGTCCCACGCGATGCCGTCCTTGTCGCCCGAGATGTGACAGCTCGAGCACGCCGCGTCGCCGTGGCCCGAGGTCGAGATGGCGTCGTACATGAAGCGCCGGCCCGTCTTGATCGTCGCCGACGACGGATCGTGGAGGGCGATCTCCCCGAGCTTCGTCAGCGTGGAGGCCTCGACGGTCGCGATCGAGTTCGAGAAGCGATTCAGGACGTACAGGCGGTTCTTGGCTTCGAGCAGTGCGACGCCGGTGGGGCCCTCCCCCACCTCGACGGCATCCGGCGTCGCGCGAGAGACCGCGTGGATCGGGTTCACGATGCAGCTGCCCGACACGCACGTCGTCTCGTTCGGGGAGACGCCCGTCGTCCCGCTGACCGCGAACAGCTTCCGCGACCCGATGACCGTCATGTATCCGATCGACCCGTCCGCCTTCCAGACGAGCATGCCGGGCTGCGAGATGCTCGCGTTCCGCTCCGCGAGGTTCGTCGCCGGATCGCTCGCGCGGTTGATGTGCGTGTTCAGATCGACGATCGCGGTCGGTGCGGCTCCCGACGGATCGACGATCGACAATCGATCGTCGACCAGGTGGCTCTTCAGGCGCGGCTCGAACCGGGTGAAATTAAGCGCCTCGGTGTTGGGGACGTAGACGCGCCCCGTTCGCGGATTGACCGAGACCTCGAAGAGCGTCGTGCCGAGGTGATCGTAGGCGACCGGCGTGTTCGACGGCGTGTTCGCGTCGATCGCGAAGAGATCGTGGTCCGGCATCCGGAGAGGCAGGCACGACGTCCAGTTCTGTCCCTGGTCGTCGACCCACGCCGACGTCGCCGCGTCCCACCGTACGATGAGCCCGACCTTCGGGATGCCGTCCGCCGGGTCGGTGAGCGCCGGATTGCGCGTGGTGCCGGCCGGTAGCGCCGGATACGGCGGGTGCGGGCTCGAGCACGTCATGGGGTTCAGGCCGAGCGCCGACAGCCGCGAGGCGTTGAGGTTCGCGTTGTTGCCGGCGATGATGTTCGCGTCGATGACCGCGGTCTGGTTCCCCGAATCCTGGGCCACCGCGTAGACGGTCCCACCCGTCGGCGATACGGCGAGCGCCCGGATCTTGCTCGCGAACAGCGCGACCGAAACCGGCGTCGCTGTCAGGTCGGTGAGGTTGTAGGCCTTGACGGTGTCCTCGTGCGACACCGCGACGAACGCCTTGCCGGAGGCAAAGACCACGTCGGTCGGCTCGTTGCCCACATTGAGCGTCTTCGTCGTCGTCCCGGCCGCGAGGTCCACGATGCTGACGGTGTCGGAGAGCTGGTTCACGACCCACGCTTCGGAGCTCGTCCGCGCGACGACGGTGACCGGCTCGAGCCCCACGGGGATCGACGCGCTCGGCTGGAGATGGCCCGTGGCGTCGATCTTGAACACCTCGAGCAGCGCGTCCGGCGTGTTCACGACGAGGAGCTTCGTGCCGTCCGGCGTCAGCGCGATCGGGTGAACCTGCGACGATTCGAAGTTGACGTATTGCGCGTAAACCGGTGCGCCGGCGAGAAGCAGCGAGACGGCGAAGGCGATGCGGACCCCGCGCATGGCGGATGTCTATGTACCGCCGGTCGGAGATGCGGTCAATGCCCCCTTTTCCGGTGGGAACTAATTACCTTCCGGCCACTCGAAAAACCGGCGAATCCCGGCTCGAGGACGTGGCATCCCCGTTGCTCCGCTCCAGGGTGGACCGGTGCATGAAACAGAAAGGAGACCGCATCATGACGCACGCACGCAGATTCCTTCGAATTGCCTGCACGGGAGTGATTGCGATCGCCGCGGCATTCGTCGCGAGTCCTCTCCTCGCAGATACGACGTTCGGCGTCCGGACGGGCGTCTATACCGACGCGAACGCGGGATTCGTCGGCGGAGAGGTCGTCACCTCGATCGCGCAGAGCTGGTACGCCAATCCGAACGTGGAGATGGCCTTCAACGGCGAGCGGGACGTCGTCACCTTGAACGGCGACTTCCACTATGACTTCTTCAAGGACCGGCCGTACTGGGTCTGGGCCGGCGGCGGGCCAGCGTTGATTCACCGCGAGCGGCCGGCCGAATCCAGCTCGAATGATCTCGGCGTGAACTTCCTCGGCGGAATGGCGTGGAAGACGAAATCCCGCGTGAGCCCCTACATCCAGGGCAAGGTCACGGTGTCGGACAGCGATGAGGCCGTGCTCGCCGCAGGGGTGAGATTCTGACGTCGCGGGCCCTCGTGGCTCGTCGCACGGGGGCCCGTTGTTCGCAGGCTCACCCCACCCGCTTCTTCAGGAACATTTTCGCGACGTGGTCGGGCTTCCCGTCCTTCATGCCGTCCCACTGGGTGTCCACGGTGCCGTCCCCGTGAAAGCGGACCGTCAGGTTGTGCATGTGGAAGCCCTTGTTCGGATCGACGTTGGAGCCGCCCGCGAACACGAAGTGCAGCTCGTCCTTGGTCGACTTCGCGACGTCGAGCCGCATGTGCGGCTGATTCTGCGCGACACAGTAATGGGTCAGCACCAGGTCGTCGCCGTCCATGTAGTAGACGGTGACCATCTCGTGCGAGGTTCCCGCGAACTGCGTCTCGACGATCGCCGAGCCTCCCGCGGTGACCTTGTAATTGATGTCCATCGACTCGCCATCCGGCGTCATTGCGCTCGCGCTCCAGTTGCCGGCGAGCGCCGAGAGCCGATGGAATGCGGCAGAGGCGGGAGAATCGGCCGAAGCGGACGCCGATGCGGGCGCGGGTGCCACGAGTGCGGCCCCCATGAGAAGAATCGCGATCATGGGTGTGTCCTCCTGGAAATGTGCGCTCATTCTACGTATTACCCGCCGGAATCGTTTCCTTTAAGGGCAGTATCATCGCCCGCCATGCGCCGGCTCGTGCCTCTGCTCATCTCCTGCGTGCTTCTGACTCCGCGCGCCGGCGCCACAGACGATCCAGCGCCTCCTCCCGACGAGAAGCCGAAGCAGGAACAGGCGAAGGAAGAAAAGAAGAAGGAGCCAGCCGACAAGACCAAAGAGAGCGGGATGGTCGAGGACGTGGTCGTGTCCGCATCGGCGCGGAGCGAGGCGCTCCTCGATGCTCCCGCGGCGGTGAGCGTCATCAGCGGCACCGATCTGACGACGAGCCCCGGCGATCAGCTCGTCGACCATCTGCGGCGCGTTCCTGGGATCAACGTCGTCCAGTTCAGCGCCCGCGACGTCAACATCGCCTCGCGGACGTCGACGGGCGGGATCAACACGTCGACCCTGGTGCTCGCCGATGGCCGCAACCTCTATCTGGATTTCCTCGGCTTCGTGATGTGGGAGTTCGCGCCGACCGACCCGTCGCTGATCGAGCGCGTGGAGGTCGTTCGCGGGCCGGCGTCCGCGATCTGGGGCGCGAACGCCACCGGCGGTGTCGTGCAGGTGATCACGAAGAGCCCCAAGGACACGCTCGGCGGCCATCTGTTCGTCGACGCCGGAAGCTACAACTCGCGGGGAGTCGACGTCACGCAGAGCTTTCTTGCGGGAAGCTGGGCGCTCCGGGTCTCGGCCGGTTATTTCCAGAGCGATCCGTTCGCGCGCCCGACGACGATCACCAACATGTTCGGCGAGACCGTGAACCCGGATCTCGGGCTGTTGCCCGGCTCGGTCGGCACGTCGGGGACCAAGCAGCCGCGGTTCGACCTTCGCGCCGACCACGACGACGCCTCCGGCGGGAGCTGGATGGTCGAGGCCGGAACGGGACAGACCAGCGGCTGGATCGCCACCGGCCTGGGTCCCTTCAAGGTCGATTCGGGCGCGTCGATGTCGTACGCGTCCACGCGGTGGCGGCGCAATCTGATCGAAGCGCAGGCCGACATCAACTACTTCGACGGCAGCGCGGTCAATCTGATCAACGCCCTGCCGTTCGCGTTCACGTCGGGAACGACGCACGCCACGGTTCACGGCTCGGTTCCGATCGAAACGCGCGGTGTGGTCGGGTGGGGCGCCGACGTCGAGCGCTCGGTGTACGACCTGTCGATCGCCCCCGACGGGGACCACCGGACGAAGCTCGGCGTCTACGGCGACGCCGACATCGACATCAACTCGAAGTTCGGCATCGTCGGGGGCGGGCGCGTCGATCACTTTCGCGAGACCGTGGGAACCGTGTTCTCGCCGCGGCTCGCGCTGCGCTACAAGCCGGTCCCCGATCAGACGCTTCGCCTCGCCTGGGGCCGGGCGTATCGGGCGCCGTCGGTCATCGAGACCGATCTTTACGTCCCGAGCGTGCCCGTCGCGATCCTGAACTGGGCGCAGCTCGACAGCACGCTCGATCCCGCGACGTTTCCCAACGGATTCTTCGAGCTGATGGCGCGCGGGGTCTGCAGCACGCGACCGGACAACTGCGGTGCGCCACCGGGACAGGTCCCGGACTACATTGCCGTCACGACCGCCAAGGGGTCGCGCGATCTCGAGGCGGAGCGGACCACCTCGATCGAGCTGGGATGGGCGGGACACTTTCGCGGGTTCGAGGCCAGCCTCACGGTCTATCGCAACTGGACGACGGGCGGCATCGACTTTCCGGTGAAGAAGTACTACGGCGTGGGGCCGGACGGGATCCCCGGGACGGCCGACGACGTCGTGCTGCCCTCCGATCCGAATCACGACGGCATCGAGGAAGCGCCGCCGGTCGATCTTTGCCCGTACGGCATCGACCAGTTCGCCCAGTTCACCGCCCTGTGCAACGACCCGAACCGGCCGGCGCCGAAGGTGCCGTACAACCTCGCGCTGTCGGTGTTCCTCGACGGGCGGATTCCTGCGGAGTTCCAGTATCAGAACACCGGCACCGTGACGAACGACGGGCTCGAGATGGGCTTGTCGTGGGCCGGCCGGAACGGCGTCAGCGCGGCATTCAACTATTCGTGGCAATCGGATCCAATCAGCAACGGCCAGCGAATGACCGACCGTGTCGAGACCGCGCGCCAGGAGCACGACGCCGGCATCACCCCCGACACGACCGACTTCGTCAACATTCCGGCCAAGCACCGCCTCAGCCTGAGCGGCCAGATCGACCGGACGCGGTGGTTCGCGGGCGGCAGCTGGGACTACATCGCGAAGACGTTCTGGCAGGACGTCCTGACCTCGGATTTCTGGGGATACGTGCCCCAGTACCACCTCGTCGGGGTTCGCGGAGGCTGGCGGTTCCCGCGGCACGGCCTGACGCTGACAGGACAGATAACTAATCTCCTCAACCGGCCGATTCAGCAGCATATATATGGAGACGTGATCGAGCGGCGCGTGACACTGGGTCTGTCTTACGCTTGGTCGGGGCCGAATCGTTCCGCTCCTTAGAGCGGTCGAGGGTTCGATGAGAAGGATCGTCTCGTTCGCACTCAAAGGCACGGCGAGCATCGCCGTCGCCGGCATCGTCGCGGCCGCCGAGCCCGCGGCGCCCCTCACGGTCGGCCCCGTTCAGATTCCCTACACGAGCCTCCACAAGGTGCTCGTGCCGGGGGCGACGGGCTTCCTTCAGTATTCGTTCGTCGGCACGAGCGGCACGCCGACGACGCCGTTGAGCTCGGTCGTTCCGGGTTGGACGTCGGTGGGTGCGATGCTGTCGATCGACCAGACGAACGTGTCCTACCAGCCGGACCCGAACGATCCCTCGACGCTTCTCGTCCTCCCGAAGGTCTGGGACTTCACCACGCTGCAGAAAGCCTCGCTCACGTACCGGACGTTCAACACGACGCGCGACGACACGGCCTGGGACACCTGCCTGCAGAGCTGCTCCGTCAAGGACCAGACCGCGTCGCCGCCCGACGGATCGTGGCAGGCCTATCTGAAGATCGACACGTTCAACCCGAACGGCACCGTGAACTCGCGCGACCTGTTCATGCTGAACGACAACGACACCGGCGCCGATCCGTCGATCGATGTCCCGTTCGTCGTCTTCGACGAGCTCGACGCGGTCGATCGCGAGCAGATCTGCTTCGACGACAGCGCGGGAGGGTCGAGCCGCCTGCTCAAGTTCCTGAAGTTCAAGGGCGCGAGCCCCGCGGTCGCGGTCATGTCGGCGGGCGATCCAGCGTGGTCGACGGGCGCCTGGACGAATTGCACGAGCTCCGCAGGCCTCTACCTGACCGAGGCGTCGGCGTGCGGCAACCAGTGCTACCCGGGCTGCTCGGCGGCGGCGTCCCCTCGCGCTCGCGGGATGCTCGACGTCGCCGCGGGGATCGGGTTCAGGATGACCGTCATCGACGAGGGCTACGTCCACGTGCCCTCCGGAAACTACGTCCCCGCGCTGCTGCTGCGGCAGGACACGGACATCCAGGCCGGTGTCAGCCTCTTCGGCACGTGCAACATCGGCACCTCCCGCAACCGCGCGTTCGATTACTTCTGGGTGAGCGATGCGTACGGCCTGCTCGCCTCCGTGTCCTCCCCCACCGATACGACCGGCAATCTGCCGCCCGACGACTGGTCCTCGATCGGCAACGTCACGGACGGCGCCGACTTCACGTGGGGCCCCTATCCGCCCTGGCAGATCACCGCCGCCGCCTGCCTGTCCGGCACGAAGATCTCGTGGTCGCTCCCGGCCGACGGCTCGAACCTCGCCGGAAACCCCGGCGTCACCGACTACGGCTACGTCGTTTCGTGGGGAAGCCAGACCGACCCCGCCTCGCTCGCCGATTGGAGCCTGAACCCGAACCACACGCCGCTTCCCGGATCGGCGGGTTACCTCGCGGCACCCGCCGGCTCGGAGCCGACCTCGACGGTCATCACCGGCTGGGCGGGCTCGACGATCAACGCCACCGTCACGACCGCGCTCCGCTACACGGACCCGAGCGCCGCCGATCAACGTTCATATCGCTCCGCCGCCTACCAGAAAGTGACACGGACTCCAGCGCACCTCGACGCGGCGACGTTCCACATCGGACAGACCGTCGCACCCTTCACGACGAAGAACGGAGCCGACATCCAGCTCGCGTGGCCGGCCGTCGCGGGCGCAGCGGCGTACCACGTCCACGTGTTCGATCTCGCGACGCACGCGGAGGTCGCCTGCCCTTCGGGCCTCAACTGCCTCCCGTCGACGCCGTATGCGACGCACGCCGGCGGCGCGGTGGCGGCGACCGATTTCGGCTATCGCGTGACCGCCGTCGACGCCTGCGCCGCTGAGTCGGCAGACTGACGATGATGAAGCTGCGCATCCCGGTCATCGCCTGCGCGATGCTCGCGGCATCGCTCCTTCCCGCGGCGGCCGAGCCCGCGCTCACGGTCTTCCTCGTGCGCCACGCCGAGAAGGCTTCCTCCGGCGGCGACGACCCTTCTCTCTCCGACGCGGGCCGTCACCGGGCGGAAACGCTCGCAGCGACGCTCGCCGATGCCGGCATCACCGCGATCTTCACGTCGGAGTACAAGCGCGCCCGCGAGACCGCGGAGCCTCTGTCCAGGAAGCTGGGCGTCACGCCCACCGTCGTCTCCGCGCGCGACCTCGACGGCCTCGTCGCGAAGCTGCGCGCGCTCGGCCCCGGCGGGCGCGCGCTCGTCGTCGGTCACAGCAACACGGTTCCCGCCGTCGCGACGCGCTTGACCGGCGTCAAGCTCGCCGATTTCGCCGACACCGAGTTCGACAAGCTGCTCGTCGCGCGCTCGGTGAAGGATGGCGATGGCGAGGTCGTGACGCTGCACTGCGCCCCGTAGCGGGCGCCGCGCGATCAGGCGAGATCGAAGACGAGCACCTCGGAAGGAGTTCTGCCCAAGAATCGAAGCGACGTCCCGCCGCTCGTGGACGCGCCGTCTCCTTCGCCGAGCTCCGCATCGTTCAGGCCCACCGAGCCGCGCGCAACGTGGACCCAAGCGTGGCGCCCGACGCGCACCGGGAGTTCGCGGACCTCGCCCGTACCGATCGACGCGACCCAGAGATCGACGTCCTGCTGGATCTGCAGGCTGCCGTCGCGCCCGTCGCGCGAGCCGAGGAGCACGAGCTCCCGCGCCGCGCGATCGCGATCGAACGCCTTCTGCGCGTAGGCGGGCGGGAGCCCGAGGCGATCCGGCACGATCCAGATCTGCAGGAAGTGGACGGGCTCTTCCTTCGAGTGGTTGAACTCGCTGTGACGGATACCGCGCCCGGCCCGCATGAGCTGGATCTCACCCGGACGGATCACGCCGCCGCCTCCGGAGCTGTCCCTGTGCGCGAGCGCTCCCTCGAGGACGTAGGAGAGGATCTCCATGTCCTGATGTCCGTGCGTGCCGAAACCCGCTCCGGGGGCGACACGATCGTCGTTGATCACGCGAAGCGAACGGAACCCCATCTGCTCCGGGTCGTGATAGCCGCCGAACGCAAACGTGTGCCGGCTGTCGAGCCAGCCCCAGTCGGTGCGCCCTCTGTCGCCCGCGTGTCGGATGTCGATCATGGCGTCCTCGCCCTCATTATTGATCGCATGCCCCGATCCCGCCCCGCGGCCGGCTCGACGTGGCCGCTGATTCGATGCTGTCGTATTGTTCTTCGGCGGATCTCGCTGTAATCCTCCGCAGGGGCAAAATTCGATGCGCGTCACCTTCGGCCTGCTGTGCGTCCTATCGATCTGTCTTTTTCCGGCCGGCGGCGCCGCCGCCCGAAGCGCCAAGAACGCTCGCCATGGAGCGGTTCCCGCTCGTCCGACGGGAGTGCCTCTGGCCCCGTCGAAGCCGGACGCCGGCGACGCGGACGCGATCACACAATCCCTCAACGACGAAGGTCAGACCGTCTACTCGATCCGAGCGACCCGGTTCGACATCTCCCCGCCGCTGACGGAGATGGCCGCAGCGGCGTTGGTGGTCGCGCCGCAGGGCGAGGACAACGAGCCGTCGAGCATTCCGCGACTGCCCGAGGCGCGTATCCCCCATTCGAAGCTCCAGGATCCGGTCGTGCAGGTTGCGCCCACTCCGGCGAGCGCGTTCTCCGCTCCGGCCGCGACCCTCTCCGCTCCTTCGACCGGCTTCGATTTCATCGGCGTCGGAATCAACGGCGGCGTGCCGTCGGACAGCAACGGGTCGGTGGGCGGCAACCAGTTCGTCGAGATCGTCAACACCCGCTACCAGGTGTGGTCGCTCAACAGGACGACGATGACGGCGACGTCCGTTCTTGGGCCCGTCGCGATCAACACGCTCTGGGCGGGATTCGGCGGCGAATGCGAAGCGCAGAACGCCGGCGATCCGACCGCCCTGTACGACAAGACGGCGAAGCGCTGGCTGATCTCGCAGTTCTCGAATGACTACCAATGCGTCGCGGTCTCGACGACGCCGGATGCGACCGGCACCTACGCGCGTTACCAATTTCCGATGCCCGGCGGTCTGTTCGGGGACTACCCTCACTTCGGCGTGTGGCCTCCGGCCGCGTACTACATGATGGCCCACGGTTTCGGATCGACCTTCCAGGCGATCTTCGCCGCCATGGATCGCACCAAGATGCTCGCGGGCGATTCGACCGCGAGGCAGCTCGTCGTTCTGGATCCGAACGAAGGCGGTCACATGCCGGCGGACCTCGACGGAAACGCCCTGCCGCCGACCCTGGCTCCGGGAATCTTCGTCTCGCTCCACGACGACGGCATGTACGTCTATCGGATGAAGGTCAGCTTCTCCGGCTCGGGGTCGGCCACGAAGACGCTCCAGGCCATCGTGCCGACGGCACCCGCGAGCGCGGCCTGCGGCGGAGGCACCTGCATCCCGCAGCCGGGCATCACCCAGCTTCTCGACGCCCTCAGCGACCGGCTGATGTTCCGCGCCGCCTACCGCAACTTCATCGACCACGAGTCGCTCGTGATCAGCCATTCCGTCGACCCGTCCGTTTCCGGGGTCGTGTCGGGCGTCCGTTGGTACGACATCCGGCTGTCGGGAACCCCCGATGCGACCTGCCCGAGCTATCCGTGCATGTACCAGCAGGGCACGATTGCCGACGTCCCCGGCGGACGCAGCCGGTGGCTGCCGTCGATGGCCATGGACAGCGCCGAGAACATTCTCATCGGCTACTCGACGACCGGCACGGCGAACGGAACGGACAACCACAGCTTGCGATACACCGGGCGCGCGAAGTCCGACCCCGCCGGCACCATGACCGTACCCGAGGCGACGATCGTCACGGGCACGGCGAACAACGCCGGGAACAGCCGCTGGGGCGACTACTGCAGCATGAGCATCGATCCGTCCGACGACTGCACGTTCTGGTACGTCGGGCAGTTTTATCCGTCCCAGAACGCCTGGACGACGCGCGTGACCTCGGCCCGGTTCCCCGCCGGCAGCGGCGCAGGAGAATGCGCGGCCAGCACCTGCACGACGCGGCCCGCCCTGACGCCGATCGCGGGCACCGCCACGGCAACGGCGAACAACCAGATCACGCTGACGTGGACCGGCACGAGCCCGGCCTCCGGTGGATACGCGATCGAGCGCGCCCAGAGCACGTGCCTGAACGAAGGGCTCTACAGGCCGCTCGCCTCCGTCGCTGGCGGCGTGACGAGCTTCGTCGACGCGGACGTCAACGGCGGCGTGTCCTACGCCTATCGCGTGCGCAGCGCGAGCGACGCGACGGGGCGATGCCAGGCGCAGCTCGCGAACGCTTGCAAGTCGGCGACGGGGACCGGCAACTGTGCCCTCAAACCGTCCTTCGCCGGCGCGACATCCGCAGTCGACAACGGAACGAGCAACTGCGGCGTCACGGTCTTCTGGGGGAACGCCGCGTCGAGCTGCCCGCTCACGGGGGCCATTCACTTCAACATCTATCGGGGGACGAGCCCGGACTTCGTGCCGTCCTCGGGAAACCGGATCGCGACGTGCGTCGGCCCGAGCCCCTACGTCGACACGAACAACCTCGCGAGCGGCACCGCCTATTACTACGTCGTGCGTGCGGAGGACAGCAGCACGGGGAACGGCGGTCCCTGCGGCGGAGGGAACGAAGAGACGAACTCGGTGCGCGCGTCGGCGACCCCCAGCGCGTGCGTTCCGAACACCTGTCCGGGACAGCCCGATGGAACCGCCTGCGATGACGGTGTCGTCTGCTCCGGCCCCGACGCGTGCTCCGGCGGCGCGTGCAGCGGCGCGGCACTGTCCGCTCCGCCCGAAACACAGCACGTCGTCGCGGGCAGCGACAAGTCGTCTTACGCGTGGGACGCGATGTCGGGGTCTCCGACGTACGACGTCGTTCGCGGAGAGCTCGGCGCCCTTCCGGTCGGGCCCGGCGGCGGTGAAGAGCTCTGCTTCAACGGCCTGACGTCCGCGTCCGTCGTGGATTCCGCACAGCCTGCGCCGGGAATCGGCTACTGGTATCTCTCACGCGCGGTGGGCAGCTGCGGCAAGGGCTCGTTCGGCCAGCAGAGCGACGCGACGGAGAGGACCACGACCACCTGTCCGTAGGCTCGTGAATTACGCCTCCGCTTCGGCGTGAAGATCGGCATGCTCGCGGTCGAGCTCGAGCTGCAAGATCTGGTGGTCGGCGTCGTTGATCTTTCCCCCGTCGCGCAGCCTGAGAAGCTCGGCGGATTCGGCTTCCCAGACGGCGCGCCGGACGTCCCGCGAGACGGCGAGCCTCCGGGCGGCGTGCTGCCTGGCGCTCTCTTCGAGCTCGCGGATCTCGGCGAGCTGATCGACCATCACGTCGCGGTAGCGGTGAACCGGGCCGGGACAGTTCGCGTCCTTGCAGAATTCGTCCAGCCGCGCGATCCCGGCCGCGAGCATCGCCTCGCGGGCCGCCTGGGTCTCGGCCTCGGTCGCCGGCTCGCTCGGGATGCGAAGCCATCGCACGACGGGGCCGAGCGTCGCCCCTTGCCCGATCAGCGTCACGGCGATCGTCACGAGTGTGGCCGTCAGGATCTCGTCGCGGCCGGGAAACGCCGTTCCGCCCTCGACCGCTTGCGGCAGCGCGAGCACCGCCGCGAGCGAGACCGCGCCTCGCACGCCGCACCATCCGCCCAGTAAAACCGCGCGAGGATCGGGGTAGCCGCCTTCGCGGCGCCTCAAGGCCGGGAAAAGCCAGAGCGGGATGTAGGCGGCCGGCCAGAACCAGACGAGGCGCGCGACGATCACGACGCCGCTGATCGCGAGCCCGGTCAAGAGCGGCCCCAGTGTCGTATGCAGGTTGGCGCCGAGGTGCTGCGGAACTTCCAAGCCCACGAAGAGGAACATCAGGGCGTTCAGGAAGAACGTGAGCATGTCCCACGAGGTGTAGAGGTCCACACGGCTCTCGGCCGGGATGAGGTTCAAGCGCCACGAGGCGACGAAGCCCGCGACCACGACCGCGATGATGCCGGACGCACCGAACGCGTCGGCGAGGCCGAACGCGGCGTACGGCGCCACGAGAGAGAACACGAACAAGACGCGTGTGCCGGTAAGCCGGGCGCTGACCGCGACGGTGAGCAGTCCGATGACGATGCCGCTCACGATCCCGACGCCCGCGATGCGCGCGAACGAGATCGCGATCGACCCGGCATCGAACACGCCGCTGAAGATCACGGCGAGCGCCAGCTGCACGCCGAGAAGGCCCGTCGCGTCGTTGATCAGGCTCTCGCCGCCGAAGATCGCCATGGCCCGGCGCGGCACGCGCAGCCGCGACAGCACGCTGTACACCGCGATCGTGTCCGTCGGCGACACGACCGCACCCAGCAGGAAGCACGCGGCCCACGGAAGGTCGGGCATGAGGATCTTGGCCGCGACGCCGACGCAGAGGATGGTGAAGGCGACCAGTCCGATCGCGAGCGAAAGGATGGGCCGCAGCCAGCGCTTGAAGTCGTGCCAAGAGGCGCGCCACGCCTCGGAATACAGGAGAGGCGGTAGGAAGACCTGGAGGATGGCCTCGGGCGCGATCCGCACCGGCGGAAGCCCGGGGCAGCAGGCCCATGTGATCCCGGCCAGCGTGAGCAGCACCGCCGGAGGCAGCTTGACGCGCGGCGCGACGATCGACGCGAGGCCGATCAGCGCGAGAACCGCGATCAATCCGGGGAGCAGGTGGCTAATTACTTACCTGCGCGCGTTCCGGACGACGCAAATTTGACGACGCCGTCCTTGGTCTCCGTCGTGCCATTGATTTCGATCTTGTTTCCGTCCAGCGTGAAGGAGAACGTCTCTTTGATGGGCTGACCGCCGAGAGTCGCCTCGAGCGGCCCGCACTGGAGGACCTTGTCGCCGCTCCAGACACAACGGTGATCGTGGACCTCACCGGGCGACCCGACGGCGTACAGGTGAGCGACCTTGGCGTCGGGATCGTATCCGACGAGGTAGTTGTATTCCGTCGGGCCTTCGCCGGGAGCCGTGAAGCGGTCGACGCAGATGGCGGCCCGCCCATGGGAGCCCTTGTGGCACTCGACGGCCTCGGGAAACTTGACGGGCTTTCCGCCGGGAGGCGTCATCGTCGTCTCGAGTGTCCATTTGCCGATGAAGGCGTTGATCGTCTTGGTAAGCTCCGGTGGGAGCGCCGGAGCGGCCGCAGTCTTGGCCGCGGCCGGCTTGTTCGCGGCATGAGCGGTGCCATCAGTCGATGCCAGCGACGCAGCGACGACGAGACACGAGACGACGAGTGAGCGCATCATGTTGGCCTCCGTTTGGCTCGCCGGAAACACTACCTCAAACGCGGCGGCCGCGGCCATTCGATCAGCCGGGACCCGTCAGGAACTCTTCGACTCTTTGCGCACGCCCATGATCAGTTTGCGCTCGAGATGCGAGCGCTGCGCCTCGTAGAAAGCGCCGATGAATGCTTCGTGATCCAGATGGCCCGCAGTGCTCCATCCGATCTTTCGGCGGATCCTGCTCGAGATCTCCTGGGCCAGCCTGCCGTCGGTCGTCGATCGCGCGCGCCGCAACACCGTTTCGAGGACTTGCAGCTCGGCGATGCCGTAGACCTCGAGTTGAGCGAGCGTGAATTTGTAGGCGTCTTGCGCGGAGCGTTCCCCGCCGGCGAGATCCGAAAGGAGCATGGGACGCGGGATGCGGACGACGACGGTGCCGCCCAGAAGATCTCCGAAGCGGAGACGCTCGCGGTTGACGATGGGGAGGAGGGCAAACACCGCGAGCCAGGCACAGGCGATCGGTAGGGCCAAGCGCTCGTCGATGTCGATCAAGAGCCGCGGCTGCGAGAGCGCAACCAGCGGGAGGAACAGCTCGATCTCCCGCGTCAGGTTGCGCGCCAGGATGGCCTGGCCTCTCAAGGGTCCGCCATCACGCGAGATCGCGCGTAGGCCGATCTTGAGCTTCCCGAACGACTGGCCCGACCAGTACAGCTCGGCCGCGGCAAAATACAGGCTTCGAAAGAAGAAGCTCGCGAAGAGGAAAACGGCGACGCCAAGCGGCCGGTTCGTGAATCCCGTGAAGATCATCGCCAGAACGGCGACAAGAAACGTGGCGACCTGAACGATGGCGAGGTCGATCGCGACCGCGACCGCCCGGTCCGAGAGCGATGCCAGCCGAAAGCGGATCGTCGTCCCCTCCGGCGAGAGGACCGTCAGCTCATCCGCGGGCAGGTCAAGAGCCCGCGCGGTCACGTGTCCTGCCTGCCAGCGTGAAGTACGACGTCCAGAGCGCGACAAAGCCGGCGGCGACCGCCCAACGGAGCTCCGGCGCCGTCACGCGCTGGCGGAAGATGCCTTCGATCAGCGCGGCAATGAAGAACATACCGACCGCCCCGAAGACGATCGTGCCGGCGCTGCGGCCCGCCGCCGTCAAGGCCTGGCGCCGCGAGCACACGCCCGGGAAGACCACCGCGAACCCCATGGCCAGCCCGGCGGCGCCGCAGAGCACCACGGCGAGCAGCTCCGTGACGCCGTGAGGAAGAATCCACGCCCAGAACTCAGACCCGATGCCGCGAGAGCGGAACAGCTCGGCCATGGCCCCCAGCTCCAAGCCGGTCGTCGCGAGCAGCGGGGGGATCGGGGCTCCTCCGGCAGCGCCCAAGGCCGCGCAGAGCAGCCCGACCTGGGCGTTGTGTGTGAACAGCGCCGTGGCGAAGCTCTCGAGCTCGAACGCGACGCCGTCGCCCCCGTGGTAGAGCGTGCTCCGGAGCTCTGCGGTCGTGGCGATCGGCGTGCGGCCCTGTGCGCGCTCGATCGGGACGATGGCGTAGTACCGGTCCTCGTCCGCCGCGACCAGCGCGCTTCCCGCGGCGACCGCCGCCAACAAGATCGCCAGGGCCGACGCCACGAACCAGCGCCAGCGCCGCACCGCCGCCGGAAAATCCTCGAAGACGAACGCGCGCACCGCCTGGGACGGCCGCTGCCGGAATGCGTAAACGCAAAGATGCGCGCGCGCGACGAGTGATTCCAGGTACTCGATCACGTTGCGATCCAGGCTGACGGCGCGCGCGGTCGCGAGCGATCCCACTGCGGACTGATACAGACTGGACAGCTCGATGACCTCGTCGGCACTCAGAACGCGGACGCTCTCGCGCTCGCACCGGCTGACGAGTCCATCGAGCGCACGCCAGGCGGCGGATCGCTCCCTCCGGAACTGGGACGATTTCAGCTCGACAGCCCTCACGCGACTTCCCGCCGCTTGAGGTCCAGGTAGCGGGAGATCATCTCGGCGCCCAGGCGTTCGGCGGACGCTTCGAGCGGGTGAATCCCCATGTGGCGGAGCCGCTCGAGCACAGTGGCTCGCTCGCGCCGAATCGTGCCCGCGACGACCGCGCGGTGGATGGCCCTGCGATCGAGCGGGGGCTCCGACGCGATCGCTTCGAGCGCCGGATCCGCGAGCGCGACGAACACCACGACGTGCCGCCGCCCGACGCGACGGAGATTCTCGATCATGAGCTCGGCGGAGACAGTGTCCGCAAAATCGGTCAGGACCAGGACGAGCGAACGGCGACGGAGGCTCTGGAGCAGCGTCATGAGTCCGAGCGTGAAATTCGTCTCCACCTCGCGTGCCTGGAGCGTGGCGAGCGCACGGACCAGGCGCGCGTGCGCGCCGAGCCCTCCTTGAGGAACCACTCGAATCCGGGGGGATTCATCGAACCCATACACGCCGACTCGATCGCCGGTCCTGAGCGCGACGAGCGCGAGACGAAGCGCGGCGCCGACGGCGTGGTCGAGCTTCGGTATGCCGTGGAGCCTCGCGGCCATCAAACGGCCGGAGTCGAGCGCGAACACGACCTGGTGATCGCGCTCGGCGCGGAACTGCCGGCGAAGGAGGACGCCGTGGCGCGCCGACGATTTCCAGTCGATCGTCCGCTGATCGTCCCCCACGCGGAACTCGCGCAGCGCGTCGAACTCGCTCCCCTCGCCGTCGAACCTCTCGACTTTCGTTCCGCCTCGCCCGGCGCGCCCTTCTTCGAAATGGAGCGACTGCGTTTTGTCGCCGCGGACGTTGGGAAGGACGTCGATCGAGTGTCCGACGGGGATCTTCGTCGTTCGCTCCGCGAGGCCCCAAGGGCCCGGAATTCGCAGCCAGAGGCTCTCGACGGCGCCCTGTCCACGCTGCAGGGGAACCAGCGGAAGCTCGACGCGGCACTGGGCATCGGTGACGGCAACCGTCCGGAGCGGCTGTGGAGCAAAATCCGCGGACAGGTCCGCCAGGACGTCCACCGTCAGGCCGTCCCGGGCCGGGACGAAAACCTCGATCGATGCGCTGGCCCGCCGGCCGACCGGCAGTTCGCGGGGGGCGACCAGCTTCACTTCGATGGCCCGGTGACTCGGGAGCCGCCACACGTCCACGCCCATTGCGACGGCGCCGGCGGTCAATGCGAGGATCCAGCCCGGCGATGCGCGGGGACCCAAAACGGCGGGGAGAGCCGCGACGGCCACGCCCGCGGCGAGCAGCTTCACGAAACGCTGGGTTGGGCGCACCATCGGATCAGCGGGGTGCCTGGACCTGTTCGAGGATGTCGGCGACCGTGCGCTCGGCGGTACGCCCTTCCATCTCGGCCCCGGGCGACATCAGGACTCGATGGCGAAGCACGTGCGGGGCCAGCTCCTTGGCGTCGTCCGGCACGACGTAGTCCCGGCCGTCGAGCGCGGCGGCCGCGCGCGACGCGCACGCCAGCAGAACCGCGGCGCGCGGGCTGGCCCCGACGTGAAGATCGGGATGTTCTCGCGTGGCGCGGGCGAGGTCGACGATGTACGCGGCCACCGTCTCGTCCAACCGGATCGCATCCACCAGCCGGCGCGCCTCGACGATCTCCGTCATCCCACAAATCCGGCGAATACCCAGCGCCTCGACGCGCGGTGTGATCGACCGGTGGCCGTGAATCCGTACCATGTCGATCTCGTGATCGCGATCCGGGGGTTCGACGAGCAGCTTGAAGAGGAACCTGTCGAGCTGCGCCTCGGGAAGCGGATAGGTCCCCTCCTGCTCGATGGGATTCTGCGTCGCCAGGACCAGGAATCCGTCGGACACCGGGTGGGAGTGGCCATCCAGCGTCACGTGGCGCTCCTGCATCGCCTCCAGAAGCGCCGCCTGAGTCTTGGGCGGTGTGCGATTGATCTCGTCGGCGAGCAGCACGTCGGTAAAGATCGGTCCCTTGGTCAACACGAACTCGTTCTTTCGAAAGTCGAACACGTTGGTGCCGACGACATCGCCGGGCATGAGGTCCGGCGTGAACTGGATTCTCTTGAAGCCCAGGTCGAGCGTTGCGGCGAACGATTTCGCCAGCAGCGTCTTGCCCGTGCCGGGGACCCCTTCCAAGAGCACGTGGCCGCGCGACAGCAACGCGATCAGGAGGAGCCGTACGTTGGCGGACTGCGCAATCACGGCCTCCGAGACGTTCGAGGCCACGGCCGTGTGGAGCTCAGCGAGTCGTTCGAGATCCATGCATCATCTCCCGGCGCCAGCGATGAACCTTCATCGCGGCGGTGATCCAATTCTCGCTGAAGTGCTCGCCTTCGGACGCTGCTGCGATCTCGCGCGCCAAGCTCAACGGATCGTCGGCGACGCCGGATGCGGACGACTCGGCCGCCAGTCGCGCGAGGTCGGCGGCCCCGCCCACGGGAACGATGCGGCGCGCGCGCATCACGGCGTCGAGCGCGTCGCGCCAGTAACGTGACAGCGAGGATCCTTCGCCTACGGACCCCTCGAGCAGCCGTGCGGTCGTCTCGATGAACACCTCGCGGCCGCCGCGCGTCCGGTGGGGCTCGGTCGGGGTTCCGAATCGTCCCGAAAACGCCCACACCACGGCGGCTCCCAGCAGGATGAGCTGCAAGACGACGGGAAACGCCGAGGCGCTCGCGGCGAATGCGAAGGAATGTCCACGCGCAATTTCGCCGTGGATCATCTCGTCGAACACGAGCTCATGGACGCCGGGCATGTGCGAGATCAGGTCGGCCAGCAGGGCCGCGTGATCGCCCTTGCCCAGTCCTTGGTTGTTGATCACGTCGGGATCGGAAAGGATGGCGACCGGAAGGCCGTCCGGCCGAACGAGCGACGCGACGAGGATGCCTTCATCGCAGGTGACGAGCGGCGTGAGGGCTGGGTTCTTCAGCAGGACCCGGGCTTGAAACAGCGAGACCTGGTATGCCGTCCCCCATGCGCTCTCGGCGCGGTAGTTCGCGTGGTCTTCGTCGGTACGAAACTCGAGGCTCTTGGGCTCCAGCCCGGTGGCGGCGGCCGCAATCGACCGCGCGGCCTCGGTGTCGATCACGCTTACGTGGTCGGCATAGCGTCGGTCGATGGGCGCCGTGGAGGCCCTCCATTTCGGGAGGACGACGAGAACGACGCTTCCCCTGCGCTGCGCGATGGCGATCAGTTGCGGCAGGACGCCAGCGTCCGCGGGGCGTCCGGGATCCCACTCCGGCTCGATCACGATGAGCGCGGACGTCCAGCGCAGCGCCGGCACGCGCGGATCGTGATTGCGTGAGGAGGGCCATCCTGCGTCATTGAGAAACTCGAACGCCGCGCGGTGCCCGACGGCGCTGTCGCTGTGGGTTCCGGTCCCTGCCGTGACGCCGCCGGTCAAGTCTTCGCCGAACGCCAGGAGGGCGACCGCGACGACCGTGGCGGCGATCGCGATCCCGACCAGCCACGCGAGCGGATTCGCGCGGAAGACGGCGGAGGGACGGCTCACGCGATTCGCCAGGGGCCGACGGCCACGCAGTGCGCCCGGCAGGCCGTGTACTCATCGGCGCCGACGTCCTTTCCGGCGAACAGGGATCGCTCGACCGCGCGCACGAGTCTGCGAAATCCGTCGCGAGATGCGCCTTCCAGCGGGAGGATGTGCGTCAGCTCGCGTGCGGTAGTCGATGGCGGAAACGACGACGACGTGAGTCGCGCGCCGTCCTCGATCGCGACGAGGAGCAGCGTATGGATCGCGGCGCGATAGTCGCCTGAAGCCGCGATGCGGTCGGCCTCGGCGAGCGTAGGCCCCTCCGTCGGCCGAGGCGGATCGACCGACGTCACGGGCCGCGCCGTGCTTCCGGCCGGCAGGCTCCGTTCGACGCCGTCCCGGCGATCGCGCTTTTGCACGAGCGCGAAGATGAGAGCGCCCAGGGCGACGAGCACCGCGACGTACGCGAGCCCCACGATGAATCGCGTGAAGCCCGGACCGAGCGAGCCGAACGGCAGCGCGGGATCGACGGTGTACTTGGGCAACTCGAGCTGGTACGGCCGCCGCGCGAGAACCTGGAGTGCCCGCTCTTTGGCGGTCGGCTCGGCGGCTCCCGCGGAACCGACGGCGAACAGCAAGAGCGCGGCGGCGGCGGTGGAGCGCACGGGGCTAGTCAAAAACCGCGGCCAGCTCCGTCGCGTCGAGATCTTCTCTGGATTCGCGAAGCTGATAGTAAAGGACGCTCGAGAGCACGGCCTGGAACGCGACGCTGACGATTTGCCAGGCCGACGTCAGCGTGAGCTGCAGAACCGGATTCGCAGCCACCAGCAGCAACACCACGAATGCCGGAACGCCGGTGACGATCCCGGCCAGAAAGAGGGACCCGAACACGGGCCATCGACGCCCATTCGTCAGATCCTTGCTGCGTGCCATCGCAGCGAACACACCCTTGCCCTCGACCACGGTCGCGGGGACGGCCGCTGCGTAGACGGCGATGACGTACAAACCTGGGACAACGCAAAATATCAGGCCCAACGCCGCGGCCAGCCCGACGACGATCGACGTGCCGAAGATGGCCGGAAACTTGCGGAGGCCCTGCATCAGACACTCGCTCCAGCCGACCGGCTGGTGCCTCAGAGACTTGAAGACTCCGAAGAGCAGGGTGCCTGTGGCGACGTTGTGCGTGATGACCGCGAGCACGAAGGTTCCCAGGCTGGTCAAGGCCGAAGCGAACGATGGGGGGCCGGGAACCCGCGTCGACATCCCATAGAAGTTCACGGCGATCAGCGGTGACTCGAGGATCGCCGCAATCGTGAGGAACGGAACGAGATTCGCGAAAAACGTGCGAAAGCTCGTCCCGACGACGCGCTCGATCTGGAACGGTGGATGCGCCGGTCCGCGGCCTCCCGGCTCGCCGGCAGTGGGTTCAGATGCGTCCGACACGGCCCCCCCTTGTCCAAGACTCGAACTGATGGGCGCATCTTACGACGGCCGGCGCTCGGCGATCGCGAGGAAATCGTAACGATCCCGTGCTTACCCGGCGTCTGTGGCCTCAGCCGTCACGGCTCCGCTGCGGCGCGCCCGTCCTCGAACAGCGAGGCCACCCGCGCGTGAAGCGGGTCGAGCGCGCTTCGTGCCACGCCGTTCTCGTCGAGCAGGAGTATGCGGAACGAGTGGGAGATGTGATCCCCCGCATCGACGAAATCGCCGAGGCCGATCCGGTTCGCGAACCGCCGAACGCTGTGCGCTGGACCGGAAAGCAGGTGCCAGTGATCCGAGCCGAGTCCATTTTTCTCGCGGTAGAGCGTGAGCCGGTGCGGCGTGTCGAAGAACGATTCGTAGCTCACGAGAACGAACTCCGCCGCGATCTTCCGGTTTTCGAGGGCCGCCTCCACTTCGCGGAGCTTCGCGAGCGTCACAGGATACGTCGACGAACAGTCGCTGTAGAACATGGTCAGAACCACGGGACGTCCCCGGAAGCTGGACAGCTCGACCTTGCGGGCGGAGTCGTCGACCCAATGGAGCTGTTCGTCATAGAGCGAGCCGGCCGGAAGCGCGGGCCTTCCGTGCGCCGAGGCCCCACTCAGAACGATCGAAAAGCTGGCAAGGCCGACTAACCTCAGGGTTCGTCGCACGGGGACAATTACGTGCCCTGCGCTTCAAGAAACAGGACAGCGGGTAGAGATCGATTCGAATTATCGTCGGGAAGTCGGTCAGCGCCGGCGCAGGCGTTTGATTGCCGCCCAGACCATCGCGCCGCCGCCAAGAACGAATGGTCCGCCGATGACGAGCACCATGAAGACCATGCTGTGATCGCCGGCGTTGAGCATTGCACCGGTACAGAGACCGGACGGAACGAGAATCAAGAGCCCGAAAATCAACAATGCAATGGTGCCGGCCATGCTGGGCTCGCTCGTAGGCGGCCTCGATTCGTCAGGCTGGAACACGACTGGCCTCCGTCAGTCTCACATCCAAACCGCTGCGGTAGAAAAGTCGGCGGTGCCAATGCGGCGGAGTCACGCGCCTTTGATTGGTCATCGCCGGCGCAGACGCTTGATTGCGGTCCAGACCATCACACCGCCAATTAGAACGAAGGGGCCGCCTGTTATGAGCACCGTACCCAAGCCGAAGTAGATTTGTTCGCCGGCCTTTGGCTTGAGGGCGTCGACCAGGGTGCCGACTCCGAAGATACCGGTGCACAGCCCTGATGGAACAAGGATCAGGAGGCCGATAGCCAACAGCGCAATGCTGCCGGCCTTGCTTGATCCGTTCGGCGTGGGCGTCGGCTCGTCAGCCTGAAACACGACCGGCCTCCCGCAATTTCACATCCAAGCCGTTGCGATAAAACAGATTGTAGGTATCGAACGGGATGATCTTCTTCTCCGGCGTCACGAAGTGGATGCAAGAGCGTTTCACGGTCGCGACGCAGAAGTTGTATTTGTCGAGGAATTGAACGATCACGACGCGGAAGACCTTGTCGTAGCCGAGGTCGTCCGGCACCTCGACCTGTGGCAAGCAGCACAGCAGCTCGCTTAGCCGCGTCTTGGTCGCCTCGCCCGACGACGCCAGCGACAAGATGTCGAACAGGCGGTCCCTGAGCGCTGGGTACTTCTCGAATGAGATCGTATTGGGCGCGATCGAGAGAAGTTCGCTCTTCGGGATCATTTGCGTGATCGGCGTCACGGCCATCCCGTCGCGGAGTCCGTAGGCGACCGAGATCGAATCCGGATTGCACGGCAGCGGGATGATGTCCTCGCTCGCGAATACCTCGCCCGCCTGCGTGGCGATGGCGCGGCGGATGTCGGTCAACAGGATCCGGTCGGTGTTCTTGTCAAAGCCCTCGTTGCGCCCGGCATCCTGCACCGGTTGAAAGGTGATACCGCGCACGCACTTGAAGGACAGAGCGTGGCGGACGATGTCGCCGATCTCCGCATCGTTGACGCCCTTCTTGACCACGCAGACCAGCGTCGTCGAAATGCCGGCGGCCTCGAGATTGGCCAGCGCTTGCTCGCGCACCTTGCGCAAGTCCGCGCCGCGGAGGTTCTCCAGCGCCGCGCGCTGCATCGAATCGAACTGCAGGTAGACCTCGAAGCCGGGCTTGAGCTTCGCCAGCTCCGCCACGAACGCCGTGTCGGTGGCGATACGAATTCCGTTGGTGTTGAGCATGACGTGGCGGATCGGCTTGGTCTTGCAGAGCTTCAGAACTTCCACGATCTGCGGATGGATCGTGGGCTCGCCGCCGCTGATCTGCACCAGGTCGGGATTGCCTTCACTGGCCACCAGCGTCTCCAGCATCGCATCGACTTCGGCCAGCGTGCGGTTGCGCGTCTTCTGCGGCGAGGAGTCGGCAAAGCACACCGGGCACGTCAGATTGCATTCGTCGTTGATCTCGATCAGCGCCAGGCAAGAATGCTGCTCGTGATCCGGACACAATCCGCAGTCGTAAGGGCAGCCGTAGTGCGTGCGGCTCTGGAATGTCAGCGGCAAATCGCCCGGCTTGATGAAATCCTTGCAGCTTTTGTAGTAGGCCGCATCGCTTGAAATCAGCGTCTTCTGCGCGCCATGTTCCGGGCAGCGCTTGAGGTAGAAGACATCGTGGCCTTCGATGGCGATCTTTGCGTGCACCAGTTTCAGGCACACTTCGCACAGCGACATGGTCTGGCCGTAAAAGCTGTAGTCCTTAGACGGCCGTACGAAGCTCATGGTTCTGCCTCATCATGAAAATGCTGTAGGTCAGAAGCGCGATGCAAACCAGATGGAACAGATTGAGCGGGCCGAGCACGGCCGGATAGGGCTTGAGGAATTCCCATCCGAAACGCTGAAGAGCATACCATCCTGCGAAGAGATAGAAGCCTTGGCGCCGCACGAGCTCGTTGCCCGTTCTCAGCCCATTCAGGTAGATGGCGACGAAGATCAGCATGCCGGCCGATTCGTATAACTGCACGGGGTGGCGGGGAATGCCGTCGTCGAAATCGACGCCCCACGGCAAGCGAGTCGGCACTCCGTAGGTGTAGTCCGGCAGACCGGCGAAGAAGCAGCCCAGGCGTCCGACTGCGATGCCTACGGCGAGCGGCGCAACGAACTGTCCGCCGGTCGAGCCTTTAACGCCGGTCAACAGCTTGAACGACTCGACGGCCACGATGCCGCCCGCTACCGCTCCCGCAATCGAATGGCCGATCTGCCACACGCCTGCCAAGCCCATATTGAGGCTGCCGAGCACCAGCGCTCCCGCAATGGAGCCGAGACCCAGCGCGATGAAATATCCCGGATCGCGCATCGGCGTGCGCGCCGCATTCGTGAAATAGCGCCGCGCGACGTAGCGCCCCATCAGCCACGCCGACAGCCAGGCTGCGGCATCGAAGATCGCGTGAATGGCCAGAGCGGTTATCTCCGGCGCGGGCCGGCGGGCCGGTGCATCCGGATGCAGATCATCACGGGCATGGAAACGGATTGGGCCTCGGCGCCCCGCTGCTCTGTGTCCCCAGCGATCCCTCTCCGCATTGGTTCCGGCTGCTGACCAAGTAGTAGTACAGCCCGCCCAGGCCCGGGACCCCCGCGTCCGTCGAGGTCGTCGTGCCGTCCCCCAGGGCGTCGCCGTTCTCGAAGCAGGTTTCGTTGAATGAGAACCCCGAGCCGGCGTTGCGGCTTCCGCGATACGTGTCGTATGCCGTGACGCCTGCGATCGCGCCCCACGTGACCGACGCGGTTGAACCGCCGCTCACCGCGAGGGTCGGCCCCACCACCGCTGGGTTTGTACTGAAGCTGCCGATGACGAAATCGGCGAGGGTCGCCGTCGTGCTCAGAGACGAGCGGGTGTCGGCCAGGAAGCTCGAGAAACAGCCACCGAGGCCCAATGCGCTCAGGTTCACGCCCTCTTCCATGAACTCGCCCGCCGCCGGGCCGGTGTTACCGGACTTGTCGATGAAGGGCCAAGGGACCGCGATGGACGCGCCGTTCACGATCGCGAAGGTGGTGTTCGCGGGCACGGTGACAGCGACGAGGGCTCCCGTGCTGTCGTCCCCGGTCCACCGGTACACGTGCACGGTGGAGACGGAGCCGCCGATCGTGAAATCGCTCAAGAACAGGATGTCGCCATCCTCATGTTGGCCGGTGAACGGGTGACCTGCCGTGATCGGGTCCTCGCCGATCACGCTCTTGAGAAACCAGAAGCCGACCGTGCTGTCGCCGCTGTTGTCGTAGCGGTCGAGGCCCGCGAGGAGGATCACGTCTCCTGTGCCGGGATCCGTGTAGGACGCCGCGAACGCCTCGCGAATGTCGTCCTTGGCTTGGGGCTTGCCGTTGGTGAACCACCACGGGCCCTGATGAATGCCCACGGTGTCCTTCGAGCCGCCACCGGTGAAGATGTCGTCGCTGACCGAGTTGACCGCGTCCGTCACGAACGTCGACGCGACCGCGCCACCGGCGTTGCCGGCGAAGACCTGATCCCAGTCGTGTGACGTCGTCGTGGAACCCGAGGTGCCGAGAACGCCCGTCGTGACGTTGCCATCGAGCTCGAAGAGGCCGAGGGGCAGCGGGTCGGTGAGCGTGACCGACTCCTCGGCTCTCGAGAGGATGAAGACGCCGGACGCGAACACCGCGACCGCGACACTCCGGCGGGTCACGCCGCTCATGGGGGACCCTCCAACCGCTGTAGGGAACTGCCTCGATCTGATCGAAATGATTGTAATAACGGCGGCCGGGTCCCGCGAGTAGTGACGGATCAAGGACACGTGCCGGTCACACGGAGCGACCCGTCACTCCGAGTGCCCCAGGTTCCGGTCCCGCAAGCGTTTTCGCCGCGCGCTAGATACCAGAACCCAGATCCCGGAACGGGAACGCCCGGATCGGACAGCGACGCCGTCGGAAGATCGTCGAAGCAGATCTCGCCGGAGCCGGCCGATCCCACGGGGAGCGCCCCGGTGTCGCCGCGGACCACGTCGTACCGCGTCGCGTACGCCGCTACCGACCATGTGAACGTGGACTTGTCCGCGGATACCGCCACATCCGTGGTTTCGGGCGGGGCGGTGATCGTGCTTCCCGCGCACACCCCACTTCCGCAGACATCACTCACGGTGCAGGCGTTTCCGTCGTCGCACGCCAATCCCTCCGGAGCGGCCGGGTTCGAGCACGTTCCCGACGCTGGGTCGCACGTGCCAGCAACGTGACATTGATCGGTCGCCGTGCAGGTCACCGGGCTCGCACCGACGCACGCCCCGGATTGACACGTGTCCGACTGCGTGCATGCGTTCCCGTCGTTGCAAGAGGTCCCGTCTGCCGCAGCCGGGTTCGAGCACGTTCCCGATGCTGCGTCGCACGTGCCGGCGACGTGACATTGATCGCTCGCCGCGCACGTCACGGGATTTGATCCAGCGCACGTCCCGGACTGACAGAAGTCGCTTTGCGTGCACATGTCCCCGTCGTCGCACACCGATCCGTCCGGTGCGACGGGATTCGAGCACGTTCCATTTTGAGGATCGCAGCTCCCGGCGACATGACACTGATCGCTCGCAACGCACGTCACAGGGCTCGCACCGACGCATGATCCCGACTGACACGAGTCGCTCTGGGTGCACGCGTTCCCGTCGTTGCAGGCGGATCCGTCGGGTGCACTCGGATTGGAACACGATCCAGTTTGCGGATCGCAAGTGCCCGCGAGGTGACATTGATCGCTCGCGGCGCACGTCACCGGGCTCGACCCGACGCACACTCCCGACTGACACGAATCCGTCTGCGTGCACGCATTCGCGTCGTTGCAAGTCGTCCCGTCGGGCGCGCTCGGATTCGAGCACGTTCCAGTTTGCGGATCGCAGGTGCCGGCGACGTGACATCGATCGATTGCGGTGCACGTCACCGGACTCGAACCGACGCACGCTCCCGACTGACACCAATCGGCCTGCGTACACGCGCTTCCGTCGTTGCAAGTCGTCCCGTCGGGCGCGCTCGGATTCGAGCAAGTTCCCGTCGCTGGATTGCATGTGCCCGCGACGTGACATTGATCGCTCGCCGTGCACGATACGGGACTCGACCCGACGCACGCTCCTGACTGACAGGTGTCGGTCTGCGTGCAGGCGTTGTTGTCGTTGCAGAGCGTGCCGTCGAACGCCACCGGGTTCGAGCAGACTCCGGTCGCGGCATTGCACGTTCCCACGCGGTGGCACTGATCCATGGCGCTGCACACGACCGGGCTGGATCCGACGCAGGCTCCGGACTGGCAGCTATCGGTCTGCGTGCAGGCGTTCCCGTCGTTGCACGACGCCCCGTTCGTCGCGGCCGGGTTCGAGCAGACTCCGGTCGCGGGGTTGCACGTGCCTGCGACATGACAATTGTCGCTCGCCGCGCAGACCACCGGGCTCGATCCCACGCACGCCCCTGCCTGGCACGCATCCGAACTCGTGCACGCGCTTCCGTCGTCGCACGCCGTGCCGTCGGGCTTCGCCGGGTTGGTGCAGAGCCCTGTCCCCGGATCGTAGACGCCGGCGTCGTGACATTGATCGAGCGTGGAGCAGAACGTGTACTGCCACGCGCCCCGCCCGTACGTTCCCGCGGTCATCGTGCCGGTGGTCGCGTTGTACTGAAGGTCCATGATGACGAGACCGGCCGGCAGCCCGAAGTTGAACGGGGCGAAGTTCACGCCGCCGTCGCTGCTCACGAAGACGCCGACGTCCGTGCCGACGTAGATGCCCTTCGAGCTGAGCGCGAGCACCGTCATTGCAGGTACGTTGGGAAGGCCGGTCCCGCGCGCGACCCAGGCTCCGGCCGTCAGCTCGTACAGATGCGCCGAGTTGAACCCCGAGACGACGCAGAAGGCGTGCGATGGGTCGGTGGGGTCCATGTCGATATCGTTGATCCGGCGCGACGGGAGCCCGGCGGAGAACTGCGTCCACGTCGTCCCGCCGTCGGTGCTGCGCCAGACCAGCCCGTCGGTCGTTCCCGCGTAGACGTAGTTCCCATTCACGCGAGACACGTTGACGGTCGCGATGTCGTCCGTGGAGCCGCCCAGGGTCATGTCCGCCGGGCCGACCTGACTCCAGCTGGTTCCGCCGTTGGTCGAGCGGTACATCTGGTAGGTGCCGAGGAACATCGTCTGCGGGTTGGTCGGGACGAGCGTGTACGGCGTCACCCAGTCGATCCGCGCGGTGGCCGCGATCCCGGCGCCCGAGGCCGTGATTCGATTGAACGAGCCCAGGATCCCGTTCGTCGAGCGATACACGGTCGGCAGGCTGTCCTGGTACGCGTTCGGATAGCTGGCGATGTAAGTCGTGCTCGTGTTCGCCGGATTGATCGCGCACAGGAACCCGTCGCCCGTGACCGTCTGCACGTCCCACGTGTTGTCGCTGGTGCGCGCGAGCGACGAGTTGTCCTGGGCGCCGCCGCAGAGGATGTCGTCGCTCGTCGGGTGAATCCCGATGCCGTAGAACTGCGTGAAGTTGAGGTTGGCGTTCAAGCTCGTGAACGACGTTCCGCCGTTCGTCGTCTTCCAGATGCCGCCGTCGGAGCCGACGTACATCTCGTTTCCGTTGCTCGGGTTGATCAGGAGGATGTGCGTGTCCTGGTGAACCTTCTGCGTCGAGCCCCAGGCGCCGGTCAAGTTGGTCCACGTCCCGCCACTGTTCGTGGACTTGAAGAGCTGGATCGTGCCGCGGTAGACCGTGGCCGTCGACGTCGGATGCACCTTGAGCGTTTTGTTGTAGCTGCACTGCCCGTCGCACGCGTTCGTTCCGGTGACGACCCGCGTCCAGCTGGTGCCGCCGTTCGTTGTGCGCCACAGCTCGGGGCGGCTCAAGGCGACGTTGTTTTCGAACAGCGCGTAGGCCGTCAGGACGTCCGAGGGCGCGGCCGCCACCTCGATGCCGTACGTGTTCGTGCCCGTCGGGATCGAGCTTGCGCTCTGGAGAGTCCACGTGACGCCGTTGTCGGTCGACTTGTAGACGCCGCCGTAATAAACGCCGGCCCACAGGACGTCGGCGTTCGCGGCGCTGCGAACGACGCTGGTGACGTACGCCGGAAGCCTCTTCGTCCAGTTGAGCCCGGCATCGGTCGACGTGTAAATGCCGCCTTGGCTGTAGACGCCGGTCACGCAGTCCTTCGTCATGCCGCCCACGACGACGTTGTTCGAGTTCCTCGGATCGACGAGCACCCCGGCGAACTCGGACAGGTTCTCGAGCGTGTTGGATCCGGTGCCATTGCGAAGCTCCCACGTGTTCCCTTGATCGGTCGAACGGAGCAGGCCGATGCCGAAGTAGTCCTCGCACCAGTAGTCGGTGTTCTCTCCAGTTCCGACCCACAGCGTCGTGGGTGCTAACGTGTCGATCGCGACCGCGCCGATCGTCATCGTGCCTGCCGCGTCGAAGATCGGCGTCCACGACGTGCCGTCGTCCGTGGACTTCCAGACGCCGCCGGAGGCCGACCCGACGTAGAGAACGTTATTGGCCCAGTCCTTCGCGATCGCGGGGACGCGGCCCGAAACCTTTCCGAACGCCCAGCCTCCGAAACGGGACGAGGACGGACCCTTGCTCGTCCAGATGCCCATGCCTTTGGGACGCGGCGGGAGCGCCGCCGTACGCGAAGCGGTGAAGCCGACCGCTTGCTGCCGGAGCAGCGCCATGTCTCCCTTGGTCCCGGCTTGGCGCGGCTTGAAGAACCACTCCTCGCGCTTCTGGATGGCGCTCGCTTCGCCGTTTTCCTTGCTGACCGTTTCGTCGGAATCGGAAGGAGGTGGCGGGGTCTGCTGGGCCGCCGCGGGGCTGGCGGCGAGAGCGAGTCCCAGAAGCAGCCACACGGCTGCGCGCGGATTCCAGCCACGATGATGGAACTTCAAGTGGTGCCCCCGTCGGTCCGTTCTATTCGGCCGCTCGTCGCGCCGAGACGCGGGAATATACCGCGGGACGGAGGTTGCGGGCGTCGATGATTCGTAATCGCGGGTACCTGGGTCATGCCTGGTCCCCCGAAGCCTAACCATTCGTACCCTCAGAAGGATTCGGAGTCGGCTTGGAGCTGGGTTCCGTGATCGGCGTCGCCGTTTGATGGGGGCGGAAATTGAACCTGCGGCAGCGCTGGAGTCGGAAACTGCAAACACCCGAGAGCCCGTTTCGGACTACGGCGGAGACAAAGGGTGAACTGATCGGCGCCACCGCCGCAGAACCTCTCGGCCGAGGGGGAACGACGGTCGGGGACAACTCGATCGGACGGATTGGGGGACGCGTGAAATTGAGGCGTCGAGGAAACGTCAATCTGAGAATCAATCCCGCGGGCGAGGCTCTTCATTGGCCTCAGCGGACGCGTCCTCTGGTCGGTGTCGTTCGTACATTGTTCCTCTTGCATCACGCTTCGTATCGCGAAGCCTCGGCGGCCCGAATGATGCACGGAGCGCAAGAACTCCACATACTCAAGTGAGGATTCCAGCTCGCCCGACGGTTGGTTATTTGGTGCAACCAGAGGGAGTGCGATGATGCGGTTTCGATCGCATCCAACTGGTGCGCAGCGCTTGCCAAGAGTCTCCGCGCGCCGTTCTTCCTCGCCTACGGCCCGTTTCCGTCAGCGCTCGAGCCAGCGTCGAAATCGAGGCGGCGATCGTTCGGGGCATCGCGTCGCGGTCGCGGCAGGTCACCGATCACGCTGCTTCCCGTCTCGTCAACGATCGAATCATCGCTGATCACGGTGTCGATAAGCTTCTCAGGATAGACCGACACCCAATCCAGATGATCCTGGTAGAACGCTCGGTCATCGATGAGGTTCTTCTGCATCTTATAACCCTCCGCGACAACTGCGAACCAGTACTCAAATCTACCCTCAAGCCCCCCACGCAGCGCAAGAAGTCGCTCGGCCACGCCCTGAGGGTGCACAACTCTGCGCGACTGATCAAAGCACTCTGCACCCAGCAAGACAAGGACACGGGTGGCATTGGGAAGCAGCGAACGAAGGACAACCTCGTCGCCCGAACTCAGCCGCTCCGCTCCCGATTTCCGCGCCCCTCCGTAGCGGAGCTCATATTCCATCACGCGCGTGTCGAGCGCATCGCGCGTCCCCTTGCGTGGTCCGCCTCTCCCCGCATCCGAATGCATCACAAAGACCCGAGTACGTCGCGCCAGATCCTGATTCGCGAAAATGGTCCGTTCCAGGACTCCCCGTACCGTCTTGCTATATCCGTGCGTGATAATCAGAGTCTCCATCTGCGGCTGTCTGGACCGCCAACGCTCGTAGAGTTTCCCGAAATTGGTGGCGATCTCCGCGCGGCTTCGGTCGATTTCCAGACTAACCACTTCGAACAATCGAGCGAGAGCGATCGCATCATCCTGAACGGTCTGCTGTTCGAATGGCGCTTTCCCCCTGTGGACACGTCCCTGTTCCAGTCTTTTCAGCACCTCTGCTTGACGCTCCTCGGTTTCTCTTGATCCCTGGGCATTGGCCGTCTTCCTGTTGATTGCCAACTTCAGCAAGCGTTGGCATGTCCGGTGCAGGTCAAATCCAGGATGCGCACGTTGCGCTTGCACCAAGAAGCGCAGTCGCTGCGACACTCGGACCAATGCCGGGTGGCTCCAAGATGGATCGTTCACGAATCCGCCGAACCGGGCCACTTGAGAAACGGCCAATGCATACGAACGGAGCGCCGTCGAGGCCGAACGTTCCGAAGCACACCGGTAAATGAAGGAGTGCAGGTCCCGATACGCCATCACCTCCTTCATGTACTCCATCCGCCAACTCAACTGCTCGTGGACCTGCTCGTTCTCCGCCAGGCGCGCCCTGATCCTCGCGACGAACAAGCGGTCAGGGTCATTTCTCGTGCCCACGCTTCGTGACATGACCACGATCTCTTCCCAATTCTCGACGTATTTTCTGGCACGATCGCTGAACACGAGAGGACTGAAACGGAAGACGTGATCGCAGAGCCGACGCTCGCTGATGCCGAGCAACTCCGCTGCCATTTGCTTCATCTCCAGAATGCGTTGAAGTATGTGCTGCTGACCCAGGATCAAGGCCGTGAGGGCGGCAGTTCGTTCCTCGATGGTCGGTAGAAGTTTGATGATGTAATCGTTGATGGCCTCGTCAGAAAGCCCCTTGAGCTTCTCGCCTTCGGCGTTCAACGCGATGACGTCGAGGTCGCTGTCGAAACGATGCGCGATACAAATCATTTCGTATGCGATGGTCCGGAAGACCTGTGATGCCGTTTGCCCCCCGATAGCCACTTGCGCAAAGTCACGCGGAGGCATCCGCCGAAGGGACCAGAGCGCAACGAGACCCGCGACCAAGAGAGTGGAGGCGGCAACGGCGAGACTGAGTTTGACCGAATGCTGCCATGTGACCTGGTTTCCTTCGCCGAGCCAGTGGGCGTACAGCGATTCCAAAAGCGGCAGGAGGCCGAGCACGACGGCCACGGTCGCTGTGGTCCCCGCGACCATGGATCGCACGACCTGTTTGAGGCGAGTGTGAAGCAACCACCTCCCCAAGCGCGGGTGGGTCGTCGTCAATCTTGCGAGGAACTTGATTCGTTTGAGTAGTCTTCGAGTAGATCGAAATCTCCAAGTCATGGGGCCGCCTCCGTCCGGAGCGTGTCGAACCCGTCTAGGTTGAACCGAATCATGACACCGATACCGCTGAGCCAGAAGCGCGTTTGCTTGAGACCCTTTTTCACCCACGCTGTTGGCCGCAGCGGCTAGAACTGGTTCCAACTCGCCTTTGCCTGCCATCCCGTAAAGCGTCGAATGAACACAACCGGCTCTCGAGCTTTTGAGCGCAGCGCGAGCACAACTCGCAAAGGAGGTGACGTTGGGTTGCGTTTCCCGAGACACTGGTGCGGTGGAAGCGGTAGGAATCGATCCGGCTACCCGCACTCTATGGGCGCTGTTACTTCCCGCCCTTCTCCCCCACCCACCACCCCCCGCCCAACGCCTGAAACAACGCCGCGCTATCCGCATACCGATCGGCGATCGCGCGCGTCTGGTCGAGGTTTGCCGAGTGAAGCTGCCGCTCCGCATCGAGCAGCGTCAAGAGGCTGACGCCGCCGGCGTCGTAGCGCTGCGAGGTGATGTCGTAGGCATTCTTCGCGAGGGTCGCCGAGTCCGCGCGCTCGTGAAGGGTCTTCGCATCGGCGTCGAGGGCGACGAGCGTGTCGGCGACGTTCTGAAAGCCTGAGAGCACCGTCTGGTGATACGCCTCGCCCGCTTGATCGAGCGCCGCGACGGCCGAACGCTTCTGCGCCTTCAGCTCGCCGCCGTGAAAGATCGACTGCGAGAGCGAGACGCCCGCGAGGTAGAAGCCCGTTCCGGGGCCGAGGAAGCTGCTGAATACGGTCGTCAGCGAGCCGCCGATCGCCGAGAGCTTGATCTGCGGGTAGAGGTTGGCCGTCGCGACGCCGACGCGGGCGCTGGCCTCGTGCATCAGCGCCTCGGCCGCCTTGATGTCGGGGCGCTGGCGGACCAGCTCCGAGGGCAGGGTCACCGGAAGCTCGCCCGGAAGCTGGAGGTCCGCGAGACGGATTTCCGGCAGCTCGGAGTCGCCGGGAAGCTGGCCGGTCAAGATCGCAATCCGGTTGCGGACCTGGTCGAGGCGCTTGCGGAGCGGCGGCAGCGACGCGCGCGCCTGTGCCAGCTCGCCGCTCTGCTTGACGACCTCGACCTTCGCGATCGCACCGAGCTGCTCGCGCTGGCCCGCGATGTCGACGGCGTGGGCGCGGACGGCGATCAGCGATTCGGTCGAGGCGATCTGCTCGCGCAGCGAGGCTTCCTCGATCGCCGCGGTCACGACGTTTCCGGCGAGCATCAATCGTGCGGCTTCCAGCTCGAACCGTTCGTAGTCGACGGCGGCCTCGAGCGCCTCCAGCTCGCGGCGGGACTTGCCGAACAAGTCGAGCGTGTAGGAGACGCTCACCTGCGCCTGGTACAGCGTGAACGGCGTGTCGATCGGAAGCTGCGGGGCGTCGAACGATTCGGCGCTGACGTCCACGCGGTTGGCGGACAGCCCCGCATCGATCTTGGGGAGCTGCGTTTTGCCGCGATGCGCGACGAGGTCCTGCTGCGCCTTCTCGAGCTTCGACTTCGATTGCGCGAGCATCGGGCTGTCGTCGAGCGCGCGGCGGACGAGCGCGTCGAGCGCCTCGCACTTGAAGAGTGCCCACCATTCGGCGGGGATATCGCGCGCTTCGACCAATCGTTGAGACTGACCTCCTGCGACGTCGGCCGATGCCGTCTCCGGCGGAAGCGGAGTCGTCGTGTATCGCGTCGCTGCCGGGCTCTGCGGCGCGTGGAAGTCGGGACCAACCGTGCACCCAACGAGCGACACGCAGACGATCAACGAGACGAGTCGTCGCGGCATCGCCATCAGTCCAGCGTCCTGCGATAGGTGCGCAGGGCGATCGTCATCACGATCGCGATGAAGGCGATCATCGGCCAGAGGTTCGGCCACAGATCGGCGAACTCGTTTCCCTTCAGGAGGATCCCGCGGACCAGGCGGTTGAAGTAGGTCATGGGGAGCAGGCTTCCGAGTCCCCTCGCCCACTTCGGCATCCCTTGGAACGGGAACATGAATCCCGACAGCAGCATGTTGGGCAGAAAGTAGAAGAACGTGAGCTGCATCGCCTGGAGCTGGTTCTGCGCGAGCGAGGACAGCGTGATGCCCACGGTCAGGTTGGCCGCGATGAAGACGAGCGCGACCACGTACAGCGTGAGGATGCTGCCGACGATCGGCACGGCGAACACGTACCGCGCGGCGAACAGGATGATCGTCGCCTGGATCAGACCGATGAAGATGTACGGCACGATCTTGCCGGTCATCACTTCGAGCGGGTGGGCCGGGGTCGCGAGGAGGTTTTCCATCGTGCCGCGCTCGCGCTCACGCGTCATGGCGAGCCCGGTCATCATCACCA
>CAZYHZ010000028.1:0-53494 GCA_964647625.1 uncultured Acidobacteriota bacterium
GGTCCTTGCGGCGGGACTGCGGCGCATGGAGCTGGATGCACCCGGCGGTCCGGCGGCACCGGCCGCCGGCGGCGCCGCAGGCGGGACCCGGAGCCGCCGCGCGTTCTGGATCGCGGCGGTCGGGCTCGGGATTGCGGCCCTCGCGGCGCTCGCCGCATGGTGGGCGCGCTGACGGTTGGTATCCTTCCGGCGTGCCCCGCGCCGCCTTCGATCCGAAAACCTGGAAGCCCGTCCTCGAAGATCTCAGGCGGCACTACGACGCGCGTTTCCTCGACACGGATCCCGTCGGAATCGTGCGGCGCTTCGAGTCTCCGGACGACCGCGAAGTCGTGGCGCTCCTGGCCGCCGGGTTGGCCTACGGCCGCGTCGCGTCGATTCGCGCGAGCCTCGACGATCTGCTCCGCCGCATGGGGTCCGGGCCCGCGCGATTCGTCGACGGCTTCGACGCGAGGCGGGACGCGCGCCGGTTCGAAGGATTCGTGCATCGATTCACGAGAGGACGAGACGTCGCGCTCCTCCTGCATCTCGTCGGGCAGGCCCGCGGCGGCGCCGGCGGCCTCGAGTCGTTCTTCCTCGAGTCGGACGATCCGGGCGAGCCCACGATCGAGCGTGGGCTCGATGCGTTCGGCGCGCGATTGTTCTCCCTCGACGCCCGGCCGTTCACCGCGGACGGATCGATCCCCGAGAAGGACGGGGCGCGCTGGCTGCTGCCCCTCCCGTCGGGCCGGTCCGCCTGCAAGCGCTCCTGCCTCTTCCTGCGCTGGATGGTGCGCCCGGACGACGGAATCGACCTCGGCTCGTGGACGCGCGTCTCCGCCGCCCGGCTGGTGTTGCCGCTCGACACGCATCTACTGCGCGTGGTGTCCGCGCTGGGCTTGTCGCGTCGCAGGACGGCTTCGTGGGCGATGGCGGTCGAGGCGACCGAAGCGCTCCGGCGTCTCGATCCCGGCGACCCGCTCCGGTTCGACTTCGCGCTCTGCCGGCTCGGCATCCTCGGCCGCCTGAAGGCGCCGGGCGGCCGGCTGAGCGCGCGAAGCCTCGGCCGCGCGATGACCCTTCGATGAAGGGCCCTCGGCGCGGCTCGGGCCAGGGCCCTCGCATCGGCGCGCACATGTCGATCGCCGGCGGGATGCCGGAGGCGATCGCCCGGGCGCGCTCGGTTGCGGCGTCGGCGCTTCAGGTGTTCGTCAAGTCGTCGAACCAGTGGGCCGCGCGGCCGTTCGCCGCGGGAGAAGCCGAGGCGTTCCGCAAGGCGGCCGCCGAGTCCGATCTCGACCGCTTCACCGTCGCCCACGCGTCGTACCTCATCAATCTCGCGTCGCCGGACGGCGCGCTCTGGGAAAAATCGACGGCGGCCCTCGCCGTCGAGCTGACCCGGTGCACGCAGCTCGGCATTCCCTGGCTCGTCGTGCACCCGGGCGCGCACGTCGGCTCCGGACGGGAGGCGGGCATCGCCCGCATCGCGCGGGCCCTGGACGAAGCGCTCGCGCAGATCGAGCCCGACGGTGCGGGCGTGCTTCTCGAGATCACCGCCGGCCAAGGCAGCACCATCGGATCGCGCTTCGAGGATCTCGCCGAGATCGTCGCCTCGGCGCGCTCGTCGGATCGGCTCGGCGCGTGCTTCGACACCTGCCACGCGCTGGCCGCCGGGTACGAGCTGCGCACCGACGACGGCTATGCAAAGACGATGGACGGGTTCGATCGCACGATCGGCCTGTCCCGGCTGCGCGCGATCCACCTGAACGATTCCAAGAGCGATCTCGGATCGAGGCGCGACCGGCACGAGCACATCGGGAAAGGATTCCTCGGCCTTCCCGCGTTCTCTCGGATCGTGAACGACCCGAGATTCCGCGACGTTCCCATGGTGCTCGAAACCGACAAAGGCGAGGACCTCGCCGAAGACCGGATGAATCTCGCAGCGCTGCGCTCGGTGATCGAGTCTTGAGAGTCGACGAGTTCTCGTACGACCTTCCCGAGGACCGAATCGCCCAAGTTCCCGCGGATGCGCGGGACGGGGCGCGACTGATGGTCCTCGATCGGGACACGGGGGCCGTCGCCCACCGCCGCTTCGCGGAGTTTGCCGGCGAGCTGACGCCCGGCGATCTTCTCGTGCTCAACGACACCAAGGTGATTCCGGCGAGGCTGTATGGGACGAAGCCGACCGGCGGCCGCGTCGAGATCCTGCTCAGCGAGCGGATCCGCGACGAGCCCGGGGCCTCGCGATGGCGCGCCTTGATCTCGGACTCCCGGTCCATCCGGCCGGGGAGCTCGATCGCGATCGACGGAGGCGTCTCGCTTTCGCCCGTTCAGCGTGAGGGCGAGGTGTGGGAGGTCGTCCTCTCGCATCCGGCCCGCTCCGCCGGGGAGGCGGTGGAAGCGGTCGGCCGGATCCCGCTCCCCCCGTACATCCATCGCGACGCCGACGATCCGCGCGCGCCGCTCGATCGCACGCGGTATCAAACGATCTTCGCGCGGCATGCGGGCGCGGTCGCGGCGCCGACCGCGGGCCTTCACCTCACCGAGGCCACGTTCGACGCGCTCCGCACGCGCGGGATCGCCACCGCGTTTCTCACCCTCCACGTCGGTCTGGGAACGTTCCTTCCGATCCGGGTCGCCGACGTCGACGAGCACCGCATGCACGAGGAGGCGTTCGTCGTGCCCGAAGCGACGGCAGAGGCGGTGCGCGCGGCGCGCACGCGCGGCCGCAGGGTGGTCGCCGTCGGGACGACCGTGACCCGCGCTTTGGAATCGCGCGGCACGGATTCCGGCGAGGTGACCCCCGGGGCGGGGCGCACCGCCCTGTTCATCCGCCCGGGATTCCGCTTCCGCGTCGTCGATGCGCTGCTGACGAACTTTCACCTGCCGCAATCGACCCTTTTGATGCTCGTCTGCGCGTTCGCGGGAAAGGAGCGTACGCTCGCCGCGTACGCCGGGGCGGTGCGCTCGAGCTACCGTTTCTTTTCCTACGGCGATGCGATGCTCGTGAGAGGCGCGTGAGCGTTTTCGCGTTCGAGCTCGTCGCCCGGGACGGCGAGGCGCGCCGCGGGCGCATGACGACCGCGCACGGCACGGTCGAGACGCCGGCGTTCATGCCGGTCGGCACGCAAGGCGCCGTCAAGGCGGTGACACCCCGGGAGCTCGTCTCCTGTGGCGCCGGGATCATTCTCGGGAACACGTATCACCTCTATCTCCGTCCGGGTCACGAGCTGATCCGCGACCTCGGCGGACTCCACCGATTCATGGGGTGGAGCGGGCCGATTCTCACGGATTCGGGGGGGTTCCAGGTATTTTCGATGGAGGGCTTGCGCAAGCTCGATGAGGACGGCGTGTCGTTCCGCTCCCATATCGACGGATCCCTCCACCGCCTGACGCCCGAATCCAGCATGGAGATTCAAGCCGCCCTCGGCTCGGATGTGGCGATGGTGCTCGACCAGTGCCCGGCACTCCCCGCTGCGCCGGGCCAGCTCCAGGAGGCGGTCGACCGGACCACGCGCTGGGCGAGACGGAGCCGGGACGCCTATCGCGGTCCCGGCGCGGTGTTCGGAATCGTCCAAGGAGGAACGGATCCGGCGCTGCGCGAGCGCTCCGCCGCCGAGATCGTCGATCTTGATTTTCCCGGCTACGCGATCGGCGGAGTCTCGGTCGGGGAGCCGCCCGAGTCCATCGCTGAGGTTGCCCGGCACACGGCGGCGCACCTTCCGGCGGGCCGCCCGCGCTACCTGATGGGCGTCGGGCGCCCCGAGGACCTCGTGGCCGCCGTCGCGTCGGGAATCGACCTGTTCGACTGCGTCATGCCCACGCGCAACGCACGCAACGGGACGCTCTTCACTTCCGAGGGCCGCATCAACATCAAGCGCGAGGAATTCCGCGCCGATCCGCGGCCGCTCGACCCGCGCTGCGGCTGCGAGGCCTGCACGGGCTATTCGCGCGCGTATCTCCGGCACCTTTTCGTCTCGAACGAGATCATGGCGTCGCGGCTGAACACCATCCACAACCTCACGTACTACCTCGGGCTGATGGCGGCGATGCGCGCGGCGATCGCGGAGGGCACGTTCGCAGCGCTCAGGGAGCGGCACCGTGGCTGACGGCGATCTCGTCTTCGTCGGGGACGTGCACCTCGATCGCGACGAGCCCGAGGTCGACGCCTTCGTGGCCTATCTGCGCGGGCTGAGCGGGCGTGCACGGCGGATCGTGCTGATGGGAGACCTGTTCAACCTCTGGATCGGCGACGCATCGCTCGAGCAGGACCATCACCGTCGCGTCCTGTCTTGCCTGCGGGAGCTTCGCGCGGTCGGCGTCGAGACACACTACCTCGAAGGCAACCGCGACTACCGGATCGGGAAGGCTCATGGCGGGGGCGCGTTCGACGCGGTCTCGGCGATGGGGCTTCGCGAAGACTGGGGTGGCCTTCGGATCTGGGCGTCCCACGGGGACCTCGTCAACGTCCGCGACCGGCAGTACCGCGCGTGGCGCGCGATCTCCCGCTCGGGCGCGGCGTGGGCGCTCTTCTCGTCGATCCCGCGCGCGCGGCGGTTCGCGATCGCCGAGTCGATCGAGCGCAAGATGCGCGCGACCAACGTCCGCGGAAAGACCCATTTCCCGGAGCAGGACGTTCTCTCCTACGCGGCGCGCCGGCTCGGCGATCGACCGGGCGCCGTCGTGCTGGGCCACTTCCACGTCGAGCGCACGCTCGCGGCCGGGGGACTCCAGGTCTTCGTGCTGCCCGAGTGGAAGGGGAGCCGCCGACATCTGCGCGTCACGGCGGACGGCAAGGCGAGGTTCGAGGACGCCTAGGGCTTGACCGTCATCGCCGGCTCCGCTTCGGTGTCTGCCGCGGCGGAGGCTTCCGTCCGGATCATCGAGCGGCGGTCGAGCGGATGGAACCTGTCGGCCGCCTCGAGCAGCGACTTCGCGGTGTTTCGCGGGAACGCAACGACCTCCACCTTCGGCCCCATCGTCTTGACGCGGCGGACCAGCGACGTGAAATCGCCGTCACCGGACACCAGGACGACGACGTCGAGCTTCGGCGCCATGTCCAGGATGTCGAGCGCCATCTCCATGTCCCAGTCGCCCTTCATCGAGCCGTCGGCTCGCACCTTGAGGGTCTTGCGCCGCACCTCGATCGCGCGCTGCTGGAGCATGGCGATGAAGCCCGACTGGTCGATCTCCTTCGACTCGACGACGTACGCCGACGCCTGGATCAATCTCCGGTCGAGCACGCAGGCCTGAAGCAGCGCGTCGAAGTCGAGCTTCCCTTTGAGCTGGCGGGCCGAGTAGTACATGTTCTGGACGTCGATGAAGACGCCCACGCGCTCGGGCTCGCCCTTCTTGCGGGCGCCGGCGCGGGAGGCCTTCGGCGACGCCTCGAGCGCCGACCGCGCGGCCTGGACATGGCCGGCCATCTCGTCGAGGCGGCGCGCCTGATCCTGGATGTCCTTCTTCCGCTCACGCCGCAAGGCGGCGACGTCGCGCTGTAGCTCGCCGAGGCCCGCAAGGAGCGGTGCGATCGCCTCGGGGGCCAGGGGCGCGGGAACGGCGGGCGCTTCGTCCATCTTCTCGACGCGATGCGTCAGGCGCCGCTGCTCCGTGATCATGCGCTTGATCGAGCGGTCGAGCTCGTCGAACCCGGGGAGGGGAGCAGCCGGCTTGGTTCCCGTGTCCTTGGCGGCGCCGCGATTCTCCTCGATTTCCTTGCGAAGGCGCTCCGCGAGCATCCGGGCCTCCGCGAGCTCGCCCTTGCGCTGGAGCAGATCGCGCTTGTACGCCTTCTCGACGTCCTTGGTCTTGGCGATCTGACCTTCGAGGTAGCGCACCTTCTTTTGAAGCTCGGCGCATTTCTTCCGGAGGCGGGACGTTTCCTTGGCGGCCGATTCGCCGGCCGGGGCTTCCGCGGCGTCCGCTCCCTTCGGCTTCGGGGTTTCGACTCGGGAGAGAAGCCCCGAGAGTGCGTCTTCGACCTGAGGCTCGGGAGCCGCCGACGCCGCGACGACGAGGTAGGCGCCCAATCGCCCGTTCATGCCGCCCGCATCGGGGTGGCTCAGGCGCGTCACGCGATCGGCGGGGGAGAGGCCGGCCCACTCGCGGGCCGTGGATCCGGTTTCCTTCTTGAGCATGCGAACGATGGCGAGGCCTGCCGCGTCGTCGCGCCCGGCCTTCTCGGCGAGATCGGCGATCAGCCGCGAGCGCTTCTGGGACTGCGTCCGCATTCCCGGATAGGACAGCCCTACCGCATTCGCCAGGCGAATGACCCGCGGCTGATCCAGCACGTCGTCGATGGCCCGGGTCAGCCCTTGGCTTCCGAGCCTCGAGACGATCTCGCGTTCCGTCCGCGCCATAGGGCTTCCTCGGCTTCGGTCTAAGTCTTTGAGTTTAGGTAATTTCCGAGACCGAGCCCGGCCGTCGTGGGATTCGCAGTATATCACTTCGCCCGTTCCCATTAGACTCTCGAGGATGATCGTCGGCCTCGGCCTCGACGTCGTCGAGATCGCGCGGTTTTCCGAGGCGCTCCGGCGCCACGGGGACGATTTCGAGGACCGGATCTTCACGGCGTCGGAGCGGGAGGCATGCCGGGAGCGGGCCGACCGGGTCCTGGCCCTGGCCGCCCGATTCGCCGCGAAGGAAGCCTGCTTCAAGGCTCTGGGGACCGGTTGGGCGGAAGGAGTCGGCTTCCGTGACGTCGAGGTCGTCCGCGAGGATGGCAAGGCCCCGACGCTGATCCTCCACGGCGAGGCGCGAAGGCGGGCCGAGGCGCTCGGCGCCGTCCGGAGCCACGTGAGCCTGACGCATCAACCGGGGGTCGCGGCGGCGGTGGTCGTCCTCGAAAGCTGATCCCGGAGGGATCTAGACCGCGGCTACGACGGGATCCTTGAGCTCGATCAGCCCCTTCTCGCGCATCCGCTTGAGCGTGCGCAGGACATCGACCTCCCGCAGCGGCGTGATCTGGATGATCGACTTGACGTCCCACGTGCCGTCGATGCGGCTGAGCAGGAAGAACTCCGTCGGGGAAAGCCGCTCTGCGGTCAACGACTCGACGCCCTTGGACAGCGTCACGATCTTGGTCGGCGGGAGATAGTGCCGGTAGGCCTTCTCGATGAAAGAGGCTTCCGCCTCGGCCAGAATGCGCCGCAGCGCCTCGTCGCCCGGCTGGGCCTTGTAGGCGCGGTCCAAGATCTCCAGCGCCGAGTCGAACTCGCCGCGGTTCAGGAGCTTGCGGGCGAACTCGAGATCGCTGTCTTCGACGACGGGTCCCGCAGGCTGCGGCGTCGGGTAAGCCGACCGGGCCGCGGAGGCGGGAGCCGAAGGCGGACGAGGCGGCACGTCGGGAATCTCCGGTGCGAACTCGGGCAGCAGGTCCTCCGTGGCGTCGGTTCCTGCGGCCGCCGGGTTTTCCTTCGCGACCGGCTTCACCCCGGCGATCTCGACGACGCCGGCGCGATGAAGCTCGTAGAGGAACTTGGTGACGAGGTACTCCGACCCATGAGCGTGGAGCAGGATCTCCGCGACCGTTCGATCGCCGTTGACCGATTCGAAGATCCGGCGCGCCATGCGGTTCCGGAATACCTCCTGCGGCGGCTTGCGGTCGGTCGCGCGCAGCACGATCCCCGGGTCGTTGAACACGCTTCGGAATCTCTGGATCTCGTCCCAGCGCTGGGCCCCGCGCAACAGGATGTCGTCGACCCTCATGTCGACCGCGAGGATGTCGGCGTTCGCGGTCTCGCCCGGAGCGAACCGGAACTCCGCATCGTCCCAGTCGAACAGGCCGAAGATCGTCTCCTGCGATTTGTCCTCGAGCGCCAACCGCATGTCGTCTTCGGTCACCGCTCCCATCGTCACGAGAATCCGGCCGAGATGCTCTCGCTTCGTTTCCTGCGCGGCGAGGGCCTCCCGCAGCGTGTCCTCGGAGATCCGTCCGCGCGAGACCAGGAAGTGGCCGAGCATGTCCGACGGCTCCTGCGATGCGCAGGCAATGACTCTCCCCTCGCGGAAGAGAATCCGCTTGACGACCTTGTTCCTCTCGATGGACAGGGTTCCGGTCTTGCCGGCGTTTCCCAGCCATTGGAGGATCTCGGTCAGGGACATCGTGGCCAGATTCCCCTGAACCGGCATCAGGCTCCTCGCCTGAAAAATCTAGGCCCGGCGGGGGGAGGGGCAAGGCTTATTGCCTCGGCGGCTGGTGAAACCTAGATTCCAAACGCCCATGGAAATGTATCGGATCCCCCGACGGGAAGTGGCTGTCCGGATTCTCTTGGATGACGGCCGGACGATCGACGGATCGTTCTTCGCGCACGAGGCCGGACCGGGGGGCGAGCCGCAGCACGTTCTCGCGCATCTGAACGATTCCGCGGACGATTTCGTGCCGCTGGTCTGCGGGCACGTCAGCTTCCTCCTGAACAAGGCCGGAATCATCTGGGTCCAGGTCACGGGCAGCGCCGCGCAGGAGATCGCGGATCAAGTCGCGGCCGCGCGTCACGTCCCCGCGCGGCTGAGCCTCGCGGGAGGGCTGTCCGTCATCGGGACGCTGGCGATCATGATGCCCCCCGAGCGCAGCCGGGTGGTCGACTATCTGAACGCCGCCGGCCGATTCCTCCCGCTGTTCGGCGACGGCGTCGTGACCCTCGTCCACCGGCGCTTCATCGTCACCGTCAGGAGCGGCGAGGCTGCTGCGCGCGAGATCGCGCCGCCTGCGGTCACTCGAACGCAGCCAGCCCGGTGAGCTGCTGGCCGACGATCAGCGTGTGGATGTCGTCGGTCCCCTCGTAAGTGTAGACCGCCTCGATATTGCAGAAGTGGCGTCCGGTCTGGTAGTCGTCCGCGATGCCGTTCGCGCCGAGGATCTCGCGCGCGAGCCGCGTGCACTCGCGGGCGACGCGACACCCGTTCATCTTCGCCATCGACACCTGCTGCGGCGTGATGCGGCCCGACTCCTTGAGACGGCCCATGTGCAGATTCAGCAGCTGGCTCTTCGTGATCTCGGTCGCCATCCAGGTGAGCTTGCGCTGCGTGAGCTGGAACCCGGCGATCGGCCTCCCGAACATGACGCGCTGCTGGGCGTAGCGTAGGGCTTCGTCGAACACGCACTGGGCGAGGCCGATGACCCCCCACGCGATGCCGTAGCGGGCCTGCGTCAGGCACTGAAGCGGCGACTTCAAGCCGCCGGATTCCGGAAGCACCGCGTCTTGCGGAACCTCGACGTCCTGGAGGATCAGCTCGGAGGTCACCGAGGCGCGCAGCGAGAATTTTCCCGTGTGATCGGCGGTCGTGAAGCCGGGAGTCCCCTTTTCGACGAGGAAGCCGCGGATGCCGTCGTCGGTCTTGGCCCAGACGACCGAGACGTCCGCGACCGAGCCGTTCGTGATCCAGGCCTTCGCGCCGTTCAAGACCCAGCGGTTCCCCTTCTTGACGGCCCGGGTCTTCATGCGACCGGGATCGGAGCCGTGATCCGGCTCGGTGAGGCCGAAGCATCCGATCGCCTCGCCTTTGGCGAGGGGAGGCAGCCACCGCTGCTTTTGCGCCTCGCTCCCGAACGCGTGGATCGGGTACATGACGAGGCCGCCCTGGACGGAGACGAACGAGCGGAGGCCGGAATCGCCGCGCTCGAGCTCCTGCATGATCAGGCCGTAGGCGACGGGCCCCAATCCGGCGCAGCCGTAGCCGTGGAGGTTCGCGCCCAGCAGGCCCATCTCGCCGATGGTCGGGATCAGGTCGTTCGGAAACGTGCCCGCGCGGAAGTGGTGCTCGATGACGGGGAGCACTTCATCGGTGACGAACCCGCGCACGGTGTCGCGGATCAGCTTCTCCTCGTCGGTCAGAAGCGAATCGATCTCGCAGTAGTCCAGCCCCTGGAATGCCGAGCCCAATCCCATGGTCGCTCCCTGCGCCTATTGGTGTTTCCACACCGGCGGGCGTTTCTCGACGAACGCCCTCAGTCCTTCGTGGGCATCGTCGGTTGTCATCAGCTCGTTCATGTACAGATCGTGGACGCGGGCGTGCGCGGCGGGCACGGTTCGCCCCGCGCTCTCGCGGATCGCGCGCTTGGCGCAGCGCAGCGCGGGGCCGGACAGCGCCAGAAGCGCGTCGACGAAGCCCGCGGTCCGGCCCTCGAACTCGTCGACCGGGAAGACGTCCTGGACCAGTCCGATCGCCCGCGCCTCGGCGGCGCCGATCGTCTTTCCGGTCAGAAGCAGGCCGGCCGCGGGGCCGAAGCCCACGCGGCGGGGGAGGAGAACGGAAGCCGGCGGTGCGAACAGACCGAGCTTGATCTCGGGCTGCCCGAACGTGGCTCGCTCGGAGGCGACGACGAGGTCACAGCCGAGGACGACCTCGAGGCCCCCGCCCAGCGCCGCCGCGTGGACCGCCGCGACGACCGGTTGCGGCACCTCCTCGAACGCGGCGAAGAGATCGAACAGCGCGGTCATCATGGGCGGCAAACGATCTTCGAGGTGGTCGAAGACGTCGACGCCGGCCGAGAATGCTTTCCCTTCGGCATCGATGCGGATCACGCGCACGGCAGGGTCGGCGGCCGCGCGCCCAAGAGCCGTGGCGAGATCGGCGAGCATCGAGGTCGTCAGCACGTTCAGCGGCGGCCGGTCGAGCGTGACGCGCGCCAGGCCCGAGGCGGAGGCGTAGCGAATGGCCTCCGACCGCGCGGCGTCGCTCATATCCGCTCGAGGAGCAACGCTCCCCCCATGCCGCCGGAGACGCAGAGGGTCGCCAGTCCGTAACGGGCCTTGCGGCGCTCCATCTCATGAAGCAGGGTCACCACGATCCGTGCGCCCGAGCATCCGATGGGGTGGCCGAGCGCGATCGCCCCGCCGTTGACGTTCAACCGGGCGCGGTCGAAGTGGAGCTCGCGATCGACGGCCAGAACCTGTGCGGCGAACGCCTCGTTCAACTCGACGAGGTCGATGGCGTCGAGGGCGATTCCCGAGGCCGCGAGCAGATTCCGGACCGCAGGAACCGGACCGATCCCCATGATCTCCGGGGCGACTCCATCCACACGCCAGCCGACGATCCGCGCGGAAGGCCGCACGGACAGCCGTGCGGCGGCATCGGCGTCGAGGACGAGCATGGCCGCGGCGCCGTCGGTGATGCCGCTCGAATTGCCGGCGGTGACGGTCCCGCTCTTGTCGAACACGGGAGGGAGCGTCGACAGGGAGGCCGGCGTGACGCCGTCACGGGGATGCTCATCGCGATCGATCGTGACCTGCGTCTTGCCCTTCGCCGCCGTCACCGGGACGATCTCGGCGGCGAACCGTCCCGCGCTTCGCGCCTGCTCGCATCGGATCTGGGACTGCGCGGCGAACGCGTCCTGCTCCTCGCGGGAAATCTTGTACTGGACCGCCAGCGTCTCGGCGGTTTCGCCCATGATCTTGCCCGAGAGCGGATCGAGGAACCCGTCCTTGGACATCAAGTCGACGGCGTCGAAATTCCCCATGCGCACGCCCCAACGGGCGTCGAGCGCGTACGGGACCCGGCTCATCGATTCCATGCCGCCGGCCAGCACCGCGCGAGCTTCCCCGACGCGAATCGCCCGGGCGGCTGCCAGGACCGCCTGGAGTCCCGACAGGCAGGCTTGATTGATTCCGTATGCCGGCTTTTCGACCGGAATCCCCGCGCGCACCGATACCTGGCGGGCGGCGTTCGGCCCGCACCCCGCCTGTCGCGCGTGGCCGAAGACCGCCTGATCGATGTCCGAAGGCTCGGCACCGGAGCGTGCGATCGCGGCGCCCGCCGCGATCACGCCGAGGTCGACCGCGGTCATCGACGCGAGACCGCCGCCGAAACGGCCGATCGGCGTGCGCACCGGAGAGGCAAGAACGATCTCGCGATTCAATGGGGACTCCGCTCGCTGGTTATAGCACGGGCCTCCCGGCACGCCCGGCGGTTGACAGACCGAGCTTCGCACCCAGAATTGACCCCGAGCCTCGCGCCCGAACGACATTGAAGAAGAGGAGACGCCGATTGCCCGCCCCCCGCATCGGAGCCGCGATCGCTGCCTGCTGTCTCATCGCCTCGATCGCCTGGGGTCAGTCTCCCGCCGGGCCGCGGCTGGCCTTGGGCGCGAGCGTCGACGCCGCGGCGATTCCCGACACCCTGACGGCGAAAGACCCCGCTCACCCGATCGACGTTCGAGTCACGGCGGACTGGGCGGAGGTCGAGACGCAGCCCGGGACGTACGACTGGTCGCGGATTTCCAACGCGCTCTCGGCCGGTACGGGTCGCGGCTGGCGCGTCACCGTTTGCGTGCGCGGGTCCTCCCCGCTGCATCCCCGCCCGGAAGGGGACCGGAGCGTGCCCGACGCCGCCTGGCTCGACGCGTGGACGGCGCTCCTGCGGAGCGCAGTCGCGAGCCTGGGCTCGGGGGTGTCCGTGATCGAGGTCGGCGAGCACCCCGAGCGCAGCTTCGACGCGGCCGCGTACGCGTTCGTCCTGAAGTCCTCCTTTCTCGCGATCAAGGCCGAGGCCAAGGCGAGGGGGGTCACGGTCCGCGTGGCGCAGGGGGCCGTCGATTCCGGTGCGCTCGCGTGGCAGAAGGAGCTGTGGGACAACGACGCCGCGCCGTACGCGGACGTCCTGCCCGTGAGCCTCGCCGCGGAGGCGGACATCGCACCCGCGGTGACCGCTTTCGTCCTGGCCGCTGCGGAGCACCCGCCCGCTGCCGACCTGTGCGCGGAGATTGGCGCGTCGGAGCAGGATGCGTGGCGGCCGTTCCGCGGCGCCGTGACGGCGCTCGCATCGTCGGCGCAGACGGCGCTCCTCACGCTCCCTTCGGACCCGGCTCCGGCGGGCCGCCAGTGCAGCGCGATCGCGGAGCTTCATTCACGCCTCGCCTCCGAGTACGCGCCCGCGCCGGCCGGAAAGCTTTCCCTGAGGACCCCCGAGGGGGGCGCCGAGCCGGAGGCGTCGATCGCCGGCCGGTTCCTGCACGCGAAGGATTTCGCGACGATCGTTGTCTACCATGCCCCGCCGGCGGGTGACCCGCAGGCGCAGAGCCGCCTGCTGCTCGACTCCCCCGACGTCAAGGATCCGGCCGTCGTCGATCTGGTCTCCGGTGCCTCCTACAAGACCGGCCCGGCCGAGGTTCCCGGCGAGAAGGCGCGCGCCCTGCGCTTGCTGCGTGCCGATCATCCGATGGCGATCGTCTGGGAGCGCGCGGCGGTGAACCAGCCGGGCCTCGACGTCGCGCCCGAGGACGTCAACATCGCGACGACCCGCGGGCTCACCGCCGAGGAGGTCATCGCACGGAACCGCCAGGTCGAGAAGGTCCAGGACGATCACCTCCGCAACTGGATCGCGAAGGGCCGGGCGGACCTGCACTTCAAGATCGCCCAAGGCGGGGGCTCGTTCGACGTCTCGATCGAGAGCACCTACTTCTGGCGGCGCGGACAGAAGGTCGAGTGGCAGCAGACGCGCTATTACGTCAACGGGAACCTGGTGACGTGGAAGAAGATCCCCGAGCTGCCGCTCATCCAGCCCGAGAAGGTCGTCACGCTGCCGCTCGATCTGACCTTCGACAAGACCTACGACTACACGCTTGCGGGAGAGGACACCATCGACCACCGGCCGGCGTACGTCGTCGCGTTCGAGCCGTCAGGCGCCGTCGCATCGAAGAGCCTCTATCGCGGCCGTGTGTGGATCGACAAGGAGACGTTCATCCGGCTGCGGACGTCGTTCATCCAGACGCACCTCGAGCCGCCGGTCGTCCAGCACGAGGAGACGGACACCTACGTCCCGATCGCCGGCCCCGACGGCACGTCCTACATCCTGATCGGGCGAACCGACGGGCAGCAGCTCTGGAGCGGCGGCGGCCGCAACTTCGTCGTGCGCCGCGAGATGTCCTTCCAGGATTTCCAGATCAACACATCGGACGAGTCGTTCGACGCGGCCCTCAAGGAAGCCTATGCCTCGAACGATCAGATGCTGCGAGAGACCGACAAGGGCTTCCGGTATCTCGAGAAGTCGCCGGACGGCGGACGCGTGGTCCAGGAGAAAGAGAAGACCTCCGCGCTGTTCGCGCTGGCGGGCGCGATGAAGGACGACTCGGTCGACAACGTCGTTCCGCTCGCGGGCGTCAACTGGTTCGACTACGACCTCTTCCACAAGAAGATCCAGGTCAACGTCTTCTTCGCCGGCGTCTACGCCTACGCGAACTTCACCGATCCGGCGCTCGGCGGAACGAAGGTCGACCTCGGCGGCGAGGCGTCGCTCGTCGGGCTCAAGCTCGACGACAAGCTGTTCGTCTCCGGCGTCGAGGACGTCTCGCAGCGGGTCAAGCGGCGCAGCCAGTACCTGACGGGCCGGTTCGGCTACCCCTTGAATCCGTTCTTCAAGATCGCGCTCATCGGCGACCTGTCGTGGAACGCCTACGATGACAGCCAGGATGCGCGGGACGCGCTCGCGGCGCGAAACGCGGCGGACGGGACGAGCCTCGTCTTCGTCCTCCCGTCCAATCACGTGCTGAGCACCGGCACGGTCCAGCTCGAGTTCAACCGCTGGGGCTACACCCTGACCGGCAACGCGGCGTACTCGCGGCGCTCGCAGTGGGAGCCGTGGGGCCTCTTCGACACGACGACCGGAACGTTCGTCGATCCGACGTTCGACGCGTCGCAGAAGTCGTTTCCGACATGGAGCGCGACGGCGTTCAAGGAATGGTACCTCCCGAAGTTCCAGAAGATCCGCGCCGAGCTCGACTACGTGGGAGGGAGCCGCCTCGACCGGTTCAGCCAGTACCGCTTCGGGCGGTTCGGAGACCAGAGCCTCGACGGCTTCGCAGGGACGGGCGTGCGATTCGATACCGGTGTGCTCGCGAAGACGGGCTGGTCGTTCAACGTCCTGAACGCGGTCCGGTTCGACGCCACGCTGCAGTACGGCCACGTTCGCGACAAGCTCCAGGACGATCAGTTCCGGGACCACGTCGGGACGGGTTTCTCGTTCAACGTCGTCGGGCCGTGGAAGACGATCTGGCAAGCCAGCTACGGCCGCGCGCTTCAATCGGACGTCCCGGGACTCGCCGGCAAGCAGGAGTTCCTGGTCGTGGTCCTGAAGCTGTTCTGACATATCTTAGGCTCGCATGAAGCAGTTGTTTCAGGATCCGAAGGCGGGCACCGTGGAGGTCGTCGACATCGCGCCGCCGGCGCTCCGGCCCGCCACGCTGCTCGTCCGCAACGCGTTCTCGGTCGTCTCGCCGGGAACCGAGCGCGGCACGGTGGCCGCGGCGCGCGACTCCTACATCAAGACCGCACGCGCCCGTCCCGACCTCGTGCGTCGCGTGCTCGACACCGTCAAGCGCGAGGGCGTGCTCGCCGCGTACCGGAAGGTGCAGGCGAAGCTGTCCGAGCCGCAGGCGCTCGGGTACTCCTCGGCGGGGACCGTGATCGCCGTCGGCCCCGGAAGCGAGGATCACTTCCGCGTCGGCGACCGCGTCGCGTGCTGCGGGCAGAACGTCGCCAGCCATGCGGAGGTCGTGTGCGTGCCGACCAACCTCGCGGCGCGCGTTCCCGAGGGCGTGAGCCTCGAGGACGCCGCGTTCTCGACTCTCGGTGCGATCGCGCTCCACGGGGTCCGGCTCGCCGAGCCGCAGCTCGGCGGCCGGTACGCGGTGATCGGATGCGGCATTCTCGGCCTGTTCGCGACGCAGCTGCTCAGGGCGCACGGCGGCCGAGTCGCCGCGTTCGATCTGGCGCCCGAGCTGGTGGCGCGCGCGAAGGAGCTCGGAGCCGAGGCCGGCCTCGCCGGAGGCTCCGACGACCAGGTCCAGGCGGCGCTCGCCTGGACCGAAGGGATGGGCGTGGATGCGGTTCTCGTCACCGCCGCGTCGACCAGCGACGCGCCGATGGTCGCCGCGGCCGCGATGAGCCGCGAGCGGGGAACGATCGTGGCGGTCGGGCTGGTCCCGTTCGGCCTCCCGCGCGAGATCGCCTACGCGAAAGAGCTGCAGCTCCGGATCTCGAGGTCGTACGGGCCCGGTCGATACGACGCCGGGTTCGAGGAGAAAGGGCTCGACTATCCCGCGGGATACGTCCGCTGGACGGAGACGCGCAACCTCGAGGCGTTTCTCCACGCGGTCGCCGGCGGAAGCGTGACGGTCGGGCCGCTCGTGACGCATCGCTACGCTCTCGACGAGGCCCCTCGCGCCTACGACATGCTCGTGTCGGGAAACGGAAGCCGTCCGCTCGGGATCGTGATCCGGTACGCCGCAGACGCAAGTCCGGCGCCCGCTCCCACGGTTCCCGCGGCGTCCGGCGCCACAGCGCCGCGCGCGATCGCGGGCGACGTCGGGGTCGCCTTCATCGGCGCGGGCAGCTTCGCGCGCGGGGTCTTGCTGCCGGCGTTTGCAGGCCGAGCGGGGAGCACGCTTCGCCGCGTCGTGACCGCCCACGGGCTGACCGCGTTCGACGCGCAGCGAAAGTTCGGTTTCGCGACCGCCGGCACCGACGCCGCGGAAGCGTTCGCGGATCCCGCAATCGATCTGGTCTGCATCACGACGCGCCACGACACGCACGCCGCTCTCGTCGCCGACGCGCTCCGCGCAGGGAAGCACGTATTCGTCGAGAAGCCCTTGGCCATCGACGAGAGCGGGCTCCTTCAGGTCGAAGCCGCTGCCGCGCGATCGACGGCGGTGCTCCTGGTCGGATTCAACAGACGCTTCGCGCCGCTCGCCGTGCAGATGCGCGAGGCGCTCGCAGGACGCGGCCCGGTCATCGCGACCTATCGCGTCAACGCCGGCGCGCTCCCGAACGGCCATTGGCTCAACGATCCCGCGGTCGGCGGCGGCCGGATCATCGGCGAGGGGTGTCATTTCGTGGACTTCCTCGCGTTCCTCGCGGGGGATTCGCCGATCGAGTCGGTCGAGGCGCGGTGTCTCGGGCGCCCGCGCGGGCCGGCGCAGGACGTCGTCATCCAGGTTTCATTCGGCGACGGGAGCGTCGGGCAGATCCTCTACACCGCGCAGGGCGATCCGGCTCTCGGCAAGGAACGCGTCGAGGCGCATGCGGGCGGCGTCTCCGCGGTGCTCGACGAGTTTCGCGTTCTGGAAACCGTCCGCTCCGGCAAGAGGCGGAAGTCCACGACGGGCGGGAAGGGCCACGCCGAGGAGATCGCCGCGCTGCTGTCCGCGGTCCGCGCCGGCGAGCCATCTCCCATTCCCCGCGCGTCCCTTTTCGCGACGACGCGTGCGACGCTCCTCGTGCACGAGGCCATCGCGCGCTCGTCCTGAACGATGAGACGTATCGCCAAGGACAGCTTGATCGTCGGCGTCGGCCAGGCCCTCACGGTGGTGGGCCGGTTCGGGACCCTTTGGTGGCTGACCCGGGTCCTCGACACCGAAGCGTTCGGGCGGGTGGCGCTCATTCAGGGCGTGGCCGCCCTGGGATTCGGCGTGTTGTGCGGCTCGCTCCTCCAGGCCGTACTCAGATTTCACGGCGAGGCCGCGGCCCACGGCACCACTCCCGAGATCCGCCGCGTGCTCCGGCCGATGGTCGTGAGATCGTCCATCTGGACGTTCTCGGTTCTGTGCGGTGGCGCTCTCCTGTGGAAGTGGATTTCGGGCTCGCCGGTTTCGGCCGCCGCATTGACCCTCGGATTGCTGATCGTCGTTCCGGACGCATCGCGCCTCTATGAGATCAACGCGCTGAATGCGGCGCGTCGGCAGGCGGCCTACGTCGCCTGGAGCGTTGCCGACTCGCTCGCTCGGCCGCTCCTCGCTGCCGCAGCGGTCGCATGGATCGGCCCAAGTGCCGAGGCGGCACTTCTCGGATTCCTTCTCGCGGCGTTTGCGGTGAATGCGATCTTCCGGCGGCTCTACGCGGCGCCTCCCGCCGGCGCGAGCGTGCGGCTGGAGGCCGCCGTCGACCGCCAGCGGATCCTTCGCTTCGCGGTCCCGCTCATGCCGCTCGCCCTCATGGCGTGGATCGTCGGCATCGCGGACCGCTACGTCCTCGCCGGGACCGCAGGGACCGCGGCCGCCGGGGTCTATGCCGCTGCGTACGGCCTGGGGAGCCAGGGCTTCCTGGCGCTGGGCCTGTCCGGCCTGACGGTGTTCCGCCCGATTTATTTCTCGGCGATCGACACGGGCGATCGAGCGCGGGCACGCCGGGTGCTGGGCGTTTGGGTCGCCGCGATGCTTGCCGGCAGCTTGGCGGGGGTGACGATCCTTTATTGCGGCTCCGATCTCGTCGCGGCGATCTGTCTGGGCGCTCGCTTCAGATCGGGCGCTGCGCTCTTGCCTTGGATCGGGGCGGCGTACACCTTTCAGACGATGCAAATGGTCTTCGAAGTTCTGCTCTACGCCCGCCACGACACGCGCTCTCTGCTGGTCGTGCAGGCCGCGGGGGCGGCGACCGCGCTCGTGCTCTATGCGGTGCTCATTCCACGGATGGGGGCCATGGGCGCGGCGATTGCCACCATCGCGTCCTTCGCGGTCTCGTCCACGCTCGCCGCCCTGCTCGGCGACCTCGCGGGCGCGCTCTCGCGCGGCGGAAAGCTAGGATAGCGGCGCGTGAGAGTGATCCAGGCGATCGCGACGTACCCCCCGGCCGACTTCTACACGGGCCCTCCGCACCAGGTTCACAGGCTCTGCCGCGAGCTTCGCACCCTCGGCGTCGACGTCCGCGTGATCACGACGAACGCGAACGGGCCCGCGACGATCGACGTGCCACCGAATCGATGGACCGAGCTCGACGGCGTTCCGGTCTATTACGGGGCGCGGATCCCTGGGACCGATCAACAGTCGTGGTCCTCGTGGCGCACGATGATGAGGGAGGCGCCACGCTCCGACCTCGTTCACTGCACCGGGCTTTTCTCGTGGGTCAACGTGACGAGCGGGCTCGATCGTCCGGTCGTCATCTCTCCGCGCGGAAGCCTCGACGCCGAGGCTCTCGGGTACAGCGCCGCAAAGAAGGCATGGTTTTTCCGGCTCGTCGGCCGCCGGTCGTTCCGCCATGCCGCGGCGTTTCACGTCACCTCCGAGGCCGAGCGCGGGCACGTCGAGCGATTCGTCCCCGGCTCGCGGACGAGGCTGATCCCGAACGGCGTCGAGATTCCTTCGGACGCGGAGCTCCTGGAGTGGCGTTCCGGGCCGGCGGTCCCGCCGACGATCGTCTTCCTCGGACGGATCCATCCGAAGAAAAACGTTCCCACCTTGGTGCGCGCCTTTTCGGCGATCGCGCCGCGGCACCCCGGCGCGCGCCTCGTCCTGGCAGGACCCGACGACAAACAACATCGCGCGGAGGTGGTGCGCGAGATTCAATCGACGGGCATCGGTGGCTCCGTGGATCTCGCGGGCACGGTGTCGGGCCGCGACAAGAGCGCGCTGCTCGCCCGCGCCGCTGCGTTGGTCCTTCCCTCGACGACCGAGAATTTCGGCAATGTCGTGGCCGAAGCGCTTGCGCACGCGGTTCCGGTCATCGCGTCCACGGGCACGCCCTGGAGCGCCCTCGCGGCGCGCGATTGCGGATCGTGGATCGAGCCGTCGGTCACGGGTTTGGCGGCCGCCATGGATCGGCTCCTGTCGACCGACCCCGGTGCCCGCACGGCCATGGGACGCCGCGGGCGGCAATGGATGATCGAGGAGTTCTCCTGGCCGCGGGTCGCGCGTGCGATGTCCGATTTCTACGAGGAGCTGGCGTCGGCGTGAGGATCCTGGCGCTCGTCGGGGACGCCTACGGCGGCTGGGGGGGGATCGCGAAGTTCAATCGCGATCTGATCGGCGCAATCGCGGCCTATCCGAAAACGACCGAGGTCGTCGTGCTGCCGCGGAGCATCCCGGGTGCGGTCTTGGACCTTCCCGCCAAGGTCGTCTACGAGACGGGCGCGTCGTCCGGCCCCGTGGCGTACGTCGCGAAGGCGGCGCGCGCAACGCTCCGCGGCCGGTACGACCTGGTCGTGTGCGGCCATCTCAACCTCGGGCCGATCGCGGTGACGGCCGCGGCGGCGGCGCGAGCGCCGGTGCTTCTCATCATCCACGGCGTCGACGCCTGGACGCCGACGCGCCGCGCGCTTGCCAACGCCGCCGCGCGGCGCATGGACGGCGTCATCGCGGTCAGCAAGACGACGCTGACGCGATTCGAGGCGTGGGCCGGGTCGTGGGGCCGCCGCTCGTTCGTGCTTCCGAACACGATCAGTGTCGATCGGTTCCAGCCTGGGCCCGCGCGCCCGGATCTCCTGGCGCGCTACGGACTGGCCGGCCGGAAGGTCCTCATGACGCTGGCGCGGCTCGACGCTCACGAGCGCTACAAGGGGATCGACGAGGTCTTCGCCGTGCTCGGCGAGCTCGCGCGGTCGCTGCCCGGTGTTGCGTACCTGATCGTCGGCGACGGGAGCGACCGGGAGCGGCTCGCCGCCGAGGCCGCCCGCCTCGGCGTCGCCGATCGGGTCGTGTTCGCGGGCCGGGTCGAGGAGTCGGCGAAGGCCGATCACTACAGGCTCGCGGATGCGTTCCTGATGCCGGGACGCGGAGAAGGCTTCGGTATCGTCTATCTCGAGGCGCTTGCGTGCGGGGTTCCCGTCGTCGGAAGCCTTCTCGATGGAAGCAAGGACGCGCTGCTCGAAGGACGCCTCGGCGTCCTGGTCGATCCGGACGACCGCGCCGGACTCATCGCCGGAATCCGTGAGGCGCTGTCCCGCCCGAAAGGCGTGGTCTCGCCGCTCCTCTCCGAGTTTTCGGAGAGCCGCTACACTCAACGGGTGCACGCCATTCTCGACGCCGTCGGCACCGGCGCCCTGTCGGGGGACTAGAGCCCCGTGTGCGGCATCAACGGGATCTTGCGGCTCGATCCGCGCGCCGAGCGCGTGGATCCTGCTGTCGCTCTGCGCACGCGCGACGCGATGGCCCTGCGCGGCCCCGACGGTGAAGGATTGTTCGTGTCGGACGACGGCGCGATCGCTCTCGGCCACCGCAGGCTCGCGATCATCGACCTGTCGCCGTCGGGCGCCCAGCCGATGGCCTACGACGACGGCCGGTTCCAGATGGTCTTCAACGGCGAGATCTTCAACTACAAGGAGCTGAAGGACTCGCTCGTGGCGCAGGGCGTTCGCTTCGTCTCGGCGAGCGACAGCGAGGTGATCCTCGCGCTCTACGCCCGGGAAGGCGCGGCGATGCTCGGCAAGCTGCGCGGCATGTTCGCGCTCGCGATCTGGGACCGCGCGAAGGACACCCTCCTCCTCGCGCGCGATCCGTACGGCATCAAGCCGCTCTACGTGTCCGTGTCGAACGGCTGGCTCCAGTTCGCCTCGCAGGTGAAGGCGCTCGAAGCGGGCGGCCGGGTGAGCCGCGAGCTCGACCCCGCGGCGATCGTGGGCTTTCTGCTGTGGGGCAGCGTGCCCGAGCCGCGCACGATCCGGAAGGACGTCCGCTCCGTTCCCGCGGGTCATTTCCTGCTCGTGGACGGCGGCCGCGTGGGGGAGCCGCAGCCGTACCACGACCTGCGGAGCCTCGAGCCCTCTCCGTGCGAGAGCATCGGTGCGGCTCTCGAAGACTCCGTGCGCGCTCACCTCGTGGCCGACGTTCCCGTCGCGGTGTTCCTGTCGGCCGGAATCGACTCGAGCGTGATCGCGGCTCTCGCGCGGCGCGCCGCGGGTCCCGGCCTGACGACGCTGACGATGCGGTTCGCCGATCTCGCCGGGACGCCGGCGGACGAGGGACCGGAGGCGGAAGCCATCGCGCGCCGTCTCGGCGCACGCCACATCGAGCGCACGCTCTCGCGGGACGACCTGCGCGGACTGTTCGAGCGCGTCCTGTCCGCGATGGATCAGCCGAGCGTCGATGGGTTCAACACGTACGTCGTGTCGCAAGTCGCGCACGAGGCCGGATTCAAGGTCGTCCTGTCGGGCTTGGGCGGCGACGAGCTGTTCGGGGGCTACGACAGCTTCCGCGAGGTCCCGTCGTGGGCGCGACGCGCGCGGCTCATGGCGGGGATTCCCGGCGGCTCGACGATGTTCGACGCGTTGACGCGCGGGGTTCGCAGGACGCGCCCCAAGCTCTCGGGGCTCCTGCGCTACGGCCGCTCGATGCCGGGCGCGTACTTCATCCGGCGCGGCGTGTTCCTTCCGGACGAGGTGCCGGCGCTCATCGGCGACGACCTCGCCGCAGCAGGCCTCGGCGACGCGGACCCCGTGCGTCTGGCTGAGGCGGCCGTTCGCTCGCGCTCCGCGGAGCACGATCCATGGATCGCCGTGCACCTGATGGAGTCGATGCTCTACATGCGGAACCAGCTCCTGCGCGATTCCGATTGGGCGTCGATGGCGCACTCCCTCGAGCTGCGCGTCCCGTTCGTCGACGCCAAGCTTCACGCCCAGATCGCGGCGCTGCGGTTCGCTCCGGCCCGCCAGGGAGGCAAGGCCGCGATTGCGCGCGACGCGGCGCCGGAGCTTCCGCCTTCGGTGGCCGCGCGCAGCAAGACGGGGTTCACGATCCCGATCGCTCGCGCGCTCGCGAACGGCGATGCCGCCGCGGTGCGCGGGGGACTCGGCGCGCGGCGCCTGGCGACCTCGGTTCTCGAGCGGTTCGGTGTGCCGGTGCGGCGGGAGTCGAGAGTCTAGAGTCTAGAGTCGAGACCCTGAACTCTCGACGCTCGACTCTCGACTTCCGTCGGCAGCAGCGCAGCGATCTCTCCGCGAACCCGTGCCATCAATCCGTCGAGGTTCCCGGCGTACGCGGTCACGTCGATGGGCTGGGCGAACGTCACGTGAACGGGGCCGCGGTGCACGACGATCGATCTCGGCTTGACGACGGCGAACGTCCCTGAGATCGCGATCGGCACGACGGGCACCCCGGCCTCGAGGGCGAGGTGGAACGAGCCCCTCTTGAACGGGCCGAGCCGTCCGTCGCGGCTGCGGGTCCCTTCCGGGAACAGGATGATCGACGAGCCGTCCCGCGCGGTCTGCGCCGCGCGCCCCAGGCTCCGGATCGCGCTCGCGCGGTCCTTGCGATCGATGGCGATGAAGCCCGCGAGCGCCATCGCTTGTCCCAGGATCGGGATCCAAAAGATCGACCGCTTGGACACGAACCGCGTGGTCACCGGCAGGACCGGCACCAGCGCCCAGATGTCGAGGTTCGAGAGGTGGTTCGCGAGGAAGATCCGCGGCGCCTCGCCCCGCGCGTGCTCGAGCCCCGAGTAGACGGGCGCGATTCCCATCGCGGCCAGATGCGCACGGGCCCACAGCCGTCCCAGGCGGAACACCGCGGCGGGCCCGCTCAGCAAGCCGGCGATGATCGCGATGAGGCCGAGCCCGAGTGTCGTGACGACGAACGTGACAATGGTGAGAAGACCGCGAAGCATGGGGCGCGGGAGTATATGCGGTCCCCTTATAATCGGCGCCGCATTGATCCAGAGCGCGCCTTGGCGGACGGTGGGACGATGGCTCGCGATTGGCGCGATCTTCGATTTCGTGTTCGGGATCGGCATCCTCGCGTTCACGAAGCCGCTCGCGAGCCTGCTCGATCTTCCGCTTCCCGTGGATCCCACGTATCTCGCCCTGAACGGCGTTTTGCTGACCATTCTGGCGGGCATCTACCTCGCCGCGTCGTTCGACCCCGAGCGGTATCGCGCGGTCGCTCCCATTTCCGGGTGCGGCCGCATCCTCGGATGCGTCCTGTTCGCCTGGGTCTTCTGGGGGACGCGTGCGCCCGCCTTCGCGTGGTTTTCGATTCTCGACCTCACGCTGGGCGCGGCCACCCTTGCCGCCTGGAGGCGTGCGACCGCGTTAAGTGATTGAAATCATTGAACCTTGACCCGCGAAAAGCCGGCACCTATCCTTCGATTCGAAGATGAGGGGACTGTTTCGCTCCTGGCTGGCCGGGCTTGGGGGAATGGGGACGCTCGCGGCGGATTCCCTCCGCCAGGGATTCCGCCGGCCCTTCGAGCGCGCTCTCTGGGTCGACCAGATCGAGCACCTCGGCGTCGACTCCCTGACCATCACGAACGTCACCCTCCTGTTCACGGGCATGGTCCTCGCGGTCCAGACGGCCTACTCGCTTTCGTCCTACGGCGGGCAGTCGTTCGTCGGGGACCTCCTCGCGCTGGCGATCGTCCGCGAGCTGGGGCCCGTCCTCACCGCGCTCATGGTCGCCGGCCGCGTCGGCGCGGGCATCACGGCGGAGCTCGGATCGATGACGGTCACCGAGCAGGTGGATGCCTTGCGCGTGCTCGCCGCCAGCCCGGTCAAGAAGCTCGTCGTGCCGCGAGTCGGAGCGCTGATGATCGCGCTTCCGCTGCTGACCGCCATCTCCGACCTCATGGGGCTCTTCGGCGGCATGATCATGGCGGTCAGCGAGGTCGGGCAGAATCGCGCCTACTTCGTCAGCCACGTCCTCCAGGCGCTGAAGGTCCAGGACGTCACGAGCGGCATCGGCAAGAGCGTCTTCTTCGCATTCTTCATCGGCATCATCGCCTGCTTCAACGGGCTGAATGCGACCGGGGGCGCCGATGGGGTCGGGCGCGCGACGACGAACACGGTTGTCACGGCCTCGATCGCCATCATCATCTCGGATTTCTTCCTCACCAAGATCTTCATGATCACGTAAGGGGTGCCGTGTGGACGGCGGGTTCTTGAGGTTCGTCGGGATCGAGAAGGCGTTCTCGGGGCACCGTGTGCTCAAGGGCGTCCATCTCGACGTCGCGCGAGGCGAGACCGTCGTCGTGCTCGGCGGGAGCGGCTCCGGAAAGTCGGTGCTCCTCCGTCATGCCGTCGGCTTGTTCCGTCCCGACGCCGGGCAGGTGTACGTGGATGGCATCGAGATCTCGACGCTCGACGAGGACGAGCTGATCGACACCCGGAAGAAGGTCGGAATGCTCTTCCAGTCGGGAGCCCTCTTCGATTCGATGACGGTGGGAGAAAACGTCGCCTTCGCGCTCGAAGAGCACACCGATTGGGACGAGGCCAAGGTGTCCGCCAGGGTCGACGAGGTGCTCAAGCTGGTCGAGCTCGACGGCGTCGTCCCGCTGATGCCGTCGGACCTCTCCGGCGGAATGCGCAAGCGCGTGGCGCTCGCGCGCGCGATCGCGCTCGCTCCCGCGGCGATCCTCTACGACGAGCCGACGACCGGGCTCGATCCGATCACGTCGAACACGATCAACCACTTGATTCGCAGCTTGCAGAAGCGGCTCGGAGTCACCTCGATCGTCGTGACCCACGACATCCACTCCGCCTTCACCGTCGGCGACCGCATCGCTTTTCTCCACGAAGGGCGCATCTTGTTCCATGGGACGACGGCCGAGGCCCGCGAAGCACGGGAGCCGCTCCTGAGAAATTTCCTCCAGGGAGGGGGATATGCCTAGAACCTCGGGCCGGGAGGCCACGGTCGGCGCGTTTCTGGCGCTGGCCCTGATCGTCCTGGCGGTCGGAATCCTCGCGGTGGGGGGGCAGTCTCGCGTCTTCGCCCGGAAGGCGACGTACCGCGTCGTGTTTCCCGCCACCGACGGCCTGATCGTCGGCTCGCCCGTGAAGATGGGAGGCGTGCAGGTCGGCACGGTGACGCGGCTCAAGCTGCCCACCGATCCGGGTGCGACGGGGGTCGAGGTGTCCCTCGGCGTCGAGCGCGCCTACGCCTCGCGCGTGCGTGAGGGCTCCGAGGCGTCGCAGAAGTTCCTTCAGTATCTCTCGGGGGAGAAGTACGTCCAGCTGACGCCGGGAGACCCGAACCAGCCCGCGATTTCCGAGGGAGAGCTGCTTCCCGCGTCCAAGGGCAGCCGGCTGTTCGAGCAGAGCGAGGACATCGCGGACAACCTCAACGCGATCACCGTGTCCCTGAAGGAGATCCTGGTTCCGCTCCAGAAGGGCGAGGGCCTGCTCGGTCAGGTCATCCAGAATCCGGAGTTCGGCAAGGAGGGGATGGACAAGCTCGAAGGGACGTTCGACAACATCCTCGAGATCACCAAAAAGATGCGCGCCGGCCGCGGCACAGCCGGACGCCTGCTCACCGACGACGCGCTGGCGGCGCGGCTGGACGACCTCTCCGCGGCGGTGCACGACCTGTCGGTGATCACCGCGTCGGTGACGCGCGGGGAAGGCGCGATCGGGTCGCTGACGAAGAAGGGCGGTGACGCGGAGCTCGCCATCGCGGATCTCCGCGCGTCGGCGGCGTCGCTGCGGAAAGTCACGGACCGGCTCGAGACTCACGAGGGGCTCGTCGGGCGGTTGTTCAGCGACGACGCCTACGCCGATCGCGTGGCGGGCGACATCCGGGACGCGGCGGCCAACTTGGCGGCGATCACGAAGAAGATCAACGAGGGCCAGGGCACTCTCGGTGCGCTGGTCAACGACCGGACGCTCTACGAGAGTGCCGAGGACGTGGTCACCGGAGTGAACGACAGCAAGTTCGCCCGCTGGATGCTGCGGCATTATCAGAAGAAGGGGATCGAGGCGCCGCCCCCGCCGCCCGCCAAGGCGCCCTGAAGCCCGGGCGGTCGCGCTCCCCCTTGCCGTCTCCTATATTCTCTCGCCCGGAGAACCGCATGCCCGCTCATTCTCACTTCACGGCTCTGGAAAAGAAGATCAAGGATCGAACCGCGCGGATCGGCATCGTCGGCCTCGGCTACGTCGGCCTGCCGCTCGCCGTCGAGTTCGCGCACGCCGGCTTTCGCGTCGTCGGGATCGACGTCGACGAACGCAAGGTTCGAACGGTCAACGCCGGCGTCTCGCACATCGAGGACGTGCCGAGCGACGTGCTGGCCCCGCTCGTGCGCGACCGCCTCATCCGCGCTCAGGCCGACTACAAGGGCTGCGCGAAGCTCGACGTCATCCTGATTGCGGTCCCGACGCCGCTCCGGAAGACCAAGGATCCCGACATCTCCTACATCGTCTCCGCGCTCGATGCGATCGCGGGGCAGCTGCGCGCCGGACAACTGATCGTTCTGGAGTCGACGACGTATCCCGGGACGACCGAGGAGGTGCTCCGGCCGGTCATCGAATCCGGGCGGCTTGCGGTCGGCCGCGACATCTTCCTCGCGTTCTCGCCCGAGCGCGTCGACCCCGGAAACAAGCTGTATCAGACCAAGAACACCCCGAAGGTGGTCGGCGGCACGACGCCCTGGTGCACGAAGGCCGCGACGCTCCTCTACGCGCAGGCGATCGAGCACGTGCATCCCGTGACCTCGACCCAGGCCGCGGAGATGATCAAGCTGCTCGAGAACACGTTCCGTGCGGTCAACATCGGGCTCGTCAACGAGATCGCGCTGATGTGCGAGAAGCTCGGGCTCGACGTCTGGGAGGTGATCGACGGGGCGGCGACGAAGCCCTTCGGCTTCATGCGCTTCTATCCAGGACCCGGAATCGGCGGCCACTGCATCCCGCTCGATCCGCACTACCTCGCGTGGAAGCTCCGGACGCTCAATTACTCCGCGCGCTTCATCGAGCTCGCCTCCGAGATCAACGGGCACATGCCCGAGGTCGTCGTGCGGCGGGCGAGCGCGATCCTGAACGAGGCGAAGAGGAGCGTGCGCGGATCGAAGATCTTCGTCCTCGGAGTCGCCTACAAGAAGGACACCTCGGACTCGCGGGAATCGCCGGCGCTCGACGTGATCCGCCTCCTCCAGGCGGAGGGGGCGGCGGTCAGCTTCCACGACCCGTATACGAACGCGATCCGCGCCGAGGACGGGGGCATCCAGAAGGGAGCGGCATTGACCCCGCGCGCTCTGGCCGCGGCGGATCTGGTCGTGATCGTCACGGATCACTCCGACTACGACTACGACGCGATCGTGAAGCACGCGCGCCGCATCCTCGACACCCGCAACGCCACCCGGAGCGTCAAGGCCGGCCGCGCCAAGATCGTGAAGCTCTGATGTCCGGGATCCTCGTGACGGGCGGGGCCGGATTCATCGGCTCCCATCTCGTCGAGCGCCTTCTCGCCGATGGGCGGGACGTCGTCGTCCTCGACGCCTTCGATCCGTTCTACGACCCGGCGGCGAAGGAGCGGAATCTTGCGGCCGTGGCCGCGCACCCGTCGTTCACCCTCGTGCGCGGGGACATCCGCGACGCGGCCGCCTTGGATCGGGCGTTCGAACGTCCGGTCGGCGCGGTGATCCACCTGGCGGCCAAGGCGGGAGTCCGGCCGTCGATCGAGGACCCCGCGGGTTACGCGTCGGTCAATCTCGACGGCACGGTTCGGATCCTCGAGGCGTGCCGCCGCCACGGCGTGTCGACGTTCCTGTTCGGATCGTCGTCGTCGGTCTACGGGAACAACGCCAAGGTCCCGTTCGCCGAGGACGACCCTGTCGACCACCCGATTTCGCCGTATGCCGCGACCAAGCGGGGCGGCGAGCTTTTGGCTCACAGCTATCATCATCTTTTCGGAATGAAGGTGGCCTGCTTGAGGTTCTTCACGGTATTCGGGCCGCGGCAGCGGCCGGATCTCGCGATCCGGAAGTTCGCGGCGCTGATAGCCGCGAAGCGACCCTTGCCGGTTTACGGCGATGGGTCGACGGGGCGCGACTACACCTACGTGGACGACATCGTCGACGGGATCCTGCGCGCCCTCGAGCGGACGACGGGATTCCACGTCTGGAACCTCGGTGGGGCCCATCCCGTCCTGTTGCGCGACCTGATCGCGCGGCTGGCGTCGGGGCTCGGTGTCGAGCCGATCGTCCAGCGGCTCGAGCTTCAGCCCGGCGACGTCCTAAGGACCTGGGCCGACATCGGCCGGGCGCAGCGGGAGCTCGGCTGGGCGCCGGCCACCAGCTTCGAGAGGGGCATGGAATCGTTTCTGTCGTGGTTCGCCGCGGAGCGGCGGCGGATGGCGCCGGAGGGTGCGCTATGAACATTGCGGTCGTCGGAACGGGATACGTGGGCCTCGTCACGGGCGCGTGCTTCTCCGAGTTCGGGAATCACGTGAACTGCGTCGACAACGACGCCTCGAAAGTGGCGATGTTGAAGCGCAACGAGATGCCCATCTACGAGCCGGGCCTCGACGCGCTCGTCGAACGGAACGTCAAGGCCGGCCGCCTGGAGTTCACGACCGATCTGCGCGGAGCGGTCGAGCGCGCGCTCGTCGTCTTCATCGCCGTCGGGACCCCTCAGGGAAACGACGGGCGCGCGGATCTGTCGTTCGTCCGCGAGGTCGCGCGGGCCGTGGCCGAGAGCCTCAACGCCTACAAGGTGGTCGTGACGAAGAGCACCGTCCCCGCTGGAACCGGCACCATGGTGCGCGAGATCATCGAGACCTACCGCAAGGAGCCGCACGCGTTCAGCGTGGCGTCGAACCCCGAGTTCCTGCGCGAGGGCTCCGCCATCGAGGATTTCCTCCGCCCGAACCGCGTGGTCATCGGCTGCGAGGACGAGATGGCCGCGGCCATCATGAAGGACCTCTACCGCCCGCTCTATCTGATCGAGACCCCGGTCGTCGTCACCGACGTCGTGACCGCCGAGGTCATCAAGTACGCCTCGAATGCGTTCCTCGCGACCAAGATCTCCTTCATCAACGAGATGGCCGATCTGTGCGAGAAGGTCGGCGCCGACGTGCACGATGTCGCCCGCGGGATGGGGCTCGATCAGCGCATCGGCCGGAAGTTCCTGCATCCCGGTCCCGGCTACGGCGGCTCGTGCTTCCCGAAGGACACGCGGGCGATCCTGGAGCTGGCACGCGACCACGACGTGCCGCTCAAGATCGTCTCGTCCGTGATCGCGGTGAACGAAGCCCGGATCGGAGCGTCCGTCGCCAAGATCAAGAAGGCGCTCGGCGGCACGCTCAAGGGAAAGACGGTCGCCCTGCTCGGCCTGACGTTCAAGCCCAACACCGACGACCTGCGCGAATCGCCCGCCATCGCCATCCTCGACGGTCTCGTCGCGGGCGGGGCGAGCGTGCAGGCCTACGATCCCATCGGCATGCCGATCGCCGCCCAGACCCAGCGCTCCGGCGTGCGGTACTGCGACGACGAGTACCAGGCCGCGTCCAAGGCCGATGCGCTCGTCGTCGCCACGGAATGGAACCAGTTCCGCGCGCTCGACGCGGACCGCTTGAAGGCGGCGCTCGCCGCCCCGATCGTCGTCGACTTGCGCAACGTCTACGAGCCCGACACCATGCGCGCCAAGGGGTTTCACTACGTCTGCGTCGGCAGAGGGAAAGCGTAATGGCCAGGTTTCTCGTCACCGGAGGCGGCGGGTTCATCGGCTCCAACCTGGTGGAGCAGATCCTGACGAAGGGCGACGACGTCCGCGTCCTCGACGACTTCACCACGGGCAGGCGCGCAAACCTCGACGGCGCTCCGACGTGGGCGTCGAAGGGCAAAGCGAGATTCGAGCTCGTCCAAGGGGATATCCGCGATGCGGCCACGTGCCGGAGGGCGGTGGCCGGAGCCGATTACGTGCTCCATCAGGCCGCCATTCCGTCCGTGCAGCGCTCGGTCAGCGATCCGGTCGCGACGAACGAGGTGAACGTCACGGGGACGCTCAACCTGCTCGTCGCCGCGCGCGACGAGGGCGTCAAGCGGTTCACCATGGCCTCGTCGTCGTCGATCTACGGCGAGAGCGAGACGCTGCCCAAGGTCGAGACCATGACCCCGGCCCCGATCTCGCCCTACGGCCTCCAGAAGCTCGCGGGGGAGACGTACTGCGGGATCTTCCACCGGCTGTACGGCCTGCCCACCGTCGCGCTCCGCTACTTCAACGTGTTCGGGCCGCGGCAGGATCCGGGGAGCGAGTACTCGGCGGTGATCCCGCGGTTCATCACCGCGATCAAGTCGGGGAAGGCGCCCACGATCTACGGCGACGGCGAGCAGACGCGCGATTTCAGCTACATCGACAACATCGTCCAGGCGAACCTCGACGCCTGCGCGGCGGGGCCCGCGGCGCACGGCCGTGCGTTCAACATCGCCTGCGCCGAGAGGATCAGCCTGAATCAGCTCGTTGCCGTGCTCGGCGAGCTCGCCGGCCGGACCGTGAAGCCCGAGCACGCCCCGCCGCGGGCCGGAGACATCCGGCACTCGCTCGCGGACATCTCCAACGCGGAACGCGGGATCTCCTACCGGCCGTCGATCCTGTTGCACGAGGGGCTGCGGCGAACCTGGGCGTCCCTGTGACGCGACGCCCCCGGCTGCACGTCGTGCTGCTCGCGGGCGGGAGCGGCACGCGATTCTGGCCGATGAGCCGCGCGATGCGGCCCAAGCAGTTCCTGTCGCTCGCCGGCAAGCGCTCGCTCCTTCGCGACACGTGGGCGAGAGCGCGCAAGCTCGCTCCGGCGTCGCGCATCTGGGTCGTCGCGCCGAGCGGGCTGGTCGCGGGTGTTCGCGAGCGCATCCCGGAGCTCGCCCCCGGCCACCTCATCGCCGAGCCCAGCCCGAAGGACACGGCCCCAGCGATCGCGCTGGCCTGCGCCGTGATCGCTCGCCGCGATCCGCGGGCGACGGTGGCGATCTTCCCCTGTGACCACGTCATACGGGACGTTCCCGCGTGGGTCCGTGCCGTCGGTGTCGCGGCCCGTGCCGCCGAGAAGGGCGCCCTCGTGTGCCTGGGCATCGTCCCGGACCGGCCGGCGACCGGCTTCGGGTATCTCGAGCTCACGAAGCGCGCCGCGCCCGGAGCCGCGGTCTCCGTGAAGCGTTTCGTCGAAAAGCCCCACGCCGCCCGCGCCCGCCGTTTCGTCTCGTCGGGGCGGTACCTGTGGAACGGCGGGATGTTCGTTTGGCGCGTCGCCGATGGGATGAGCGAGCTCGCGCGTGTGGCCCCCGAGGTTCACGCGGCCGCACGTGCCGTGGCGGCGGGCGCGCGCGATGCGTGGTCGCGGTCTCCCAAGATCTCGATCGACTACGCGCTCATGGAAAAGGCGGCGCACGTCCGGGTCGTTCCGCTTCACGCCGGCTGGGACGATCTCGGCTCGTGGGACGCTGCCGCGCGTCATTCCTCGGCGTCCGGGGAGGGGGCTTCGAACCGGCTTCTGCTCGGAAGCGGTGGAAGCGTCGTCTTCGGCGGCGCCCGTCTCGTCGCCCTCGTGGACGTGCCGGGAGTCGTCGTCGTCGACACGCCCGATGCGCTCCTCGTCGTCTCCCGCGCATCGTCGGAGAAGATGAAGTCGGTCGTCGAGCAGGTCGCTGCCGCCGGGCGCGCCGACCTGCTGTAGAGCCCGATCGTGGGATCCCACCGCATCGGTGCGACGGACGTCCTCGTTCTCGCGTCGGTTTCCGGCTTGCCCTGGTTTTTCGGCGGCGTCGGCGTCGATGCCTTCCGCTTCGCCTCGATGCTGATCGCGCTGGCCGCCGTCTGGGCCCTGCTCGTCTCGGGGCCCGAAGGAGCCGGCCTCGATCGAAAAGCGATCCGGCTCGCGCCCGCGTTCCTGCTCGCTTTCTGGGCGTTTTTCCAGGCCGTGCCCCTGCCGCGCGGGATCGTCTCCACACTGAGTCCCCGCGCGGCGGCGATCCAGGCCGCGGCATTCGGGCCGGCCGGCCGGTCGGGGGCGGAGTGGGTCCGCGCGATCGAAGACGACGCGAGGCGCCGCGCGCCCGAATTCGAGAAGAGCCAAGCGCACGCGGGCTCTTCCGCGAATCCCTCCGTCTCTTTCCCCGCCCCTCCGGGCCGGTTCACGCTGTCGCTCGCGCCGGCGGCGACCGTCGAGCGGGCGTTCTGGTACACCGCACTCCTGCTGGCGTTCGCGCTCGTGGTGCGGCGCGCCGCCGCCGATGGCCGCGCGGCGGCGTACCGTAAGACCCTGTTCGCGACATTCATCGCGCTCGCCGTCGCGGGAATCCTGAACCGGCTCACCGCGCCCGCGCGGCTGCTTTGGATTCGGGACGCACCCGCGGAGACCCGCTCGTTCGGCCCCTACGTCAACCCGAGCCACTTTGCCGGCGTGATGGAGCTCGCCGTTCCGTGGATGCTCGGCACCGGCTTGTCGGTCGTCCTCGATCGATCGCGAACGCGGGATGCCGCCTCCCGGTGGATCGCCCTCCTCGGGGCCGCGCTGGGGGCCGCGGCCGCGATTCTCGCGGCGAGCAAGATGGCCGCGGCGACGATCGGCATCGCGGCGGTGATCCTCGTCGTCATTGCTGCGACGCGCTCCGGCGGCACCCGGAGGCTTCTGCTGCTTTCGGGTGCCTTCGCCGCGGCGGGCCTGCTCGTCGCGCTCGCGTTCGCGGGGACGCTGACCGGCCGGTTTGCCGATTTCGAGGCCGTCCATTCCGGCGGGATGGCGGAGGGCCTGCGAATCCCCGTCTGGCGGGCGGGTTTGCAGATGGGGAACGACTTCTGGCTGACCGGAAGCGGGTTCGGCGCCTTTGCGGACGTCATCCCGGGCTACTTGCCGCGGGGGGAGAACGAGCGCTGGATGCAGCTCCACAACGACTACCTCGAGGTTTACCTCGCGGGTGGCGTCGTCGCGATCGTGCTTCTAGGTTGGCTCCTCGCGATGTTCGGGTCGCGCGTGTGGCGCGCCGTGGCATCCGCGGGAAGGAGCGAGCGACTGCTCAGCCGGCTGGGCCTGGCCCTGGGCTTGGTTTGCCTCGCCGTTCACGAGATGGTCGATTTCAACCTGCAGATCCCCGCCAACGCCTTGCTCTTCGTCGCCGCCTGCGCGATGAGCGTGGCGCCCGTCTGGGGATCGGGTGAGGACGAATGAGCCCCCTTCACATCGTCCACGTCGTCGGCGCGCGGCCGAACTTCATGAAAATCGCGCCGATCCTCGCCGCATGCCGCGTGGCTCCCGCGCTGCGATCGACGCTCGTGCACACGGGTCAGCACTACGACGAGGCCATGTCGTCCCTGTTCTTCGACCAGCTTCGCATCCCGCGGCCGGACGTCAATCTCGACGTCGGGAGCGGAAGCCATGCGCAGCAGACCGGAGCGATCCTCCAGAAGTTCGAGCCGGTGCTCCTGGCGCAGCGTCCCGATCTCGTTCTCGTCGTCGGCGACGTCAACTCGACCGTGGCGTGCAGCCTCGCGGCGGTGAAGCTCGGCATTCCCGTCGCTCACGTGGAAGCGGGCTTGCGAAGCTTCGACCGGACGATGCCCGAGGAGATCAATCGCATCCTGACGGATGCGATCGCGGATCTGCTGTTCGTCACGGAGCCGAGCGGCGTCTTGAACCTCGAGCGCGAAGGGATCGACCCGTCGCGAATCCACCTCGTCGGGAACGTGATGATCGACACGCTGCTGTCGCACCGCGAGGCCGCCGCACGGAGCGACGTGGTGACGCGCCTCGGCTTGAGCCCGTCGGCGTACGGCGTGCTGACACTCCACCGCCCCGCCAACGTCGACACGCCCTCCGTCCTCAGAGGGATCCTGGAGCCCCTGGCCGATCTCGCGCGAAACATGCCGATCGTCTTCCCGGTGCATCCGCGGACGCGGGCCGCGCTGGGGCCGCAGCAACCGCTCCTCGGCACGGGGCAGGGGATCCGGCTGGTCGAGCCTTTGGGCTACCTCGATTTCGTCCGCTTGATGGCGGACGCGCGCGTCGTGCTGACCGACAGCGGCGGGATTCAGGAAGAAACCACGATCCTTCGCGTGCCGTGCATCACGATCCGCGACAACACCGAGCGCCCGATCACGATCACCGACGGCACCAACCGCCTCGCGGGCACATCCGCCGACGGGATCAGGCGCGCGATCGGAGAGGTTCTCGCCGCGCCGCTCGCGCCGTCCGCACCGCCGCCCTTGTGGGACGGCAAAGCGGCCGTCCGGATTGCGGAGATCATCACCGCGTGGGGGCGCTCGCGTTGATCGGAAGGAAGCCGGTCTCGTCCCTCGCAGGCGCCGTGCTGTTCGGAGTGTACGGTTGGCGCGCGGCGACCGGGCTGCCCGCGGCGTGGGCGTACCGGGCCGGGGAGGACGCCGCGGCCCAAGCGCGGCACGCCGAGTCGGCGGCCGCGTTCGACCGGGCCGAAGTCGGGTCGCTCCGGGTCGAAGCGCTATGGCAGGCCGGCCGCGCGCGGCTCGACTCTTGGAATGCGATGAGCCCGGAGACGCGGCTGCGTCCGCCGGCGGACCGGCTTCCGGACGAAGCGCTCCGGTGCTTTCTCGAGGAGCGGATCGCCGCTCCCGCCTCGGCGTGGCCTCTGGCCGAGATCGGCAACGTCTACGCGGAGCGCGAGCGCCTCGCCCGCGCTTCGCGGGTCGCCGATCTGTCCACGCTCGATCGCGGGCCGGCGTCACTCGTCGGAGACGAGGGCCGCATCGCCATCGGGTTGACGCGCGCGGCGATCGAGCGGGAGCCGAACGCGTTCGCCGTCCGCGATCAGCTCGTGCTGCTCCTCGAGGACAACGGCCTGCGCGAGGAGGCGATCGCGGCCATCGAAGACTCCGCAAGGACCCTTCCGGATTTCGGGCTCCATCCCGACTTCAGCGTCGAGACGCTTCCGCGGGAGCTTACGGAGGCGTTCTGGCGCGCCTCGCGCGCGATCGATATCTCGCAGGCGCCCCTCCAGTCGCGGGAGCGCCACCTGCTGTCGCTCGGCCAGCTCGCCCGCCGGCTGGGTCACCTCGACGACGCCGAGCAGGACCTGCGCGCCGCGCTCGAGACGCCGGGAACACGGCTGGCCCATGCGGAGGACGCGTTCCACTTGGCGCAGGTGCTCGTCGATCGCTCGCGGTTCGACGAGGCCGAGGTCTACCTGGCGCACGCGATGACCGAGCCTGTGTTCATCCCGGGGGTCGCCGAGACGCGGGTGCGCATCGCGGTGACGCGGGAGCGCTGGCCGGAGGCCCTCGATCAGCTGCGCATCCTCAGACGCGCGCGGCCGCGCGATCCGAACGTCCTCTTGCAGCTCGCCTGGGTCGCGGGGAAGCAGGACGCGTGGGACGAGGCCGAAGAGGCCCTGCAGTGGGCGATCGTCGTCTCGCCCGGGCGCGCGGAGCCGCGCCGGGCGCTCGTCGAGCTGGCCATAGCCCGAAAAGACCCGCAACGCGCCCGTCGCGCCCTGGACGCCTACATTGCGGCCTCGGGAAACAGCGATGATACGGCGCGTCTGGAAGGGCTTCTGGCCGGCGCGCTTGACCGCGTGCCGCGTTGACGGTATCAAGGTCGGTTGGAGACCGTGTGATTTCTGGAAATGCCACGATCGCCGAATCCGCACCGCAGGAGCGAAGTCGCGCCCTCGGCTACGGCATGACGTTCGTCGGCCTCGCCATCATCTCAGGCGCGGTAGCCTTCATCCCCCACGTCGCGTACGTCGGGCTCGCGGCCACCTATCTGGGCCTGTTCCTCGCCTACATGGGGCTTCGATCCGATCGGCAGGGCGGGCATCTCTTCGAAGTCATCATTCCGTTCAGCGTGTTGAGCTTCGTCTATTTCGGCATCGGAACCGCGTACCTCAAGTTCGTCCCCGAGGCGCTCGACTTTCCGGAGCTCGCGCCCTACCTCCTCCCCGCGCAGGCCTTGGCGACCCTCGCGTTCGGCTGCGTGCTGATCGGCTACGGCTGGTTCTTCCGCAAGACCGAGCCGTCGCCGCTCGGCCGATTCGTCCCGAACAGCCCGATGGTGTTCGTCATTCCGGCGCTCCTGGGCGCCGTCGGGATGAGCGCGCACCGGTTCCAGCTACAGAGCATGATGTCGAGCGGCGGCGTTTCGTCGTCGCTGTCTTTCGTCCAGCAGTTCGGGGCGCTCTTCTATTTCGGATGGTTCCTCGCCTGGTACATGGCTTGGTCCCGTCGGATGCGCGCCGGCGTGATGGCGCCGATTCTCGTCGTGCTGAGCGTGATGTCGATGTTCGTCATGTACTACACGTTCGGACAGAAGATGCAGGCGGTGACGATCCTCGGCCTACCGGCGATGGCCTATTACGAGGTCCACCGGAAGGTGCCCAAGAAGACCATCCTCGCGGTCGTCCTCGTGTTCGTTTTCCTCATCTTCCCCATGTACAACACGTACCGCCAGATGGACCAGAGCCTGGACACCGGCCGGCGCGTGGACCACGCCGTGGACGTCGCCAAGACTTGGAACTCGAACGAGTACCTCGATGCGTCGCTGTTCGCCTTCCTGAAGCGCATGACCGTGGTGACGTCTCTCGCGGCGATCGTCTCGGACACGCCACGCTTCGTCGACTATCGCTACGGCGATACGCTGCTTCTGGCGCCGATCGGTCTGCTCGTGCCCCGGTTTCTCTGGCCGCAAAAGCCGAGCATCAGCATCGGCAGGGAGTTCGGCTCCATCTTCCGGCTGACGCATCCGCTTGATCTCGAAACCGAGACGTCCCCGTCGACGGTCGGCGACTTCTACTGGAATTTCTCGATCCCGGGAGTCGTGGTGGGCATGTGGCTGGTCGGCATGGGGTACCGCTGGTTCTACCAGCGATATGGGGCCGGAACGGGGTTCGATCCGATCCGAAAGGCGGTCTACGCGACCCTCCTCCCGACCGTGCTCCTTTTTGAGGACAACGTGGCGATCATCGTCGGCGTTGTCGTGAAGGTGCTCGTGATTCTCGTCGTATTCTTAGTCGTCTGTCGTCGCCTGGGGTGGCTCGACGAACGAGGCTCGGAGTCCGCGGCGTAGCCGGGGCCTCGACCATGGCAAATCCGGGGGAACGGCGTATATAAGCCCGGCGGGGGCGGGACCAAGGAGTTCGTCAGATGTGGCTGATCGGCGTCCTGACCGCCACCGTGGCGTGTGTGACGACGTGGCTCGTCACGCCGGTGGTGGTCCGGCTAGCGCATCGCGTCGGCGCGGTCGACCAACCGGGTCCGCGAAAGATCCATGCCGCTCCGACCCCGCGCGTCGGCGGTGTCGCCCTCTTCGTTGGCTTCGTTGCCGGGCTGACGTTCGCGGCGTTCGCCACCGGGTACGTCACCAACGCACAGCATTCTCGAGCGACGTATTGGACGATCCTCGCCATCGCCGCGCTCGCGATGCTCGTCCTCGGAGTCGTCGACGACATCCGGTCGCTCTCGTTTCAATGGAAGTTCGCGGTCCAGATCCTCGCCGCGTCGGCCGTCTGGGCCGCCGGCTTCCGCGTGCAGATGGTCGGTGTGCCGTTCTTCTCCGACGTCTTGCATCTGGGCTGGCTCTCCCTTCCGCTGACGGTCCTTTGGATCGTCGGAGTCACCAACGCGTTCAACCTGATCGACGGGCTCGACGGGCTGGCGGCGGGCACGGCCTTGATCACCACGACCGTGGTGGCGTTGATCGCGATTGCCGGAGGCCGCATCGCCGTGTCGGCGATCAGCGTCGCGCTCGTCGGTGCGCTCCTCGGTTTCCTTCGCTACAACTTCGTCCCTGCGCAGATATTTCTCGGCGATTCGGGCAGCATGTTCCTCGGGTTCACGCTCGCCGTGATCTCGATCCACGGCGCGCAGAAAAACGTGACCGCTGTCGCCGTCCTGGCCCCGCTGCTCGTCATGGGGTACCCCATCCTCGACACGGGGCTCGCGATCGCGCGGCGCATCAATTACGTCCGTGCCGACGCGGCCGGTCGCGGCGGGTGGCAGTACGTGGCGCGCAACGCCTACCGCGTCTTCCTTCCTGACCGCGGGCACATCCACCACCGGTTGCTCGAGACGGGCATGAGCCACCGCGGGGCCGTTTTGTCGCTCTACGGAAGCGCCATAGCGCTCGCCGGCGCTGCGCTCGTCCTGGTGGTGTCGAACAGCCTGATCGTGGCGATCCTCCTCGCGGGCTCCCTCACCGTGCTGACGGTCGCCTTCTTCGGATTCGTCATCCTCCGCGCGCGCCTCGCACGGCGGAGGCAGGACGCTGCCGTCGCGAGCACACCCCCCTCCTCGCCTCGTGCCGTGAGTTCCGGCGGAGCGCTGGGCCCGCGCTGATGTCGCCGCGACGTCCTCGTGCGCGCCGGCGGGCTCGGCGTGCGATCGTGCTCGTCTCCGCGCTGGCGGCGCTGTCCGGCGCGGTGCGCGCGCAACAAACGAGCGACGTCCCGCATGCGATCGGCTTCGACGCGGGCCCGTTCGTTCTCGCGCCATCTTTGACGACCGGGTATTCGTACGACTCGAACGTCTATCAGAACTCGGTCACGCTGAATCCTCAGCCGGACGAAGTTCGCACGCTGCAGCCGGCCCTGCTGCTGACACTGCCGTTCTCGAACAGCGCATTCAAGTTCACCGACACGTACAAGTACGTCGACTACCAAGTGACGCCGCAAGACAACGGGAAGGCCTCGAACGACGCCAACGCCACGTTGACGCTCAACTTCTCCACGCTCGACAGGCTCGACTTCGGCGTGCGTCACGTGTCGGGGGTCGCCGACACGAAAGCGTTCGACGAGACGGGGAACACGCGCTTCCGGGGAAACGCGTATCGCTTCCACAGCGAATCCGCTGCCGTCGCCCGCGAGGTGGCGGGCGTCCGCGGCTATCGCTTCACCATCACGCGCAATACGCTCACGTTCGAACAGTCGGAAAACGCGTTCTTCTACGGCGACTATAGCGGCTTCGAGGGAGAGGGAGCGTACCTCCAGCCGCTGTCGTCGAACACGCGGCTGGCGTTCGGCTACCTCGGGACGCGCTACAACCACTACGACGTCACCCAGACCGGCGACCCGAACGCGATCTTTCGCACGGAGACCGGCGACACGGGGTACGTCCAATTCGAGGGAAGTCTCGGACCGCGGCAGCCGTACAGCGTGAGGCTCGGTTGGGAGCAGCTGAGGTTCAACGGGTTCAACGACACGGCGAGCGACTTCAACGGGCCGGTGCTCGATGCCAAGCTCAGCACGATCGTCGGAGGCGGTACGACGTTTCGCGTGTCGGCGACACGACAGCCGTATCGGTCCTTCTTCCAGCAGAACAACTTCTACGTCTACGAGCGGGTGGGTGGCGACGTCGAACGGCCGTTCCCGCATGGATCCGCGTTCGGCGCGTCCCTGGACTTGTCGAGAAACCTGTATGGAGAGCCGGCTCCGACGGATTCCGCGGCACCGGGGGTGATCCGTCACGATCAAACGTTCCGATTCGAAGCCTATGCTAATCTGGCAGTGGGTAATCGTGTGTACCTGCGGTTTTCGGCCAGCAAGACCCAAACTGGGTCGAACTATCCCGGCGCCGATTACAACACCGTCGTTCTCTTCGGAGGGTTCGTCTTTGGCTGGATCTAGAGCACTCTTGTGGGCGGCCGCGGTCCTGACGGCGGGGGCGGCGATCGCCGCGCCGGCGGCTCCCGAGCCGGCGGCCGACGCGACTGGCCGGACCGGCGTCGTCTCGCTCACGCTTCCGGATGGAGCCGCGCGCGACGTGTCGTTCAGCTTCGGCGACGGAAAGGTGTCGCTTACGCTTCCCAAGGGCACGGCGTTCCCGATGGATTTCGAGCGCGAGAGCAACGGCCTCCTGCGCGCGGGAGAAGTCGTTCCAATCGATGCCGGGCACGTGCGCCTCGACCTCAAGATGGCGACCGGTGCCGTCGACAAGATCGACGTCTCCGGCTCGACGGTCGCGATCAAGCTGCGCCGCCGGTTCGGCGAGGTGCGCGGCGAGTCCGCCGCCGCGCGCGAGGACGAGTACCGGCTCGGCACCGACGACAAGATCCAGGTCTCCGTCAACGCCGACCCCAAGCTGACGCAGCAGGTCGTCGTCGGTCCCGATGGCCGCGTCTCGCTCCCGCTCGTCGGCGATCTCGCGCTCGGCGGGCTCACGGTCCGGGAGGCGACCGAGACCGTCACGGACCATCTGGCCCGCGACTACATGGTCGATCCCAAGGTCGACGTCCAGATCCTCGAGTACAAGAGCCGCTGGGTCATGGTGACGGGAGAGGTCGGCAAGCCCGGGCGCGTGGCGCTTCGGGGCGGCGCGACCCTCAAGGACGCCCTGGCCGACGCCGACGGCCTGACCGTGGGAGCCGGGGACGACATCATCATCTCGCGCGATGCGCCCGACGGCGCCGGGAAGATCCAGATCCCCGTGGACCGGCCGGCGTTCGAGAGGGCCGAGTCGAATCCGGCGCTCAAAACGGGCGACATTGTCAATGTGCCGACGCGCCCCTACGTTTACGTGCAGGGGGAGGTGCGTCTTCCGAACAAGGTCCCCTTGGAGCGTGGGATGACCTTGATGAAGGCGATCTCGATCGTCGGGGGGCTCACCGAGTGGGCGAGCGAGAAGGGCGTGCAGATCATGTCCGAGGGGGCCAAGGGCGAGCCGCGCCTGTACAACCTCAAGGACATCCGCTCGATGCGCGTGACGGACCCGCCGCTCAAGGGCGGCGACGTCGTGTACGTCAAGCGCCGGTTCCTGTGAGAGGCAACCGCCAAAGCGCGGCCGCCGGAAGGGACGAACGATGACCGGGGCTTCGGAGACGATTCGGGAAGGCCGCCGCGAGATTCACCTTCGCGAGCATTGGCGGGTGGTCTGGCAGCGGCGCTGGGCGGTGATCACCGTCTTCCTGCTCGTCGTCGGCGTCGTCGGGCTGTACAGCTTCCTGGCGCCGCGGCAGTACGAAGCGACCGCGAGCGTCGAGGTGCAGCCCCAGGCGCGCCGCCTGGCTCCAGGCTCCGACGTGTCCGGCATCGGCGCCGGGAATTACGGCTGGTTTGCCGAAGAAAAGTATCAGAACACGCAGGTCGAGATCATCCGCAGCCGCGCCGTCGCCGAGAAGGTCTTCGACAAGCTGGGCCTGAAAGCGGATCCGCGCTTCGAGACCGTGAAGGACCCCGTCGGAGTGCTCCGCGGGATGATCCGCGTCATCCCGCGCCGCGAGACCGGCCTGATCGAGATCAGCTTCCGCAGCCGCAATCCGGACGACGCGGCGCGGTGCGTCAACGCGTTCGCCGACACGTTCGTGCAGCGCAATCTCGACCGCGCGCAAGACAACGCCAAGCAGGCGTTCGACGCGATCACGTCGATGATGAACCCGCTGCAGAAGCACCTGGGCGAGGTCGAGGCCAAGCGGTTCGAGGTCCAAAAAGAGACGGACATCTTGAGCCCCGAGACACAGCAGGAGATCACGCGCCAGCGCCTGTCGAAGCTGAACGAAGGGCTGAACACCACGCAGCTCGAGGTCGGCCGTTTGAAGATCTTGCTCGACAAGATCGAGCAAATCGAGAACGGACAGGGCGACGCGCTGTCGATCCCCGAGCTCGCCAAGGACGACCTGATCCAGCGTCTTTCGCAGGACAAGGTCGGCATGGAGCGCGACTTCGAGGCCGTCAAGGTCACGTACCGGCCCGGCGCTCCCGCGTATCAAGAGGCCGAATCGCGGGTCGAGAAGGTCAAGCAGCGCATCCGGGATCAGGTCGCCGTCCACCTGAGCAGCATCAAGAACGAATACGATCTGGCGGTCAGCAATCAGAGCAACATCAAGAACGACATCCAGCACGCCGAGCAACAGGCGTTCGAGGCAGGGATCGCGACGTCCAAGCTCGACGTCGCGCGGACCGATGCGCAGACCACGAAGGCGATGTACGACGCCATCGCGAAGTCGCTGAACGAAGTGAGCGTGCAGGCCGGGCTCGTCGCCAACAACATCACCATCCTCGATCACGCGATCCCGCCGATCTATCCGGTGTCGCCGAACAAGAAGCTGAACCTGGTCCTCGGCATCCTGATCGGGACGTTCCTCGGCATCGCGACCGCGTTCTTCCTGGACTACCTCGACAACACGTTCCATCGCCCCGACGACATCGAGCGCAACCTCCAGCTCAACACGCTGGCGATCGTGCCCAAGTTCGACCGGGCGCACGCGGGCTCCGCGGTCCTTAAGGAGGCCTACCAGACGCTGCGCACGGCCCTGATCTTCCTGAGCAAGAACCGCGAGCGGAAGATCGTCCTGCTGACGAGCACCGCGCCCCAGGAAGGCAAGTCCTCGACGACGGCGCAGCTCGGGCGGGCGCTTGCCTCCGCCGGCGACCGCGTGCTCCTCGTCGATTGCGACCTGAGGCGCCCGACGCAGCACGTGCACCTCGGCGTCGAGCGCGACAATGGGCTCACCGACTTCCTGGCCGCCCCGCAGCCGTTCATGAACTGGCGGGCCTATCTCAAGGTGGTCGGCAGCGAGAACCTCCACGTCCTGACGTGCGGGCCGATCCCGCCGAACCCGCCGGAGCTTCTGGGCGGCGAGCGATTCAAGAAGTTCCTCGCCGAGGCGCGGGAGGCGTACGACTGGGTGCTCGTCGACTCTCCGCCTGCCGCCTCCCTGTCGGATGCGACGCTACTGGCCGGCCTGGCGGACGTCGTGCTCCTCGTGATCCGCCACAACCACACCGATCGCGACATGGTGGCGCGGACGCTGCTCCAGCTGCGGCGGGTCGGCGCGAACGTGGCCGGCGTGATCCTGAACAACGTCGATCTCGACCGGGCGTACGGAAAGGAATACGCGTACGCCGGGTACTACTACGCCGACGGGGCGAAAGGCGGGAAGGGGAAGACCAAGCGCGCCGCGACGGGCGTGGGCACGGGTGCCGGTGCCTGATCCCGGAGCGCCCGCTCCGTCGATCGGCCTCATCCTTCGCACGATCTCCCGGCTGCCGCCGAAGCGGGTTGCTCTCCGCCTCGCGCGGCCGCTCCGCGGAAGCGCACGGCGCCTCGCGCACGCCCTGGGAACCGGACCGGGCGCCGCTCGCTTCGCCTCTCCGGCGCTCACCGAAGACCCGGTTCCCGGCCGTACGCTGACGCCACCATCGACGTTCGCCTTCGTCGGGATCTCGCGCGACCTCGGCTCGCCCATCGACTGGGGCGGCGCTCCGACGAGGTTGTGGGCCTACCACCTCCATTCGCTCGACGCACTCCGGGAAGGCCACGACGCCGACGCGCGCTTGGCACTGCTCGATCGCTGGGTCGAAGGCAACGCATTCGGGTCGCGTCCCGGATGGGAGGCGTATCCGACGTCTCTGCGCCTCGTCAACGCCCTGGAGCTGCTCGCGTCGCGGCGGGATGCGGCGACTGCGGCACGGACGGAGTCCTTGGCACTCCAGGCGTGGTGGCTCGCCGCGAACCTCGAAACCGATCTCGGCGGGAACCATCTGCTGAAGAACGCCTTCGCTCTGTCCTGGGCGGGGCGCTGCCTGGACACGCGCGATTCGAACGCGTGGAGAACCGCGGGGGATTCGATACTGGCCCGCGAGCTGCCGGCCCAGATTCTCGCCGACGGCTTCCACGTGGAGCGCGCTCCCGGCTACCACGCCGTGCTCGTCGACGACCTGACGCGGCTCGACCGGCTCCTGCGAGCCCGGGGCGAAGCGACCGAAGCGTTCGGCCAACTCATCGCGGGGCTTCGCGAGCGGACGGCCGCCGCCCTGGCGTCGGTCCTTCACCCCGACGGAGAGATCCCGCTGTTCAACGACTCGGCAGCGGGACAGGCGCCGCCGTCCGCGTGGCTACTCGGTCGAGCCGCCGCTCCCGAGGGGCCGGGCCGCATCGCGGCCGATCGGCGAGGCGCGCCGGCCGCCGGGTTCCACAGGCTCGACGGCGAGCGCTCGGTCGTCCTGTTCGATGCCGGAGAGATCGGCGACGGCGATCAGCCGGGCCACGCCCACGCCGACACGCTCTCCTACGAGCTGTCGTTCGGCACGACCCGCGTGGCCGTGGATGCCGGCGTGTTCGACTACGGCAACAATGCGCTCCGCGGCTACGCGCGCGGGACGCGGGCGCACAACACCGTCGAGATCGACGGACGCGACCAGTCCGAGATGTGGTCCGTCTTCCGCGTCGGCCGCCGCGCGCATCCGCTCGACGTCCGCCGGGACGGCGGCGATGGGCCGGCGTTCATCGAGGCGGGTCACGACGGCTACACGCAACTGTCCGGACGTCCGATTCACCGGCGACGCATGGAGCATCTCGGGCACGACGTCTGGCGCGTCCTGGACGTGATCGAGGGCGCCGGATCGCACACGGCGGTATCCCGCGTCCGCCTCGCGCCGTCGCTCGCGATCGTGGCGCACGGCACCGACCGCCTGGAGGCGGCCGACGCCACGTGCCGGGTCCGGATCGTCGCCGAGCAGCCGGCCTCCCTGTCCCTGGAAGAGGGCGAGTACTTCCCGCGCTTCGGCGAGCGCCGGGTCGTGAGCGTCGCGCGCATGGAGGCGAGGGGACCTCTCCCGCTGACCCTTCGCTACCGCTTGGAGCTGGAAACGAGATCCTGAAGGGCGAGGACGTAATCGCGTGCGAGCGCGTCGTGCGAGAGCCGCGCCGTCACGTAGGCACGCCCCGCCTCGCCCATCCGCCGCCGCGCGTCCGCGTCCGCCGCGAGGGAAGTGACCGCATCGGTCAGCGCCTTCGCGTCCCCGGGCTCGATCGCCACGCCTCCGCCGCTTTCTTCGAGGAGAGCCTTCGACTCGCCGCGGACGCCCAGGATCACCGGGCACGCCGCCGCCATCGCCTCGAACATCTTGGACGGAAGGACGGTCGTGAACAGGGGGTCCGGCCGGAGCAGGACGAGAGCCGCATCGGACGCGGCGAGAACGTCCGGCACGTGCTCCCGCGCGATCTGGCCCTCGAAGCGGACGTTGTGAAGTCCGCGCCGCTTCGCGCCGGATTCGAGCTCGGCGCGCCGCGCCCCTTCGCCGACGAGCCAGAACAGGACATCGTCCCGGTCCCTCAGGCGCTCGGCCGCGTCGAGGATCGTCTCGAGCCCGTGTGCCATCCCGAGCGTTCCGACGAACGAGGCCACGAACCGGCTCCCGAGACCGAAGCGCTCCCGGATGGCGTCGCGATCGGAGCGCGGGGAAAACGCGGACGGGTCCGCGCCGTTCGAGACGAACGCGACCTTGCGGGCGCCGCGCTCCTCGAGCAGCGGGATGAACGAGCGCGTCACCGACACGACGAGATCCGCCTGCCGGTAGACGAATCGCTCCAGAACGGAGAGGCCTCGCACCAGCCACGAGTCTTCCGGAAACGCGCCGACCGCGACGATCGAGTCCGGCCACAGGTCGCGGATCTCGAGCACGAGGGGGAGCCCCTTCAGCCGGGACAGCGTCCAGCCCGACAGGGTGACGAGAAACTGGGGCGAGGTCGCGATGACCACGTCCGGGCGGCCGACGGGTCCGTACCCCTGAAGAATCGACGACAGCGCGAACGAGATGTAGCAGAGGCCGCGCTTGACGACGCCTTTGTTCGCGGCGGCGTACAGGTACGCGCGCACGACGCGGACGCCGTGATCGTCCTCGATCTGCCGGAGCCTGCCCCGGTACCCTTCCGCGATCACGCCGGTCGGGTGATTCGGAAACGTCGTCAGGACCGTGACCTCGTGGCCCATCGCCGCCCAGCGCCGGGCGAACGCCGAGACGCGGGCGGCGGGCGCTCCCATCTCGGGCGGGTAGTACTGCGAGACGTAGAGGATCTTCACGCGGCGTCCTCGGGGAGGCGATCGCGCATGGCGCGGTGCCTGAGGTAGGCGGGAAGGTCCCAGGGCCGCTCGAGCGCCGCGGCGGCGATCACGAGCTGGATCGTCCGGCTGCGCGAGCCGCGGTAGAAGTCGAGCGGGTGCGCCGACCGCAGCGGGAGGGTCGCGAGGAGCCGCCACGGCGAGGCGGGAACGGCTGCGTACGCCGCTTCGGGTAGCATCCGCGGGAGCAGCTTGCGGACGTGCGCCAACGCCAGCCCCGCCGCCTGACGCCCGCCCCAGCCCGAAAGACGCGAGCCGACCGTTGCCCACGAGAACCCGGGCGTCGCAGCCATCATCCCGACCTCGACGACCCACTTGAGCCGACGGCCGAAGTAGTGCTGAACGTGGTGAACGAGCAGGTGCGCGACCGCATCGTGATCGTCGAGGCGTAAGACCTCGCGCCCGCCGATCGACAGCGGCACCGCTCGTTGCAGGATCTCGTCGGGGTCGATCGCATAGCGCTTGGCCTGCCCCAAGCTCCAGTGGATGTCGAACGCAACGCCGATCGGCCCCGGGCTCGTCATCGGAAGCTCGAAGCTGCTCCGGAACCAGTGGTCCCGTTCGGATCCGGCCGGCGCCGTGAAGCCGGCGGATTCGAGCGTCGCGATCGCGAGGTCCCGCTGGGCCCTCGGCACGAGCAGGTCGACGTCGTCGAGCGCTCTCTCGTCGAACGCGCGGTAGAAACGATGAAGGACGTCCGCGCCCTTGAGCGCCACCGGGCGGATGCCCGCGCCGAGCAGGAGGTCGAGTGCCTGCTCGAGCCGTCCGATCAGAAGCAGGTTGTCGAGACGTGTCTTCGTCCGGATCGCCTCGAGCCCGTCGCGCGCCTCGGCCCCGAGAACGTCGGGGCGCCCTGCGCGCGTCAGCGCCGCGTGGACGCCGGGGCCCACGTCCGCCTCGCGGCACAACGCGAGGAAGTCTTTCGCATCGGGGGACGACTCCGACACGAGGCGGTCGACCTGCCCCCAGTCCTCGCCGAGGATCGCGAGCAGGATCGAAGCCTCGAGCCGGCCGCTCACGGCGCCCCCGGCGGCCGGGACGTGCGGCCGAGGAGCTTCTCGGTCGCACCTTCGAGGAAGCCGAGACCGTAGCCGGCGTGGAGAGCGGGCACGATGAGGAGCAGCCGCAAGGCGTTCCAGCCCAGGCGTCTTGCGCGGGAGAGCGCGAACGCTCCGATCGCCCCCGCGTACGTCGCGAAGAACAGAAGGGCCGGCTTCGCGGCGACCCCTCCGGCGACGAGCAGGATCGACGCCCCGCCCACGGCGAGCACGAACACCGACGGCAGGACGTACTTCCATTTGAATATGTCCGGATGCTTCCGGAGGATCCTCGCCTTCACCAGCCCGACCGAGTAGATCTGCCGCCAGAGGGCGGCGAGCGTGGGGCGGGGGAGATACCAGAACCGGATCGAGGGGTCGAGCAGCAGCTTGTGCCCGGCCTTGCGGATCCGCGTGTTCATGTCGAGGTCCTCGACGACGGCGAGCGACTCGTCGAAGGGGCCGACGGCGTCGAGGACGGCCTTCACGAACGAGCCGGTCTGGAGCGACTCGACATGGGCGCGGCTATCGAGCGTGCGGTAAGGGACCGCGCCGACGGCGACCTTCGAGTACAGGGCTTCGACGAGCGCCTCGCGAAACGGCGTGTCGGCGTGCATTCGGACCGGCCCGCCGACGACGGATTCGCCGGTCTCCGCCATCACGGCGACGATGCGGCTCAGGTAATCCGGAGCGACGAACGAGTGCCCGTCGACCCGCGTGACGATGTCCCCCCGCGCCTGCCCGATCGCCACGTTCAGCGCGGCCGGAGCCGTGCGTCCGGGGTTGTCGAGCACGCGAACGCGGCCCGACGCGTCGACCCGGGCCAGAATCTCCCGCGTGCGGTCGACGGAGCCGCCGTCCGCCATCAGGATCTCGTAGCGGTCGGCGGGGTAATCCTGATCGAGCAGCGATCGGGTCAGCCGCTCGATCGTGGCTTCCTCGTTTCGAATCGGGACGACGACCGAAATGAAGGGTTGGGGGGGAAGGGACGGCATCGCGGCGAGAGAATAGTGGCCGCGAAGACCTCGCTGCAACCCCGCAGACCGGCCCCGGGAGTGTCTAGAATCTCGCCGTCACGATGAAGACGCTCTCTCAGTGGCTGGTGCTCCACGTGGTCCCACCGGTGGCCCATGCCTACATCCGTCTTCTGCACCGCACCATGCGAATCGACTCGGAAGGTGCTGAGGTCCTGGACGCGGCGCGCCGCGATCCCGGGCACTACATCCTTTGTTTCTGGCACTCCCGGTTCGTGCTGATGCCGTACTGCTATCCCGGCCCGAGGATCGTCGTTCTCTCGAGCAATCATCGCGACGCCGAAGCGCTCGTTCAAATCCTGCGCCGGTTCGGGATCGAGCAGGCGCGCGGCTCGTCGAGCCGGGGGGGCAGCGCCGGCGTCCGCCAGATCTTGAGGAAGGTCCGAGACGGCTGCGACGTCGGGCTGACGCCCGACGGTCCGAAAGGTCCGCGCCGCCGCGTCCAGCCGGGCGTGATCGCCGTCGCGAAGCTCACCGGCCTTCCGGTCATTCCCGTGACGTTCTCCGCATCGCCGGCACGAAGACTCGGAAGCTGGGATCGGACGCTTCTCCCGAAGCTGTTCTCGAAGGGGTTGTTCATCTACGGCCGGCCCGTCACGCTTCCGAAGTCGGCGACGCCGGACGAGGAGGAAGCCGCGCGGCTCGCGCTCGAGGCGGAGCTCGACCGGATCACCGATCTGGCCGACGATCGCGTGGGACTTCCGCGCGAGGACGCGCGGCCGGACGTGACGGCTGCATGAGACGGCCGCTCAAGATCCTGATCAGCGCCGGGGAGGCCTCGGGAGACCGGCTCGGGGCCGGGCTGGCCCGGGCGCTCCAGGCGGCCCGGCCCGACGTCGAGCTTCTCGGCATGGGCGGCGAGGAGATGGCGCAAGCCGGCGTGCGCCTGCTCCAGCACGCGCGCGAGGTCGCGGTCGTCGGGTTCGTGGAGGTGGTGCGCCACCTGCCGACGATCCGCCGGACCCTGAGGCTGCTTGCGGGGGCGCTGAATCACGAGCGTCCCGACCTGTTCGTGCCGATCGATTTCCCGGACTTCAATCTGCGGCTCGCCGCGAAGGCGAAGGCGGCGTCCGTTCCCGTCGTCTACTACGTCTCGCCGCAGGTGTGGGCGTGGAGGAGAGGGCGCGTCCGTACGATGCGCGATCTCGTCCGCCGCATGCTCGTCGTGCTGCCGTTCGAGACCGCCTTTTATCAAGCCGAAGGGGTGCCGGTGACGTTCGTCGGTCATCCGGCGGCCGCGTCGAGCCCGCGCGCGAGCCGGGACGAGGTCGCACGGGGTTTCGGTCTCGATCCCGCGCGGCCGATCGTGGCGCTGCTTCCGGGCAGCCGCGTCGGCGAGGCCGGCCGGCTGTTTCCGATCATGCTCGACGCGGCGTCCGCCCTGAGGCGCAGCCACGCCGCGCTTCAATTCGCCGTCCCGAGGGCGAGCACGATTCCCGCCGGCTTTCTCGAAGGCGTGGCGTCCGGTTCCGACCTTCCGGATCTCGCGATCGGCGACCGGTTCTACAGAGGCCTTCTGGAGATCGCCGATGCCGGGGTCGTCGCGTCGGGCACGGCGACGCTCGACGCGGCGCTCGCGGGCCTGCCGTTCGCGGCCGTGTACCGGATGCAGCCGCTCTCCTACGCGATCGCGCGCGCGCTCGTCCGCGTCGATCACATCGCACTTCCCAACCTCGTGGCCGGCAGGCGGGTCGTGCCCGAGCTGGTGCAGGACGACTGCAACGCCGCGACGATCGCCGCGACCGTGGCGGGCTTTCTCGAGGATCCGAAGAAAGCCGAAACCATGAGGTCCGGCCTGTCGGGAGTCCGCCGCGAGCTTCGCGGTGACGGCGCGTTCGATCGGGCCGCGGCCGCGGTGCTCTCCGAAGCCGAAGTTTGACGGTCGCTTCCGGGATATGCTCCAATCCCGGCCTCCCATGATCCGATCCATGACAGGGTATGGTTTGGGGTCGGCCGAGGCCCCCGGCCTCAAGGTCACGGTCGAGCTGCGCAGCGTCAACAACCGCTTCGCCGACCTCAAGCTGCGCCTCCCCGAGTTCCTGCTGCCCCTCGAGCCGGAGCTTCGACGCAAGGTCCTTTCGGTCGTCAAGCGCGGGCGCGTCGAGATCGACATGCGGACCGAGCGCACCGGGACGGAGCCCTCGCGGCTGAGCTTGAACCGGCCGGTCGTCGAATCCGTGCTCGCCGCGTGGCGCACGCTCCGCGACGAGTTCGGCGTCCAGGGGGAATGGGACCTGGCGACGATGATGCACGTTCCGGGCGTGTTCGAGCTCGGGGCCGCGAAATCGGAGCTCGACGCCCCCGGGCAGCACGCCGTCGACGAGGCGCTCCAGGCGGCGCTCGCCGCCTTGGACGCCGACCGCCGCCGCGAAGGCGAGCGGCTCTCGGCGGATCTTGCGCTCCGCGTGTCGCGCATGACCGAGACCGTCGGCGCGATTCGCGTGCTCGCGGCGGCGCTGCCCGAGGCCCTTCACCGGAAGCTGTCGGAGCGCCTCGCGCAGCTGCTCGCGCAGGCCGCGGTCGATCCCGGGCGTCTGGCGCAAGAGGCGGCGTTTCTCGCCGACCGGTCGGACGTCACGGAGGAGATCGTCCGCCTGAACGGACATCTCGAGCACGCCGCGGCGCTCCTGTCGGCGGGAGACGGCGAGCCGGTCGGAAAGCGCCTCGAGTTCCTGCTCCAGGAGATCCAGCGCGAGACGAACACGATCGCCAGCAAGTCCGCCGACCTCGGCGTCAGCCGTCACGCGCTCGACCTCAAGTCCGAATCCGAAAAAATCCGCGAGCAAGTGCTCAACCTGGAGTGATCCGTTGACTCACGGTGCGCGGGGAACTCTGTTCGTGATCTCCGCCCCTTCGGGGACGGGGAAGAGCACGCTCACGCGCCGGCTGCTGGAGTCCGTGCCCGAGCTTCGCTTCTCGGTCTCCTACACGACGAGGCCCCGGCGCGCCGGCGAGGAAAACGGCCGCGAGTACGAGTTCGTCACGGACGAGAGGTTCGACGCGATGCAGGCGTCGGGCGGGTTTCTCGAGTGGGCGCACGTGTTCGGCCGGAAGTACGGAACGGGCCGAGCGGCGACCGAGGCCGCCGTCGCGTCGGGGCGCAGCCTGCTCCTCGACATCGACGTCCAGGGCGCTCGCCAGGTGCGCGCATCCGGCATCGATGCCGTCGGCATCTTCATCCTGCCGCCCGACCACGACACGCTGGTGGCACGGCTGAGCGCGCGGGGAAGCGAAGACGCGGAAACACTGGCCATACGGCTCCGGGAGGCGCGGCGCGAAGCGATGGAGTACGATCAGTTCGACTACGTCGTGGTGAATGCCGACCTCGAGCAGGCGGTGGCGATCCTGGCGGCGATCGTGAAGGCCGAATCGGCGCGAGCGGATCGTTGCCGTGATCGTGTGCGTGAGATTCTATCGACGTTTCCGTCTCCCCCCGGGAGCGCCTAGGAGGTTTGGCATGATCAAGGTCCCCGAAAACAGCATGAGCAAGTACCGCTTCGTCATGCTGGCCGCGTTGCGCGCCGAGCAGCTCCAGGCCGGCGCGATCCCTCGCATCGAATCCGACACCCGAAAGCCGACCGTGCTCGCCCAGGAAGAAGTCGCGGCGGGTCTCGTCGACGTGTGGGATCCGAATCAGCCTCAGCCCGCAGAGACGGAAACCGCGTTCGAAGAGTAGGCGAGATGCGCATCGCGCTGGGCCTCTGCGGCGGCATCGCGGCCTACAAGGCCTGCGAGATCGTCAGGCGTCTGACCGAAGCCGGCGCCTCCGTTCAGGTCCTCATGACGCGGAACGCCGAGCGGTTCATCACCCCGCTCACGCTGCACACGCTCTCCGGCCGGCCGGTGTGGACCGATGCCTGGGACGAAAGCTCCGGCGAGACGATCCGGCACATCGAGCTGACGCGCGGGCTCGACACGCTCCTCGTCGCGCCGGCGACGGCAAACGTTCTCGGCAAGCTCGCACACGGGATCGCCGACGATCTCCTGTCCACGTTCTACCTCGCGGTGACGGCGCCCGTCGTCGTGGCGCCCGCGATGAACACGCGAATGTGGCTGCACCCGGCGACCCAGAAAGCGCTCGCGGAGCTTCGCGGGCGAGGCCATGCGATCGTCGAGCCGGAATCGGGCTGGCTGGCCGAGCGCGAGACGGGCGTCGGCCGACTCGCCGCGATCGAGACGATCGTCGGCGCGACGCTCGCCGCGGCGCGCAGGGGACGGTCGCTCGCAGGGAAGAAGATCGTCGTCAGCGCGGGACCGACGCGGGAGGCGATCGATCCGGTCCGGTATCTGTCGAACGGCTCGTCGGGAAAGATGGGCCATGCGGTCGCCGCGGCCGCCGCCCGCCGCGGGGCGGAGGTCGTCATCGTCTCGGGACCGGTCGACCTGCCCGCGCCGTTCGGAGCGCGGGTCATCCCCGTGACGACCGCCCGCGAGATGCGGGAGGCCGTCCTCGCAGAGCGCGCGGGCGCCCACGCGGTGTTCATGGTGGCGGCGGTGTCCGACTACGCGCCGACCCCGGCCCCGCAGAAGATCAAGAAGACCGGCGGGCCGCTGATGCTCGTCCTCGAAGAGGGTCCGGACATCCTCGCCGAGCTCGGCCGGACGAAGGGCAGGGAGATCCTCGTCGGGTTCGCCGCCGAGACGGCCGACCTCCTCGAGAACGCCGCGAAAAAGCTGACGGGAAAGAATGCCGATTTCGTGGTCGCCAACGACGTCTCGGCGCCGGGCTTGGGCATCGGGTCCGACCGCAACGCGGTCACGATCGTCGGAAAGGACGGGTCGTCCGTCGCGGTGCCGGAAGGAACCAAGGCCGAGGTCGCCGAAGCGATCCTCGATCGCGTGCTCGAGCCGGAGCGCTGAGTGAGCGACGTCGACGTCCGGAGGGCGCTGGCCAACTGGGTCGGCTATCTGGGAGACATCGGCGTTCGTGAGCTGACGCTCGGCGAGGCCAAACCGCTCCGCGATGTCGCGGCCCCGGCGCCCGCGCAATCGGTGGAAGGCGGGGCGGGCGATCCGGCCGCCGGTCTCGCCGCCATCCGGCAAGACCTCGGGGACTGTCGGCGGTGCAAGCTCTGCCAGCAGCGCACGAACATCGTGTTCGGCGTCGGCAATCCCCACGCCCGGCTGATGTTCGTCGGCGAAGGCCCGGGCGCCGACGAGGACGCGAAAGGCGAGCCGTTCGTCGGAAAGGCCGGACAGAAGCTCAACGAGATGATCCGCGCGATCGGCCTCACGCGGGAAGAGGTCTACATCGC
>CAZYHZ010000029.1:0-52161 GCA_964647625.1 uncultured Acidobacteriota bacterium
CCGGGACCCGTGCGCACCGCCCACCTCCTTCCCGCCGAAGAGCGCGAGCGCGCCCCGATTCGCGACCCGCACGCGGCGCCGCCTCCCGGCGTCGTCGTCCCGCGCGGGCTGGCCGCGCAGGCCGCGCGCGGGAACGCCATTCAAGACGTCGTCGCCGACGGTGAGCGCTACCGCCTCTTTCCGCCGCGGCCCGCCAGTCGCCTCGACGAAGACTTCCTCGGCCTGATCGGCGCGCTCGAGGCCGAGTTCGAGCGCACGCGCAAGCGCACCAAGGTCGCAGGCAAAGCCGGCCGCGCGATCCTCGTGCACGTCACGACCGGAAGCCGCTTGGCCGCCGAAGAATCGATGGACGAGCTGGAAGAGCTTGCCGTTTCATCGGGCCTCGGTGTGGTCGATCGCATCGTTCAGCGGCGGCAGCAGTTCGATCCGCGGACGCTGATGGGCGCCGGCCGCCTGGAAGATCTGATCATCCTCGCGTCGCGCCTCCAGGCCGACTACATCGTCGTCGACCAGAACCTCTCGCCCGCCCAGGCGCGCGCGATCGCGGAATCGACGGCGATCAAGGTCATCGACCGCTCGCAGCTCATCCTCGACATCTTCGCGCGCCGCGCCCGCACGCACGAAGGCAAGATCCAGGTCGAGCTGGCGCAGCTCAAGTACCTCCTCTCACGCCTGATGAGCCGCGGCGACTCGGGGCTGTCGCGCCTCGAAGGCGGCATCGGCGGCCGCGGGCCCGGCGAGCAGAAGCTCGAGGTCGACCGCCGGCGCGTCCGCGACCGCATCAAGTCGCTCGAAAAGATGCTGACCGGCGAGCGCACCCGCCGCCAGCAGCGCCGCGCCCGCCGCAGCGAGCGCGACGTCCCCGTCGTGTCGATCGTCGGCTACACCAACGCCGGCAAGAGCACGCTGCTCAACGTGCTCACCAAGAGCGAGGTGTTCGTCGAGCAGCGGATGTTCGCCACGCTCGATCCCTCGTCGCGCCGTCTTCGCTTGCCGCGGGAGCGCGAGATCGTCATCAACGACACGGTCGGCTTCATCCGCGACCTCCCGAAAGATCTCCTCGCCGCGTTCCGGGCGACGCTCGAGGAGATCGCGGACTCCGACCTCCTCGTCCACCTGGTCGACATGTCGCACCCACGATTTGCCGCGCAGATCAAGGCCGTCGAGGCGATTCTTCAAGAGCTGGGCGACGGCGACATCCCGCGCCTTCTGGTCTTCAACAAAGGCGACCTCGTCACCCCCGAGCACCGCGAGGAGATCCTCGAGACCCATCGCGACGCGCTCGTCATCTCGGCCGAGAAACGCGAAGGACTGGGAAGCTTCCTCCGGGCCGTCGATGACGGCCTCTCGTCGCGCAAAGCGGCGAGGGTGATGTGACCTGCATCGCGCTCCTTCGCGGGATCAACGTCGGCAAGGCCAAGCGCCTGCCGATGGCCGACCTCCGAAAGCTGCTCGAAGGCCTCGACCTCACGAACGTGCGCACGCTGCTCAACAGCGGGAACGCCGTGTTCGAGGCGGACCGTCCCAGTGTCGCGAAGCTCGCGGCAGCGATCGAGAAAGCCATCGAAGCCAAGTTCGGGTTCACGTCCCGTACGGTCGTGGTGACCGCGAAGCAGATCGACGACATCATCGAAGAAGCTCCGCTCCTTTCGAAAGCGCCCGACCCGGCGCGCCATCTCGTCGCCTTCGCGGTCTCTCCGGCGGCGCTGACCCAGGCAAAAGCGTTGAAGAAACAAGTCTGGAAGCCCGATGCGATCGAGGTCACCTCGCGCGCCGCGTACTTGTGGTGCGAGACCGGAATCATCGAGTCCAAGCTCATGAAAGCGTTCGCGAAGGCGACGGGCGACACGATGACCGCGCGGAACTGGGCGACGGTGCTCAAGCTGCAGGCGATGGCGCTGAGCGATCGGGCGTGAAGCCTCTCGCGTTCACCTGGCCCTACGCGCTTCCGTTCTGGCTCCTCTATGTCTGGGCGTTCTGGCCGGAAATCCGGCTCGTCAATCGCGCGCAGAAGACGAAGACCACGACCGACGCGTCGTCGCTCGGCGTGATCCTCATGGGAATGTGGATGGGATACTTCGCGGCATTCCCGCTCGCGTGGGTGCGCGCGCTGCAGTTCCCATCGCATCGCGTGTTCTGGTTGTTCGCAGGCCTGGGCGTGATGGTGGCAGGCAGCTTCCTCCGGCGTCACTGCTTCAGGATGCTGGGCGCGTCATTCACCGGTGACGTGCGCGCGCGGTCCGATCAGCAGATCGTCACGCGCGGCGCGTACGCCTTCGTCCGGCACCCGTCGTACACGGCGGGCGTGATGCTCAACACGGGAATCGGCATCGCGCTCGGAAGCTGGGGCTCGGCGCTCCTCCTTGCCGTAGTGTCGGTCGCCGTCTACTGGTACCGCATGACCGTCGAGGAGCGCGCTCTGCTCGCGGCGATCGGTGAGCCTTACCGTGAGTTCATGAGGACGCGCAAACGCTTGGTGCCCTTCATTTATTAGCTCGCGACGGAGTCCCATGAAAGCCGCAGTGCTCCATCGTTACGGTGACAACAGCGCGGTCCGAATTGCGGATGTCCCCATTCCGACGATCGGCGACACGGACCTCTTGGTGGAGGTTCGGGCGGCCAGCGTGAACCCGCTTGACGTGAAGACCCGCGATGGAAAAGTCAAGATTCTGCTGAAGTATCGGCTCCCGCTCGTTCTGGGGAACGATCTTTCCGGCGTTGTCACCCAGGTAGGCGCAAAGGTTCGCCGCTTCAGGATCGGTGACGAGATCTATGTGCGTCTCGACAAGAGGCGCATCGGATCCTTCGCTGAGTTTGCGGCGGTCAGCGAGAGCGATGCCTCGCTCAGGCCAAGGAACGTCACATTCGAGGAGGCGGCTTCACTGCCGTTGGTCGCGCTCACGGCGTGGCAAGCGCTGGTGGAGCTGGGCCGCGTAAACGCTGGCCAGCGGGTGCTGATCCATGCCGGTAGTGGTGGCGTCGGCAGCATTGCCATTCAGCTTGCGCATCACCTTGGAGCATCGGTTTTCACGACGGTCGGCCAGCGCAACCTCGATCTGGTGAAGCGTCTGGGCGCCGACGTCGGAATCGATTACCGCAGCACGCGCTTCGAGGATGTCGCGAAGGACTGCGACGTCGTGTTGGACAGCGCGGGCGGCGAGACTTTGGTCAGATCGTTCGTTTGCGTGAAGCCCGGCGGAGTCGTCGTCAGCATCGGCGGCACCCCAACGGCGGCATTCGCCCGGCAGTGGGGGCTCAATCCGTTCTTGGTCTTCGTGATCGGCCTGATGTCGAGAAAGGCCACGGCCGAGGCACGGGCGCACAAGGCGCGCTTCGAGTACCTCTTCATGCGCCCCGACGGAAGCCAGCTGGCCCAGATCGCGAGTTTGGTGGAAAGCGGCACGATCAAGCCGCTGATCGACAGAGTCTTTCCGCTCGAACAGGTTCGCGAAGCGCTCGCGTATTCGGAATCCGGGCGAACGACAGGAAAGGTAGTCATCAAGGTTTCGTAGGTATCCGCTGTTCGAAGACGCGGATTCAAATTGAACCCAATGAGTGAGCAACGGCTTACAATGCGATCCCGCTCTGCAACGGAGCGGCCCAGTTGGTCGGCAGCTCTGCCGCACACGGGGCATCGTGGGGGAGCAGTGAGGACATCGATGAAGAGCGTGATCCCGGTTGCCCTAATAGCACTGTTGGCCACGTCGCCTTCCGGTGCTCAAGAATTCAAAGCCGAGCTCAAGACCCCCAGCGCGTCTGCGTTGGCCGCGGCTCGCAAGATGTGCACTGAGTTGTTTGAGAACCTCAAGGCGGGAAAGACTCAGGAGATCGCCGACTGGCTTCAAGCCCAGATTGGTTACCTTGATTCCGAAGCAAACAAGATCACCAATCGCAACAAGTACAAGTCGCAGCTGGACGTCGTCCTTGCGGGGCCGCCGGCCAGTCCCTACGGAAAGGTCGATGGGTACGACTTGATCGATGAGGCGTACCTGCCGGGAACCAATCGTTACTTTCGTTTCGTCTACATGTCCTATCATCAAAAAGCTCCGCTAATCTGGGAGTTCAGGTTCTACGTCGGGCCCAGCAGCCAGGTATCCCTGAATTCGTTCGCGTTCAGCGACAAGAACCCTTTCGAGTACATGTCAACTTCGGACATGCGTCTACCCTCGTGGGTGCACGAGTAGGCGGAGTCACGGTGTCTCACAGTCAAGGTGCCGGTTCGGACAAGAACTTCGCGGGCTCGATCCCGCGGCTGTATCAGCAGTACTTGGTGCCGATGATCTTCCTGCCGTACGCGGAAGACCTGGCGAAGCGGGTCGCCGCGCGATCTCCGAAGAGCGTTCTCGAAGTCGCGGCGGGCACGGGCGTCGTGACGCGCAAGCTCGCGGAGACGCTGCCGGAAGATGTCGCGATCACCGCGACTGATCTCAACCAGCCGATGATCGACGAGGCCTCGTCGATCGGAACGAAGCAGCCGGTCATCTGGCGGCAGGCCGACGCGATGAGCCTGCCGTTCCCCGACCGGTCGTTCGACGTCGTGGTGTGCCAGTTCGGTGCGATGTTCTTCCCGGAAAAACCGAGAGCGTTCGCCGAGGCGCGCCGGGTGCTGCGGCCGGGCGGAGCCTTCATCTTTAACGTCTGGGACCGGCTGACCGACAACGAGGTCGCGCAGCTGATCTCCGACGCGGCGGCTTCGGTGTTTCCGGACGACCCGCCGCGCTTCCTCGAGCGGACTCCGTACGGTTACAACGATCCGGCCGTGATCCGGGCCGACCTCGCGGCGGGCGGATTCACCGCGCCGGCGGAGCTGGTCACTCTGACCACGCGGGCGCGCGCCGCTTCGGCGCACGAAGCGGCGATCGGTCTGTGCGAAGGGTCGCCTCTGCGGAACGAGATCGAGGCGCGCGATCCTTCGCGGCTCGAAGCGGTGACTCGAGCGGCGGCGAAAGCCATCGAGCGGCGGTTCGGGCCGGGCGCCGTCGACTCGAAGCAGCAGGCGATCGTCGTCATCCAGCCGGTCTGAGGCCAAACCGCGACGTCGGGCGTACTATCGTGCGGACCCCATCTTGGAGGTGCGCCTTGCGTCGTCTCGTCCTTACGATCTCGCTCGCTGCCGGCGTCGCGGCGTCCGCCTCCGAGGCGATCCCCGAGAAGGTCGCGGTGCCGCTCGACCTTTCGATGAGCCGTCCCGCGATCGAGATGAAGATCGGCGGCAAGGGGCCATTCAAGCTGCTCGTCGATACGGGATCGGGAGCGGAGCTCATCCTCGATCAAGACCTCGCGGACGAGCTGGGGTTGAAGGCGACCGGAACGAAGCGGATCGGAGATCCGAACACGCCGGAGGCGATCGAGGCGAAGGTGTCGAGCGTCGCGTCCGTCCAGGTCGGCGCGCTGACGATCGAGGACGTCGAGATCCTCTCGTGGAAGCGCGAGGCGATCGGCATGAAGGACGTCCCGCGCGGCGTCGTCGGTCTCGGCTTGTTCGCCCCGCACCCCGTGACGCTCGACTATCCGGGCTCGAAGCTGATCGTCGAGCCGGAGCCGCTTCCCGAGGCCGACGGCAAGCGCGTGCTCGTCGCGTCGTTCGAGGACGGCATCCCGTCGATTCCGATCACCGTCGCCGGCAACCTGTACCGCGCGCATCTCGATTCGGGATCGAGCGGATTCATCGGCCTGCCGGCCGCGGCGGCCGACGACCTGCCGCTCGAAACGCCGCCGGTCCAGGTCGGGCGCGCGCGCACGGCGAGCGGCGACTACCCCGTGTCCGAGGCGCGCCTGCGCGGCGACGTGCACATCGGCGACATCACGCTGCCGCAGCCGAAGATCCGGTTCATCGGCCTCCCCGTGGCCAACCTCGGCTCGGATCTGCTGCGCGCGATGGTCGTGACGATCGACCGCAAGAACGAGCGCGTGCGGCTGGTTGCGACCGGAAAGCTCGAGCCGACGGACAAACCGAGGTTCGGGGTGCTCAGTCACGGGATGAAGGACGGAACCTTCCCAGTGGACGACGTGGCGGCAGGCTCCGCGGCGGAAGCAGCCGGCTTGAAGGCGGGCGACCGCATCGTGCGCCTGAACGACCGCGCGGTCGCCGAGATGAGCCCGTTCCAACTGAGCCAGGCGCTGCTCGAGCGTCCGCTCGTGATCGCGTTGACACGCGACGGCGCTCCCGTTCAGCTGACAATAGCTAAGACTCCCGCAGCTTCGAACTAATACAATCCCCCAAATGGGTGAGTCGGCGAAAAGCATTTCGCTTGACGCCATCGATGCTTCGTCGTAATCACCCCCGCAGTGTTTCTCGAGGGGTAACTATCCGAATCTTCGGGGGCGTCCATGACGACTCACAAGCTTCGCTCCGCTCTCATCCTTCTCGGCTTTTTCACTCTGGCCGTCGGCATCCGGGCGGAAACGACGCTGGAAGAAACAAACCCACCCAAGTCGTTCAACCTTAGCGGGCGCGCCGCGATCGCCACGACGGTCGCGAAGCCGGGCGGACCGGACGCACCCGATGCGCTCGGCTGCCCGAGCTACGCCCCCGCCACCAACGGGGCCACGTCGGTCAACGAGCGCGCGCCGAACCTGAAGAACCGCTTCGGCCGCTCGGTGTACCTGATCACCGCGGATGAGTTGATTTCCGCTGGAGTCCCGCCGGGACCCTTCGCGAGGCTTGGGTGGACGTTCCAGACAGCGCCGGGGCTTGTCGGCTCGAACAACCTGATCGTGTACATGCAGAACACCTCGGACACGACGAACAACAAGAGCACGACGTGGCTTAGCGCGATCTCCGGGATGACGATCGTTCACAACGCCGCGACGTCGATCCCGAACACGACGGGCACGTGGGAATTCAACCTCTCGGCGGGCGGGGCGTTCAATTACACCGGAGGAGGCCTTTACATCGCTTTCGATGCCTCCTACCCCGCAGGCACGCTTTCGACGACAACGGTCGTCTCGTGCAATAACACTCTCGTGAATGGGCTGCTCGGCGCGCAAGGCGCTTCGGCGCCCGCGACGATTGCGCCAAGCAACTTCCGCCCCGAAACGCGTCTGACGTCCTTGAACGGTCTCAACAACGATCTCAGCGTCGATTACGTCCTCGCCTATGGCGCGATCCCCAAATACCTCTACGGCGGCGAAATGGTTCAGGCCGTCGTGACGAACCGGGGAATCGCTTCGACCCCGCCCGAGGCCGTGGCGCTGAACATAACCGGGGCCAACAGCTTCAGCGACACCAAGCTCACACCGACGCTGTCGGCGTGCGGCGGCCAGGCCGTCATCACCTTCAACCCCTTCAGCCCGACCAATTCCGGGACCGACATCGTGACCGCGTCGATCGTGTCCGACGACTACGGCGCGGACAACAGTAGGAACAGACAACAGGTGGTCGACATCTCCGACTTCACCTACAAGTATCTCGGAACGACTCCCGCCGGCGGAGTGGGATTCACCAATGGCATGGGGGCGCTCGTCGGAAAGTTCACCGTGAGCAACCCGACGACGGTGAACGCCGTGACTCTCGAATTTCCCGCCGTCTCAGCAACGACCTACCGTGTGGCGCTCTACGGGGACTCCGGTTCCGGCACGCCGGGGGCCGAGCTGTACTCCGATGCCAGCGACCGCACGGTCGGCGCCGCCGGGTTCGTCTCTATCCCCGTGCCGAACGTGCCCGTCGGCCCGGGTAATTTCTATGCCGGCGTCCTGCAGACAAACACCACCAACTTTGGCCTGAGCTACGACAATGAGGTTCCGATCCGGGCCGGCAAGTTCTACGCGTCGGGCACCTACCCCGTGACGACCTGGTCGGATTTCTCCCCCGGCGGCAACTTCAAGATCAACGTCGGGGTCACCCTCGACGGCTGCGCGGGCGCCAATTGCGACGACGGCAACTCGTGCACGGTTGACGGCTGCGATCCAGGCACCGGCTGCACGCACAACCCGGTCGCCGACGGGACAGCCTGCGACGACGGCAACACCTGCTCGGTCAACGACGTGTGCACGGGCGGGGTCTGCTCTGGGACCTCGGGCGGGTGCGTCGTGGTCCAACCGGGAATCGACCTGTTCACGACGCCGAACGGAGGGTCGTCGGAAGACTTCGGCTGCCTGCCGATTCCGGCGGGTTTTTTCAACCCCGGGTCGCTGCCGTTCACCGGATCGGTCAATTACCAGGGCCAACCGCTTTCGCCGAGCTCTCCGCTCGGGGTCACCGACACGATCGTGCAGCGGCAGGGGACGATAAATCTTGGCGGACTCGGAAGCTCGACGAGCGTTCCGATCGAGATCGTCGCGCTGTCTCTCCAGTCCGTTCAGCCGATCACGGTGAACTACACCAGCGGGCCGGACGAGCACTGGAACGTCCACGTGTGCCTCTCGGACGTGGTTCCCCAGCCCGCGGGCGTCATGCAGGTCACGAAGAATAACTGTGTGAACGAGGGCGGCACGTTCAACTCGCAGCTTCCGGTTTGTCCCAAGCTGATCTTCGATCGCGTCGAAGCGCCGCCCGTGACGCGGAGCTTCGATCCCTGCAACATGGGAATGCCGCCGATCCTCATGAGGACGCAGAACGGGCACTGGGTCGACATACCGGATCCGGCCCTCCACCTCATTCAGGTTCCGTCGGGGACCCCGCTCGACGCCGACTGCAACAGCGGAACCCCGCCGGTCATACTGGGCGCATCGGACAACTTCCATCCGGGCGTCGGCGTGCGGCGCGATGGTCCGGGTTGCAGCGGACCGGCAACGCAGCAAAAGCGCCTGACCGATGAAGAGGCCCAGCTCGCCAAGCACGGCGTGTTGCCGGCGCAGCCGCCGCCTCCCGATACGGACAACGACGGGATCGGCGACGACGCCGACAACTGCAAGTACGTCCCCAACCCGGATCAGGCCGACCGCGACGACGACGGTGTCGGAGACGCCTGCGACAACTGCCCGTGCGATTACAACCCAGGGCAGATCGACAGCGACGGCGACCTCGCCGGCGACGCATGCGACTGCAACCCGGGGAACCCCGCGATCGGAAGCTGCAACGACTGCAACCCCTGCACGGACGACATCTGCGATCCGGGCACCGGGTGCACCCACACGTTCAACACGAACGCGTGCGACGACCATAGCGACTGCACGAGCGGCGATACGTGCACCAACGGAACGTGCATGGGCTTCACGGTCGCATGCAACGACGGCAACGCGTGTACCGCCGATTCGTGCAACGCCGCGTGCACCGGGGTCGCCAATCCGTGCGTGAACGCCCCGATCACCTGCAACGACAGCAACCCGTGCACCGACGACAGCTGCAATCCGGGCTCGGGCTGCGTATTCACGCCCAACACCGCGGCGTGCGACGACGGCAACCCGTGCACGAGCGGCGACACCTGCGGCGGAGGAACGTGCACCGGAACGCCGATCGGGCCGCCGGTGGAAGCGCAGGGCGTCGTCGTCGCGGCGGACAAGCAGACGTATAGCTGGACAGCGACGCCGGGAGCGACCCGGTACGACGTGCTGCGCGGCTCGTTGAGCGCGCTGCCGGTCGGTCCGGGCGGTGGAGACGAGGTTTGCTTCGACAATCTCGGCGCGCCTTCGGTCGTCGACGGCGCCATCCCGCCTCCGGGAACGGGTCGGTTCTATCTCTCCCGCGGCGAGAACGCGTGCGCCGACGGGACGTACGGCAACCAGAGCAACGGTTCCCCGCGCACATCCACGACCTGTCCGTAGGGTCGTTCTTATGGCCGGCCGATCCTTCGGGGTCGGCCGGCCGTTCTTTCCCTTCTCATTCCCAAAGCCTGATCGGCGGGTGTGGTTCCGCCTCGGACTACATTTTTTCTTTCATTGGACCGTATTGGCTTAGTTGCACGCCTCGAAAATCGCCGTACAATCCTGTCTTGAGCTAGGCCAAGAGGTACGGCGGACCATGACATTGCCTGGATTGAAGGTCGACGGGACCGCGGCGACGCCGGTTTACCGGCAGATCGCCGACGGAATACAAGCGGCCCTTCGCGAGGGCCGTCTGAGCCCGGGGCAGCAGCTCCCGCCGACGCGCGATCTTTCCAAGCAGCTCGGCGTCAATCGAAACACGGTCATCGCGGCGTACGACCTTCTCGTCGAGACCGGAGCGGCAACGGGGCACACCGGCCGCGGCACGTTCCTCGCGGGCGAGACGCCCGCTCCGGCCAACGCCGCGTGGCTCGGCGGGTTCGCGCGCGCGGTGCAGGGGCCGGTCGTCGGTAACCTCCTGACGATCTATCGCGTGGCGACCTCGCACGAGGGGATCTCGCTCGCCGGCGGGTATCCGGCGGGCGAGCTGATGCCCGTCGAGGATTTCTCGCGGGCGATGGCGAAGACACTCGGGGAGCGGGGCGCCGAGGTCCTCTCGTACGGACCGACGGCGGGGTACGGCCCGCTGCGCGAGACGATCGCGGCGGACATGCGGCGGCGCGGCTCGCCGTGCGATGCGTCGTCGATCCTCGTGACCAACGGCTCGCAGCAAGCGCTCGAGCTGGCGTGCCGCGCGTTCGTCGATCCGGGCGATGCCGTCGTCGTGGAAGATCCGACCTACACCGGCGCGATCAGCGCGCTCGCGGCGCTCGGCGCGCGCGCGATCGGCGTCCCGCTCGACGACGAAGGCATCCGGCCCGATCTCCTCGAGCTGGCGCTGGCGCGGCACCGCCCGAGGCTGATGTACGTTCAGCCGACGTTCCACAACCCGACCGCGCGCGTGATGAGCGAAGCCCGGCGCCGCGACGTCCTGGCGATCGCCGCGCGGCACCGGTGCGTGATCGTCGAGGACGACTGGGCGGGCGATCTGAGATTCTCGGGGCGCGACCTGCCGACGCTGCATTCGCTCGACGGCGGGCGGCACGTGCTGTACATCTCGACGTTCTCGAAAAAGCTCCTGCCGGGGCTTCGCGTCGGGTGGGTGGCCGCATCCGAGCCCGTGTTCGAGCGGATGCTGGCGCTCAAGCAGATCGAAGACTGCGGGACCAGCCCGCTCGTGCAGGCTGCCTTGCAGACGTTCATCGCCGACGGCGCGCAGGACGATCACCTCGCGCGCGTCCGCGCGGCGTACGCGTCGCGGTCTGCCGCGATGGACGAGGCGATCAAGATCCACTTCCCGGACGGCGCGCGCTTCACGCGGCCGCTCGGCGGGTTGTTCGGCTGGGTCCGTCTTCCCGAGTCCGTCGACGGCGACGAGCTGTTCGCGGCGGCGGGGGAGCGCGGGGTGCTCGTCGGGCGCGGCTCGCTCTTCCACGTCGGAGGCGGCGGACGCAACACGCTGCGGCTGACGTTCTCGTCCGCGACGGAAGACCAGATCCGCGAAGGCATCCGCGTGCTGGGAGAGCTGCTGCGACAGCGCTGGCCGAAGGACAACCAGGGCGCACGCGAGCGGCAGCTGGAAGCGGTTCCGATTCTCTAGAGGTCGACGGAGGCAGCGATGGCACACACGGACAAAGGAACGCCGAGGCTGAAGACCGGCCTCGCGGAAATGTTGAAGGGCGGCGTCATCATGGACGTCACCGATGACACGCAGGCCAAGATCGCCGAGGATGCCGGCGCCGCGGCCGTGATGGCGCTCGAGCGCGTCCCCGCCGACATCCGGCGCGACGGCGGCGTGGCGCGCATGTCCGATCCCGCCATGATCGAAAAGATCATGAAGACGGTGTCGATCCCCGTGATGGCGAAATGCCGGATCGGCCACTTCGCCGAAGCCCAGGTCCTCGAGGCGCTCGGCGTCGATTACATCGACGAGAGCGAGGTGCTGACGCCGGCGGACGAAGAGTTCCACGTCGACAAGTTCGCGTTCACCGTGCCGTTCGTCTGCGGCTGCCGGAATCTCGGCGAAGCGCTGCGGCGGATCGGCGAGGGCGCCGCGATGATCCGCACGAAGGGCGAGGCGGGCACCGGAAACATCGTCGAGGCCGTGAGGCACATGCGCGCGGTCGCCTCGGGCATCCGCCGCCTGACGCAGCTCCACCCCGAGGAGATGATGACCGAGGCGAAGAACCTCGGGGCACCCTACGAGCTCTGCCGCCTCGTCGCGGCCGAAGGCAAGCTGCCCGTGCCGAACTTCGCCGCGGGCGGGATCGCGACGCCGGCCGATGCGGCGCTGATGATGCAGCTCGGCGCGGAGGCGGTGTTCGTCGGCTCGGGAATCTTCAAGTCCGAAGACCCGGCCGTGCGCGCGAAGGCGATCGTGCGCGCGACGACGCACCACAAGGACCCGAAGATCGTCGCCGAGGTGTCGCGGGGGCTGCGGTCCGCCATGCACGGGATCGAAACGTCGAAGCTCGCGGAGTCCGAGCTTCTCCAAACGCGCGGCTGGTAGGCGAGAGGTCGCGATGGCACGGATCGGCGTCCTGGCGCTGCAAGGAGATTTCGAGGCGCACGCGCGTGTGCTTTCGGGCCTCGGTGCGGACGTCGCCCTCGTGCGCCGCGTGGCTGCGCTGTCCGAGCTCGACGGGCTCGTGATCCCGGGCGGCGAGAGCACGACGCTCCTCAATCTCATGGCCGACGAGCCGTGGTTCGCGGCGTTGAAGTCGTTCCACGGCGACGGGCGCGCGCTGATGGGGACGTGCGCGGGAGCGATCCTCCTCGCGCGCGAGGTCGTCCATCCGCCCCAGCCCAGTCTCGGGCTGCTCGACGCGGTGATCGAGCGGAACGCGTACGGACCTCAAGTGGAATCGTTCGAGACCCAGGTCGAATCCAGGACGCTCGGCGGACCGATCGACGCGGTGTTCATCCGGGCGCCGCGATTCACGGAGCTGGGGCCGAAGGTCGAAACGCTCGCGACGCACGACGGAGCACCCGTATGCGTTCAGGACGGCCGTGTGCTCGCGATGACGTTTCACCCCGAGCTGACGGGAAAGCCCACGCTCCACGAATATTTCTTGTCGCTGGCCCGGCCCGCGGCACTGACAGGGAGGTTGTCGTGAAGATCTATGTCGACGGCACGCTTTACTCGAGAGAGGACGCCAAGATCTCGGTGTTCGACCACGGCTTCCTCTACGGCGACGGGGTGTTCGAGGGGATCCGCGCGTACGACGGCTCGGTGTTCCGGCTGAAGGACCACATCGACCGCCTCTACCGGTCCGCGAAGACGATCGCGCTCGACATCCCGTACACGCGGGAGCAGCTCACGCAAGCCGTCCTCGACACGGTGGCCGCCAACGAGCAGCGCGACGCCTACGTGCGGCTGGTCGTCTCCCGCGGACCGGGCGATCTCGGGATCGATCCGGGCAACTGCGGCCGGCCGACGGTCGTGATCATCTGCGCCGAGATCAAGCTGTACCCCAAGGCGCTGTACGAGACGGGGGCCGCGATCGTCACGTCGTCGGTGCGGCGCGTCCCGATCCAATGCCTCGACCCGCGCATCAAGTCGCTCAACTACCTGAACAACATCATGGCGAAGCTCGACGCGCGGCGCGCCGGCGCCCTCGAAGCGGTGATGCTCAATCACCAGGGGCGGGTCGCGGAGTGCACGGCCGACAACATCTTCTTCCTGGCGGACGGCATCCTGAAGACGCCGGACCTGATGAACGGCGCGCTCCCCGGCATCACGCGCGCGACCGTCCTCGAGCTGGCGCAGGAGATGGGGATGGCGACGGAAGAGGGGAACTACGGCCTGCACGACCTCTACAACGCCGACGAGCTGTTCCTGACGGGAACGGGCGCCGAGATCATGCCGGTGATCGCCGTCGACGGCCGCTCGGTCGGCGCCGGAAAGCCCGGCCCCACGACGAAGAAGCTGCTCGAGGCGTTCCGCAAGCGGCGGACGCAGGACGGGATGCCCGTGCCGTACGCCGCCGACGCCGCGAAGGCCTGACGGGAGAAGTCGAGAGTCGAGAGTCGAGGGTCGAGAGTTCAGGGTTTGCTCTCGACTCTCAACTCTCGACTCTTGACCGTCTTTCGTCGTCATCAAAGAATGTTTGACACGTAGAACTTCGTCGGCTAGCATCCCGCCCCGATGCACCGGCACAGCCCGATTTCCTCGACCCTCGAGATGTACCTCAAGGCGCTGCACGAGACGCGCGGCGAGCACGGCATCTCGCGCGTGGGAGAGCTTGCGACGCGGCTTGCCGTCAGCCCGGGCACGGTGTCCACGGTGCTCAAGAAGCTCGAGCGGATGCACCTCGTCCGCCACGAGCGGTACGGGTTCGTCTCGCTCACCGAAGACGGAAACGGGATCGCCGAGTGCGTGATCCGGCGGTTCGAGACCGTGCGGTCGCTGCTCGTCGAGGTCCTGGGCGTCGATCCCGAAACCGCCGCGATCGACGCCTGCATGATGGAGCACGCGGTCAGCCCGTCCACCGTCATGCGGATGGAAGAGCTGATCGAAAAGGAACAACGCCGCCGCGAGCGCAAGCCCGTCCGGCGCGGACGCCGGCGGGGGCAGCTCTGCACGGCGTGCACGCGGCTCGGCGTCTGCCGCGCCTCGGGAGAAAAATCGAGTGACTAGCAGGCGCTTCATCGTGTTCGTGTCGGTTCTCGTCGCGGCGGCCGCCGCCCGGGCGCAAGAGGCGCCGTATTTCATCACCTACGATCACTACCTCGAAGAGCCGACGGCCCTCGAGATCGCCTTCAACCCGACCTACGCGACGCAGCGCGGCGGGAACGACTTCGTCTCGGGCCTGCTTGAGATCGAATACGGCGCGACGGCGTGGTGGACGACCGAGCTCTATCTCGATTCCCAGTCGACACAGAACGACAGCACGGTGTTCACCGGCTACCGCTGGGAAAACCGGTTCCGGCCGACGAAGCAGGAGCACGCCGTCAATCCGATCCTCTACGCCGAGTACGAGCACGTCACCGGCGCCGACAAGGTCATCAAGGAGGTCGTCGGGCACGACGTCGAGGCCGACCACGCCGAGCCCAACGCCGACGCCGCGGAAGAAACCGAGAGCGAGATCGAGCTGAAGCTGATCCTCTCGAGCGTGGCCAAGGGCTGGAACTTCTCCGAGAACGTCATCGCCGTGAAGAACCTCGAGGGCGGCCCGTGGGAATTCGGCTACGCGGTCGGGTTCAACCGGCCGCTGGCCTTGGCCGCCAAGCCCGAGCCGTGCGTCTGGTGCGCGGAGAACTTCGCCCTCGGCCTCGAGGTCTACGGAGGCTTGGGCAACACGGAACAGTTCGGCTTCGCGGACACCTCGCACTACGCGGCGCCCGTCCTCGGCTGGAACCTTCCGAAGAACATGATGCTCAAGCTCTCGCCGACGTGGGGCCTGAACGACGACAGCCATCGGTTCATGTTCCGCATCGGCTTCTCGAAGGAATTCTTCCTGGGCGGCAGGCGATGAAGCGCGCGGTCGCCGCCTGCGCCGCGTTCGCCGCGTTGGCAGGCGTTCCCGCCGCCGCCCGCAAGCCGCGCGAGACCGTCCCGTACACGCAGCTCGCGCAGGTTCCTTCCGATGCCCGCGCGGTCCAGAACCCGCTCGCGACCGATCCCGGCGCGAAGTCCGCCGGAGCGAAGCTGTACGCGCGCCACTGCGGCGACTGTCACGGCGAGGGCGGCGAGAACGGGCGCAAGGGCCCGAGCCTGCTGGCGCCGGAAGTTCAGGACGCCTCGGACGGCATGCTCTTCTGGGTGATCAGCCACGGCAACGTGCGCGCGGGGATGCCCGTGTGGACCAAGCTGCCCGAGCCGCAGCGCTGGCAGATCACCGCCTACGTGAAGTCGCTGAAGGTCGCCGACGCCCCGCGCCGCTAGTGCTTGCCGGGGATCGCGTCCAGTCCCGAGATGTTGAACTTGTGTCCGATCTCGCCGAGGCGCGTCACGTCGATCTCACCCGCGAGATTCGCGAAGACCAGCTCGTTGTCCTCGCTGTCGAAGATCAGCGCGACCAGGCCGTCGACCTTGTCGCCCACGGTGTGGGTCAGAACCGAGACCGACGACGTCGCGTCGGTGATGCGCGTGATCCGCTGCCAGCCCGATCCCACGAGGGACTGATCGGTCTTCTGCACCAGCGCCTGAGCGTCGCTCGCCGAGCCCTTCACGGTCCCGATCACCGCGTGGATCGATTTCAGCTTCGTGAAGAGGTCGTCGGCGTCGTGGGCGTCCTTGTCGCCGCTTCCGGCCTTGGCGATCGCCTGGAGGATCGCGCCGTCGAGGTTGACCTCGACGACGTCCTTCGACTCGTCGATCAAGGCGCGGAATTTCTTCCCGTCGACGAACCCGCCGGACGACACGTCGGCGGAGAAGGTCGCGGGAGCGGCCGCGATCAGCGCCAGGCTCAGCAGCAAAACACGAAGCGGTTTCATCGAGATCTCCTTGGTCCGTGCGAGACGGATTGCGCGCGAACCGCCGGCGAGACTTTCGAGCCGATGACCCGGTCGGCCGTCGCGTCGCGCGTCGCGACCAGAGCGCGCGCCGCGTACGCGAGAACGAGGTCGGCTTGCGCCGACGCGCGCGCGATCTCCGCGGAGGACGGCTCGTGCCCCGGATTGGGAACGAGCCCGAAATAGAGGCTGCCGCCGAGGACGGCCGCGGCGAGCGCCGCGGCGGCGGCAAGCCGGAAGCGCATCGGTTTTCCGCCGCGGATCGTGCGCCGCCAGACGGCATCGAGGGCGTCGGGCGGCAACGACGCGCGCGGGCGCGCACGAAGAAGCTCCGAGAGCGAGTCCAGGTCAAAGCGCAGCTCACGGCAGCTCGCGCACTCCGCGAGATGCGCCACGACCTCGCGCGACAACGCCTCGTCGCGCCGGTCGTCGGCGTCTTGAATCAGCAAGCGGGCATCCCCGCAGTTCATGGCGTCACCTCCGCGCGCACCAGTGCCGACCTCAGCTTTTCCCGGGCCCGATGGAGCGACGCCTTGAGCGTCCCCAGCTTCAACCCGAGCACCTCGGCGATTTCTTCATAGGCCAACCCCTCGACCTCGCGCAACAGGACGATCGCCCGGTCCCGGTCGTCGAGACTCGATAGCGCGCGCTCCAGGCGATCGGCGATCTGCGTCGACGCCGCCAGCCGCTCGGGATCGGGCCGGCCGTCCCCGGGGTCGGATTCTTCGTCGCTCGGGACCTCCGGACGCGAGGCCCGGCGCCGCATCCGGTCGATGCAAAGATTGTGAGCCGACCGCAGCAGCCACTTCCGGCCGCCGAGCCCCGGCTCGATACGATCCCGGTGATCCCACAGCCGGACCAGGCACTCCTGCGCCACGTCCTTCGCGTCTTCGGTGTCGCGCAGGATGCTCAGCGCGTAGCCGTACACGCGGTCTTTGTGCTCGAGCACCATCTCCTGGAACTCACCGCTGGTCATCGCCGCTTCATAGAACGCGCTCGGCACCCAAAAGTTGCGAGGGGACAGTCCCCTTTTTCTTTCAAAGATTGCACAATGGCGCCTCCCGATGCGCCCCTACCTTTCATTGAGGCACCGCGATTTTCGGTGGTTGTGGACGGCGCAGCTGATTTCCCTCACCGGGTCCCAGATGCAGGCGGCGGCGATCGACTGGCACGTCTATCTCCTGACGCACTCGCCCCTCGCGCTGGGGATGGTCGGGCTGTCGCGGGTGATCCCGATCGTGTCCCTGTCGCTCCCGGCCGGGGTGGTCGCAGACCGGTACGACCGGAAGCGGGTCATGCTGACGACGCAGCTCACCATGACCGCCGTCGCCGCGACGCTGGGGGCCCTCACGTTCTCGCGCCACGAAACACTCTGGATGCTTTACGTCCTCACGGGGCTCACGTCGAGCGCCGGCTCGTTCGATAACCCGGCGCGGCAGGCGCTCGTTCCGCGCCTCGTCCCGCGGGAGGACCTGCCCGGCGCGCTCGCGATGAACCTCACCATGTTCCACATCGGGATGATCGGCGGTCCCGCCTTGGCCGGCGTCCTGATCGCCGCGGCGGGGGAGGGAACGCGGGGCCTGGCCTGGATCTACCTCCTGAACGCGATGTCGTTCCTGGCCGTCGTCGCGACGCTGCTGACCATGCGCGCTTCGGGGAAGATCGAGGATGAAGCGATCGCCAAGGAGTCGCCGGTCCAGTCGCTGCGTCAGGGTTTGCGCTTCGTGTTCACGACGCCGGTGATGGTCTGGACGATGGCGCTCGATTTCGCGGCGACGTTCTTCTCGGGCGCGAACTCGCTGCTGCCCATCTTCGCCGACCAGGTCTTGAAGGTCGGCGCGATCGGATTCGGATGGCTGCGCTCGGCGCCGGCCTTGGGCGCGCTCGTCGGATCGATCTACACGTCGGTGCGCCCGATCCCCGCACGCCAGGGCCGCGTGTTCCTGTGGGCGGTCGCGGCGTACGGATCGGCGACGATCGTCTTCGGATTCTCGCGCTGGTACGCCCTCACGTTCGCGGCGCTTGCGGCGACCGGCCTGGCGGATCTCGTGTCCACCGTCGTGCGCCAGGTCGTCCGTCAGACGATCACGCCGGACGGCATGCGCGGCCGCATGACGAGCGTGAACATGATTTTCTTCATGGGCGGCCCGCAGCTCGGCGAGCTCGAGGCCGGCCTCGTCGCGTCGCTCTTTGCGACCGCAACTCTCGGCGCAACGGTTTCAGTCGTATCGGGCGGCATCGCGACCATCCTCGCCGCCGCGCTCGTCGCATGGCGCGGGAAGGTGCTTCGCAATTATTAGGGGACAGTCCCCTTTTTCTTACAAATTCATTTCTTCTCCGAATGATCCTCTCCGCGGACGTTGGCCGCATGCGGGTTGTCCCGCGCGGCTCTCTCCGCGCTCGCTCGCCCGCACCTGAAGAGCGGGCTCGCTCATGAGGCCGCGTCGAAGATCATTCGGCCCGAAATGAATTTGTAAGAAAAAGGGGACTGTCCCCTATTCGCTTGTCCCCTAAACCGCGGCGACGCCGTTACGGAAGATCTTCAGGCCGTCGCCCTCGGTCGGCAGCGTGCCGGCGAGCTTGCGGCGCGTCCATTGAGGGTGGTGGAACGGATACAGATACGCGTCGGGGTGGGGCATCAGCCCGAACAGTCGGCCCGAAGGGTCGGAGATCCCGGCGACGGCGTCGGGAGATCCGTTCGGGTTCCACGGCCACTCCTGCGTCGGTCGGCCGTCGGGCCCGAGATAGCGGGCGACGACGAGGTGGCTCGTGCGCAGGCGATCGGCGGTCGCAGGCTCCGTCAAGAAGCGGCCCTCGCCGTGCCGCGCGGGCAGCTCCATCGTCGTGAGCCCGCGCGTCCACACGCAGGGAGACTCCGCGTCGAATCCCAAGGTGACCCAGGCGTCGCGATAGCCGGGGCGCTCGTTCGGCGCGAGCGTGGCGCGCGGTGTCTTGAAGTCGCCGTCGAGGCCGGGGAGCAGCCCGAGCCGCACCATCGTCTGAAAGCCGTTGCAGATGCCGATCGCCAGGCCGCCCTTCTCCATGAAGCGAAGCAGCTCGTCGTAGAGGCGCCAGCGGATCTTGTTCGCGAACACCGACCCGGCACCGAGATGGTCGCCGAATGCGAAGCCGCCGATGAAGGCGAGGAGCGGATAGTCGGACAGCTTCCGCGGCGCCGTCCCGTCGAGCAGGTCGAGGATGTGGACCTTCTCCGGCTTCGCCCCCGCGAGCGCGAACGCGGCTTCGGTCTCGGCCTCGCAGTTCAGGCCCAGTCCGGTGATGATCAGAACGCGCGGCTCAGACATGGGCCAGCGTCTCCTTGTACGATCGCTTCATCGACTCGATGGAAACTTCGATCCGCCGACGCGCGCCGATCGTGACGCGAAGCGGACCCGCCGCCGTCACGCGGCCGATCCGGCGGCACGCCAGGCCCGCAAAGTGCGATTCGAACGCGGCGGCATCTCCTGCTGCTACCGTCACGACGAAGCGTCCGTTCGACTCCGAGAACAGCGCGACGTCGGACGGCAGCGCGGCGAGATCCGGCGCCGAATCGAGGTCGACGTCGAGACCGAGCCCGCCGGCCATCGCCACGCGCGCGAGCGCGACCACGAGCCCGCCCTTCGCCGGCGTCGCCGCCGAGCGCACCCATCCGCGCCGGATCGCGGCTTCCAGCGCGCGATACAGGGGAAGGGTCTCGGCGGCGTCGACCCCGGGGACCCGGTTCCCGACGTAGGGCGCCGGATCGTCGAGGGCGGTCGGCACGCCGTCGATCTCTCCCCGCAGGCGGAAGTATTCGCTCCCTCCGGTCTCGTCGCGCGTCGGCCCCAGCAAGTAGACGGCATCGCCCTCGGTCTTCGCGTCGAGCGTGATCGCATCCGAGACGTCGTCGATCCGGCCGATCGCCGACACCAGCAACGTCGGAGGGACGCTGATCTTGACGCCCCCCATGGTCGAGTCGTTCTTCATCGAATCTTTGCCGGACACGAGCGGCGTCCCGTACGCGCGCGTCAGGTCGTAGAGGCCGCGGCACGCGCGGACGAGCTGCGCCATCTTGTAGGCGCCGTCGGGGGTCAGCCGAGACGCGACCGGATCGGGCCAGCAGAAGTTGTCGAGCGCGGCGATGCGATCGAGCCGGGCGCCCGCGCAGAGCTGCCTGCGCACCGCCTCGTCGAGAACGCTCCGCGCCATCTCGTATGTGTCGATGTCGGAATAGAACGGATTGATGCCCTCGGACAGGACGTACCCGGACCGCGACCCGTGCCGGACCAGGAAGACCGTCGCCTCCGCGGGAACGTCCGCATCGACGCCGACCCAGGGCTTCACCACGGTCAGCCCCTTGACCTCGTGGTCGTAGTGCCGGGCCACCGGCTCGTCCGAGCACAGGTTCAACCGCGCGAGCATCGAAAGGAGCGCCGCCCCGAGGTCGGCGGGGGGCGGCCCCGGCGGCTCCGCGAACCGCGGCCTCTCCCACACCGCGGTCAGGTCGAGGTCGGGATCGCCTTCGTGCAGGAACGTCATGTCGATCGTCGCGACGCGCTCCCCGGCGTAGTCGATCTCGAGCGACCCCGAGTCGGTGAACGTCCCGAGGACGGTCGCCTCGACCTCGCGCCGCCGGGCCAGGGCGAGGAACGCCGCGACGTGCTCTTCGGGCACGGCGAGCGTCATCCGCTCCTGCGCTTCGGAGAGGAAGATCTCCCAAGGCGCGAGCCCCGCGTACTTGACGGGAGCCTTCGCAAGGTCGAGCCGCGCGCCGCCCGACGAGCGCGCCATCTCGCCGACCGACGACGACAACCCGCCGGCCCCGTTGTCGGTGATCGACGCGTACAGGCCGAGGTCGCGCGCCTCGATCAGGAAGTCGAACATCCGCTTCTGCGTGATCGGATCGCCGATCTGCACCGCCTGGATCGGAGCCGACTCGTCGAGCGCCGCGGACGAGAACGTCGCGCCGTGGATCCCGTCGGCGCCGATGCGCCCGCCGACCATCACGACGCGGTGGCCGGGGGCGGCCTTCTTCGCTTCTCCCGGCGTCCCCGCGATCTTGACCGGAAGCTTGCCGACCGTGCCGCAGAACACGAGGGGCTTCCCCAGGAAGCGCGCGTCGAAGATCTCGAACCCGCGCCCGTACGGGACGCCGCTCTGATTGCCGCCGTCGATGACACCCGCGTGCACGCCGCTGCGGATGCGCCGCGGATGGAGCAGGCCCACCGGAAGCGCCGCATCGTGGAACGGCGACGCGAAGCAGTACCCCCAGACGTTGGCCAGAAGCTCGGCGCCCCGTCCCGTGCCGAACGGGTCGCGATTGACGCCGACGATTCCGGTCATCGCGCCGCCGTACGGGTCGAGCGCGGACGGGGAGTTGTGCGTTTCGACCTTGTAGACGAGATGGTCCTGCTCGTCGAAGGCGACGACGCCCGCGTTGTCGTGGAAGACCGACACCAGCCACGGCGCGCCGACCGCCTCGGTGGCGCCGCGAATGAACGTCTTGAAGAGCGACCGGATGACCTCGGCTTCTGCGCCGGCTTCGCGGTAAGTCACGGTCGCGTTGAAGATCTTGTGTTTGCAGTGCTCGCTCCAGGTCTGCGCGATGCACTCGAGCTCGACGTCGGTCGGCGCCGGACGGCCCTTGCGGCCGAAGTGGTCCCGGACCGCTTTCATCTCGGCCAGCGTCAGGGCCAGGAGCCGCGACTTCGAGATCGCGAGCAGATCCTCGTCCGAGCCCGAAAGGTCGATCGTCGCAACCGCAGGCGTTTCGTGCGGCGGAACGCGCGGGACCGACAGATCGGGGGGAGACCCTTTCCAGGCCGCATACGTCTCGACGCGCGCGGACTGGATCACCGCGTTCGCCAGCAGCTCGTTCGCGATCCGCTCCGCATCGGCCTCTGTGACGCTCGTGAGGAGATACATCGTCGACGTGTAGACGGCCGCGTCGTCGCCGAGCTTCGCGCCCAGCGTGTCCTCGATGCAGACCCGCGCGGACTTGCCGACGGGGTCCGTCACGCCGGGCTTGTAGCCGACCGTGATCGCGACGTCGAACGGCCCGTCGTCGAGCGATCCGGCCGCGCCCACCTGCGCGATCGGGTCGACGAACTCGTGGAGCACGCGCCGCACCTGCTCCTCGGTCAAATCCGCATCGATCCGGTACACGTCTCGCGTGCGGACGCCGCCGACGGCGATGTGCAGGAAGTCGCGGACCGTCGCGGCCACGGCGGCGCCCCGTGCGTCCTTCAGCGGCGGCCGCGTCGCGATCTCGAGCCTGTGAACCATGGAGCCCTCCCGACCCCCGTCACGATAGCCGCCGCCAAGCGATAGAACAAAACGATTCTTTAAATGACTAATATTCAACTGGTCTATATCATGGCGTCGATGGTCGACGTCCCGGCGCTTCAGACGTTCGTCGCGGTCGCCCGCTCCGGCAGCGTCGTCGCGGCGGCCGGGCGGCTCGCCCGGACGCAGCCGAGCATCAGCGCGCGCCTGTCCGCTCTCGAGCGCCGATGGGACACGAAATTGTTCCGGCGCCACGCCCGCGGCATGACGCTGACCCCGGAAGGCGCCAGGCTCCTCCCCCTGGCCGAGGCCGCGCTGTCGGGTCTCGCCGCCCTCGACGGCGCCGCCGGCGTTCCTCTCGCAGGGAACGACGAGCTACGGATCGGCTCCGGCGATGCGCTCGGCCGTGAGGTGGTCCCTCGCGCCATTGCCGCGCTGCTCCGGCGGCAGCCGACGGCTTCGATCCGCATCCTCGAGGGGCCGGCCCCGGCGCTCCAGGAGGCCCTCCGAGCGGGAGACGTGGACCTCGTGATGACCGTCGGCTCCGCCGGAACCGAGAGCCGGGGACTCATCGCCGAGCCGCTCCTCGAAAGTCCCGTCGATTTGCTGGTCCCACCCGCGTCCCGTTTTCCGGCGACGGTCGATCTCGAGCGGCTGCGCGGAGTGAGGCTCGTCACCCTTCAGCGTGGGTCGGGGTTCAGGCGTCATCTCGAGCTGGCGTTCGCCGCGGCCGGCGTTCCGTTCCACCCGGCGGTCGAGGTGGGAAATCTCTCGCTGGTCCGTCGTTTCGTCCTTGCGGGTTTGGGCGTCGGACTGGTACCGGCGGTTGCGTTCGCGACGCCGTCCAACCCGCGGCGCAAGGAACGCCGCCGCCTCCGGGGCGTTCCGCCCGTTCCCTACGTCGTGCTCCGCCGCGACGGAGTCCCACCCACGGCACTCGCGGCGCGATTCCTCGGGCTCCTGACAGAGCGCGGACGCTGAGAAATCGTCGCAATGCACCGAAAAGACGTAAACGATTCGCAGGTCCCAAACGTATTTAAGGTCGTCGGGTCCGGTTCCAAGGCCGCAAAGCCCGGCAACCCTCCTCTGCGACGGGCACGCGGGAGCCCCCCTCCCGCGTGCCCAACTTTACTCGACAATCGGCCGCAGAATAACCGGCCGCGCGATTTCCCCGGAGACCCAGCATGCGCCACAAATTCAAGGCGACGCTCGCGCTCGCCCTTGCGCTCATGTTCGCGCAGGGACGAGCCGCTCAAAAAGGAACGACGAACCCGATGAACGACAAAGCCTTCTCGCACGCTCCCGCGCATTGGCTCCTGGCGGGGCCCGCGGCCGATGCGCTCCCGCTCTTTCACGAAGAGGATCGCGGTCGATACGAGATCGGCGATCTGCTCGACGCCGAGCGTGGGCCGTCGCCGCGCTCGCGGCCGGGCTCCGGAGAAAAGCTGGACTGGCCTTCGGGAGACCGGCTGGCCTGGTCCGAGGTCAGCGCGTCCCCGTCGGGCCGCGTGCCGCTTCCCATGACCGCGACCAACGAGGGCAAGGGGTACGCGGCCGCATGGCTGATGACCTACGTCACCGTCGATCGATTCCAGGTCTTCGACGTCGAGCTCCGCGGCACGCAGCCGCGGCGGCTCTGGGTCGACGGCGAGCCGGCCGTCCGCGGGGGCGTCTCGAAGGATGGGAAGGTCCAGGAAGCGACGGGATCGGTCAAGCTCGAGCAGGGCTCCCACGCGTTCATGGTCGAGACCATCTACGATCCCGGGCAAAACCAGGTCTGGGACGCCGGGGTCGTGCTCTCGATCGCCAAGGCACCGGCGTCGGGTTTGCCCGTCGTGGCTTCGGGCACCGACCCGGCACGCGATCTCCGGATCTCCGACATCCTCGACGGCCCGGGCATCACGGGTGTCGCGATCTCGCCCGACGGGACGCTCGTCGCGGCGGCGCTCTCCTCCGTGGCGGCCGGATCGGACGACGCCGATAGCTGGGTCGAGGTGCGTGCGAGCCGCGATGGTTCGCTCGTCCGCTCCTGGCGCGGCGGTGTCGCGATCGGGCAGGTGTCGTTTTCTCCCGCAGGACGGCGTCTGACGTATCTCGCGCGCGACCGCCGCGAGGCGGGAAAGGAATCGTCGACGATCTGGCTCGCCGATCTCGACACCGGCGAGACGCGGCCGCTCCTGTCCCGCATCGACAACCTCGCCGGCTACGCTTGGGCGCCCGACGGCACGTCGATCGTCTACACGGTCACGGCAAAGCCCGATCCCGACAAGCGGGGCGTCAAGCTCCGCGAAAACCTGCTCGACAGGCAATCGAGCTGGCGCGAGCGCAGCTTCCTGTATCAGGTGTCGGTGCCGGGGGGCGCGACGCGCCGGCTGACGGCGGGCGCGCTGTCGACGCGAGCGGCGGATTTCTCGCCCGACGGGACGCACCTGCTCGTCGTGCGCGAAGTCGACGACGTCTCCGGCCGCCCGTATTCGCGCAAGGAGCTCTGGCAGCTCGACCTGAGAACCCTCTACGCCGACAAGCTCCGCGATTCGTGGTGGTTGACCGACGCGCAATACGCCCCCGACGGGAAACGCATCCTGCTTCTCGCGGGACCGTCGGAGTTCGGCGATCTCGGCCGCAACATCGCCGCAGGAACGACGGCGAACGAAGCGGATGGGGAGCTTTACCTGCTCGACCGCGCCACCGGCCAGGTCGATGCGATCACGCGCAGCTTCGATCCCTCGATCTCGTCTGCGATCTGGAGCCGCGCCGACGGTGCGATCTACGTCAAGGCGACCGACAAGGAAGACGAATCGCTCTATCGCTACGACGTCACGGAGAAGAAATTCGTCAAGCTCGACGCCGGAGCGCCGGTCGTCGAGAACGTCGCGTTCGCCGACAAGGCCCCCGTCGCGGCCTGCGTCGCCAGCGGGCCCTGGCAGGCGGCGGCGCTGTTCGCCGTCGATCTTCATGGGCCAAGGGCGACGAAGCTCGCGGCGCCCGCGGCTCTCGACGCGGCGAAGATCGCCCCCGGCACCGTCGAACCCTTGAACGCGGCATCGAGCGAAGGATTCACGATCGAAGGGCGCGTCTACCTGCCGCCCGGCTTCGATCCGAAGGCCAGGGCCACCTACCCGGCGATCGTCAGCTATTACGGCGGGACGCTCCCCGAGACGCGGGGTTTTGGCGGGCGCTATCCGCGCGAGTGGTGGGCCTCACGCGGATACGTCGTCTACGTCCCCGAGCCCGAAGGCGCGATCGGCTACGGCCAGAAGCATTCGGCCGTGCACGTCAACGATTGGGGGCAGGTGACGACGGGCCAGATCATCGAAGGCACGCGCGCGTTTCTCGCCGCCTATCCCGCCGTCGACCCGAAGCGCGTCGGCTGCATCGGGGCGAGCTACGGCGGATACCTGACGATGCTGCTCCTGACGCGGACGGACCTCTTCGCCGGGGCGGTCGCTCACGCCGGCATCTCGAACATCACGTCGTACTGGGGCGAGGGGAACTGGGGCTACTCGTACAGCGCGCTGGCGTCCGCCGATTCGTTTCCGTGGAACCGCAGGGACCTCTACGTCGACCGAAGCCCGATCTTCTCGGCGGACAAGGTGAAAACCCCTCTGCTCCTGACCCACGGCCTCGCCGACACCAACGTGCCGCCCGGCGAGAGCGAGAGCTTCTACACCGCGCTCAAGCTGGTGGGAGCGCCCGTCGAGCTGCTCACGATCGAGGGGCAAGATCACCACATCGTCGATCACGCAAAGCGAGCGCTCTGGTCGCGGTCCATCGTCGCCTGGTTCGACAAGTGGCTCAAGAAGCAGCCGGCGTTCTGGGACGATCTCTACCCGAAGACCCAGCTCAAGTAGAGTGCGGAAGGCTCCGGAGCACGCCGGACAAGAGCAGAATCAGAACGATCAACGCGACGGCGATGCCGGCCCAGAACCGGGCGTTCGCACGGATCGGCGCCAGCGCCGGGCTTCGCCCGTAGAGCGCCGACGCGAGGAAGAACACCACGAGCGCGGCCATGACCTTCAGCCCGAACAGGGCGTGATACAGCGGCTGGCCTCGATGCAAGGGCGCCTGGAACAGGGCGAAGTTCAGGAGGCCGCTGACCAGCAGGCTCCCGATGCACGCATTCAAGATGACGCGCCAGCGACGGTCGATGCCTTCCTTGATGCGGGCTCGCTCGGCATCGGGAAGCCCCGCGAGCGTCGGGATCAGAGCGAAGCGCGCGAAGAACGTCGCGCCGCCCGCGACGACCGCAGGCACGATGTGAAACCAGCGAAGGATCAGCGCGAGAGCGTTCATCAGGCTACTGCGTCGAGACGCCCCCGCCCGACCAGGCGGTGGGGGTGAAGATGCTGCAATTGCCCGTGCCGGCGGTGTCGCAGGTTTGGATCTCCTCGGGGCCGGCGAAGTCCACGCGGCCTTCGGCGGCGCCGGCGGCGATGGCGACGCGGGCCGTGAAGCTGAGCTGGACGATGTCCACGGTCGAGGTCACGTCGATGCCGGGCGCCACCGTCGGATCGAGGCGCGACGCGGTGATGACGATCTCGCCGGGCGTCGTCGTGTGGTTCTCCGAGAACAGCAGATTCGAATCGGAGATCCCGCCGGTCCGCAGCACGGAGGTCGCATCGGTCATGTCGTTGAACAACAGCGTCGCGGTGTTGTAGTGAACGCGAAATGCGGATCCGAAGAACCCGTTGACCCCGGTGATCGTGACGCGGACCGCGATTGTCGCGCCGGCCGTCGAGCCGGCCAGCATCACGATCTGCCCGGCGCCGGGAGACGGCGTATCGGGAGTGAACGACGCGACCGGGCCCGTTGCGGTCGGGCTGTTGTTGCCGCTGCTGCTGTGACAGGCCGGCACCGCGAACGCGGCGGTCACCAGCACCATCGGCGCCAGAAGCCGGGTCATCCTCTGAAGGCGGATCATCGTCGCTCCGGAGCGCCCGTCTACGGGCAGCTTTGCGTGTAGAAGGCGGAGATGTAGGCCATGTCCGTGCCGTCGACGGTGCCGTTCAGGTCCCGGTCGGCCGCCGCGTTGTATCGAGGAGACGGGCTCGTGGCGCCGAAAGCGATCGCAAGCTCGAGCAGGTCCAGCCCGTCGATCGTGTGGTCCCCGTTGACGTCGGGAAAGGTCCGCGTCGCGTTGGCGGTGTTCCCGAGGTGCCCGAGGTTGACGCGCCCGCCGTTGGGCGCCGGCTCGGTGGCCGGCGGAATCGACGGGTCGCCCGCGTCGACGATCGTGCTGCACGTCTGCGGGAGATACAGCGGATCGAGCAGCGGATCGACCGAGATGTTGCCGTTCGTCCCCGGCGACACGCCGAGCTGAGCCTCGTAGTCGGCCGTTCCGCTGTCGAACGCGTCGGTATACGCGACGGTGACCTCGGTCCCCGCGCCGGGGATCACCGTGCCCCCGACGCCGTACCCGTCGTTTCTCCAGACGATCGAGTTCGTCAGCGAGAACGACGTCGTCCCGGTCCCGCCGAGCGAGTCCGCGGGATGGGCGTCTTCCCATTCGAGGCCGCCCGACCCGACCTCGGTCTGGTTGTCGGCGACCGTCAAGAAATCGTGAGCGATCCCGGCGTGGGCCGATCCTCCGCGCGCCGAGGCCCGCGCGTGGATGCCGCCGCCCGAGACACCCGCGACGGTCCGGTCGTGCGCGGCGTTCTTCGCGACGAGATTGTTGTGGAACGAGATCACCGCGTCGGTCTGCGCGGTCGCGCCGTCGCTTGCCGGATCGTCGTCGGCGGAGGCGACGAGGCTGACCCCGGCGCCGTACGGAGCCGCGACGTTGCTCTCGATCGTGTTCTCCGAGATCTCGAGCTGCACGGTGCTTGCCGCCGAGCGGTCGCTGTCGAGCTCGGCCAAAAGCCCACCCCCCGGACCGTTGGGGGCCGCCGTTGCGATCGGGTTTCCGATGATCGAGTTGTCCTTCGCGCGCAGGATGAGCCCGAGCGGCGCGCCCGCCGAGCGATCGACCGCGTGCACGAGCCAGTACGCGCCGCCGCCCCCCGCCACGGCGCTGTTGGCGGTGATGTTGTTCGACTGCACGTCGACCGTGTGCGTCCCTCCAGGGAGGGGCGTCAGCTCGACGCTCATGCCGCCGCCGTACCCCTTGGAGACGTTGTTGCGCGCGCTGTTCGGCGCGCCGGGGCGCCCGAGCGTCACCGTCTCCGTGCCGGCTCCGTGGAGCGTGCCCGTCCGCAGGTACAGCCCGCCGCCGTGGGCGAGCGTCACGTCTCCGGCCGAATTGTTGGCGACGTTCGCATCGAGCGTGTTCCCCGTGATCACGATCGTGGTGCTGTCAGAGGCTGCGACGGTGTCGCTCAGGACCGCGAGGCCCGCGCCCGAAGCCCCCATCACGCCGTCGCCGGCGGTGTTGGTGCTGATCGAGTTGGTCTTGACGTGAAGCAGGATCGGAACGCCCGACGCGGTGGCATCGACGAAGATGCCCGCGCCGTTTCCGCCCGACGTGTTCGAGAACACCCGGTTCGTCGTGATCTCCGCGAGGCCCCCGGCGGTGAATCCGGCCATATCCAGGCGGATGCCGCCGCCGGTGAGCGGGGTGGAGTTCGTCGTGATGGCGTTCCCGACGATCGAGACGGCGCCCGAGGCGTGGATCCCGGAATCCAGGCCGTTCTCGATCGTGAAGCCCATGATCGCGCCGCCGTCGGCCACCTTGACGACCGGAGCGATCGTCGTCGTCCCGCTTCCGTCACACACGCCGGTCGCGTCGAGGAACGTCGCGATGTTCGAGCCCGACGCAAGGTGCTCGTCGGATTCGACCCGCATCCCGGAGGGAATGCTCAGGCACTCGTGATAGGTGCCCCCGTGCACGACGACCGTATTCCCGGTGGTCGCGCTCGCGCGTGCGATCGCCTTCGTGATCGTCAGGCAGGGCGTATCGACGGTGGTGCCGCAGGTGTCGGAGTCGGTTCCCGTCACCGTGACGTAGAACAGCCCCGCCGCGTCGTCGCTGTCCGCGGCCGTGTTGTTCGTCAGGTCGGGATCGGTGGTTCCGGAAGGCGCCGTGACCGTGGCGGTGTTCGTCAGCGTTCCCGAGACGCCGGTGTGGAGCCCCGCGACGAGGACGTAGGTCAGCGTCGCCCCCGCGGGCATATCGACCGTGTCGTTGATCGCCCCGACCTGCGTCCCGAGCGTGCACGTGCCGTCGCCGGTCGCGGTGCACGTCCAGGACGCCGCACCGACCTGTCCGAGGGACGTCACCGCGTCGGCGACGACCGCGCCCGTCACGGCGTCGGGGCCGTTGTTCGTCACGACGATCGTGTACGTGAGGTTGCTCCCGGCCGTGTAGTGGGAGGCGTAGTCGGTCATGGTGATCGAAAGGTCTGCGGTGGCGTAGGCCGTGCCGGCGGCGATCCATGCTGCGAGCACCGCCCAAGCTGCCTGTCGTCTCATCAACTGGCCTCCCGATCCGCTGAAGGACACTCGACGGTATTGAGAGTGCCCGGGGCTGTCAAGCGACCGCAGCCGCATCGCGCAGCGGCATGATGCCGAGGCCCGCCGCCTCGATGGCATCGAGGATGCGGGGGAGCGCCCGGACGGCCACGGGCTCGCGTGCCGCCCCGGCGGACGGGCCGCCGTCGTGAAGCACGAGGACGTCCCCGGCGGCGAGGCCGTGCAACAGGCGCGAGGCCACGGTGGCGGGATCGTGAGAGACCGTGTCGAACGCGCGGCGGGTCCAGGAAGCGAGCCTCAGGCCCGACTTCGCCAGGGCCGGCTGGAGCAGCGGCGACCGGATTCCGGCCGGCGGGCGGAAGAACGACGGCGCGCGTCCGGACGCCCGCTGCAGCTCGTCCTGGCACCGCGTGATCTCGTCCCGAAGCTTTCCCGGCGAATGGAAGAAGAAGGAGGACCTGTGAGTCTGCGAGTGGTTCTCGAGCCGGTGGCCGCGCCGTGCGATCTCCGCAGCGAGCTCGCGATGCCGCGCGGCGCGCTCGCCGATGCAGAAGAACGTCGCCCGCGCGCCGCGCGCGTCGAGCAGGTCCAGGATCTTCGGCGTCGCGTCGGGCGAGGGTCCGTCATCGAACGTCAGGACGACGGCATGGGCCTCGCGCGCCGTCTGCGACGTGGTCACGTTCGGACCGAGAAGCGAGCACCGAGGCAGGAGGCCCGAGACGATCGCGACTTGATGGTCGACGACGAGCGTGCCCACGATCCACGGCCATCGCTCGGGTGCGAGAGCGAGCGCGGGGACGGCGGCGGCGTGAAGCGCGACCGACGCCGAAAGAAACGGCGAGATCCGCGGGGTCATTCCGCGGGGACGCACGCAAGGAGCGTGGCGCGGTCGATCTTCCCCCGCGCGTTTCGAGGAATCTCCGGGAGGCGCACGATGCTGCGCGGAACCTTGTAGCCGGAGAGGTGCCGGCGGCACCACGCGGCGACGTCGGCATACGAGACGTCGTCCGGATCGCAGGCCACGTACGCGCGAACGATCGTCCGGCCGTCTCGGTCCCCGGGAACGCCCAGGACGTAGGCGTCCCGGACACCCGGCATCGCGCGGAGCGCGGATTCGATCTCCGCGGATTGAACTTTTCTGCCGGCGACGTTGATCACGGCGTCGGCGCGGCCCAGGAGGCGCAGCTCGCCGCTTGCCGCCCACTCCGCGACGTCTGCGCTCTCGAACACTCCGCCCTCGAGGCGCTCCTCCGAGTCCGGGACGTGGCGGAGCCCGAGCGCGCCGCTCCGGACGACGACGCGTCCGTCGGGTTCGAGTGCGATGTCGACGCCGTCGACCGCGGTGCCGACGGTGCCGCGCAGCGCGGCATCGCCGTCGCGGTCGTAGGTGATCCCGCCGCTCTCGGACGCTCCGTAGAAGACGTGCGCCCGCACGCCGAAGACGTCCTGGAAGCGCGATGCCGTCTCCGCGCTGAGCGGCGCTCCCGCCGAGATCACGCGGCGCAGCGTTTCGGGCCACGGCGGCGGAGAGGAGAGGGAGCTGATCGCCTGGAGGTACGCGGGGACCGTCGGGAAGACCGTCGCTCCGTGCTCCCGCGCCGCCAGAAGCGGCGCCCACGGCCCGGCGTCTTGCGGGGCGATGAGCAGGGCGCCGCGACGCAGCGCGGGCATGACGACCGACGACAGCCCGTAGGAATGCGACCACGGGATCGACGCGACGATTCGATCGCTCGCCGTCAATCCCATCGACGAGGCCAGCTGGTCGTCGTCGGCCGCCAGGGCTTCGGCCGAGACCGCAACGCCGGAGGGCGCGCCCGTCGAGCCGGAGGTGAGCTTCACGTAGGCGGATCCTTCGGGAGCCGTGCCCGCAAATCGCTTTTCGCTCCGGATCGCGAACGCCCCGCGGCCCGAGGGAAACGCTTGATCGCAGCGCAAGAAATGCTCGATCCCCAGGGCCTCCGCGATGCGCGTCAGCTCGGCCTCGGGGGACGACCGGTCGGCGAGGACGGGAATGCAACCGGCGCGACGCGTTCCGACCAGCGCGGACAGGAATCCCGCGCCGTTGACGGCGGAAAGCAGCACGAAGCCGCCGGGACGAGCCCCCGCCGCGCGCAGCGATTCTTCCGCCATTTCGGCCCACGCGGCCACGTCGCCGCGCGAGGCGCGGTGGCCGTTTCCGGCGACCAGCACGGCGTTTCGGTCGAGGCGAGTCAGACGCGCGAATGCGTCCAGGATCGGATCGATCGGCGTGGGCCGTGTGATAAACTCCTCCCCTTCGAGAACGCTCTCGAGCCCACATTATGACCAACGACGCCACGATCGCTCAGCGAATCAAGCGCCTTCTCGTCGATAAGCTGCACCTGGAAGGCTTGGCCCCCGAAAGCATCACCGACGAAATGCCGCTCTTCGGGGAGGGTCTCGGCCTCGATTCGGTCGACGCGCTCGAGCTGGTCGTCGCGCTGGAAAAGGAATTCGCCCTCCGCATTCAGAGCCACGAGGTCGGCCGGGAGGCGTTCGCCTCCGTCGCCGCGCTCGCGGCGTACGTCGAAGGGCGCTTGTCGCCTGCGGCCGATCCTCATGCCGGGGCCTGATCGGGCCGTCCGGGCAAGCTCGCAACCTCTCGCCATCGCCGTCACGGGTCTCGGCGCGGTCACGCCGTTCGGCTGGGGCGTTCAACCTCTGTGGGACGGAACGCGGCGCGGCGTCACCGCCGTCGGGCCGGTCACGCGTTTCGACGTCACGCACCACCGCACCCGTCTTGCCGCGGAAGTTCCGATCGACGGCGAACCGCCCGGCCGTTCGCTCTCGATTGCCGACCGCTTCGCGATCGCCGCGGCCGACGAGGCCGTCCTCTCGGCGGCGCTCGATCTCGACGTGTGCCGCGAGCGCACGGGGGTCTTCTTCGGAAGCTCCGCCGCCGGCATGCTCGAAGGGGAGTGGTACTACGAAACGCACATCAAGCGTGGTGCGCGCCACGCGCACAAGGGGCTCGTCGCGTCCCAGCAGTTCAACGGGCCGGGGGACGCGGTCGCGCGCCGTCTCCGCGTGGGCGGCGCGGTCGAGACGATCTCTTCGGCGTGCGCGTCGGGCGCGATGGCGATCGGCGCCGCCCTGCAGGCGCTCCGGCGCGGGGACGTCGAGGTCGCGCTCGCCGGCGGATCCGACGCGCTCTGCCAGCTGACCTACGCGGGATTCAACGCATTGCGCTCGGTCGACGAGCGGCCGTCGCGCCCGTTCCGGAAGGACCGCCTCGGCCTGTCGCTCGGGGAAGGCGCCGGCGTGCTCGTCCTCGAGTCGGTCGCGCGTGCTTCGGCTCGCGGCGCCCGGCCGATCGCGATCTTGAGCGGCGAGGCCTCGACCTGCGACGCGCACCACATGACGGCGCCGCAGCCCGACGGTTCGGGTGCCGAGGACGCCGTGCGCCTGGCGCTCGCCGACGCGGGCGTTCTACCCGGTGACGTCGATTTCATCAACGCTCACGGAACGGGTACGCCGCTGAACGACGCGGCGGAGGCGGCCGCGTTCCGTGCGGTGTTCGGAGAGCGGACTCGCTCCATTCCGCTCACGTCGACGAAGGCGCTGATCGGGCACCTGCTCGGGTCCGCGGGCGCGGTCGAGGCCGTGTGCACGGTGCTGGGGCTGTCGCGGGGCGAGGTCCATCCCGTGCCCGAGGGCGGCGAGCACGATCCCGATCTCGACGTCGATCTCGTCCTCGGGACACCGAGACCGCTCCCCGCTGCTCGGTGCGCGATCTCGACGAGCCTGGCGTTCGGCGGGGCGAATTCCGTGCTCGTGTTCACGCGCGGGACCGCCGCATGACGCAGGCGGCGGCCGTCATCACCGGGTCGGGCGTCATCGGCGCCGAAGGAATCGGGCTCGACTCCCTGGCGAAGGCGCTGCGATCGGGCCGTCCGACGCTCTCCGCGGTGGACCGCTCGGGCGGCACTCACGCCGCGGAATCCTCCCGCCTCGCCGCGCTCGTGCCGAAGCTCGACCTGTCCCCGTGGCTTCCGCCGGCCGAAGCGCGCCGCCTGAGCGTGCCGTCGCGGCTGGCCGTGGCCGCCTCCCGTATGGCGCTTCAGGACGCGCGCATCGATTCGCTCGACGGGCGTCGCGTCGCGATCGTCCTGTCGACGGCGTTCGGCGCGCTGAGGTTCACCGAGAATCTCGTCCGGCAGATCTTGACCGAGGGCCCCGAATCCGCGCAGCCGTTCTACTTCTCGGAGTGTGTCGCCAACGCCGCCGCGGCGCGCGTTGCCATCGCGCTCGGAGCGCGCGGGGCGAACGTCACCATCACCCAGCGGGAAGCCGGGCCGCTGCTCGCGCTGTCGCGCGGAAAGCACGAGGTCGTCTCCGGGCGCGCGGATGTCGCGATCGTCGGCGCCGTCGAAGAGATCACGCCGCTGCTGCACGGGCTGCTCGACCGGTTTCGCGGCACGGCCCGCCCGAGCCGGCGACACGACGAAGAGGCTCGGCCGTTCGATCTCCGGCGCGACGGCATCGTGTGCGCCGAAGGGGCGACGGTTCTCGTGATCGAGCGCGAGAGCGACGCCGGCCGTCGCGGCGCATCGATCCGCGCGCGCATCGGGCCGACGGTCGCCGCGTTCGACGGCACCGCGAGCGTCAGCGATTGGGGGACGGGCGGAGAGACGCTCGCACGCGCTCTGCGTGCCGGCGCCGCTCACGGTGGACGGCCGCTTCCGGGAGTCGAATGCATCGTCTCGGGGTCATCGGGCGCGCGCCGCGGAGACCGGCTCGAGGCCGCGACGCTCCGCGCCGCGTGGGAGGGGCGCGAGCTTCCGCCGGTCCTCTCCCCGAAGGCGGTCACCGGCGAGTACGGCGGGGGATGGCTCGCGACACCGCTCCTCGCGCTCGCAGGCTGCCCCATGGCGGCTCCGGACACGTTCGAGATCGACCCGGACGTACGCATCGCCCCCTGCGACCGGCCGATCCCGGCTCCGCGCCTCGTGCTCGCGACGGCGCTCGCCGCCGGCGGGTCGGCGGCGTGGGCGATGCTGGAGCGGCCGTGACGCGGCGTGCGGCGATCGCGATCCCGGCGTTCGAGGCGGCCGAGACGGTCGGCGCCGTCATCCGCCGCGCGCTCGCGCACCAGGTGCCGGTCGTCGTCGTGGACGACGGCTCGGACGACGGCACGGGGCAGGCCGCGGCGGCGTGCGGCGTTCCCGTCCTGACGAACCCGGTCAATCTCGGGAAGGGCCGGGCGCTCAAGGTCGCGTTCGATCACCTGTTCGGGACCGGCATCGACGCCGTCATCACGGTGGACGCGGACGGACAGCATCCGCCGGAAGAGATTCCGAAGCTCCTGGCCGCCTGGCGCGACGGTGCCGACCTCGTGCTCGGGACGCGCGATCATCTTTTCGCCAAGATGAGCCGCGTGCGCAGGGCGTCGAACGGGACCTCGTCGTGGCTGATCTCGCAGGTCGCCGGCGGGTCGTTTCCCGATTGCCAGACCGGTTTCCGGTTGTACACGCGGGGGCTCATCGAGGCGATCGGTTTTCCCGAGCCCCGCTTCGAAGCGGAGAGTGCCGTGATCGTCCGCGCCGTTCGGCGCGGCTTTCGCGTCGTGGGAGTGCCCGTGCACCTCGATTACGCCGACGGGCGCGCGACGAGCCATTACCGCCCGATCGTCGACTCGCTCCGCATCGCCGGCGCCGTCACGCGCGCGCGGCTCGAGCCGGCGTCATGACCGGCGGCGTCGTTCTCGTCACGGGCGGCAGCCGCGGCATCGGACGCTCTCTCGTCCGGGCGCTATGCGCCTCCTCTCGCCGCGTCGCGTTCACCTATCGCGCCGACGAGGCCGCGGCGGCGGCGCTCGAGGCCGCGTCGTCCGGGCAGGCGAAGGCCTACCGCTTCGATCTCGCCGACCGCCAGCGCCCCGCGCCGCTCGTCGCCGAGATCGAGGAAGCGCAAGGCCCGATCGTCGGGCTCGTCAACAACGCCGCGATCCGGCGCGACCAGCTCCTCGCCGCGACGTCCGACGCCGACTGGGACGCGGTGATCGATGCGAATCTCGGCGGCGCGTTCCGCTGCTGCCGCGCGGTCCTCCCCAAGATGATCGCGTCGCGCGCCGGCAGCATCGTCAACGTGTCGTCGCTGACGGCGGTGCGCGGCGTGGCCGGCCAGGCCGTCTACGGCGCCACCAAGGCGGGGCTGATCGGCATGACGAAATCGCTCGCGCGCGAGCTGGGCCGGCGCAACATCCGCGTCAACGCGGTCGTGCCGGGGCTCGTGATGACGGAGATGATCGCGGACACGCCGGCGGACAAGCTCAAGGAGCTTCGCGCGATCGAGGCGCTGCCGTCGGGCACGAGCCCGGACGACGTCGCGGCGCTCATCGTCTTCCTGCTGTCCGACGGAGCCAAGGCGATCACCGGCCAGGCGTTCCTCGTCGATGCGGGAAGCACCGCGTGATTCCCGGGGCTCCGGGGCCCGGAACGCGCGATCGGCGCCGGGAGCTCCTGGCGCCCGAGATTCTCTCTCTGATCGACGACCGCTTCGTGGGCTCGTGCACGCTCCACGAAGAGTACGTGTTCCGTCTCGCGCTCGGGGTGTTCGCCGGTCTGGGTCTTCCCGAGGTCTTTCGACGCTCGGCGACGGTCGCGGAGGCGATCGCAGCGGCGGGCCTCGACGCGCGCGCTTCGACCGTGCCTCTCGATTGGATCCTCAGGCAGCTCGCGGCGCGCTCGGTGCTCGAATCCTCGTCCGAGGACGGCACGACGCGTTACCGGCTCGGGAGCGAGCTGCCGGCGCTCGATCCGGGAGAGATCAAGGACGCTCAGGCGGCGCACGACCCGTCCGCGCTCCCCTCGTACGCGATCGCCGACCTCGCCGCGCAGCACTACCCGGAGGTCCTCCGCGGTCAGACCACGGGGGAGCGCGTGCTGTTCGCACCCGCGCGGGTCGGCGCGTGGTACGAGTATTTCTCGAACGACAACCCGCTCTACGCCGTCGTCAACGCGATCGGGGCGATCGCTTGCGAAGAGGCGCTGCCGCCGGGCCGCGGTGCAATCCTCGAGCTGGGTGGGGGATTGGGAAGCGGAGCGGCCGCCGTGCTGTCCCGGCTCCGCGCCGTCGGCCGTCTCGACGAAGTCAACTCCTACCGGTTCACCGACGCCTCGCTCCCATTCCTCAGGAAAGGCCAGGCGGCGTTGACCCAGAGCTTTCCCGGCGTCCCGCTGAGCTTCGCGTACGTCGACATGAATCGGCCGTTCGATCCCAAGGTGCTCGACGCCGGGGCGTTCGCGCTCGTTCACGGCGTCAACACGCTGCACGTCGCGCACGATCTCACGTTCACCCTGGGCGAGATCCATCGCGTGCTCGCGCCCGGCGGACGGATCGTCGTCTCGGAGTGCGTCCGGCCGTTTCCCGGCCGGCCGGTTTACGTCGAGTTCGTGTTCAACCTCGTCGAGTCGTTCCGCGAGCCGCGGCTCGTCTCCCCGTGGCGGCCGAACGGCGGCTTCCTCACGCCCGAGCAGTGGGGCGGCGCGCTGCGCGCCGCCGGCTTCAGCGACGTCCGCCTCGTTCCCGACATCGCGCGGATCCGCGAGGTCTATCCGACGTTCGTCGCCGGCTCGATCGTGGCCACGCGCGCGTGAGCCGGCTCGCGATTCCGCACGACAGCCCGCTGTTCGCCGGGCACTTTCCCGGGCGTCCGATCCTGCCAGGCGTCGCGCTGCTGTCGCTGATCCGGCCCGCGGAGATTTCCGCGATCCCGTTCGCGCGGTTCCGGGGGTTGGTGGCACCGGGAGACGCGCTCGAGATCGATTTCCGACAACGGGGGGATGACGGCAAGCGCTTCGACGTGCGCCGCGGGCAGGAGCTGGTCGCGAACGGCGCGCTGCTCTTCGGCGCTCCCCCGACGGGGCCGCGGTGGCGCGCGCCCGTGCGCGATTCCAGGTCGATCCCTTGCCGCGCGCTGATCCCGCACCAACCGCCGATGCTCTTCGCGGAACAGATCGTCGCGGCGGACGCCGAGGGAGCGATATCCACCGGGCGGATCCCCGCGGAGTGTCCGCTCGCTGCCGAAGGACGGGTGCCCGCGCACGTCGGGCTCGAGCTGGCTGCACAGACGGCAGGATGCTGGGAAGCGCTCCGGCGATCGGAAGGAACAGGCGATGGCGGCCCCCGCGTCGGCTATCTGGTTTCACTCGAGGACGTTCGACTCCATAGGCCGTCGCTCCCGGTCGAAGCGCCGCTCACGGCGTCGATCCGCATGTCGGCATGCGCGCCGCCTCTGACGCATTACGCCGTCGAGGTGGCCTGCGACGGGGTCCTCGCGCTGTCCGGCACGATCGGGACGTATCTCAGCGAGCCGTCTTAGGCCACAGCTCCCTAAACACGAACCATTGGTGCGGCGCGCGCCGGATCGCGGTTTCGACCTCGGCCGCCACGCGTCCCATCGCGGCCGTGAGATCGGCTTCGCGATCGCCGCTGCGCGGCACGTCGATCGGCGCCGAGAAGATGACGCGGCAGCGCCTCCGTCCCTCCCGCAGCGCGAACACCGGAAGCATCGGAACGCCCGCCGTGCGCGCCAGCGCCGCGGGTCCCGACGGCAGATCGATCGGACGGCCGAACAGCGTCGCGGGAACGGTGCGGCTCCCCGCACGGGGCCGGTCGCCCTGCATGGCGACGATCTCGCCGCGCCGGAGCGCGTCCAGGAACACGAGGCCCTGGAGCGGATCCTCCGTCTGAAAGTGCATCGTGTAGTGCGTGCCCTGCACGCCGGAGACGCACTCGCGGATGAACTCTTGCGCGCGCGGGTCGACCTCGGGCTCGCGCACGAGGTGGACGTGCTTCGGCTCGGGTGTCGGCAGCATCGAGCTGACCTCGTACATCCCGAGATGGGCGGTGACCATGACGAACGCGCCGTGCGACGCCGACACCTCGTTCCAGGGCTCGATCGATTCGAGAACGAGGCCGAAGGGCCGGTCCGTGCACAGCCGCTCGTAGCGCTCGCTCAAGCACCACGCGAACGTCCACATCGTCGTGTAGATCCGGATCTGGCGCCGAAAGAATCCGCAGGGTCCCAAGACCGCCTCGAGGTTCGACGCGATCGCGCGGCGGATCTTCAGGATCGTGAAGAAGAAGAACGTCGTGAATGCGATCGTAATCGGCCAGAGCGTCCATGCGGGGAGCGTCGTCACCGCCCACTTGTGGAATCGGTACCAGAACAGGCCCGTCACGTGATAGTCGCCGAGCAGCCGCCGCGCGCGGCCGACTTCGGGGGCGTGCGGGGGCAGTTTCGCGGCGGCCGTCATGGGCCGCGCATTGTAGATTGCGAGTGGCGGTACACTTAAGAGGCGCACGCGGGAGATTCCGGGAATACGGCATGGCGATGACCGAGAGCACCGACGTCCTCATCCTCGGAGGCGGCCCGGCCGGCAGCACCGCCGCGATGGTTCTCGCGCGATGCGGCGTCACCCCGCTCCTCCTCGAGTCGGACCGGCACCCGCGCTTTCACGTCGGCGAGTCGCTTCTGCCGCACTCGCTGCCGATGTTCGACCGGCTCGGCGTGCACGATGCGATCCGCGCCCTGCCGCGGACGATCGTGAAGCCCGGCGCCACGTTCTGCAGCCACGACGGATCGGAGTCGGTCGACTTCTGGTTCGACGAGGCGTCGGCGCCCGCCATCCCGCACGCGTACAACGTGCGGCGCGACGAGTTCGACGAGAGCCTCCTGCGCGAGGCCGCCCGGCGCGGAGTCGAGGTGCGCGAGGGCTGGAAGGCCGCCGCCCCGATCTGGGACGGCGACCGCATGACCGGGATGAAGGTGCGCGCCGCCGACGGATCGGAGCGCGAGATTCGCGCCAAGTGCGTCATGGACGCGACCGGGCAGTCTGCGTTCCTGGCCACGCGGATGGGGTGGAAGACTGTCTACCCCGACCACCGCAAGCTGGCGATCGTCGGGCACTTCGAAAACGCCTGGCGCCCCGAAGGCCGCGCCGCCGGCAACATCGTCGTCATCGTCACGCGATCCGGCTGGTACTGGCTGATCCCGTTCGCCGACGGCACGACCTCCGTGGGCGTGGTTCTCGACGTGGCGCGCTACGGCGGAATCGAGGGCGGCCTCGACGCCGTGTTCGACGCCGCCGTCGAGGCGACCCCCGAAGCCGGCCGGCGCCTGGGCTCCGCGCGGCGGCTGTTCCCGGCGGCCGCGGTCCAGAACTTCTCGTTCCAGGTCTCCCGCACGCAAGGAGACGGGTTCGTCATGATCGGCGACGCGGCGGGCTTCCTCGACCCGATCTTCTCGTCGGGAATCATCATCGCGATGGCGGGTGCAGAGCGGGCGGCGGAAGATATCGCCGCCGCGCTTCACGACAAAGCCCGCGTCGACGACGCCGACACGCGGCCGTGCCACCAGTTGAACCGCAGCATGCAGAAGACGTTCTTCACGATGATCCGCTCGTACTACGACCCGCACTTCATCTCGATCTTCCTGGCACCCGTGACCGACGGTCGCAAGCCCGGCGAGCGTTTCGGCATCCGGCCCGCGGTGACCTCGCTGCTCGCGGGGGACGTCACCGGCCCGAGCTTCCGGCGCCGGTTCGCGAGGTTCCGGATGCTCCAGGGCCTCGGCCGGCTCCAGGGTCTGACGCGGCGTTTCGGCGCGAGCCTGGTTCGTCCTCTCCAGCACGTCCCGGGCGCCTGAGCGGGAGACTCCTCATGAGAAGCGGAAGCGTGGCGGCGATCGGCTTGGTCTGCATGCTGGCGACGACGGCGGTCTCCGCCGAGCCGATGGCGGGCAACACGCAATTCATCGTCGGCCAGCGGTACTTGGACGACTTCTGGAAGCCGCTCGACCGGCCGGTGGTGTGGGGCTTCGGGGTCGACTTCGCCCCGGAAAAATCCCCGGTGCACGTCGCGTTCTCGATGTTCTTCTCCGGCGATCGCAAGACGGTGTCGACCCCGTTCCTGGGCGACACGGGACACGTCGAAAACGGATTTCTCGAGATGTCCGCGGGCGGCGTGTGGCTTCCGGTGAAGCACGGGATCGTCCGGCCGTACCTGGGCGGCGGGGTCGCTCAGGTGTTCGCGTGGACGGGATCGTCGTACAACCTCTTCGACAATTCCGACGGGGACCATTCGTTCGGCCTGTACGCCGACGCCGGGGTCTTCTTCAAGGTCGGCGACGTCTTCCAGATCGGAGTCGACGGCCGCCTGCTCGAGGGAACGAGCATCAGCATCGCGGGATTCGACGGGAACGCCAATTACGGACAGATCGGGGTCATGTTCGGATTCTCGTGGGGCGGCGGCCACTCCGAGGCGCCGCCGGAGCACGGGACGGGCGACCACCCCGGGGCCGACTGACGCTACAGCGCGGCCACAAGGTGGCGGAACGCGTCGCCGCGCTGCTCGAAGTTCCGGAAGACTCCATAGCTCGGTGAGGACGGCGAGAAGAGCACGGTCGCCCCGGCCGGCGTGTGGGTCGACGCGAAGGCGACCGCATCGTCGAGCGACGGGACGAGGCGCGCGCGAGAGACCAGCTCCGGCGCCGACCTGCGCAAGGTCTCGAGGATCGCGGGCCCTCCCGGCGGCAGCAGCACGATGTTCGCGGGCGGAGCCGCGCGGAGCGCCCTGACGAGCGGGGTGAAATCGAAACCGCGATCGGTCCCGCCGCCGATGAAGGTCGCGACGTCGTGCCCGAAGGCCTCGAGGGCCGCAGCCCCCGCCTCCGGCGCGGTGGCGATCGAATCGTTGATCCACCGGATCCCGCCGTGGACGCCGAGGTCCTCGAGACGATGCGGGAGCCCGGAGAAGCTGCGCAGCACCGATTCGAGGTGGCCTGTCGTCGCGCCGAAGAGCGTCGCGGCGGCGAGGGCGCCGCGCGCGTTCGTCACGTTGTGCAGCCCGCGCAGCTTCATCCCCGCCGTATCGAACTCGACCGGACCGGCGCCGAAGGGGACGTGGCGGGCGGGACCGAACGGCGCGCGCCGCGACAGCTCGGGATCGGCGGCGTTCCACAGCGTGACGTCGCAGGCAGCCTGCGTCGAAGCGATCTTGAGCTTCGACGCATAGTAGGCCTCGACGCTCCCGTGCCAGTCGAGATGCTCCGGAAACAGCCGCGTGATGACCGCGACCGGCGGGCCGATCGTCAGGTCGTGCGTCTGGTAGCTCGACATCTCGAAGACGACGACCGGCCGCCTCGTGACCACGTCGTCGTAAAGGTCCAGGGCCGGCCGGCCGATGTTCCCCACGAGGACCACCGGGACGCCTGCCCGCTCGAGCGTCCTGTGGATCAGCGTGGCGGTCGTCGATTTGCCCTTGCTGCCCGTGACGCCGATGACGGTCACGCCGGACGCACGCGCTTGCTCCACGAACAGCACGGTCGATGACGTGACGGCGACGCCCCGATCCGCCGCCGCGCGCAGGACCGGATGATCGGGCCGCACGCCGGGGGACTTCACGAGGACGCCGACCCCATCGAGGGCCGACTGTGCGTCGCCATCCGACAACCAGGGCGTCTCCGGCGGAAGGTCGGCCGGGCGCTCGGTCGAGACGATGCGGACGTTGCGGCACCCGCGCTGCGCGAGCCAACGCAGAGCCGAGCGCCCTTCGGCCGCATAGCCGAAGACGGCGAGCGCGGTGTCAGTGCCGATCGAGATAGGCATCGAGCATCGCGAGCGGCGCCGGGGCCAGCCGGTGCCGCGAGGAGCGCGCCAGTGCTTCGGCGACGAGCGCGTCGATGTTCGACGACTTCGCCGTTTCGCTTTCCGCGAACGCCGTCATCACGCCGTGCGGGAGGAGCCGCCCGCGCCGCCTCGTCTCGTAGATGGCCGCGGCGGTCTCGTCCGGCGTCCCGACGCACTCGAACGGCTTCGCGCCGCGGATGCCCAGGAGCTCTTCGACGAGGTCGAGGTTCGCCGGGTCGTTCAGCGCATCGCCGCCGAAGAGCCGGTGAAACGCCCGATCGTCGAGCCACGGCCGCGCCATCAGGGAGACGAAGACGCACTTGGCGCAGCGCAGGCAGAAGCGGCGGTGGGCGGGATCGCGCTGCCGGAAGTTGGTGTTGCACGAGGTGACGGCTTCGAAGTAGCCGGGGTGCGCGCAGAACGCCTTGACGATGCGGAGCTCGGTCAACGGGCGGAGCAGGCTGTAGTACTCGACGCGGCCGACCCGGCGGGCGAGCCACCGCGAGAATCCCGTCTCGAAGTCGAGCGATTTGCTCCATTGATGGTTGATCTCGAGCCCATGCCACGAGACGTTTCCGTACGACGCGCTGGCCTCGTTCGAGGCGATGACCGCCGGGCGGCCGGTCAGCGCGGCAACGACGGTCGCCGCCGCGGCGAGAATCGCGCTCACGGGGACGTGCCCGTTCCATGCCCCCGCGGCGTTCATCGCGAAAAGCTCGAGGTCGAGCCCGCGCTCGACGACGTGCAGCGGCGCGGCCGCGAAGGCTGCCGAGCGATCGATCCACTCCCATTCCGAGCGTCCGACCGACAGCAGCTCGTGAGACACGCCGGCGCCGGCGAGGACTTCGTGGGAGACGACCGAGTCCTTGCCGCCTCCCCACAACAGAAGCGGCAGCGCGGTAGCAGCCGGCCGCGCGCGGGCGATCTCGACGCCGGCGCCGCCTCCGCCGAACGCGACGCGTCCCCGGGGATCGATCCCGTTCCGATAGAAGAACTCGCCGAGGCCGAGCGTGTAGACGTCGGTCCAGAACTGCGCCTCGTCATCGGACAGTCGGGCGGCCTCGAGGACGATCGTCCGCGGCAGAGAGGTCTTCCAGTACGAGGTCCCCGCGGCGAGATGCAGTCCGAGAAGCGCGCCGGCGCATGCCGGATCGTCGATCGACGCAAGGGCCCCGAGCGATTCCGGGATGTCGAACGTCTCTTCGAGCGCGACGGACGCGCACGAAGCGCCCTCGAGCGCGTAGCCCAGGCGAATGCGCCGGCCGTCGAGCACGCGATGCGTGAAGCGGAAGGTGTCGAATGCCCCGGGATTCAGTCGGTCCACGCGCGACACTTTAACGTGTCGTGCTGCCTCCGGCGGCCAACCGTGCCCGGATTCCTTCCGCGAACGCCGGGTCCGACCACTTCTGGCTTCCCTGTTTTTCGGCGAGCACCGCGCCGCCCTGTCCGACGAGGAACGTGCGGGGCAGCCGGTAGGACACGTCGAGGGAGCCCGCCAGGCCTCCCTTCGGAGCGCGGTACGAGTGGAGGTCGAGCCCGAGCGATTTCTGGAAGTCCTGGATGCGTTTGCCGTCGGCTTCGGATTCGACCGAGATCAGGACGACCTTTCCGGCGCCGTCCTTCTCCATCGCGTCGCGGAACTTCATCAGGGCCGGAAGCTCCTCGACGCACGGCTTGCACCACGTGGCCCAGAAGTGAACGAGCGCCGGCTTGTCGAGAAGGCTCGTCAGCTCGACGCGCTTGCCGTCGGCGCCGACCACGCTCGTCGCGAGCTTCGGGCCCGGCCCGAGCTCGGCCGGCGTGCACGCGGTGGTCACGCCCTTGGTCTTCGCCAGCGAGCGATCCATCGCGGCGTCGAAGCCTTCTTCGTGGGCGTAGTACCAGACGTCCTCGATGACGCCCGACGGCGAGATGAAATAGGTCGTGGGCGTCGAGATGCTCCCGTAGATGTCGGCGACGACGCCGTCGACGTCCTCGACGATCGTCCACGGGATCCCGAGCGACTTGATGTACGCCTCGGTGATCGCGCGGTGCGAAGGCTGGCCGGGCTCGTCCTTGCGGATGGTCGTCACGCCGACGATGTCCACGGCCCCGGGGTGGGCCTGCACCCACTTGACGAGCTGCGGGACGTCGACCTGGCAGTGCTTGCACGTCGACGACCAGAACATGACGAGCGTCGGCTTCCCGGCGGACCCGTGCCCGCCGAAGGAGTACTTGGCCCCCGTGCCGAACAGCTTCGCGTTGAACGTCGGCGCGCAATGCTCGAGCAGCCGCGCGGCCGGGTAGAACGGGAACATGTTCTTGACCTGCGCGACGTCTTCGCCCCGAGCGACCGCGCGGATGATCTCCTCGGCCGGCCGGTTGCCGTTGGCGGTGATCAGGAGGTGCTCGCGGTTCTTGATCTTCGAGACGACGAGGCGGCCCTGCGCCGAGAACAGCGCCACGTTCGGGACGTCTCCCGCGGACAGCCGCCGCGTCGCGTTGAAGCCGTCGTCGATCAGGAGCGGCACGTCGTGCGGAACGTCGAGCATCGCGAACGACTCGGCGATCTCCTCGTCGCGCTGATCGTCCCTTTTCCCCGCGACGGCATAGACGTCGATCTGCGGCGTCTCCTTGCGCATGAACGTCGACATCTCGGCGAGCGTGTGCTCGGACCACGCATAGCCGGGCGCGAAGAAGATCAGCGCGATCGGCCTGCCGGCGCCGATCTTCGCTTGAAGGTCGTAGGGCGCCGACTTGATCCCCTCGGAGGACAGCTCGACCTTCCGGAGCGGCGCCTTGAGCTGATACGGCTGCGGCGGTCCCTCCGGAGCCGGGGATCCGGCGGGCGCAGCGGGGGCGCCGGGCGCCGGCTCGGCGGCGGTGGCGTCGGGGACGAGCGCGAACGACAGCGACGAGTGGTCCTTCGGCTCGGGAGATTCTTCGGGGACCGCGGGGAGGATCGGGCCTCCCTGCTGCTCGATCCGCTCCCGCTCGGCGCGAGCGACGGCGCGCACGTGCGACCGCAAGGCGCGATCTCCAAGAACGGTGAGCGCGAGGAGCGCGACGAACGCGATCGCCGCCCGGCGCAGCGGCGGCGGCCACGCGCGCAGGTCCCGAAGGGTCGTCTTGAGGAGAGCCCCGGGAGAGCGCCGGGCCGCGATCGAGCCGAGGATCGGTGTGAGCAGGTTCACGGCGTATAACCTCATGCACCAGAGACAGAGAAAGCCGACTTGCGTCTTCGAGATCACGAGCAGCGCCACCGAGTACACCACCGTCAACAATCCGATGCAAACGGCGTACGCCAGAGCCTCCGGCCTCCGGCCTCCCGAAGCGACGAGGCCGATGAGAAGAAGATAGGTCGGGATGGCGAGCGCGGCGATCGGCAGGCCGGCAAGCTCCGACCACTTGCTCCTGTTCACGAGGTCGCAGTTGACCGTTTCGGTCTGCGGGCAGTTGGCCAGCGTGAGCGTCGCATCGCCGTACACCTGGTTCTCGTGATGGATCACGAGGTACGAGGCGACGGCGACGCCGGCGAGGAGAACCAGCACGAGCAGGGCGGACGCCCAGACCCGGGGGTGCGGCACGTGCTCAGTCGACCTTGAGGATGGCGAGGAACGCTTCCTGGGGGATGTCCACGCGGCCGACCCGCTTCATGCGCTTCTTCCCCTCCTTCTGCTTCTCGAGGAGCTTCCGCTTCCGCGTGATGTCGCCGCCGTAGCACTTGGCCAGCACGTTCTTGCCCATCGCCTTCACCGTCTCCCGGCAGAGAATCTTCCCGCCGATCGCGGCCTGGATGATCACCTCGAACAGCTGCCGCGGGATCAGCTCTTTCATCTTCGCCGCGAGCGCCCGTCCTTTCAACTCGGCCTTGTCGCGGTGGCAGATGATCGAGAGGGCGTCGACCGATTCGCCGTTGACCAGAAGGTCCATCTTGACGAGCTTGTCGGCGCGGTAACCGGCCAGGTGGTAGTCGAGCGAGGCGTACCCGCGGGAGCCCGACTTGAGCTTGTCGAAGAAGTCGAGGACGACCTCGTTCAAGGGCATGTCGTACTCGAGGAGCACGCGGGTCTTCGACAGGTAGCTGATCTTGTTCTGGACCCCGCGCCGCTCGTCGCAGAGCTTCATGATGTTCCCGAGGTACTCGGGCGGCGTGATGATCATCGACGTGATGATCGGCTCCTCGATCGTCTCGATCATGCCGACCGGCGGGAGCTTGGACGGGTTGTGCACCTCGATGGTCTCGCCCTTGGTCGTCGTCACGCGGTACGACACGCCGGGGGCGGTGGTGATGAGGTCGAGGTTGAATTCCCGCTCGAGGCGCTCCTGGACGATCTCCATGTGGAGCAGGCCGAGAAACCCGCACCGGAAGCCGAACCCCAGCGCCCCGGACGATTCCGGCTCGTACACGAACGACGAGTCGTTCAGCCGGAGCTTCTCCATCGCGTCGCGCAGGTCTTCGTACTGCGCGGCGTCGGTCGGGTAGAGCCCGGCGAACACCATCGGCTTGATCTCCCGAAACCCCGGGAACGGCTGCGTCGTCGGGACCTTCTCGTCGGTGATCGTGTCGCCGATCTGGCAGTCGCTGATCTTCTTGATGTTCGCGATGACGAAGCCGACCTCGCCGACCGACAGCGTGTCGCGCGGATCGGCCTTCGGCGAGAAGACGCCCAGGTCCTCGACCTCGTACGTCCCGCCCGTGATCATCAGCTTGATCCGCTGACGCTTCTCGATCGTCCCGTCGACCACGCGCACCAGCATGACGACGCCGCGGTACGGGTCGTACCAGGAATCGAAGATCAGGGCCTTGAGCGGGGCGTCGTAGCTGCCGCGCGGGGGAGGCACCAATGCGACGATCGCCTCGAGAATCTCGTCGATGCCGATCCCTTCCTTCGCCGAGGCGGAGATCGTGTGGGCGGTGTCGATCCCGATGATGTTCTCGATCTGCTCCTTGACGCGGTCGGGCTCGGCCCCCGGAAGGTCGATCTTGTTCAGGACCGGAATGACCTCGAGGTGATGGTCGACCGCGAGGTACGTGTTCGCGAGCGTCTGCGCCTCGACGCCCTGGCTGGCGTCGACGACGAGCAGCGCGCCCTCGCACGCCGCGAGCGACCGGCTGACCTCGTAGCTGAAGTCGACGTGCCCCGGCGTGTCGATCAGGTTGAGGATGTAGGTGTTGCCGTCCTTCGCCTTGTAGCCCAGCGTCACCGCGTGCGCCTTGATCGTGATCCCGCGCTCGCGCTCGAGGTCCATCGCGTCGAGCATCTGCTCGCCCATGTCCCTCGCGGCGACCGCGCCCGTGTTCTGGAGCAGGCGATCCGACAGCGTCGTCTTGCCGTGATCGATGTGCGCGATGATCGAGAAATTGCGGATGACGGCGGACTTCATAAAGGAAAAGGGCCCTCGAAGCCGGAAAGTATAGCAACCGGCTTCGGGGCCCTGTGGCGGCGCAAGAGCGCCGTCCTGACGGCCTAGCCTTTCGGCGCGGCCTCGATCTTGTCGACCTTGATCGTGTCCTTGTCGATCGTCCCGGTGACGACGACCTCGTGGCCGATGTGCGCTTCCGCCTTCGTCTGGTCGGACAGCTGCAAGGTCTTGTCGCCGGCGACCAGCTCGAGCTTGGCGCCCTTCTTGTGGCAATCCCGCACGCAATCGGCGCCCGCGGCGTTGGCGTTCTTCGCGCCGCAGAACGAATCCACGATCCAACCCTTCGTGCTCTCCGGCTTGGCGTCGGCGGCGAGCGCGACGGACCCGGCAAGCAGCACGGCGATCGACAACAGGCTCGACAGACGTTTCATGGCGATTCCTCCGCCCATGAATCTAGACCTGCACCCCGATGTTGTAAACCACCCGCCGGTTCCGCCTCGGGGCGGACAGCAGCGCCTCGAGCGTGGTCTCCCGGAGGATCGTGGTCATTTGGCGCTGCACCTCGAGCCAGACGCCACTCACGGGGCAATCGTGGGAGAGCGTGCAGTGGTCGGGATCGGGCGCGCAGTCGGTGAGCTGGATCGGCCCCTCGATCGCCTCGACGACCTCCAGGAGATGGATCTCGGAGGCCGGACGCTGCAGACCGAAGCCTCCGTTGACCCCGCGCGCCGAGCGGAGCATTCCGGCCTTCACGAGCTTGCGCAGGATCTTCGCCATGAAGCTCGGGGGGATGTTCTGGGCTTGCGCGATCTCGTCCTTGAGGGCGACGCCCCCGTCCGGCAACGAGCCCAGATGCATCATCGCCCGGATTCCGTAATCGGCCGCCCGCGTGAGCCTGAGTCCCATGACGTGCCTCGCCGCGGTCTCGTCAGGATCGGCTCTCCTCCGGACCGCTGGGCTCTCTTATAGGATTATCGCAGAGCTTCCGAAAGGCGATTGCGGACCGTTCCGGTCCCGTGAGTTTTCCCGCCGCGGAGTACGTTTTCCCCCTACGGTCCGGAGCGCTCCATGGAAACGGACGTCCGCGTCAATCCCGCCCTCCTCAAGCTGGATCTTTATTGCCGGGGCCTGCGCCTCGACGAGGGCGGCGCGATCGAGCACCGGGGCGGGCGCAAGATTCTCCGCACGCGCGCGGGGCTCGGGTCCGGGCTCGAGATGATCCTGCCCGGCAATCTGTGGACGAACGTTCCCGTCGTCGAGTGGTTCGCCGCGTCGTCCCCGTACTCCCTGTGCGTCCGCGGTGGCGCGCTCTGGATCGATCACGACGACCTCGGTCCTGTCTCAGAAGTCACGCTCAGCCCGGAACCCGCGTGGTACGACCGCACGACGTCTTCGGGTAAGCGCATGAGCCGGATCGGAACGCTTCAGGGAACCTACCTCGGGGTGTATCCGTCCAAGGTCTGCGACTACTGGCTCGCGAAGCCGGAGAAGGAGCAGTGCCGCTTCTGCTCGGTCGGCTTGAACCTGGGCGCCGACGACGCGGACGACAAGTCCGTCGACGAGGTCGTCGAAGTCGTGAAGGCGGCGCGCGCCGAGTCGAAAATCACGTATGTCGACTTCAACACCGGTCACTATGCAGGCGACACCTATCTCGAGATCCTCGAGCCGTACATCCGCCGTGTGAAGGCGGAAACCGGCGTGATGATCGGCGTGCAGACGCCGCCGCACGCCGACCTGTCGCGGTATCGCGCGCTCCGGCAGATGGGCGTCAACCGCGTCTCGTTCTGTTTCGAGCTCTGGAACCGCGACCGCTTCCGTGAGGTGTGCCCGGGCAAGCACAGGCAGTACGGCCTCGATCGCTATCTCGAGGCGATCCGGTACTGCGCCCAGGAGGTCGGCCCGACCGGGCGGCCCTTCGAGCCGTGGGTCGTCAACGGCGAGATCATCGCCGGGCTCGAGCCGCCGGAGGAGTCGATCCGCGCCGTCGAGTGGATCGCGAACGTCGGAGCCATCCCGACGGTGTGCGTGTTCCGCCCGCTCCACGCGACCGCGTACGCCGGGCTTCCACCGCCGAAGACCGAGGACATCGTGCCGGTCTTCCGCCGGCTGTACGAGGTCTGCATGGAGCGCGGCCTACCGATCGGAGTCGCGAGCAACGTCCACGTGTCCCTGGTCATGCTCCCGGAGGAGGCGCGCTGGCTCCAGGACGACCCGAATCGTTATTGGCTGGGTGAGTTGAAGCTCAAGCTGATGCGCAAAGTCTTCGCGATGCGGCTCCGCCGCGAACTCCGAGCGGCATAGGGGACTGTCCCCTATTTGCCAAAAAAGGGAGTGTCCCCTACACGCCCATGACGTGGTAGCCGGTGTCGACGTAGAGCGTCGTGCCCGTGATGCCGGAGGCCAGGGACGAACAAAGGAACAGCGCGGCGTCGCCGACCTCGCGAGGCTCGATGTTGCGCTTCATCGGCGACATCTTTTCGTGATGCTTCGCCATGTGCGAAAAGCCGGAGATGCCGCGCGCCGAGAGCGTGGGAACGGGCCCGGCGGAGATCGTGTTGACGCGGATGTTCATCGGCCCGAGCTCGAAGGCGAGCTGGCGCGTGGCGTGCTCGAGCGCTGCCTTGGCGCTTCCCATGACGTTGTAGTTGGGGAAGACGCGCTGGCTCGCTTGGAACGACAGCGACACGATCGCCCCGCCGCCGGCCGCTTCCATCAAGGGCGTGGCGCGGTTGGTCAACGCGAGCAGCGAGTACGCGCTGACGTCGAGCGCCGTGTGCCACCCGTCGCGGCTCGTCTTGCGGAAGTCACCTTCCAGATCCTCACGGCGGGCGAACGCGATCGAGTGGACGAGGATGTCAAGCTTGCCGCCGTTGACCGCCTCGATCTGCCGGAAGAGCGCGTCGATCTCGGCATCGTTCGTGACGTCGCAGGGAAGCGCGAGCGATCCCGGGCGCGTCGCGGCGAGCTCGGCGACGTTTTTCTGGAGGCGCTCGCCCTGATACGTCAGGATCAAACCGGCGCCCGCGTCGGACAGCGCCTCGGCGATCGCCCACGCCAACGAGCGCTGGTTGGCCACGCCCGCGACGAGCGCCGTCTTGTCGGACAGGTCGATGGTCCTCATCGGCGGCCGATAGGGTAACCCAGCTTCCAGTTGGCATCGGCGTTGACCGACAGCGGAGCGAAATCTTCCCTCTCGAAATGAAGGAAGGCCGCGGCGCCGATCATCGCGGCGTTGTCGGTCGTGTAGCGCGGGGACGGCGCGAACACGGCGAGCCCGCTCGCTTCCGCCGCCGACGCGAAGGCGGCACGCAGCCTGCGATTGCACGCGACCCCTCCTGCGACGAGGACCGTGTCGACACCTTCGCGGCGGCAGGCGCGCAGCGTCGTGTCGAGGAGCGTTTCGGCCACCGTGCGCTGGAACGAGGCGACCAGATCGCGCACCTTCGGGGACGCCTCGGCCTCGGCTGCGTTTCCGTGGGCGAGCCCGTCCTGTGTCGCGCGAATGCGTACCGCGGTCTTGAGCCCGCTGAAGGAAAAATCGAGCGACTGGTCCTTCATGATCGCCCGCGGGAACTCGATTGCCTGCTCGTTCGCTCCCTCCGAGATGCGATCGATCACGGGGCCGCCGGGGTAGGGGAGCCCGAGGAACTTCGCGACCTTGTCGAACGCCTCGCCTGCGGCGTCGTCCCGCGTGCGCGCGAGCGGCCGGTAGCGCCCCTCCTCGGGGCAGAGATAGAGCGAGGTGTGCCCGCCCGACACCACGAGCGCGATGGCCGGAAGCTCGATGCCGGGGTGTTCGATGAACGGCGAGCGCACGTGTCCTTCGAGGTGGTTGACGGCGATCAGCGGAAGGTCGAGCTGCCACGCCATCGCCTTGCCCGCGCACACTCCGACGAGCAAGGATCCGACGAGACCTGGACCCGCGGTGACGGCGATCGCATCGAGATCGGAATACGACGCGCGCGCCCGCTCCATCGCCTCGGTGACGACCGGCCCGATGCACTCGAGGTGGCGCCGCGACGCCAGCTCCGGCACGACGCCGCCGTACTTCGCGTGGATGTCGTCTTGCGACGCCACCACCGACGAGAGCACGTGGCACCGGTCCTCGACGACCGCCGCGGCCGTCTCGTCGCACGAGCTTTCAATCGCCAGGATCTTCGCCATCGGCGCGCATGGTAGGGGACACTCCCTTTTTCCACCCCTAGGGAGCCAAGCACATTCCAGTTTTTGT
>CAZYHZ010000030.1:0-15511 GCA_964647625.1 uncultured Acidobacteriota bacterium
AGGCGATCGTCGGCAACATCGGGCACTTCGACAACGAGATCGACATGGCCGGCCTCAAGAAGGTGCCGGGTGTGAAGCGCATCCCGATCAAGCCCCAGTACGACGAATGGGTCTTTCCCGATGGCCACTCGATTCTCGTGCTCGCGGAAGGGCGCCTTTTGAACCTCGGCTGCGCGACCGGGCACCCGAGCTTCGTCATGTCCGCGTCCTTCACCAACCAGGTGCTGGCGCAGCTCGAGCTGCACCTTCACAACGACAACTACCAGCGAAAGGTCTACGTGCTGCCGAAGGCCTTGGACGAAGAGGTCGCCCGGCTCCATCTCGCCCATCTCGGCGTGAAGCTGACCAAGCTCACCGACGACCAGGCCGCGTACCTCGGCATCCCGCTCGACGGGCCGTACAAGCCCGAGCACTACCGCTACTGACTCCGTGAAGCGGGCAATAGGGGACAGTCCCCTTTTTCTTACAAAGCTTCGCACTCCGGAAGATTTATAAGAAAAAGGGGACTGTCCCCTATTGCCCGCTTCTTCACACCAGCGCGAAATCGGCGATCAGCGGCAGATGGTCGCTGGCGACGAGGGCGATGCGCAGGCGGCCGCTCCGGGCGCCGAGCAGCCGGATCGGTCCGCGGAAGAAGATGCGGTCCAGAGCGCCGGTCGGAGAGAACGACGGATACGTGCGAATCGCCGCCGGCTCGCCGAACTGCCTCTCGGTCGCGCTCTGAAACGCCAGCACCTCCCGAAAGACCGGGACGAGCTGGGCGCGCCAGTCGTTGAAATCGCCGGCGACCAGGCACGCGGCGTCTTCGGGAACGTCCGCGAACTCCGGCGAGCGAACGAGCGTCCCAACCTGGCGCATGCGCTCGCCGGCCATCAGCCCGAGATGCAGGTTGAAGACGTGAACGTCGCGGGGGTTCGCGCCGGGCTTCTCGATCCGGACGAGCGCGTGCAGGCATCCGCGGCGCTTCCGGCCCAAGACGGTCAGATCGATGTTGCGGTGCAGCGCCAGCGGCCAGCGGGAGAGCACCGCGTTGCCGTAGCGCCCCTTCCGGAGCGACACGTTGTACCCGGCGGCGACGTGGTCGTACCCGGCCTCGCGGGCCAGCTCCTTGGCGAGGTCGAGCTCGCGGGAGCGCGGCGCTCCCTCGTCCACCTCTTGAAGCAGGCAGAGGTCCGCGCCGTAGTGCGTCAACACCTGGACGATGCGCTCGGGACGGAATCTCCGATCGACTCCGATGGCGCGATGAATGTTGTAGGACAGGACCCGCAGCAGCATGAGCCCTCGACGGACCGGACGTTAACGTCCTCCGATGTCGTTCCGGATCGTCGGGGGCGGCGGAGGCGGGTCGTCGGGGTCGTAGCGCGGCGCGACCCATCCGTCATGAATGAGGGCCGAAACCACGTTGCGCGCGATCGAATCGAACACAGCGGGATCCGGAGGACCGGAGATCTCGCTCCGGCCGTCGACCCGCCAGAGCGTCTCACCGGCGCCTCCGGCGAGCACCGCCTCGAAACGGTGCGTCGTGACGCCGGTCGTGACGTCCGGATCCTCGAGCTTGACCGTGAGCGTGTAGTCGCCCGGTTCGCCGGGAGCGAGCGCACGCGTGTGGACCAGCCGCGCCAGCTCGCGCCGCAGCTCGCCGGCGACCGCCGCGCCGCCGGATCGAGCCTCGACCGTGACGCCGACGCCGGGGAGCCCGAGCTTGGGAGTCGAATCGTCGCGCCCCGCCAATGAGATCGTCGTGCGCGGTGCCGGGGCGGCGGCCGCCGCCGTGCCCCAGGCCGCCAATGCCAGCGCGGCCAGGACAGGCATCGTGCGCGAAGCGGCTCGTCTCATCCCGTCGAACGGTGTACCCCGGTTCGGGGCATTTCGCCAGAGCAATTTCCGTAACCGGCTAAGCGTCGCGAAGCTTTCGTGCCGAAAGGATCGGCACCTGCCACACGGCGTAACCGTCGGGGTCCCGGATGCACGCGATCATGTCCTCGAACAGGGCCTTGGCCTCTTCCGAGGAAAACCGCGTGTGCTGCCCGATGACCCCCACGTAGCCGTCGCGCCACGCCTCCCAGATCCCCGCGAACGTCTCACGCGGCACACGGAGTGTGTCGACGACGACGTAATGCATCGCCACGTCCTCGACGGGAAGCGCTTGCACGCGGCCGTACGCCGTGCGGCCGATGTGCAGGTCGGTCCCGACCGCCGCTCCGTAGCTCGGCGGTCCCTCGACCCAGAACCGGTCGACGTCGAGACGCGTCGGGTGCATGTGGATCATTCCGTAGTCTTCCACGAGCCAATGCAGGCGGCCCCCGGGCCGCGCGACGCGGACCATCTCCGCCATCGCCTCCTCCGGGCGGGGCACGGCTTGAAGCATGTGCCGGCACACGACGAGATCGAAGCTCCGGTCGGGAAACGGCAGCGCGAACGCGTCGGCCTTCCGGAACGAGATCCGTTCACCGATCGGTGCGCATCGCGCGCGGGCCACGGCCAGATGCTCATCGATGAGGTCGACGCCGGAGAGGCTCGCCTGCGGATACATTGCCGCAAGCCGACCGGTGATCTCCCCCGTCCCGCACCCGACGTCGAGCACGTCGAGCGCGCCAGAGAGCGCGTACCCCTCGAAAATCGTCGATTCCTGAGGCCAGATCGCGTCGGCCTGATACGCCAGGTTTCGCACCATCGACTCGTCGGCCATCTGATCGTGCTGGGGGTTGTTGGAGCGATCGGCCATGCGGGCCATGGTGCCACGGGCACGCCCAATTTGCCTCGGAACCGGGGCGGGAACTAGCTTTTCGTGGAATCGCCGAGGAGGACGCTTCTGCGACACGCCACCGCACGCGCCCGGGAGCGAAGCCCCTATGCCTCGTTCTCCACGATCGACGGGACGCATCCATTCCGCGATCGGGTTCCCGGAGGCCACGTCGACTATTGCGCCCGCCGCCTGAAGAACGCTCAGGTGGCCTACTTCAACTTCGCCCTCGCGAGAGAGATGGGGCTGATCCGCGACGATCACCCGGCCGCGATGACTCGGGGTCTCAGGCGTGCGATCCTCGACGCGTTCGCGCTCGTCATCGTCAACGAGTACGACCTAGCGCACGGCCTGCGCGTCCGCGCGAGCGAGTCGTTGCCCCGCCGCTACATGGCGACGCGCTACCTCCAGCTCCAGCACCCCGGACGCACCGGAGCGACGTCGGGAGACGGGCGGAGCATCTGGAACGGACACGTCCGCCACGACGGCGTGAGCTGGGACATCTCGAGTTGCGGCACCGGCGTCACGCGGCTGTGCCCCGCGACCGCGGCGACCCACCGATTCTACAAGACGGGAAGCCGCACGGCGTCGTACGGCTGCGGCACGGCGTCGATCGAGGAAGGGTTCGCGGCGGCGCTGATGAGCGAGGTGCTCCACCGGAGCGACATCGGCACCGAGCGCGTGCTCGCGGTCATCGCCCTTCCCGGCGGGTTCGCGATCAACGTGAGGGCCGCGCGCAACCTCCTCCGCCCCTCCCACCTGTTCGCCCCGCTCAAGCAGAACGACCTGGCTCGACTGCGTGCGACGGTCGATTACGCGATCGGCAGGCAGCGGGACAACGCCGCCCTGCCGGCGTCTCCGCGCGGGCCTCTCGCCTACCGCGCGTTCGCGGAAGCGGCGGCGCGGGACTTCGGGCGGATCGCGGCGGTGTTCGAGCGCGAGTACGTCTTCTGCTGGCTCGACTGGGACGGCGACAACGTCCTGATCGACGGGTCGATCATCGACTACGGCTCGGTCCGGCAGTTCGGCCTCTACCATCGCGAGTACCGGTTCGACGACGGCCCGCGGTGGTCGACGACGATCCCCGAGCAGAAGGCGAAGGCCAAGGCGATCGTTCGCTGCTTCGCGCAAATTGCCGACGCCCTGATCGCCGGCCGGCGCAAGCCTCTCTCCGCATTCGCGAACGATCCGATCCTGTCGCTGTTCGATCGCGCCTACGAGGACACGCGCGACCGGCTCCTGATGCGGCACATGGGATTCTCACGAAAAGCCGAAGACGCGCTCGTCTCCTCGGCGCGCCCGCTGATCCGCCGCTTCGACCGGGCCCACCGCTGGTTCGAGACGAGGCGATCGCACCGCGGGCGGGTCGCCGTGCCCGACGGGATCACGTGGAACGCGGTCTACTCGACGCGGGACCTGCTCCGCGAGCTTCCGCGCGCCTACATGCACGAGCCTCAGCCGCTTCCGGCCGCCGTCCTTCTCGACATCGCCGCCTCGTCCTATGCCTCTCGCGTCGATCGTGTGGCGACGCCGAGCCGAAAACGACACGCGTCGGAGTTCCAGGCGGCGTATCTTGCGCTGGTGCGACGCGCTGCCCGGCTGACCCACCGCCCCGTGCGCGAGATGCTTCGGGACCTCGGCGTGCGCTCGGCCGAAGTCAACGCCTACGCGCGCGTCACCGGGGACGCGGTGAGCCACGCGGCCTCGCGCCTGGTCCGTGCGCGACGGACGCTCGGCGCCGATGCGCTCTTCGAGATCATCGACCGGTTCGCCTCCGCGCGACCGACCGTCTCCGGACGGGGCGAGGGTCCTCGCGACGCCGCGGGCGCGAAGCGCGTTTTCGACGATCTGATGGAGCTTACGATCCAAACGCGCGACGGGTTGTGAGCTACTTCGCCTACGGGTCGAACCTCGATCGAGCCAATCTCTCCGCGTGGTGCGAAGACCGGGGGCTCGAGCCCATCGAGATCACCGCTTGCGGCAAGGCCTACCTCCCGGACCGGCAGCTTCGGTTCTCGCATCGATCCGCCACGCGTGGAGGCGGGGTGCTCGACGTGGTGCCGGCCCTAGGCTGTGCGGTCGAAGGGGTCGTCCTCGAGGTCGATTCGGAGCGATCGTGGACGGCGCTCGACCGGAAAGAGAGCGAGGGTCACTCCTACCGGCGGTTCCCGGCGATCGCGCTCCGCGACGGCGAGGAGACCCCCGTTCAGGTCTACGAGGTCAAAGGAGAGCGGTCGGGGTTCGTGGCGCCGGCGGCCGGATACCTCGATGTCGTGCGGCGCGGCTACGGCGCGCACTCGATCGACACCGCGGTGCTCGATGCCGTCGCGCGCGGAGAGCCCCATCCGGGTCCGGTGACCGCTTTATTCGTGTACGGGACCCTGCGCCGGGGCCAGGAGCGCCACGGCGTCCTGAAACGGCATCACCTCGAGGCAGCCGGCCTCGGGACGACGAGAGGGGCCCTTTTCCACCTCGGCGAATACCCGGGGCTCGTCCGGGGAGCGACCCAGGTGACCGGCGAGCTGTACGAAATCCCGGATCCCGAGCGACTCTTCACCGAGCTCGATGAAATCGAATGGTTCCGAGGGTTCGGCAGGCCGGGATCCGTATACCGGCGGTCGATCGTTTTCGTTCAGATTGCACCGGGTTGCGTTCGCCCGTGCTGGACCTACATTTACCTCGGCACTTTGGATGAGTGCCACGAAATTGTTTCTGGCAATTGGATGGACCGTGATCGGTCTTGACATGTCGTCGATCATCCATAGAGAATCGGCGACGGCGATATCAGGTGCTTCGCCGGAGGAGATTTCATGAAGCTTCGCGCGTTTCGACTTGGCGGTTTTCGTAAGTCGCTGGCTGTGTTGACTTGCCTCGCTCTCTTCATGGGAACCTCCGCGAACGTCTTCGCGCAAGCCTCGACCGGCGCGATCGCCGGCGTGATCCTCGACCCCTCCGGCAAGCCCGCCTCCGGCTTCAAGGTCGTCCTTCACGACATGGCAAACGACAAAGATTTCACCAGCGAGCCGACGGACGCACAGGGTAATTACTCGGCGTCGGTTCCGATCGGCGGCCGGTACAAGGTGCAGGAAGTCATCGCATCGGACGGCGTCACGAAGCTTCCGGTACAGGACATCCCGCCGGTGAGCGTGTTGACCGCCGGAACGACCCGCTTGAACGTCCGGTTCAAGCAGGGCGCAGCCCCCGGAAGCCCCACGACCGCGACGGCCAGCAACGACGACCACAAGAAGGATAAGGGTGCCGTGCCTTGGTACAAGAGGCCCGGCCCGATCGTCGGCATGGTGCTCGGCGGCGCGGCCATCCTGGCGCTCGCCCTGAGCGGCGGCGGAAGCAGCAGCAACGGCAACGCGTCGCCCTCCGCGCCCTAGTCCGCGCCCCGAAAAGCCCCGAGCATGGGCGCGCGTCGTTCTCCTTCGAGACGCCTGCGCGCTGCAGCCCAGGTCGTCGCGGCCCGCACGCTCCTCGGGCTCGCACGGTGGCTTCCCCGCCGGGTCCTTCTCGGGATCGGCGCTCTCGCCGGAAGCTTGGCATTCCACCTTGACCGCAAGCACACGGCGGTCGCGCTCCGGAACCTCGAGACGGCGTTCGGCAGCTCGAAATCGGCGGATGAACGACGCCGGATCGCGCTCGCGTGCTGGCGCCACTACGGCCGCATCACCGCCGACACGGCTGCCTTCCACCGGCTCTCCCCCGCCGACATCGGAACCCGTGTCCGATACGACGGGGTCGACGACATTCGCGAGGCCTACCGCGAGGGCCGCGGCGTGCTCCTGATCTCCGGCCACTTCGGACACTGGGAGCTGACGGCGTACATGCAGGGATTTCTCGGCTGCCCGCTCCTCCTGATCACCAAGCCGATGGAGGAGCCGCGTCTCGAAGCGATGCTCGCCCGCATGCGCTCGGGATCGGGCAACGAGATCGTCGCGAAGGCCGATGCCGTGCGCGCCTCGCTGCGCGCGCTCGATCGGGGCCTGGGCGTCGCCGTGATGATCGACCAGGACGCGCGAGAGGCGGGGATCTTCGTGCCGTTCTTCGGGCGCCAGGCGTCGACGATCGCGACCGTCGGAACGTTGCACTTGCGCACCGGTGCTGCGATCGTCGCGACGTTCTCGTACCCGGAGAGCGACGGGGGCTGGCGGATCGTCTACCTCCGCCTCCGATTCCCCGATCTGACGGGTGACCGGGAGCGGGACGTGCACCGGATCACCGCAGAGACGACCCGGCTGCTCGAAGACCAGGTTCGCGAGCGCCCAGATCTCTGGCTGTGGATGCATCGCCGGTGGAAGACGTCGCCTCCGGCGCCGCCCTGACGGCGACTCGCAGGCACCGTACACTGGCCCCCGGATGAAGATTGTCCAGCCGGTACGGGCTCGACCGAAAAAAGACGCCTCCCACCTCGTGCGACGCTTGAGCGCTGCCCTCCTCGACGCCTATCCGGGAGCCTTCGACGGGAACGAGCAAGCGGTCCATGACGCCCGTGTCGTCGCGCGGCGGCTGCGCTCGGCGCTCCGGCTGCTCGCCGCCGCTCCCCAGGGCAAGCGAGCCAAGCGAGCCGACCGGGCTCTCCGCGACATCGCCCGGGCGCTCTCCCGCGGCCGGGATCTCGACGTCGGAATCGAGATCCTCGGCTCGAGCCCCACGAGGGGGGACTGGAAAGGCTTGCTGCGTGCCCTCCGGAGCGCACGCGCACGGGCACGCGCGTCCTCGAAACGAGCGCTCGCCGCGATCGACGACTCTCGGCTCGCGCGAGACCTTCGAGGACTGGCCGCGACCGCGCGCGGCGATCGCGACGAGGTGGAGGCCCGCATCGCCGCGATCCGGGCGCGGGACGAAGGCCGGATCGCACGCGTTCTTGCGGCCGCGCGGCGGCCCGGCGCCGACGCGTTGCACCGCGCCCGCCGGGCCGCCCGCCGGCTCCGGTATGCCGCGGAGCTCTCGGATCGCGTGACCGGACTCGACTCCGGGACCGCGCTCCCGTGGAACGAGATGCAGAAGAGCCTGGGCCGGATTCAGGACCGGCACGTCCTGTCCAGCTGGCTTTCGGCGCTCAGGGTGCGGGCCCGGGATCGCGGCGACGCCGCGCTTGCGAGCGCCGCCGCCGAGGCGCTGCGCCGCGTGAAGCAGGAATCGACGGATCTCGTCCGCGAGTTCTCCGCGGCGCACCGGCCGCCGAGGTCGCACCCTACGGCGTGGACATGACCGCGCCGCGAACGGAAGCGCCCTCGCGCGCGTCGAGCCCGACGCAGGCGCCGATCGACTCCTCGACCCGCGCCAGCTCGGTCGACGTCCCGGGCGGAGAGTGCTCGGGGGCGGAGAAGAACGCTTTGGCCTCCCGGCCGTCCTCGAGAGAGCAGCCGCCGGCGATGTGCGGAAGGAAGACCATGAAGTCGGAAGGGATGCGCTTCGCGATCTCGGCGTAGTGCCCGGTCACCCAGGCCAGCGTGCGGGCCCGTGAGCCGGGCACGTCGGCGTGCATCCGAGGGATCGTGAGCACTTCCTGCGGGCGGAGCGGCCCGGACAGCGCGTACGCCATCGCCCGCTCGGCGAGCGCCGGATCGCGGAAGTTTCCGAGCGCCGACAGGTACCGCCGACGCTCGGCGGGAACCTTCGCCGATTCGAACCGCGCCCGGTAACGGTCGAAGAGCGCGGCGTCGCCCCGGATCGCGGACAGTTTGATCGCCACGTCGAGAAGCGAAGGATCGACCGACGACGGATCGGCGGTCGACGACGCGGCCCACCGCTCGGCGAGCGTGAGGACGGCCTCGTCGTGCCCGGCGTCTCCGAGGAACTCGAGAAGCTGCGGGCGGAGCGCCGTGACGGGATCGGGCTCGCCCGCACGCGGCGTCTCGCCGATCCGTTCCAGCGCCGGCCGAAGGACGCGGCGAACGAACGGGGCGAACTCGGCCTCCCGTGCCCCGACGAAGAACGTGCCGCGGATCTTTTCGAGGCCGCGCACGACCCCCTGGACGACCTGGGCGTCCGGATCCGAGGCGAACTTCTGAAGGACCTTGACGTACTGCGCGCCCCGGAGGCGCCCGGCGCTCAGCAGCGCCGCGGCGTTGCCGAGGAATCCGATCCGCTCTCGCTTCTCCAGCACCGCCGGTGCCGCCGCCGCGAGCCGGTCGAACGACTCCTCGGGCAGCGACCACCGGTAATAGCCGATCTCCCCGGAGTTGGGGTAAATCCAAGACGGTGCGCCCTTCGTCTCGAGCGCGACGACCTGAGAGGCCTTCGTCAGGAGCACGCGCTGGTCGACGGCGGTGTCGCCGTCCAGGTAGCGCAGGATGACCGGGACCTGCCAGAGCTGGCTCTTCGCCGGCTTGGCGTCGGCGTTCACGAACCGGGTCTGGCTGAGGCGAACGCGCCCGCCGCCCTGCGGCTCGACGATGACGAGCGGCACGCCCGGTTGGTCGAGGTACGACGAGAGCGTGGCCTCGACGTCGCGCGCCGACGCCGCGCCGAGGGCGGTCCAGAGATCCCGGCCGACGGCGTTGCCGTCCGCATGAGCGTCGAGGTAGGTGATCACGCCCCGGCGGAACTCCTCCGGGCCGACCCAGCTCTCCACCATGTGAAGCACCGCGGAACCTTTTGCGTACGCGAGCGCATCCGCCGACTGGAGCAGCGAATCCATCGACCGGACAGGCTGGCGCATGGCGCGCGTGGTGAGCTGTGAATCGAGGCCCATGACGCGCTGGGCGGAGGCCACCTCGCCGGCCGAGGATTCGAACTCCGGAAAGACCTCGGCCGTGATCTTGTCCTCCATCCACGACGCGAACGACTCGTTCAGCCACAGGTCGTCCCACCACGCCATCGTGACGAGATCCCCGAACCACATGTGGGCGATCTCGTGGGCGGTGTCGACGGCGAAATGCTCCCGCTGCCCGACGTCGACGGTTTTCGGGTCCATGAGCAGCACTCGGTCGAGGAACGTGATCGCGCCCGGGTTTTCCATCGCGCCGTACCAGTATTCCGGGACGGCGATCAGGTCGAGCTTGTCGTACGGGTAGCGGCCGCCGAACCATCGCTCGATCGCCTGAAGGATCGGCGGCGTCATCGCCACGGCGGTGCCGGCCATCCCGGATTGACCCTTCGGGGTGACGATGCGGGCCGGAATCGAAGTTCCGGGGATCTCGACCGTCTCGAACGGCCCGACGGCAACCGCCAGGAGATACGCAGGCAGCGGCCGCGTCGCGGCGAACGCCACGGTCCGGCGGCCGTCGCGCTCGGTCGACGTCGCTTCCTTCGTGTTCGCGATGGCCATTTCGGCCGCGGGCACCGTCAGCGTGAACCGATATGGGATCTTGAAGGAAGGCTCGTCCCAGCACGGAAACGCCCGGCGCGCATCGATGGCCTCGAACTGCGTGAACGCGTACCACTCCCCGTCGAACTTCAGACGGTAGAGCCCTCTCGCCTCCGTGTCGAAGGCGTTGTCGAAATCGACCTTCAGGACGTAGCGCCCCGCGGCGATCGGCGTCGCGGCGCGTGCTTCGAACTGTCCGTCCGGCAGCGCGGCCCCGGACAACTCGGCGGGCGGTGCGTCGCTCCCCGGCCGGCGCAGCTCGATCTTGCGGACCGGGATCGATTCGGCGTGAAATCGCACCGACGTGACGGCCTTCCTCACGTCGATCGTGATCTCGACGGACCCGGTGTAGGTGGGTTGGCGCGGATCGAGATCGAGCACGATCGACTCGGAGACCGGAACGACGTCGGTCGGAAGCCGCCCGATCGGCGCATCGGCCGCAGACGTCGCAGCCCAAGCCAGCACGGCCGCCGGCACCGCCAGCACTTTGCGCATCGCATCCCCCCCTTGGGTCGCGAAAAACGCTACACCCGTAGACCGCGGCTATCAATGCGGACTTGCGGCGGACGATACGATCCTCGACCGGAGGATCGGCGTGCGCCTTCTCGGGAACACCAGATCCCTGCTCCTGACGGGACTCGCCGACGTGCGGGCCGCCGTGTCCGAGCACGCGCGCCGCTCGGGGGAGCGGTTCGGGCTGACTCTCATGGTCGTTTCCGCCGCGTGCTTCGCGCTCATGGCCGCGGTGGCCAAGAAAATGTTGCCGCACACGCCGATGCAGGCCGTGGTCCTCTCGCGCGGCATCCTGATGACGGCGACGTTCATGATCCTCGCGCGCCGTCAGGGGGTGCCCGTCCTCGGGCGGCGGCCGGGAATCCTCCTACTGCGCGGCCTTCTCGGATACGGCGCGCTGTCCTGCTACTTCTGGTCGGTCCAGCATCTGCCCCTGGGAGATGCCGTCCTGCTGCAATACAGCCATCCGATCTTCGTCGCGGCGATTGCCCCGTTCGTCCTGCGCGAGCCGACCGGACCGTGGCACTGGCCGCTCGTGCTCGCAGCACTCGGCGGCGTCGCGTTGATCGTCGGGCCGGCCGGGCACCTTCGAGGCCCCGCGCTGATCGGCCTTATGGGATCGATGTTCTCCGGGATCGCGTACATGGCGGTCCGCAAGCTCTCGAAGTCCGAGAACACGCTGACGATCCTCATCTGGTTTCCGCTGGCATCGATCCCCTTCTCTCTCGTGGCCACGCTCCACGCCGGGCGCGCCGCCATCCCGCACGATGCCGTCGAGGTCGCAGGTCACCTCCTCGTGTTCGCGTCGGCGCTCCTCGGTCAGGCGACGCTCACGTCGGGCCTGGCGCGCGCCGGTGCGGCCCGCGCGACGGCGGTGACCATGACCGGGCCGGCGTTCGGCGTTCTGTTCGGCTGGCTCCTGTTCGGGACGCCGCCCTCGTGGACGTCGATCCTCGGAACGGCCGTCGTCATGGCCGCCGTGATCCTCCTGGCCCGGCGGCCCGCTTCGCCTTGACGCCGCTGCGGCGAAAAAGGGAAACTCCCTCGTTCCTATCGAGAAGCAGAGGGGCCGTTTGCGGAAGCTGTCGATCGTCATCCCCGTTTACAACGAACGAAGGACGCTTCGCTCCATTCTTTGCTCGGTGCTCGCGGTCGACCTCGCGCCGCTCGGTCTGACGAAGGAGATCTTGGTCATCGACGACGCGTCGACGGACGGCACGCGGGCCGTCGTCGAGGCGCTCGCCCGGGACGCCGGCGCCGAGCTGCGACCCGCCCTCGCCCGCCGCGGCATCCCCGACGGCGTGCTCTCGGGCGTCGAGGTGCGCGGGCTGCTCCAGCCCGAAAACCGCGGCAAGGGAGCGGCGCTCCGGCGCGGCTTCCGCGAGGCCACCGGCGATTTCGTGATCGTCCAGGACGCCGACCTCGAATACGACCCGCGCGACTACCCGACGCTGCTGCATCCGCTCCTCGACGGGAGGGCCGACGCGGTATTCGGGAGCCGCTTCCTGGGAGAGGAACGGCGCGTGCTGTTTTTCTGGCACGCGGTCGGGAACAAGATCCTCACGACGGCGTCGAACATGATGAACGACCTCAACCTCACCGACATGGAAACCTGCTACAAGGCGTTCCGGTCGGAGGTCATCAAGTCGCTCCGGCTGAAGAGCGATCGCTTCGGCTTCGAGCCCGAGGTCACCGCGAAGCTCGCCCGGCTCCACTATCGGATCTACGAGGTCCCGATCTCGTACGCCGGCCGCGGCTACGAGGCCGGCAAGAAGATCACCTGGAAGGACGGGATCGAGGCGATCGCCTGCATCGTCCGGTACCGGTTCTCGAGCGACCTCGTCGAGGGCGCCGTCCTCGAGGATACGCTGGAGAGAATGCGCGGCCTCCGCTATCTCAACCGCAAGATCCACGAGATGATCCGGCCCTGGCTCGGACGGCGGATCCTCGAGGTCGGCTCGCGCCACGGCAACCTCACCGAGCAGCTGCTCGCGAGCGCCGACGTCGTCGCCACCGACCCGGACGAGGAGGTGCTCGCGCGGATGCGCTCCGCGATGGGCGGCTACGACAACCTCGAGCTCTTGAGATGGCGCATGCTCGATCCGCTGCCCCCGATCCGGGAGGGCGCGACGCTCGATTCGATCGTGTGCTTGAACGTCCTCGAACACATCGAAGACGATGCGGGGGCGCTCGCCAACGCGCGGCAGATCCTCGCGCCGTCGGGCGGCCGCCTGGTCCTTCTCGTCCCCGCTCATCCCGGACTCTACGGTCCGCTCGATCGAAAAGTCGGGCACCTGCGGCGTTACACGCGCGCGGGCCTCGAACGGGCGCTGCGCGCCGCGGGCTTCCGCGTCGAGACGCTCCGCTGGTTCAACGCGTCGGGGATGCCCGGATGGTGGCTGAACTCGCGCTTGCTCGGCCGCGATCGGTTGCCGGCGATTCAAGTCTCGGCGTTCGATGTGATCTCGCGCATCGCGCTTCCCCTCGAGCGATGGATCGGACCTCCGACGGGCTTGTCACTCTTCGCCGTCGCGACACCCGACGTTCGGGATTCCGCGTAGAGCCTTCCACCTCTTTTTGTCGACACGCCGGGAGTAGACTTACCGGTGGTCTTTCGAGGGGGAGGGGGATTGTCGGAACCGATCGGAGCGACCGCCGGGCGAACGTTTCCGCGGAGCGCGGACTGCCTGCCGGACGTCTTCCGGTTCATCGACGGCTACTTCTCGGGGACGGCGATCGCGCAGGAGCACCGCCTTCCCATGCAGTTCGTCATCGAGGAATGGTTCACGAACCTCGTGAAGTATTCCCGGGGCCCGTCGTCGGACATCCTTCTCGAGATCTCGAAGGATGCGGGCCGGCTCGTCATCCGTCTCAGCGAGACCGTGGCGGCCCCGTTCGACATCCGGACCATGCCGGACGTCGATGTGACCCGCGGCGCCGACGAACGGAGGCCCGGTGGCTTGGGGATTCATCTCTTGAGAAAGATGGTCGACGAGATCGACTATGAATACGTGGACGGGCGAAGCACGACGACGTTCGTCAAGGTCCTGGAGTCCTGACATGCTCGACATAAAAGTTGGAGACGGCGGCACGATCGTCCTTTCCGGCCGGTTCGACGCGTCCGAGGCCGACAAGGCCGAGACGTTCCTGTCGGCCGTCTCGGAGTCCCGTACGGTCGATCTGGGGGACCTTCAGTACATTTCGTCGGCGGGCCTCGGGGTCCTGCTGGCGACCCAGAAGCGGCTGATGGCCAAGGGTCTGGGATTGAAGCTCGTCAACGTGAGGGGCCACGTCCGCGAGGTTTTCCACTATTCCGGCTTCGAAAGGGTCTTCGAGATCGAATCGCCGCCCAAACCCTGAAAGCAGCCAACTTTTCGAGCCCGAGCGTGTAGTTATGACGACTGAGCCAACGGACCACGAGCTGGTGGCGAGGAGCTTGGGCGGTGACGAGCACGCTTTCGAGATCTTGCTTTTGCGGTATCACGGGCCGGTATTCAGTGCCGTCCTTCGGATGGTCCGCGACCGGGACGACGCGTCCGACCTCACCCAATCGTCGTTCGTCAAGGCCTACGAGCAGCTTCGCTCCTTCGATCACGAGCACAAATTCTTCAGCTGGATCTACCGGATCGCGATCAACGAGACCCTCAATCACATCAAGAAAAAGGGCCGCCTCGAATCGCTCGATGGCGATCGGATCTCGACGGCTCGCAATCCCGAAGACAGCCTGGTCGGCTCCGACCTCAGCGTTCACGTTCAGGACGCCCTCATGGGCATTTCCGCCGACTACCGGACGGTGCTCGTCCTTCGGCATTTCGAAGGCTGCTCCTACGACGAGATCGCTCAGATCGTCGGCATCCCAGAAAAGACAGTCAAATCAAGGCTTTTTTCAGCTCGCCGCGAGCTTCGCGAGCGGCTCGAGGCCAGAGGCATACTCCGATGAGCGTTTCTAACGAGATTCTCGAGCTGATCCATGCCGACCTGGACGGTCTTGCCTCTCCGGCCGAGCTGGCGCGGCTCAAAGCGGCGATCGCCGGCGATCCAGAGGTCCGGGAGGAATACCGCCGGATGCGCGGTTTATCCGACACCCTCGCGCAGGTCCGCCGGGAGCAGCCACCCGCCGGCTTGGCGGCCTCGGTCATGAGGACGATCCGGCGCCCAGCGACCCGCGATCGGAAGTCGATCGTCGACCGCTTCCGGTCCGCTTGGCCCGGCGGGCGCATCGCCCTCCGCTATGCCTATGTGCTCGCGGCGGGCGCGGCGCTCGGGATCGTGGGGATGCAGGCCTTGAGTGCCGGCACGCCGTTCGGTCCCGCCGTCCCCGAGCGCGCGGTTTCGGGGACCTTGGCTCCCGAATCGGCCGGCCGCCTCGATCTGACCGCGGCGGGCGTCCCGGCCGAGCTCGTGCTCCGGCACGACCCTGCCGGCGACCCCGATCGCATCGAAGTTTGGGTGGTGAAGGGGGGCCAGTCGCAATCCGTCGGGTCGGTCCGGGTTCCCAGGCGCCAATGAACTTTACCGCCGGCAAGAAAGGGACCAACTTTTCGCCGGCTCGTTTGTAGATTTAACGAAACTTCATTTCGGCTGAGCCTACGGGCGGAGGAGAAGGTCATGGCCGTGCAGAATTCGAACAAGAAGTGGCTCTTCATCGGTGGGGGCGTGATCGCCGCAGCGGCGCTCGTCGTGTTCTTCCAGAACTATCCGCCGCCGCCCAAGGACGCGGCGGGCACGATCGGGGCGGCCCAGCGCTATCACTCGACCCAGATCACGGGCGCCGACGTCAAAGTCGAGCCGAAAGACATCAACGCGCTCGCGCAGAACGAGAACTTCGAGCGGATCATGAAGGATCCCGCCGCGGGATTCGTGCTCGTCAGCCGCGCGGTCATGGCCAACGACGCGATCAAGCAGTTCGCCAACAGCGAGGCCTACAAGCAGTTCGC
>CAZYHZ010000030.1:15611-51774 GCA_964647625.1 uncultured Acidobacteriota bacterium
AGGCGATGAAGCAGTTCAACACCAGCGAAGCCTACAAGCAGTTCGCGAACAGCGAGGCTTACAAGCAGTTCGCCAACAGCGAGGCTTACAAGCAGTTCGCGAACAGTGAGGCCTACAAGCAGTTCGCCAACAGCGAGGCCATCAAGCAGTTCAATACGAGCGAAGCCTACAGGTACTAGTCCACCCGGTAACTCGCCCCGTTTGCGGGCCGAAACGCGGTTACAATCCATCTCCTCATACGAGGGAGGCTCGAGTGAGCCTCCCTCGTTGCGTTTTGCGAGGGGGGGGTGGGGGTGACGCCAAGGCGCCTTCGACGGCTGCCCTTCTGGCTCGCGGCGATCTGGATGGCCGCCACCGGCGCCGGCGCTCAGTTCTCCAGCCAAGAAACGACCGACCTCAGGCTCCTCTACATCGACCCGTTCCAGACCTACCTCGTCCCCCACATCGAGCGCTGCTTCACGAACTCGCTCCGGTTTCACGAGCACCTGCTCGGCTACACCCCGTCCGAGAAGATCACCGTCCTGCTCAACGATTTCTCGGACATGGGGAACGCGAGCGCGACGTCGATCCCGCGGAACTTCCTCGCCATCGAGATGGAGCCCATGTCGACGGCGTACGAGGCGGTCTCCCCGAACGAGCGGTTCAATTGGCTGATGAACCACGAGCTCGTCCACATCGCGTCGGTCGACGGCGCCTCGAAGTCCGACCGCCGCGCGAGGGCGTTCTTCGGCGGCAAGGTGCTCCCCAACAACGACGACCCGGAGTCGATCCTCTACTACTACCTGACGACGCCGCGAGGCGCGACGCCGGGCTGGTACATGGAAGGGATCGCCGTATTCCTCGAAACGTGGATGGCCGGGGGCCAAGGGCGCGCGCAGGGGCCTTACGACGAGATGGTGTTCCGCTCGATGGTCAAGGACGGGAGCCGGTTCTTCGATCCGGTCGGGCTCGTCGCGCAGGGCATCAAGACCGACTTCCAGGTGGAGGTGAACTCGTACCTGTACGGCACGCGCTTCATGACGTATCTGGCCTACCGGTACTCTCCGGAGAAGGTCGTCCTGTGGGTTTCACGTGGGGACCAGAGCAAGGCGTACTTCACGAAGAACTTCGAGGCCGTTTTCGGCGCGCCTTTGGCTTCCGTCTGGGCCGACTGGATCGCGTTCGAGAAGGACTTCCAGAACCGGAACCTGGAGGCGATCCGGAAGTACCCGACGACGGCTTCGCGTGACGTCTCGCAGCGCGCGCTCGGGTCGGTCTCGCGCGCGTTCGTCGATGAGGAGCGCAAGAAGCTCTACGTTGCGTTCAACTATCCCGGCCTCGTCGCGCACGTCGGCGCGATCTCGCTCGACGACGGGACGGTCGAGCCGATCCGCGAGGTCAAGGGGCCGGTGCTGTTCACCGTGACCTCGCTCGCGTACGACCCGAAGCGGCACCTGTTGTTCTACACGACCGACAACGCCGAGCACCGGGACATCCGGAGCCTCGATCCGCAATCGGGTGAATCCAAGCTGCTCCTGAAGGACGCGCGTATCGGCGATCTCGTCTTCGATCGCTCGACCCAGGCGCTGTGGGGGATCCGGCACCTGTGGGGAATCGCCACGCTCGTGCAGATCCCCTACCCCTACACGGAGTGGAGGCAGGTTTACTCGTGGCCGTACTGCGATGTGCCCTACGACCTCGACGTGTAGCCCGAGGGGTCGCTGATCTCGGCGTCGATCGGAGGGATCGACGGGCTGCACTCGGTCCACGTCATGAAAACCGAAGACCTCCTGGCGGGAAAGGCCGACGCGGTCGCGACGTTCGACTTCGGCACCTTCATTCCGTCGAATTTCACGTTCTCGGCCGACGGGAAGTCGCTGTACGGAAGCTCGTATTACACGGGGGTCTCGAACATCTTCCGCTACGATCTCGCGAGCGGAAAAACCGACGCGCTCTCGAACGCCGAGACCGGGTTCTTCCATCCCATCCCCCGCGCGGACGGGTCGATGTTCGTCTTCCGCTACTCGGGGGCCGGATTCGTCCCGGCGACGATCGATCCGAAGCCTCTCGAAGACGTGAGCGCCATCTCGTTCCTCGGCGCCGAGCTGGTCGACAAGCATCCCGTGGTCAAGGACTGGAAGCTCGGCTCCCCGGCGGCGATTCCGGTCGAGGATCTCGTCGTCTCCAAGGGGCCCTACCGGTCGATTCGCAACGTATCCACGGAATCGTTCTACCCCATCCTCGAGGGATACAAGGACTCGGTCGCCGCCGGGATGCGCGTCAATCTTTCCGACGCGATCGGGCTCGATCGCTTCACGTTCAACGTCAGCTACTCGCCCGACAAGACGCTGCCGTCCGACGAGCGGCTCCACTTCAAGTTCCAATACAAGCGGTACGACCTGAAGGTCGAAGCGAAGTGGAACGGGGCGGACTTCTACGATCTGTTCGGCCCGACGAAGGTCAGCCGCAAGGGTTATTCCGTCCGAACGTCGTGGGACCGCACGCTCTACATCGACCGGCCGCGGAAGCTGACGATGACCCTGGACGGGGCCTACTACGGCGATCTCGACACGCTCCCGTACTATCAAAACGTCGCATCGCCCGCGAAGAGCCTCGCGCAGGCCTTCGTCAAGTTCAACTTCCAGAACGTGCGCTCGTCGCTCGGCGCGGTCGACGGCGAGAAGGGACAGCTGGCGCAGCTCTACCTGAGCGAGACGTACACGCCGGGGGCGCAGTGCAACCCGGCCCTGGCTCCCGGCGGCGTCTGCGACGTCGCCACCGCGCCGCCCGGCGGCTTCTATCCGCAGGTTCTCGGCACCTACGACGTCGGGTTCCAGCTCGGGCTGTCCCATTCGTCGATCTGGGTTCGGACTGCGGCGGGCGCGGGCAAAGGCGATCCGACGAACCCGTTCGCGCAGTTCTTCTTCGGAGGATTCGGGAACAACTGGATCGATCACGGCGACATCCGGCGGTACAGGAATTTCTACGCGTTCCCCGGCCTCGAGATCAACGAGGTGGGCGGCCGCACGTTCGGCAAGGCGATCCTGGAGTGGAACCTGCCGCCGGCCCGGTTCAACCGCCTCGGCGCGACCGGCTTCTACGCCAACTGGATGCGCTCGTCGGTGTTCGTGTCGGGGCTCTCGACGGATTTCGACCACGATCCGACGCACCGGAAGATCGCGGATGCCGGCGCCCAGATCGACTTCCGGTTCACGATGCTCTCGCGCCTCGACACGACGCTCTCGTTCGCCTACGCCGCCGCGTTCGAGGAGGGCGCAGCGACGCGGCACGAGGCGATCGTCTCCCTCAAGGTGATGCAGTGACGGTTCTGGTCGGGCTGCTGCCCGTCCTCGTCTTCCTCGTCGCCCTGACCAGCCTCGACAGCTACAAGCTCGTCCGGCCCAAGTGGATCGCCGCCGCGATCGCCGCGGGCTGCGTTCTCGCCGTGGCCTGCTGGGCGGGGAATGCCGCGCTGCAAGCGCGCCTCGGCGTGTCCGCCGGCGCGTACTCGCGCTATGCGGCCCCGCTGGTCGAAGAGACCGCCAAGGCGCTCGTCGTCGTGGCGCTCGTGCGCGCGAACCGGGTCGGTTTCCTGGTCGATGCGGCGATCTTCGGTTTCGCGATCGGCACGGGGTTCGCGCTGGTCGAGAACGTCTACTACTGGTATTCGCTCGAGAGCCCCGGTGTATCCCTGTGGATCGTCCGCGGGTTCGGCACGGCGATCATGCACGGCGGAACGACCGCGATCTTCGGAATCAGCGGAAAGGCCCTGACCGAGCTGCGCGGCCTGCGCGCCGGCGGCTGGGCGATCGCCCTCGCGGTCGCGGCGTCGATCCATTCGACGTTCAACCATTTCTTCGTGTCGCCGGTCCTGAGCACCGCCCTGATCATCGTCGTCCTGCCGCCCTTGATCTTCTTCGTGTTCCAGCGCAGCGAGAAGGCCCTCGAGGGCTGGCTGCACGTCGGGTTCGACGCCGACACGGAGCTCCTGGAGATGATCCTCGCGGGCACGGTCTCTCAATCGCACGTCGGCGCCTATCTGCAATCGCTCAAGGAGCGTTTCCGCGGCGAGGTCGTGGTGGACATGCTCTGCTATCTCAGGCTTCACCTCGAGCTGTCGCTGCGCGCCAAGGGCCTATTGATGATGCGTGAGGCGGGCTTCCCCGTCGTGCTCGACGCCGCCGACAAGGCAAAGCTCGAAGAGCTCGACTACCTCGAGCGGAGCATCGGCCCGACCGGGAAGCTGGCCATGGCCCCCTTCCTTCGGACCAGCTCCCGGGACCTCTGGCAGATCTACATGATGCGCGACGAAGCCGCGCGCGCCTGAGCCGCCGGGGAGCGCGCCCACGCGCAGGACGGGCTCGATCCGCCACAGACGGTCCGAGGCGGACGCCCCACCCGCGGGGACGTCCCTCCAGCACGGCCGGCCGTCCCGGTCGCGCCCTTCGGTCGCAAGGCCCGCGTAGACGAAGGCACGGTGCCGGTGGCGCGCGCCGATCGCGCCGAACAGTCCCAGGACCGCCTCGGTCGTCAGCCAGGGCGCGCCGAGCAGGCCACACAGGTACGCGTGGAAGCTGCTGTGCGGCCAGCCTTCCGGGATCGGCGAAAGGCCGGCTTCGACCGGGTCGAGGTGGATGTACCGGCTGACCAGGATCAGGTGCCGGCCGAACCCGACCGGAACCACGTGGGGCGGCCGCGCCGGCGCGAAGCCGCAGGCGCGCTCGAGGCGGCCGAGGCCCGCGAGGAGATCATCGTCTTCTGCGCGCACGAGCAGGTGGTAGTGCCGGGGGAGGAGGCAGAACGCGTGCAGCTCGATCGCAAACGATTCCCCGAGCTCCGAAAGCGCGACGAGGAACGCCTCCGCCGAGATCGGCCGCTCGGAGCGGTTCATGGCGTGCCGCCATCTCGCGGAGTGAGGAACGCGCTTGTGCATCGGCGATGAAAGTGTCCCCATGCCCCGCCCCCAGGCTGGGGCGTGGCACGGCTCCTCGAAGCTCGTGGGTCTCGCCGGACGGTTGCGTCCAAGTAACACGCCCATAAGGGTTTTCCCCCCTTGACGCTCGCCGCCGCGTCTCCTACCCTGATGCCGGGTTCTGGTCGGCATCCTCTCGTATTGAAACGAAGTGCGATGCGCTGAAGCCGGATGCTGCTAGGCGCAGAAACTCCAACCCGACGGATCGGGCTGGCGGTCAGGACCCGGAAACGGCGCCCCCCGATGAGGGCATTTGGAGTCTGAGCATGGGTACCAGATTGTATGTCGGCAACCTTCCCTTCTCTGCGGACGAATCCCAGATCCGCGACCTCTTCGCACAGAGCGGCCGCACGGTCTCCGAGGTCAAGCTCGTGACCGATCGCGACACCGGCCGTCCCCGCGGATTCGGCTTCGTCGAAATGGGCAGCTCGGAGGACGCTGACGGCGCCATCCGCGATCTCAATGGACGCGATTTCGGCGGACGCGCACTGACCGTCAACGAAGCCAGGGAGCGGTCCGCTGGCGGCGGTGGCGGAGGCTACGGCGGAGGTTACGGCGGCGGAGGCGGCCGCGGCGGCAATCGCCGCTACTAGTTCCTTCGCGCACATCGCGCAATGGACACCAAGGGGTACCGCATCGCGGTACCCCTTTTCCTTTCTTGGGGGTCGTGAGCGGTCTCCCGCATCGGCGCCGCCGGGAACCCCGAAAACGGAACTCCGCGCGGTGGTGTAACGTATCTTCTTCATGCTCCGGCTTTCGGGGGTCGACAAGTCTTACGTCACTGGGAAGCAGCGCCTTCACGTGCTGAAGTCCGTCGACCTGTCGATCGGCGCGGGCGAGATGGTTTCGATCATGGGCGCATCGGGGTCGGGCAAATCGACCCTCATGAACGTGATCGGCCTGCTCGACTCCTACGACGGCGGCACGTACCACCTCGACGACCGTTTGATGAAGGGCCTGTCGGAGACGAAGGCCGCCATCTACCGCCGCACGCTGATCGGCTTCGTATTCCAGTCGTTCAACCTGATCCCGTTCAAGACCGCGGCGGAGAACGTCGCCCTCCCCCTCTACTATCAGGGCCTCGGGCGCAAGAAGCGCCTCGCGATCGCGTGCCGGTACCTCGAGCGCGTCGGGCTGCTCGCCCGAGCGGAGCACCGGCCGTCGGAGATGTCCGGCGGCGAGCAGCAGCGCGTCGCCATCGCCCGGGCGCTGGTCGCGAACCCCAAGATCCTCCTGGCCGACGAGCCGACGGGCGCGCTCGACTCGAAGACGACGCAGGAGATCATGCAGCTCCTGCAGGACGTCAACGCCTCGGGGGTCACCGTCATCGTGGTGACGCACGAGCGCGACGTGGCCGCGATGACGCAGCGCGTGATTCGCCTGAAGGACGGCCGCGTCGAGCACGCCGACCTCGAGCCGGCGCATGCTTGACCTTTCGACCTGGCAGGAAATCCTCGACACGATCCGCGCGAACAAGCTCCGCTCGTTCCTGACCGGGTTTTCCGTCGCCTGGGGCATCTTCATGCTCATCGTGCTCCTGGGCTCGGGAGAAGGCCTGTCGCACGGCGTCGAGTACCAGTTCCGCGACGACGCCATCAACAGCATCTGGGTGTTTCCGGGTCAGACGAGCGTCCCCTACAAGGGGCTGTCGCCGGGGCGCCGCGTGCAGCTGACCAACGACGACCGGGAGGAGCTGCGCACGAGCGAGAGCGGGGTCGACCACATCACCTCCCGCTACTACATCAACGGCAGCCTGCGGGTGCGGTACAAGGACCAGACGACGACGTTCGACGTGCGCTGCGTGCACCCCGACCATCTGTATCTCGAAAAGACGATCATGACGGAAGGACGGTTCATCAATCCGATCGACCTCGCCGAGCACAGGAAGGTCGCCGTGATCGGGGTGCGCGTGAAGGACGCGCTCTTCAAGAACGAGCCCGCGCTCGACAAGACCATCGAGATCAACGGGGTCGCGTTCCGCATCGTCGGGACCTTCACCGACATCGGCGGCGAAAACGAGCAGGAGAAGATCTACCTCCCGATCACGACGGCGCAGCGGGCGTTCGGCGGGGCCAATCGCGTGGCGATGATCATGATGACGACCGGCGACACGCCGGTGGCCCAGACGGAGGACATGGCGAAGGACGTCAAGCGCCGGATCGCTTCGCGGCACGCATTTTCACCCGACGACCCCCGCGCCGTGTTCGTCAACAACAACAACGTCGAGTTCCAGCGGGTCGCGAGCCTGATGTCGGCGATCCGCCTGTTCGTGTGGATCGTGGGGATCGGGACGATCCTGGCGGGCGTCGTCGGCGTCAGCAACATCATGATGATCACGGTGCGCGAGCGCACGCGTGAGATCGGGGTGCGGAAGGCCCTGGGCGCCACGCCGTGGTCGGTCGTCAGCCTCGTGCTCCAGGAATCGATCCTGATCACCTCCGTCGCCGGCTACGTGGGCCTCGTCTCCGGAATCGCGCTCCTCGAGCTTCTGGCGCCGGCGCTCTCGGGGAACGATTTCTTCCGGAACCCCGAGGTCGATCTCGCGGTGGCGATCGAAGCGACGCTGCTTCTGATCGTCGCGGGGGTGGCCGCAGGGTTCGTGCCCGCGCGCCGCGCGGCCATGATCCGCCCCGTCGATGCGCTTCGGAACGAGTGAGCCGCCGGTGACCCGACGATGACCGTGCTCGACGGCGATCACTGGCGCGAGATCTACGACGCGCTCCGGGGGAACAAGGCGCGGACCGTTCTCACCGCGTTCGGCGTCTTCTGGGGCATCTTCATGCTGATGGTGATGCTGGCCTCGGGGAACGGCCTCTGGAACGGGGTCAGCGCGGACTTCACGGAGCGGGCGGTCAACAGCGTCTTCGTCTGGTCGCAGCGCACCACGAAACCGTATCGCGGGATGCCGACGGGGCGCTCGATCCGGTTCGACTCGGGCGACGCCGCCGCAATCGGCGCCCAGGTCCCGGAGGCGGGTGTCGTCTGCCCGCGCAACCAGCTCGGCGGATTCCGCGGAGGCAACAACGTCACGCGCGGGACCCGTACGGGGGCGTTCAGCATCTACGGCGACGTGCCCGAGATCTCCCGCGTGCAGCCGATCCATCTGACCGCCGGCCGGTTCCTCGACCGGCTGGACCTCGCGGAGCGGCGCAAGGTCGCCGTCATCGGGACGCGGGTCCAGGAGGTGCTCTTCGCGAAGGACGAAGACCCGCTGGATCAAGCAATCAAGATCAACGGCGTGTCGTTTCGCGTCATCGGGTCGTTCAAGCCGCAGCGGAGCGGCCACGGAAACGACAGCGACGAGGCGCAGACGATCTTCGTCCCGTTCACGACCTTTCGCTCGGCCTTCAACTACGGCGACCGCGTCGGGTGGTTCGCGCTGGTCGCGAAGGACGGGGTGCCCGCGTCCGAGCTCGAGACGAAAGCGCTGGCGCTGCTCAAGGAGCGCCACCGGATCGCTCCCGACGATGCGCGCGCCCTCGGCCACTACAACTCGGAAGTCGATTTCAACAAGGTGAGCGGGCTGTTCGCCGGGATCCGCGCCCTGGTCTGGATCGTCGGCATCGGCACGCTCTCCGCCGGCGTCATCGGGGTGTCGAACATCATGCTGGTCATCGTGCGCGAGCGGACGAACGAGATCGGCATCCGGCGGGCGGTCGGCGCCACGCCGGCGTCGATCGCGTCGCAGATCGTCCTCGAATCCCTGATCCTGACGGGGCTGGCCGGCTACCTCGGGCTGGTCGCCGGCGTCTTCGTCGTCGAGGGGGTCGCCTCCGCGATCGCGGCGAGCCCCGCCGAGATGTTCCGAAGTCCCGAGGTTCCCTTCCAGAGCGCCGCGGTGACGATCGCCGTCCTGATCGTCTCCGGGATTCTCGCCGGGCTGATCCCCGCGCGGCGCGCCATGAAGATCAGCACGGTCGAGGCCCTGAGAGCCACATGAAGAAGTTCTTCGCCATCGTCTCGGCGCTCGTGATCGTCGCTCTGTTCGCGGGCACGCTCGTATTCCTCTGGCGCAAGGCCCACAAGCCCGCGGTCGTCTACGACACCGAAAAGCCCCAGGTCACCGACATCGTCAAGAAGACCGTCGCCACGGGCTCCGTGATCCCGCGCAAGGAGGTCGCGGTCAAGCCGCAGGTCTCCGGCATCATCGAGGCGATCCAGGTCGAGCCGGGGAACGACGTCAAGCGCGGAGACCTCCTCGCGACGATCCGGGTGGTGCCGAACACGGCCGCCCTGGCCGCGGCGGAATCGCGCGTCAATCAGGCCCGGATCAAGCTCGACGACGCGATCCGGGAGAACGGCCGCCTGATCGCGCTGGCCAAAGACGGAATCGTCTCGGACAAGGAGATGCGCCAGACCGCCCTGACGAAGGACACCGCCGAGGAGGAGCTGGCGGCGGCGAAGGACGCGCTCGAGGTCGTCCGGCGCGGCGTCGCCGCGCGAGCGGGCAACGTCTCGAACACGCGCGTGGTCGCTACGATCGACGGCACCGTGCTCGACGTCCCCGTCAAGGAAGGCAGCTCGGTCATCGAGACCAACACCTTCAACGACGGCACCACCATCGCCACGCTCGCCGACATGTCGGAGCTGATCTTCGAGGGGAAAGTCGACGAATCGGAGGTCGGAAAGCTCAAGCCCGGCATGGCGATCGTCCTGACGATCGGCGCGCTCGAGCCCGCCAAGTTCGATGCGACCCTCGAATACATCGCCCCCAAGGGCGTCGACGAGAACGGCGCGATCCAGTTCAAGATCCGCGCGGCCGTCAAGCAGCGTCCGGACGTCCTGATCCGTGCCAACTACTCGGCCAACGCCGACATCGTCCTCGACCGCCGCGACAAGGTGCTCGCGGTCAAGGAGAGCCTCCTCCAGTTCGACAAGGACGACGTCTACGTCGAGGTCCAGATCACTCCGCAGAAGTTCGAGCGCCGCAAGCTCAAGACCGGCCTCTCCGACGGCGTCGCGATCGAAGTGCTCGAGGGGCTGACGAAGGACGACGCCATCAAGGCGGGCGTCCATCAGTCGACCCCGGGGGCGTCGTAGTCGACTATTGCGGGCCGGGTGTTGCGCCGATCACCGGATACCGGAAGTACGACCCGTCGAGCGCCTTGACGGCGCCGACGATCGGAAGTGCGATCGCCGCCAGGCCGAGTGCGACCCAGAGCAGGATCACGAGCGGGATCAGGATCACGGTGAGCCACAGGAGCACGGTCCCGGCGATCAGGACGAAGACGACGACGTTCAGGAACACCGCTTGCTTCGCGATCGCCGAGACGACCTTCGAGTCGCTCTTGACGGCCCAGATGATCACGGGAACGAGAACGCCCCCCAAGGGGATGACGTAGCCCGAGAGTCCGGACAGGTGCGTCAGGGCGGCGAGCGTCCGTTCTTCGGGAGCGATCGTGACGGTGGCCGGCATCGAATCCTCCGATCTTCAGGGAGGCGCCTCGCGCAATCGCGACAGCGCGCGCGACGCGCGGACGTCGCCCGGGCGCAAGCTTACCGCCTCCTCGAATTGAGCGATCGCTTCGTCCCGCCGTCCGATCGCCGCGAGAACGGCGCCCAGGTTCAAGTGGGCCTCCTGATCGGCGGAATCGAGTGCCACGGCCCGGGTGAAGCTGGCGATGGCGTCGTCGTTCCGGCCCGCAAGCCTCGCGATCAATCCGGCGTTGACGTGCGTGCGGGAATCGTTCGGCCGGTCGCGCAGGGCGTCCTGCGTGCGCGCGGCGGCTTCGTCGTTGTCCCCGAGCGCCAGAAGGCCACGGACCAGGTTGGCTTCGGCGTCGGGCATACCGGGGGCGATGCGGACCGCCTCGCGACAGTGCGCGACCGCCGAGTGGATGTCGCCTCGTTCGAACAGCGCGCGGGCGATCGCGTTCTCGGCGACCGCGTTGTCCTTCGTGACCGTGATCGCATGGCCGAAGAGGGTCACGCTGTCGCGCCAGAATCCCACCTGCCGCCAAGCCTGCCCGCCGTAGAGCGCCGCGATCACGGCCGCGGCGGCCCCGAGCACCGGTGCGAGCCGCCGCGACGCACCCATGCCCACGCCGAACGCCGCGATCGCGAAGATCCCGACCAGGGGCACGTAGGTGTATCGATCGGCCATCGACTGGGAGCCGACCTGGACGAGCCCGATGACGGGGAGGAGGCCGATCAGGTACCAGAGCCAACCGACGAGGACGACCGGGGCCGCGCGACGGAGCCGCACGGCGAGCGCGGTCGCCACGGCGAGACCGAGCGCGGCCAGCGCGGCTTCTCCCATCCGGACCCCGCCCGCGGGGTACGGGTAGTAGACGGAAAGCCCGACGGGCTGGACGGCCTTCATCAAGTACGCGACGTACGAGACGGCGGCGTTCGCCAGGCGATCCGTGAGCGGGTATTGCACGAGCGACCGCGTGGCGCCGCCCGCCGACTGAACGGCGAGCGTGACGGCCGACGAGGCCACGGCTGCGGCGAAGAAGGGGAGCTTCTCCAGGATCCGCGTCCGCATCGGAGCGGTCCGCCTGAACGGCCAGACGTCGAGCAGCAGCCACAAGACTGGAAGCGTCACGAGCATGGGCTTCGCGAGCAGGCTCGAGACGTAGGCGGCGAGCGCGAGCCGCCGATAACCGGCGCGCTCCCGCAACACCGCGGCGATCCAGAGCCGGCATGCGAGAAAGCCCAGCGCCGCGCTCAGGACGTCCTTCCGCTCTGCGATCCAAGCGACCGATTCGACGTGCAGCGGGTGCGCGGCGAAGAGAAGGGCGACGAGCGCGCTCCGCCAGACGGCTCCCGTCATGCGCTCGAAGCAGGAGAACAGCAGGAGCGCCGCCGCGGCGTGGAGCACGACGTTCGTCAGGTGGAACCCTTTCGGTCCGGGTCCGGACAGCTCGGCGTCGAGCTGGAGCGACAGCCAGGTCAGCGGGTGCCAGTTCGCTTCCGTTCGTGTCGTGAACGCCCAGCGGACCCCCGGGCCGCTCAAGCCCGACAGCACGTGCGCGTTCTCGGAGACGTAGGGCGGGTCGTCGAGGTGGATGAACGCGAACGACGCGACCTGCGAGAAGATCGCGACGATCGCGCCGACGATGAGAACGGACGCTGCGGCGCGGCGCATCCTCCGGCTTTTCGCTACCGGAAGCTGGCCGCCGCGGCGTCCGCGTCGTCGAAGATCTCGAACCCGCGCTCGAGCTGGGTGATCTCGAAGATCCTGCGCACCGGCCCCGACCGCGCCAAGGCGACCTTGAGAACGGCACCGGATTTCGACGCGTGCTTCCAGCAGGCGACGACCGCGCCCACGCCCGCGCTATCGAGATAAGTCAGGAGCGTCAGATCGAGCACGATCGTGCGCCCGGCGAATTCCAGCTCGCGGCGGAAGAGGTCCACGAGGTCTTCGGCGCCTGCGCCCAGGATCAACGACCCATCGCAGGCGATCACGCGAACGCCGTGTTTCTCGTCGATCCGGAAGCGCACCGGCCTGCCCTCAGGACGGAGGAGTCGCGTGCTCCGGCGGCGGCTGCGGCTTGCGGAAGGCGCCGTCGTCGATGTCCACGTTCTGATGCGACTCGTCGACCTGGATCGTGAACCGGCCGGAGGGCCGCGCCACGGTCCAGCGGTACGGGATCTTGACCCCGTCCGAGTCCCGGTAGTCGGCGTAGTCGATCTGAGTCGGAAGGCGGCCGAGGGGCGTCTCGACGTAACGCACCTGGCGCGCGAGCAGTCCCGTCTCCGCGTCGAACCACAGCTCCACGGGGGGCCGGCCGGACTTCGTGCCCAGCACACGGACCATGGATTTCCCGTCGATGGTGTCGGGCGGCGCGGGCTTGAACTCGGAGAACAGCGACTTGGGATCGGAGGGAAGCAGCAACATCGCATCGAGGCGGGCCGCGTCGCTTTCCGTCTCCGACATGTCGCGCGGCGGCCGGTTCCCGCCGCCCAGCCAGCCGCTCTTGCCGTCGATCGCCGTGATGTTGTCGCCGTTCGGACTGTGGACGGTCGTGATCCGCCTTCCTGCCGACTTCGTCAGAACGTCGACGGGGATCGGCTCCGGTCCGAAGCCGGAAAGCTTGCCCTTCTGGGATCGGGACCACACCTTGGCGATCGCTTCCTGACCTCCGACCGCGTGAACGTACTTCTCGAGCGTCGCCGCGGCGGCCGGAGGCTCTCCGGCCGGAGGCTCCGCCGGCTCGGCCGGATGGTCCGAGCTGGCGACCGCGGGAATCCGCTGCGGACGCGGCGAGCCATGGTGGCACGAGACGCAGGTCACCTCGCGGTGCCCGTCGAAGTTGTCGCGGTTGATCGCGGCCGTCATCGTGATCATCTTTCGCGCGGTTTCCTTTTCCTTCTTGTCGTCTTTTTCCATCTGCCGCTGGACGTGGCAGAAGTCGCAATCGACGCCGAGGGAGGCCGAGATGAACTGCATCGCGGGGACGACGTCGTCGGCAGCAACACCCTTCAAGACCTGGATGTTCTTGAAGCGTCCTTCCGCCTTGCTGGGATCCGCCGCCGGGGCCGCGGGTGCCGCTTCGGCCCCGGGGGCCGGTGCGGCATGGGCAGGCTCCGGGGCCGGCGCCGGGGACGCGGGCGGTGGATCGGCGCTCCACACGGCGGTCGCGAAACCGAAAGCGACGAGAACCGGCACGATCCGTACACTCATGGGATCCCCCTAAGAAAGAGTCGAAATTGTAACCGAACTCGGTCCGGGGATTGTGGTGCTCCCGTGCTTGATAGGATCCCTGAATGGCCGTATAGGACTTGCGGCGGGGCACGGAGGTCGCGATGACAAGGAAGCGGGCGTGGGCGTCGGCCTATGCGGTCTTGCTCGCGTCGCAGGTCGCTTTGGGTGCCGACGCCGCTCGAGCGCCGTTCGAGCTCGGCAACGACGTCTTCTTCCACGAAACCTTCGCCGGCAACGGCCGGACGTGCGCGACCTGTCACGACCCCACGAACGAGTTCTCGATGTCGCCCCAGGCGGCCCGGACGCGGTACGAGGCCGACCCCACCGACCCTCTGTTTCGTCCGATCGACAGCGACGACGGCAGGGGGAACAGCTACGGGATGATTCTCGACCATGCGCTGTTCAAGGTGACGATCCCGCTGCCTCCCGGCATCATCCTCCTCGACACGCCCTCGGTCCGTTCGATCACCGTCTTGCGGGGAGTTCCGTCGATCGCCAACGTGGCCTTGACCGCCCCGTACCAGGTCGACGGCCGCGCCCCCACGCTCCAGGACCAGGCGCGCGGAGCGATCAACGGTCACATGCAGGCGTCGCGCAAGCCGACCTTCCGCGAGCTCGACGCCCTGGCGACGTTCGAGCGGGAGATGTTCTATCCCCTGCGCCTTCGCTCGCTCCGTGACGCCACATCGCCGCTTCCGGCCGGTTTCTCCCGGCCTGTGCTGAGCCAGGCGGCGCTCCGTGGAAAGGATTCGTTCGACCTCCACTGCGCGCGATGCCACTCCGGCGAGCTGGCCGATCGCCAGGCGGACCCCGCAAACTCGCACTTCCAGAACGTGTTCGTCAGCGACCACAACAGCTTGAACCTGCCCCTCATCCGGCTCGGATTCCGGCGGCCCGACGGCTCGGTCGTCGAGACCGTCACCCCCGATCCCGGGCTGGCCGCGATCACCGGCGACATCCACGACCTCAACAAGTTCGACACGCCCTCGCTGCGAGGGGTCAAGCACACCGCCCCGTACTTCCACGACAACTCGTCGGATACGCTCGAGGACGTGATCGAGCATTACAACGAACATTTCCAGTTCCAGATCGGCGGCCAAGAGCTCGACGATCTGCTCGCCTTCCTGGAGACGCTGTGAATCGAATGGCGCGACGATCGGCGGGAACCCTGCTCTGGATGCTGGCGGCTTGCGTGCTCGCCACGAAGGCTCACGCCCAGTGCCCGAACAACATCCCTCACACGACCGGCACGTGGAGGACCATCACGGCGCAGATGCCGATCAACCCGATCTCGGCGACGCTCCTGCACACGGGGAAGGTCTTCCTCGTCTCCGGATCCGAAAACGATGCCTACAACAACTCGACCGGCGCGCAGAGCTACCGGGCGGCGGAGTGGGATCCCACGGTGAGCGGCCAGGGCAGCATCGTCACGAAGTCCGTCACGTACGACATCTTCTGCAGCGGCAGCGCGCAGCTCCCGCACGGTCGCATTCTGACGATCGGCGGGTCCCTGACCTACGGCTTCACCGGCGAGAAGCGCGCGTCGTTCTTCGATCCGGCCACCGAAGAATTCACGCAGGCCCAGAGCATGGCCGATGGGAGATGGTACGGGACGGCCACGGCCCTTCGCGACGGCCGCATCCTGGCATTTTCGGGCCTGAACAGCACCGGCGGCACGAACCAGTCCGCTCAGATCTACAGCCTGGCGACCGCGGGCACGGGGTGGGGCTCCACCATCGATCAGAGCCAGTTCACGCCCCCGCTGTTTCCGCGGATGTTCGCGCTTCCCAACGGGAAGGTCTTCTACAACGGGCAAGGTGCCGGACCGTCGAATTCGACCGCGTGGATCTTCGATCCGAGCGATTCGAGCTGGACGTCGTCCGCCAATCGGACGGTCGACCGGCCCTACGGCTCGGCCGTCCTGCTGCCGCTTCTTCCTCCGTCCTACACCCCGAAGGTGATGAACTTCGGCGGCGGCTCCACGACCGACGGCAAGACCACCGAGATCGTCGATCTGTCGGCCGCGAACCCGAGCTGGAGCGCCGGACCTGCCATGTCCGCCGCGCGCCGGCAGATGAACGCCGTCCTCCTTCCGAACGGCAAGGTGCTGGCCGAAGGCGGCTCGGCCACCGACGAGATCCCCGATACGCCCGGCCGCACTGCCGACGTCTACGACCCGGCGACGAACCTGATGACCTCCGCCGGAACGGCGTCGTCCTCGAGGCTGTACCACTCGACCGCGCTCCTTTTGCCCGATGCCACGGTCGCGAGCATGGGCAGCAACCCCGACAACCGCGGGCGCTACGTCTCCGTGATCGAGATCTGGACGCCGCCGTACCTCTACGACGCCGGCGATCAACTGATCACTTCCCGCCCCGTGATCACGGGCGTGTCGTCGCCGGTGCTCGGCTACGGCTCGACGTTCACCGTCAACTATCAGAGCGCGTCGCCGATCGCGTCGGCGGTCCTGATCCGCCCGGGCTCGACGACGCACTCGTTCGACATGGACCAGCGGCTGATCGGCCTGTGCGGCTCGTCGCCGCTGCCCGCCTGCACGGGGTCGGGCACGCTGACCCTGACCGCCCCGCCGAACAACTCCAACCCGATCCTCGCGCCTGCCCCTCCGGGTTACTACATGCTGTTCCTGCTCGACTCGTCGGGCGTTCCCTCGAAGGCCGCCTGGGTCGAGCTCGCCACCGTGACCGCGGCGCCGCCCTCGGGAACGATCAGCCAGCCCGTGGACGACGTCACGATCACCCAGGGCGACTCGGTCACGTTCGATACGACTTCGACCTCCTCCAAGTACTCGTGGATTTTCCCCGGCGGCACGCCCTCGAACTCGACGGCGAAGTCACCCTCGCCCGTGACGTTCAACACCCCCGGCGAGTACATCGTCTCTCTGACCTTGATCGACGCATCGAACAATTCGGACCCGAGCCCGCCGAAGCGACGAGTCAAGGTCCTGCCTTCGAGCCCCGACTTCGACATCTTCGTCTCGCCCGCATCCCGCACGATCGTCCCCGGCCAGTCGGCGACCTATACCGTGACCGTCACGGCGCTCAACGGCTTCGGCGGAACGGTCTCGTTCTCGGTCGACGAGGAGCACGGATTCCCGACCGGCGTCACGAGCGGCGGCTTTTCGCCCTCGTCGGTCTCCGGCTCCGGAACCTCGACCTTGACGATGAACACGACGACGAGCGTGTACCCCTACGCCGCCTCGCTGACGATTCACGGGACCTCGGGCAATATCGAGCACAGGGGCTCGTCGTCCCTCCTCGTCACGCTGCTGCCTCCGGCGAATCTGACGGCGTCGACCTCGAACTCGAAGGTCACGTTGAACTGGAATGCTTCGGTGGGGGCGACGACCTATCGCGTCGATCGCTCGACCGGCGGGGACTATCTGACGGTCGGGTGCACTTCGAATACGACCTACCAGGACAGCGGATTGAGCAACGGCACGACCTACCACTACGCGGTGTCGGCCGCGTACGTCGGCGGCCCGAACGGCGGAGGGGCCAGCTCGGATTCGGTCGAAACGCTGGCGACCCCGCCTTGCAGCACGCCGACCTACAGCGGGACGCTCACCGCGACCAAATCGGGCGGAACGACCGGTTGGGCGTGGACCTCGGGCGGGGCTTCGGCGTACGACCTCGTCCGGGGCGACCTGATGACCCTCGTCTCCTCGGCCGGCAATTTCCAGGCCGCGATCGACGCGCTGCCGGCGGGCCAGGCGGGCTGCCTGGCGAACAACACGACGTCGACGTCGTTGACGGACCCGTACGGGAATCCGGCGCCGGGGAGCGGAGTCTTCGCGCTCGTTCGCCCGGTCACGACGGCGTGCACGGCCTCCGGCAGCTTCAACGACGGCTCCCCGTCGCAGATCGCGAGCCGGGACCTCGAGATCGCCATGTCTTCCCGCGACTGCCCGTAGGGCGGATCGGATAGACTTCGCGTCGATGACCGAAGGGCCGACGCGAATCTTCCGGGCCGGACAGCGCATCGAGGATCAGTGCCGGGCGTGCAAGGCCCCGCGCGAGCACGTGATCGTCGCAGTCGATCCCGACGGCACGATCGCGCAGGTCACCTGCGATTTCTGCGGCAGCCGCCATCGATTCCACGGCGGCCCCCGACCGGAACGGCCCGCCGCGCGGCCCTGGGTCGACGAGCGCGAAAGGAGCTTCCCCGTGAGCGACTCCCCTGCCGATCTCGAGATGGTGCTCCGGCGCGTCATCCGGGAAGAGACCGGCCTGACCCCGGCCGCTCCGGCGGAGAAGTGGCGTGGGGGCGAGCTGATCCTGCGCCCCGGGGCCTCCGGCCTGCAGGAGAAGTCCTGGCCGATCGAGTCGTTCTTCCACAAGATCGTCATGCTCCGGAACCGGCTCCGGGTCCTCGAGCAGCAGGTGAACGGCGCGGCGATCCCCGACGATCTCAAGCTCAAGCTCCAGGGGTACATCACCGGCTGCTACGGGTCTCTGACGAGCTTCAACGTCCTGTTCGCGGATCCGGACGACCGATTCCGCGGCACCGGCGGCGGCGATGACTAGGACGATCGGGCGCGCCGAGACGATCTTCAAGATCCCGTTCAACCGGCCGTGCTTCCAGGGCAAGGAGCTGGCCTACATCGCCGAGGCCATCCACGGCGGGCAGATCTCCGGAAACGGCTCGTTCACGCAGCGCTGCCAAGCGCTTCTGTCGCGCGAGCTCGCCGGATCGAAGGTGATCCTGACGTCCTCGTGCACCGACGCGCTCGAGATGGCCGCGATCCTGCTCGACTGCGGGCCGGGTGACGAGGTCATCATGCCCACCTTCACCTTCGTCTCGACGGCGAACGCGTTCGCGCTGCGCGGCGCGCGCCCTGTGTTCGTGGACATCCGCCCCGACACGCTGAACCTCGACGAGGCGAAGGTCGCCTACGCGATCACGCGCCGGACGAAGGCGATCGTGGCCGTGCACTACGCCGGCGTCGGGTGCGAGATGAAGGCCTTGGACGCCATCGCGCGCGAGCACGATCTCTGGCTCGTGGAGGACAACGCGCACGGGCTGTTCGGGCGGATCCACGGAAGGCCCTTGGGGACCTTCGGGGAGCTGGCGACCCTCTCGTTCCACGAGACGAAGAACTTCACGTGCGGCGAGGGCGGCGCGCTCGTCGTCAACAACGCCGAGTTCGCCGCGCGCGCGGAGATCATCCGCGACAAGGGGACGGACCGCGCTCGGTTCTTCCGCGGCGAGGTCGACAAGTATTCCTGGGTCGATCTCGGCTCGAGCTTCCTGCCCTCCGACATCCTGGCGGCCTTCCTCCTGGCGCAGCTCGAAGCGAAGGAGCGCATCCAGGCGCAGCGCCGGGAGGTCTGGGACTACTACGCGGAACACCTGTCCGAGTGGGCGGCCCGCTCGGGCGTCACGCTCCCGACGGTCCCCGCGCATTGCGAGCAGGCGTATCACATGTACTACCTGCTCATGCCGTCCCTGTCCGCCCGCACCGCGATGATGGAGCACCTGAAGAAGCGAGGCATCCTCGCGGTCTTCCACTACTCGCCCCTGCACGTGACCGCGATGGGGTCGGCGGCGGGAGGGAAAGCCGGAAGCTGTCCCGTGGCGGAAGACGCCGCCGACCGCCTGCTGCGGCTGCCGTTCTACAACGACTTCACGGAGAACGATCAGACGGCGGTCATCGAGGCGATCCGGAGCTTCCGGCATTGATCGTGCGGCGCATCGCCGGGGTGGTCCTCGTTCTCCTGGCCCTGGCTCCCGCGGTCCGGTTCATCTCGGAAACGCCGCGGCTCGGCGGCGTCGACAACTACTACTTCCTCCTGTACGCGAACGACCTCGCGCAGGCCCCGGCCGAGACCTCCTTCTCCCGCTACGCGTACTTCCCGGGGTCGTACGCCTTCTGGAGAGTCGTGGCCGACGCGGCGGGACGACACCTGATCGCCTACCAGCGCGTCTTCGCCGGGGTCGGGATCGCGAACGGGCTGCTCGTGGCCGCGATCGTCGGAGCGGCGGGGGGCGGCCTGCTTCTCTCCGCCGCGGCGTTCTGCGGCTATCTCGTGTTCGGCGACCGGCTCGAGCTGGCCCAGATGACGACCGAGCCGCTCGTGACCTTGGCCGCCCTGACCGGCGTGCTGTCGTGGCTCCTGCTCGAGCGCAAAGGGAGGACCACGGCGGCGCTCGCAGCGCTGGGCGCCGGCTACGGCCTGGCGGTGTTCATGAAGCAGCAGGGTGCGTTCGTCGCGGTCGGTGCGGCCGGCTTGATCCCGTTCCTCCGGCGTCCCGGCCGGACGCTTTGGCGTGCCGGGGCGGACGGTGCGCTCGTCGTCGCCGTTGCCGCATCGGTCTTCGCGGCCGGCATGGCGGCGGACGGCGGCGGCATTCAGGCCGTCCGGATGGGGGTCGGAACCGCCGTCGATTACCAGAGCCGCGGAGGGCTGCTCGCCAACCTCATCGAGACCGGACGAAAATCGCCGGCCGTGTTCGCCGCCCTCGCCGCGGCGGGGGCGCTGCTTCCGCTCGCGTACTTCGCGCGGCGCCGGCCGGGCGGCGCGGGGCTCGCATCGATTGCTGCGTGGTCGCTCGCCGTCACGACCGCCGGGGTGACGCTGCTCCAGCTCGAGAAACGGAGCTACGCCCACTACACCCTCCTCACTCTGCCCTTCGCGCTCATCGCGGCCGCGCTGGCCTTCCGTTTCGCGCTCGATAGGGTTCCCCTCCGACGCGGTCGCGCCCTCATCGCGGCCGCCGCTCTGCTGTTCACGATCGAATCCGTGGCGCTTCCCGACGAGCCGAGGCTTTGGGACCGCCCACGACACGAGACTCTCGAGAGCGACTGCGCCGGCGTCGTCCCCGGGCAAAAGCTGCTGCTCCTGCCCTCCCGCGACAACGCCCTCCACTGGGCGTGCGGAACGCACGCGCGGGACACTCTCTGGGGCTACACGTTCAACTGGCAAGAGCGGCCGGACGAGTACATCGCCGAGCTCCAAAAGCCGGATTTGAGCCAGGTGTTCGTCTTCAAGGCGACGCGTCCCGGAAGCTACGAGCGCGAGGTCGCCTCTCGCCACGATTGGTCGCCGTTCTTCGCGGCGCTCGATCGGCTCGGGTACCGGCAGGTGTCCGAAACGGACCTCGGGGCGTTGTATCGCCGCGACCCGACGTTATCATGGCGGCGTGATCACGACGCAGCTTCCCGCGACGACTGATCCCACGGCTCCCCCTCGCGGCGGCACGGCCCCGCATCTGTCGGCGGTCATTCCCGTCTACCGGTCCGAGTCCACGATCCGCGAGCTTCACCGCCAGCTCTCCGCGGCGCTCGCGTCGCTGACGGACCGTTACGAGATCATCTTCGTCGAGGACTGCGGGCCGGACCGCTCGTGGGACGCGATCACCGCGCTCTCCGCCGCCGACCCGAAGGTCCGCGGGATCAAGCTCAGCCGGAATTTCGGGCAGCATGCCGCGACGATTTGCGGCATCTCGAAAGCCGCCGGCGATTGGATATTCACGCTGGACGACGACCTCGAGCAATCGCCCGGGAACATGCCCGCCCTGTACGCCAAGGCCCAGGAAGGCTACGCGCTCGTCTACGGCATCTACGAGGAGCGCTCCCACCACTGGTGGCGGAACGCGACCTCCGCGGTCGCTCGCGTCCTGTTCCGGCTCGCGATCCCCAGCCTGAACTACGAGTACACGTCGTTCCGCCTCGTCCGCCGGACGGTCGCGGCCAAGCTGGTCGACTTCGATTCGCCGTTCCCGTTCGTCGACGGCTATCTGTCGTGGCTGACGAACAACTGCGCGACCGTCGTCGTGCCGCACCAGAATCGCGCGCACGGCCACAGCAACTACAACTTCCGGAAGCTGCTGACGCACACGATCAACATCTTCGTGACGTTCTCCGACATGCCGCTGCGCCTGGCGAGCTGGATCGGCCTGGGCACGTCGCTGCTGGGCATGGCGTGGATGATCACGATCGTGCTTCGCCGGCTCCTCGGCGGCATCACGGTCAGCGGCTATGCATCGGTGATGGCAGGGATCATCTTCTTCGGCGGCTTGCAGCTTCTCATCCTCGGGATCTTCGGCGAGTACCTCGGCCGCATGAACTTCAAGTCGTCGCGGAAGCCGCTGTTCCTCGTCGCCGACGACACCCGCGCTCGCCGCTCCGAATCGCGGGTCGCAGCGCCCTGATCCCGGCATGACAGCCCGGTTGACGTTCTTGTGCTCCGGCGGCGGCGGGAACCTCAGGCTGGTCCACGCCCTCGCGGGCTCCGGCGCCCTGCCCGCGCTCGAGGTGGTTTCCGTGATCGCGGACCGCGAATGCGGCGCCCTCGATTGGGCGCGGGCGCGGGCGATCCCGGCCTCGGCCGTGACCTACACGCGCGCGCAGGGCGAAGATCTCGCGGCGCGGCTGGCGCACGACCGGCCGGATCTGATCGTCACGACGATCCACAAGATCTTGGACGCCGCGCTGGTCGCGCGTTACCGGAGCCGCTTGATCAACCTCCACTATTCCCTCCTGCCCGCCTTCCCCGGGACGATCGGGATGGAGCCGGTCCGCCTCGCCCGCGAATTCGGCTGCGTCACGCTGGGCGCGACGGCCCATCTCGTCACCGACGACGTCGACGCCGGGCCGATCCTGGCGCAGGCCGCGTTCGACGCCGGCGGCAGGCGCGCGGTGCCGGTCGAGGACGCGACGTTCCGATGCGGCGGCATCGCCCTCGCCGCGGCCATCGAGGCGGTGATCCGGCCGCCCGCGCGTCCGGGCGGCGGGCTCACCGCCGGGGCCCTCCCCGTCGTCGCCTCGCCGCTTCCGCCGCCGGCGGCCGTCGCGGCGCTGGCTGGAGAAGCGTTCTGGGACGCGCTTCGATGAAGGTGGCGATCATCCAGTCGAGCTACATCCCTTGGAAGGGGTACTTCGACATCATTCACGACGTCGACCGGTTCGTGTTCTACGACGACGTGCAATACACCCGGCGGGATTGGCGGAACCGGAACAAGATCAAGACGGACCGCGGTGCCGCCTGGCTGACCGTTCCGACCGACGGCGATCGCGATCACCTGATCTGCGACGTCCGGCTGGTCGAGCCCGACTGGCAGGAAGATCACTGGAAGACGATCCGTCACTTCTACGGCAAGGCGCCCCACTTCTCGCGCTACCGGGAGCCGCTCGAGGAGATCTACCTCGGGCGCCGGTACACGCACCTGTCGGACTTCAACCAGACCTCGACGACCGCGATCGCGCGCCTGCTCGGCTGCGAGACGGAGTTCGTCGATTCCCGAGGCTACGAGGCGGCCGGAGCCAAGCAGGCGCGAATCCTCGACCTGATCGTGAAGGCCGGAGCGACGACCTACGTCTCGGGGCCTTCGGCGAAGGCCTATCTCGACGCCAAAGACCTGGCGGCGATCGGCGTCGATCTCGTGTGGAAGGACTATGCGGGCTATCCGGAGTATCCCCAGTTCCATCCTCCCTTCGACCACGCGGTGACGATCCTCGACCTGCTGTTCCATTGCGGACCGGAGGCGCCGCGCTCCATCTGGGGATGGCGTTCGTAGTGGTCGAGGCCTCGGCCTCGTCGTCTTGCGCTCGGAACGAATCGGCTAAGATTCGCGTCGATGGCCGGAGCGCAGACATGAAGCTGCTCTTCTTCATATCCTCGTTGAACTGCGGTGGCGCTCAGCGAGTCTGCGTCACGCTGTGCAATCACTGGGCGGCCGGCGGCTGGGACGTCACGCTGGCCACGTTCGACGACGGCTCGGAGCCGCTGTTCTTCCGTCCGGAGCCCCGAGTCCGCCTCGTCACCCTCGGGCTCGCACGAGAATCGGAAGGGCTCGTGCATTCGGCACTGAACAACGTTCGCCGCGTCGCGCGGCTCCGCCGGTTCGTCCGCGACGAGCGGCCGTCGCGTATCCTCTCGTTCATCGATTCGACCAACGTCCTGGCGTTGATCGCGGCGCGAGGAACCGGAATTCCGGTCGTCGTCGCAGAGCGGGTCGATCCCGCGCATCACACGATCCCGCGCCCATGGAGGGTCCTGCGCCGCCTCTGCTACCCCTGGGCGTCTGCAATCGCCGTGCAGACGCGCTCGATCGCCGCCTATTTCCCGGCCCGGTGGCGCGAGCGCATCGTGGTGATCCCGAATCCCTTCCCAGGGCTCGAGGATCAGAATCCGGGCGAGAGAGAACGCGCCGGCGGCCGCCGGACGATCATCGCCATGGGGCGGCTGACTCACCAAAAGGGGTTCGACTTGCTGATTGGGGCGTTCGCATCGATCGCCGGCGCCCGGCCCGACTGGGATCTCGTGATCCTCGGTGAAGGCAGCGAGCGCTCCGCGCTGGCTGCGGAGATCGAGCGGCTCGGGCTTTCGACGCGCGTGACCATGCCGGGCAACGACCCCAGGCCGCTTCAGGCGCTTCGACGCGCCGATCTCTTCGTCTTGTCGTCCCGTTACGAGGGCTTCCCCAACGCGCTCTGCGAAGCCATGGCGTGCGGCCTTCCGGTGATCTCGTTCGACTGCCCGAGCGGCCCGGCCGACATCATTCGCGACGGCGTCGACGGCCTGCTGGTTCCGCCCGAAGACGGGGGTGCGCTCGCCGCGGCCATGATGGACCTGACCGGGAATGCGGAGCGCGCTCGCGAGCTGGGCGAGAGAGCCGTGGCGGTCGCGACCCGCTTTTCCGTGGAGCGCATTGCGGCGGAATGGGAGCGAGTGCTTCGTTTCGGGCCCTCCGCGAATCCCGGCGATCTCGCCTTCGACCGCCGGCGCGGCTGATGTTTTCGTTCCGATTCCTGGCCGAGCTTCGCGAGTCCGAGCTCACGACGGTCATCCCGCACCTTCCCCCCGGTGGCGAGGTCCTCGAAATCGGCGGGGGAACCGGGAGTCAAGCTCTGCTCCTGAAGCAGCATGGCTTCAAGATCGCGTCCGTCGATCTCGACTCCTCCAAGTACCGTGAGAACCGCGTCTTTCCCGTCATCGACTACGACGGCACGCACCTGCCGTTCCCCGCGGCGTCGTTCGACGCCGTCTACTCCTCGAACGTGATGGAGCACATCGTCGACCCCGTCCCTCTCTACGCCGAGATGCGCCGCGTCTTGCGACCCGGCGGGCGGTGCGTCCACGTCATGCCCTCGTTCTCATGGAGGCTGTTTTCCTCCGTGACCTACTACTACGCCCTCCCCCGGAAGGTGTGGGGCCTCGTGGCCGGCGTCCCGCGAGGGCCGGACGAATACCCGGCTCCGGTCATCGACACCTCCTCGCACGGTGCCGTGAAGCTCCTCGCCCGCGTGCTGCCCCCACGGCACGGGGAGACCGGATCATCGTTCAGCGAGCTTCGCCGGTTCCGCGCATCCGCGTGGATTCGCCACTTCCAGGAGCACGGGATGATCGTCGTCGGCGTGGCGCCGATCGGCATCTTTCACACCGGGGAGATGGCGCTCGGCCCACGCTGGTCGATCGCGTCCCGCAGAAAGGCCGCCGCGATCCTCGGGAGCGGCTGCATCCTTTACGACGTCCGGTTCGCCTCGTCGTAGAGCGCCTCGTGGGCCCGGACCATGGTCTCCATGGAAAAATGCCGCGAGACCTTCTGGAATGCGGCCTCGGCGTAGGCTCGAGCGGAACTCTCGGAATCGACCAGTCGAAGGACGGCTCCGGCCAGAGCGTCGGAATCGTCCGGCGGAATCAAGAGGCCCTCGGATTCGTGCCCGATCAGATCGGTGACGCCGCCCACGCGCGTCGCGGCGATCGGCTTTGCCGAGGCCATCGCCTCGAGAACGACGTTGGGCATCCCTTCCCAGCGGCTCGAAAGGACGAAGACGTCGATCTCGCTGAAGAAGTCGGCGGAGGACACGGTTCCCAGGAATTGCACCCGGTCTCCGATCCGAAGCTCCGCAGCAAGGCCCATCAACGCGTCCTTCTCGGGACCATCGCCGCCGATCAGAAATCGAACGTTGGGCTTGCGCTCGAGGATCCGCTTTGCCGCGGCCAGGAAGACATCGACGCCTTTCTGGGCGTGCAACCGGCCCAGCGTGCCGATCGTCGGAACCGCTTCGGACGCCGGCCGCGGGGACGGCATGGCGCCGATCCGGATGCCGTTGAAAATCAGGACGACCTTGTTTTCCGGGATCCCGATTCGGCGAACCGCAAACTCCTGGAGCGGCGTGCAGTTCACCGTGACGAACCGGCAGGCGCCCTGGGAGAGTCGCTCGGCCCAGACGTGATAGCGCTTCTCCCCCTCGATGACGCGCAGACTGGACACGACGGGAATCCCGGTTCCCGACCCGGCGAGACGCCCGATGACGTTGGCCCGAGTGAGCCAGGTGTGAATGACGTGCGGGCGCTCTCTGTGGATGCACGTCCGCAGACGGGAATAAAGCCGGACGTGGTCGAAGAGTCCGGCGACCAATCCATCGGGCGAGTTCAGAATCGTGACCGGGAATCCCGATTGCTCGAGGTCGAACGCGGTGCGTCCGCCCGTTTTGAGGGCGACGACCGAGCTTTCGAAACGGCTGCGGTCGAGACCCCGGCAGAGCTCACCGAGCATTTTTTCGGTCCCGCCGACGCCCAAGCTCGGAATGACGTGCAGAATCTTCATGGAACGCTCGGATGGGCCGTCGCGCGCACTATCTCGCGGGACGCGCCGGCTGACGATCGAAGACGAACTCGTTGCAGCCGTGCCCACCGGTCGTCTTCAGGCGCGAGAGCACGAACCCCCGCTCGCGGAGGAAATCGAAGATCTGCTCCGGCCGGGAGACCTCGAACGGCAGGCCGCCGACCCAGTCCACGACGTCGCGCCACGGGGACATCCCGCGGCTCGTAGTCGCGTATTCGCGCCAGGCGCGCCCGGGTTGGCCGCGAACGATCTCGATGGCGAGCCTCCTCCACCACATCGCGACGAATGACGGCCACAGGACGAGGAACCGGAGGGGCCTCGGAAGCGCGTTGTACGCGCGCTTGACGCGGAGCCAGCGCCGGCTCGGAAGGCCCTGATCGTTGTAGATTGCGATGAACAGCGTCCCCTCCGGCGCGACGCGACGCGAAACGAGGTCGAGGGCCTGCCACATCGCTCCCGTGTGGTGGAGGACGCCCCACGTGTACACGACGTCGAATACGCCGAGGCCCTGAAGAAACGTCTCGTCGAGCACCGAGCCCTCGGTCACGGTCCACGCCGACGCGTCGCCGCCCCCGTAGCGCGCGCGCAGCTCCCGGGTGCAGGCGCACGAGGCACGGTCGAAGTCGAAGGACACCACGACGGCGCCCAGGCGGCGCGCCGCGAGAGAAAACAGCCCGCTGCCGCACCCGGCGTCGAGGAAACGCCGCCCTTCGAGCGACTCGATCCCGAGCCACTCCTTCAGGGAACGGACCGCGAGCGCGATGCGGGTCTCGTCGACCGACGCGAGGAACAGGCGCCAGTTGTCGCCGAACTCGAACCGCTCGCCGCTTCGGACCTCGGCCGCGTGCCCGGTCACCTTGCCCCCGCGCGCTGCGCGCCCTTACATTCCAGGGCGTCGATGAAGAATGGGAGCTTCACGCGGGTGGACTCTACAATGCCCTTCGCGAAAGGGGAACCGAGCGATGTGCGGGTTTGCCGGCGCCTACGATCGGCAATGTGAAGCGGCCGCGTGGCCGCCCCGGCTCCGCGGAATGGCCGACGCGCTCGCGCACCGAGGGCCCGACGACGAGGGGCTGTGGCATGACGGAGACGCAGGCGTCGGCCTGGCGTTCCGGCGCCTGTCGATCATCGACCTCTCCGCCCTGGGGCATCAGCCGATGGTGTCGGCCTCGGGACGGTTCGTCATCGCGTACAACGGAGAGGTCTACAACTTCGCCGCGCTCCGGGCGGAGCTCGAGAAAACGGGCGCCACGTTCCGCGGGCACTCCGACACCGAGGTCATGCTCGCCGCCGTCGAGGCGTGGGGGCTCGCGTCCGCCGTACCCCGGTTCATCGGGATGTTCGCCTTCGCGCTCTGGGATCGCAGGGAGCGCCAGCTTCACCTCGTGCGCGACCGGATCGGCATCAAGCCGCTCTACTGGGGCTGGTCGAAAGGGGCCCTGCTCTTCGGCTCCGAGCTGACCGCGCTCAGGCGCCATCCGTCGTTCGATGCGAGGCTCGACCGGAGTGCGGTCGCCAGCTTCCTCCGCTTCAACTACGTACCCGCCCCGTTCGCGATCTTCGAAGGATTCCGTAAGCTCGAGCCCGGATGCATCCGGAGCTTCGACCTCGCCAAGGGCGCGGTCTCCGGCGAGGGACGCCTGGAGGCCTACTGGTCGCTCGCGGACGTCGCGCGGGCCGGGCTCCACCGGCCTTTCGCCGGCGACGAGCACGATGCGGTCGACGAGCTGGAGAGGCGCCTGAAGGACGCGGTCGGACTGCGCATGATCGCCGACGTCCCTCTCGGCGCGTTCCTCTCCGGCGGGGTCGACTCCTCGCTCGTCGTCGCCCTCATGCAGGCCCAGTCCAGCCGCAGGGTCAAGACGTTCACGATCGGATTCGCGGAAAAGGAGTACGACGAGTCGGACCGGGCTCGCGAGGTCGCCGCCCGCCTCGGGACCGATCACACCGAGCAGATCGTCTCCGCCGACGAGGCCGAGGCCGCCATCCCGAAAATCGCGGCGCTGTTCGACGAGCCGTTCGCCGACTCGTCGCAGGTCCCGACGCTTCTCGTCAGCGAGCTGGCGCGCCGGCACGTCACGGTCAGCCTGTCCGGCGACGGCGGTGACGAGCTGTTCGCGGGCTACAAGAGGTACGCGCTGTTCGAAGACCTCAACCGCTCCCTGGGCCGCCTGCCGCACGCAGCGCGAACCGCGCTCGCGTCGGTCCTCGGGGGCGTCCCGGTCGGCGCGGCGAACCGCCTGTTCGCCTTCGCCGACCCGATCTTCCGCCGCTACGGGAGCGGAGGCGCGGCCGGAGACAAGATCCAGAAGCTCGCCGAATTGCTCGCCCTGCCCGACGAGAAGGCGCTCTACGTCAACCTGATCTCCCACTGGAAGGAGCCGGAGCGCCTCGTCCCCGGGGCCGCGGAACGGCCACGGCTCGTCGATTCCGCCGCGCGTCCCGCCCGGTTCGGGGACGACGTGCACCCGCTGATGTACGACGACATGCTCGCCTATCTCCCGGACGACATCCTCGTCAAGGTCGACCGTACGAGCATGAGCGTCGGCCTCGAGGCGCGCGTGCCCATACTCGATCATCGGGTGGTCGAGCTGGCCTGGAGCTTCCCGCTCTCCCTGAAGGTCCGGAACGGCACGACGAAGTGGGCGCTCAAGCGCGTGATCGAGCGGCATCTCCCCGCGGAGCTGTTCGACCGGCCGAAGATGGGCTTCGGCCTTCCGATCGACGTTTGGCTGCGCGGGCCGTTGAAGGCCTGGGCCGCGGAGATGCTCTCTCCGGCGCGGCTCCGGAAGGACGGGCTCCTCGAGCCGGAGCCGATCCTCGAGAAATGGCGCGAGCACGAGAGCGGCCGTCGCAACTGGCATTACTTCCTGTGGGACGTCCTCGTGCTCCAGGCGTGGCGCGAGGCTCACGCCGTCTGAGAAGCCCGGGATTCCTCGCGGACGGCCTTGCGGCAAAGAATCAGGAGGCTCGTCGCGGCGACCGTGTACACGATCGCCGTCGACAGCGCGATTCCCGGAAGACCGAACGCCCGGAGCAGCAGCCAGTCGAGCGAGACGTTGAGGAGGAAATTCCAGCAGGACAGGCCGAGCATCCAGCGATCCCGCCCCAGCGCGTTCAGGAAGCGCGAGGCGGTGATGCCGACGATGAAGCCCGGAATCTGAAGCGCGTACAGCGACTGGAGGATCGCGACGCGGTTGGTGTCCGACGGCAGGAACGAGCCGTGCTCGAAGAAGAGCCGGATGAGAGGCTTCGACGCGAGCGCGAGCGGGACGGTCAACGCCACGGTGGCCAGGACGAGCTTGCTCACGTGGCGGCGGAGCGAAGCGCCCATCTCCGGGAACCTTCGCTCGGCGACGAACGTCGCGTAGTGCGGCAGCGTCACCGTGCTCAACGCCAAGGCGAGCAGGCTGAGAAACGCCGCCGGGATCTTGGCGCCGTAGCTCAAGGAAGCCACGCTTCCGGCGCCCGCGGCCGTCGCCATGGCTTGGTCGACCACGGTGTTGGCCGCCATCAGCGTGCCGCCGACCAGCAACAGGCCGAACCCCTGCAACAGCGCGCGGTCGCGACTCTCCGGGCGCGCGAAGGACGGCAGAATGGACACGCCCAGCCGCGACACCAGAACCCCCGACACGAGCATCTCGAGGAGCGCGCCGATCACCGCCCCCAAAGCCAGCGCATCCACGCCCAGGCGGAAGGACGCGCCGACGACCGCGGCGAGCGTGGTGATGGGGGGGATGGCGGGCATCAACCCGGCCGCGAGGTATCTCTTTCGCGCATAGAGGACCGAGCTGAACATTCCCGCAACGCCGTCCAGAACGACGAACGGCGACAGCAGCTCCACGAACCTCTGCATGGACTGGCGCTTGTCGGGGGAGAACTCCCGGCCGACGACCGACACGATCGGCGCCGCCGCGAGCGCGAGCACGAGCCCGATCCCGGCGAGCAGGAGCAGATAGATCGCCATCGTGCGCCGGAGCGCATGGCGGGCGGTTTCCGGACCGCCTTGGGCCTCGGCCTGCAGGAACCGCGGCACGAACGCGGCGAAAAACGCGCTCCGGAAGGTCCCGGTGATGAAGATCGGGAGCGCAAACGCCAGGAGAAACGCTTCGAGCGCGTCCTGCGTCCCGAACCGGTGAGCGACGGCGAGGTCCTTGATCGCCGCGGCGACCCGGGCGAACGCGGCGCCGGCACCGACGGTCCACAGGGCGAGCAGCAATCCCGAGCCGAACCGGCGCCTCAACGCCTGCGTCATCGCTCCGTTTCCCCCAGATCGCGCATGAGACGCGCGACGGCCTCGGAATCGAGACGCCGGAGCGCCGCTTCGTAGCTGCTCGACGGCACCGACCCCGGCGCCAGCGCAAGATCTTTCGCCTCGGCCAGCCAGCGCCGGGCTTCGGTCGTGCCGGCCTCGGGCGACTGCTCGTGGACGGCGCGCGCGAGGCACAGCCTCGGTGTTGCGGCCTTCGGCTCGATCGCGAGCGCGGCGGCCGCCTCGCGGCGCGCGCCCGCCGGATCGCCGGCCTGGAGGAGGAAGCGGGAGGCCTCCAGCGGAATCGTCGCGTCGGTCCGCGCGAGCGCGGACGCCTCGTGATACATCCGCACGGCCCGATCGCGCGTCGACTGGAACGGGAGCAGCGACAGGCAGGCGGCCGCCTCGATGCGCGCCTCCGCGCGCGCGAAGACGGCATCGACGGGCTGAAGCCGCCTTGCATGCTCGACGGCCTCACGCGCGGCGGCATAATCGGGCAGGTCCCACGATCGGCCGTCCCCCAGGTGATGCTCGGCGAGACGGAGCCAGCCCGCCGGCCTCATCGGGTTCCATCGAATCGACCGCTGCAGCCGCGAGAGCTCCACGGCGTCGAGCTTTCCTTCGGGCACGCCGCGCGCCGCGCGCCAGGCGGCATACCCGGCGATCTCTCCGGCCGACAGGGCCAGGACGAGGAGCGCGGCGAGAACGCTGGCGGCGATGCGCGAAGCGAAGAGCGGCGATCCGATCCTCCGCCGGGCGAGGAGCAGGCCGACGAGGACCGCCGCGATCGTCGTCAGCCCGGGCCGTCGTGACAGGTCGTCGACCAGCCCTTGCGCGGCGAGCGCCGCCAGCGCCGCGAACGCCCCGCGTTCGAGACCGGTCAGGCGGCTGCGCCTTACGACGGTCCGCGCCGCCAGGAGCAAGGCCGCGGCAAACGCCGCCAGCGTCGCGGGAATTCCAAACTCGCAGATCGATCGCAGGAGATCGGAGTGCGGCGATACGAACGAGCGTCCGAATCGGAGCGGCTCGTCCTCGAGAGGGAAGTTCATGTTGGCGGCGAGTGCTGCGAACTGTCCCGGGCCGACGCCCAGACCCCTCGTGCCGGCCGTTCCCGATAGCGCCGCCGCCCAGATGCGCGTCCGGTGAAACCTGTACGGATCGGTCTCGCTCCGGGAACGAACGACGGCACCGAGACCGCCCGCGACCACGACGAGGAACGCAGCGGCGAGCATCGCGCGTCGCGCCCTTGCGGTGAGCCTCCCGGCGGAGAGGGCCACGAGCACCGTGATGCCCGCGAGAAGGCCGACCAGCGTGCCGCGGGATCCCGTGACGAAGATTCCGCCGAGCGCGAGCGCGATGGCGCCGCCGGACCCGATGAGGCGCCGCATGGACGGCCGGGTTCCGGTGAGCTCGCCCAAGAGCAGCAAGGTCGCCGCGGCCAGCCACGCCCCGAGGTGATTGGGGTTCAAGAAGCTCCCGGCCGGCCGCTGCTCGCCGGTGACCCGCGCCGCGATCGCAAGCGTCCCGTGGACGGCCCCGAGCGCCGCCACTCCCGGACCGAGCCACGCCCCGACGGCGTCCGGCTCGCCGCAGGTCAGCCAGACGAGGCTCCCGAACGCCGCGATCTCGATCAGGACCAGCCACGCCGCGTACGCGTAAGGGGCCGCCGCGGCGGACACCGCGGCGACGAGCGCGAACAGCAGCCACGCGATCGAGGGCGAGCGGTCGGGAACGAAGGGCGCCTCCGGCACGAGGAAGACGAACAGCGCGACGCCTGCCGCGAGCAGAAGGTGGACGGCGAGAAGGCTGTCCGCCGAAGCTCCGCCCTCACCGATCGTGGAGATCGCGACGACCGCCAGGATCAGCGCCGCGCGCAGCCTGCCGCTCATTTCGGGGCGGCCTCACGCGCCTTGCGAAGCGCGTCGGCGAGCGCGGCCGCCTCGGTCGCGTAGGAGTCGTGGGCCGGGTAGAGCCGGGCGGCCGTGTCGAGATCGCCGAACGCGCCGGCGCTGTCCCCCGCAGCACTTCGCGCACGGGCGCGCAGCCACCGCAACGACGCGCGCGCGGGGGCCAGGGACACCGCACGGTCCGCATCGGCGAGGGCGATATCGGGCTCCGTCGATCCGGCGGCCATGCGGGCGGCCGCGGACACGGCGGGTGCGTCCGGGTCCCAAGGTGCCAGCGCCGCGGCGCGGGCCGCCAGGCGCAATCCGGTGGCGTGATCTCCCGAGATCGCCGCGCTGCGTGCCTCGAACAGGGCGTCCCTGGCCAGCCCCGAGGTGGTGGCGAGCGCGGCGATGCCGAGCGCCACCGCGATCGCGAGGGCGCGGGCGGGCCACGGCGAGCGCTCCCGCGTTTCGGCCTCGGCGACACAGCCGCGCAGGAGCGAAGCGACGACGAGAAGCGATGGAACGAACGCGGTGAAGTCCGCGACGTTGTGAAGCGCGAAAGCCGCAAGGCCGATCGTGCAGCCCGAGGCCGCGGTTCCCGAATCGCCGCCCACCCGGAGGACCGGCCAGAGGAATGCGGCGAAGAACGCGAGGCTCAACGCGGCTCCCATGGGAATGCCCCACTCCGCCGCAAGCTCGGCGGGAAGGTCGTGCGCGTGGTGAGACTCGTTGTCTCCCGCGCTCCGGTACAGGGGAAAAGCCTCGCCGTAGCCTCCGGGACCGGCGCCGAGCAACGGATGATCGCGCGCGATCTCGAGCGCGATGCGCACGTTCCCCACCCGGAGCCGCCACGGACTGTCCGTGCGGGTCGGATTGAATACCGCATCCGGGCGAAGGATCCCCGCGAAAATGATCCCAGCGGCGAGCACCGCGCCGGCCACGGCGGCGACCCGCAGCACCCTGCGCTTCCGGAGCGAGAACAGCGCGAGCGAGCCGCAAAGCGCCGTCATCGCCGTAACGGAGAACGTCGCGACGAGTCCCGCGGCGCCGAGGCCGGCCGCGGCGAGCCCCGCCGTACGCTGCCATCCCTTGCGTCCCATCGACCAGGCCGCCACGGGAGGGATCATGACGACGAGCGCACAGCCGAGCGCCGCCGGCGTGATGAACCCGCCGTAGGGCCGCCCCTGCTCGACGCGGTTGATGAGCGCCGGATCGACCGCCGTTCCGCGCAGCTGCGCCGCCAGCGCAGGGAAACCCCAGAAAACCTCGTACAGCGCGCGCCCGCCCAGCCAAGCGACGAACACCGCGAGCATCGGAACGATCCGGTCCAGCAGGCCCGGCAGAGCCGACGCCGACAGCCCGGCCAGAACCGCGAGCCCGAGACAGGCGACCGGCTCGACCGCCTTCCCGGGAGCGATCCCGGCGCGTCCGGCGATCATCGCCGCGGGAAGCATCAGGAGCAGAGAGCGGAATGCGGCCGACGACGCCCACGCGCCGGAGGTGGCGAAGGCGGCGATGAGCGCGAGCACCGACACGGCCGCCAAGCTCAAGCCGCGGATGTCCGGCGGCGTGAGCACGCACAGCGCCAAGGCCGCGGCCAGAGCCAGCCCCGCCGGTCCCAGGGACGCCGGTTTCACTCGATGAAGGCGCGGGTTCGAGGCGTCCGCATGAATCGAATGTTAGTCCGGCGCCCCCGCTTGTCCAAGGTGCTTTTCGAGCCGGGCGATCATCCGCTTCGATTGCTGCGGCTCGGGTAAAGTCGCGGCGTAGTCGATCGCTTCCTTGAGGACCGCCTTGGCTCCCGCGACGTCGCCCTTCTTCTCGAGAATCGTCGCGCGCGCATCGAGCACGGTGAGCTTCCTCGGCCCGTAGATGAGCTTCAGCGCGCGATCCGACGCGGCCAGAGCGTCGTCGTAGCGGCCCATGTCGCGAAGCACCAGCGCGAGCCGCGCCGGGGGGTTGTAGTCCTTGGGCAGCTCCCGCTCGCTGGCCTCGATCGACTCGAGCACCCGTTCGGGCGCGCCCGCGCGCTCGGACGCGCTGACGCGGTAGCCGTCGAGAGCCGCGCGCGCCTCGACGGACGGGGCGCTCTTCGCCTGGACGTCCAGCCAGTCGAGCCAGGCGACGGCGGCGGCCTTTCCGCCCTCCTTGTCGTTTTGCCGGTCGCGGGCATCGACGAGCGCGCCGTACAGCGCCGAGCGGTCGTCGTCCAGCAGGCCGTCGTAGCCGACCGCCTCGCGGACGGCGGGCTCGAGGCGGGACAGCGCCGGCGCGCGCCACGCGGCGTCTTCTCCGGCCGACAGCGCGCAGTCGAGCCCGCTCGCCGCGACGCTCGCTTTCATCGCGTTCGGCGGCATCTGCCGCAGCATCTCCTCGGCGCGCTCGACGCACTCCTGCTGCTTGCCGGCGGACGACAGCGCCGCCAGCGCGGTATCGGGGCTGTCGGGCTCCGCGGTTTTTTCCCTGTCCTTCTTCGCGTAGGCCTGCTCGGCCTCACCGAACCGGCGGATCAGCTCCTTCGTGTCCACCGATCCGATCCAGCGATAGGCGATCTTGCGCGTTTGCGGATCGATCACCTCGAACGTCGGAACCGCCTCCCACGGGTACGCGGCGAGGAACTCGGCGTTCTTGGCGTCTTCCGTGTCGATCGAGAGCCAGACGAACCGTCCGGCGTGCTTCTTGAGCGCGGGATCGGTCAGCACCGTCGCGCGCATGAAGCGGCAGGTGTGTCACCAGGGGGCCCACACCTCGACGAAGACGGGAAGGCGGGCCTGCTGCGCCTGCGAGATCGCCCGCGGCAGGTCGTTTTCGATGAACGGCAGGACGATCGCTCGATCGGCGGAAACGGCCGCGGGCTTCCCTGCACACCCGGCCGCGATCGCCGCACCGACCGAGACCGCCGCGGCGAGAGCGCAGGTCGATCTCATGCCGGCTACAACGCCCGGCGGGACTGCGCCTCGTCCCGGCTGCGCTGGGCCAGCCACGCACCGAGCGCGGCGAGCCCTCCGACCAGGATGATCGCGCGCATCACCCGGAACAGCGCGATCACCCACGCGATCCCGAGGCCGAGCGCCGCCCACTGGACCCACCAATGTCCGGGGGACGTCATCCAGTTGATCACGACGAGCAGGATCAGGATGAACGGCGCCGTGAACAGGAACTTGATCGACCGCACGGTTCGGAACATGGCCTAACCTCCTCAGCGGACCTCGACGGTCGCCCCGCCGGTGACGACATCCAGCACCTCGCCTCGTGTTCCCCAGGCCTTGGCCTGCCCGATCATCACCGGCGTCGCGCCCGCCGCGACGCCCCGCAGGTGCACGCGGCACAGGAGACCCGAGCCGGTCGCGCCCTGCTGGCGCTCGACGCGCCCCAGTGCAAGCGCGACGTCCCCGGGCCGCGTCGTCCCGTCGGATAGAAATACGACGCTGCTGCCCCCCTGGGTCAAGAAATCTCCGGGGCTGCCGTCGACGTAGACCATCATCGTGGGGTTGAAGGCCAGGTGGATCGGCGCATCGACCACCGGCGTCCCCGCGGTCGCCATCACGTCCACCGTGACGATCTCGCCGGGGCCGATCACCGAGGCCGACGGCACGACGACGAGCTGCAGCGGACCCACGGCGGCCGGTGCCGGCGAGGCCGCCGGCGCGGGTGACGCGTCGGGCTCCTTCGCGTTCGGCTTTTGGCGCGAATCCGACGGTTCCGGCGCGCTACCGGCCGGTTTCGGGGAAGGGGCGGCGGCACCCGCAGACGCCGTCTGCTGCGGCGTGAACACGTAGGACGAGGCCGTGGCGGGGGGCGCTCCGGGCGGGTTGGCGTTGGACGGCGCG
>CAZYHZ010000031.1:0-51189 GCA_964647625.1 uncultured Acidobacteriota bacterium
CGAGCCGCTCTGCGGCCGGCGCCATGAGGGCGCAATGGAACGGCGCGCTCACCTGGAGCGGCACCGCGCGCGCCGCGCCCGCCGCCAAGGCCGCCGCGCAGGCGCGAGCGACGGCCCCCGCATGTCCGGCGATCACGATCTGCTCGGGGCCGTTCAGGTTCGCGCACGAGACGACCTGTCCCTGCGCGGCTTCGGCACAGACGCGCTCGAGCGGCCCGCGCGGAAGGCCGAGCACAGCCGCCATCGCGCCCTCCCCCTGGGGGACCGCTTCCTGCATGTATCGTCCGCGCGCGTTCACGGCGCGCACCGCATCGGCGAAGGTCAGGGTACCGGCGACGACGTGCGCGGCGTATTCGCCCAGGCTGTGGCCGGCCGCAGCAACGGGCGGAGCCCCGCCGCGCGCCTCGAAGGCCCGGTAGGCCGCGATGGCGACGGTCAGGATCGCGGGCTGCGTGATCTCCGTCCGCACGAGCTCGGATTCGGGGCCCTCGAAGCAGAGGACCGAAAGCGGGAAGCCGAGCGCATCGTCGGCGTGACGGAACACCTGCATGGCCGCGGGCTCCGCGTCGGCGAGGTCTTTCCCCATCCCGGGATGCTGAGCGCCTTGACCCGGAAACAACGCGGCGTAACGCCTCACCAGCGCACCGCGCTCGCCGCCCACGTCAGCCCCGCGCCGAACGCCGCCATCAGCAGGACGTCTCCGGGCTTCACGTGACCGCCGCGCACCGCCTCGTCCAGGGCGATCGGGATCGAAGCCGCCGAGGTGTTGCCGTAGCGGTCGATGTTGACGTAGCAGCGCTCCTTCGGGATTCCGAGCCGCTCGCTGACCGCGTCGATGATCCGCTGGTTCGCCTGATGGGGAATGAACCAGCGCACGTCCGCGGGCGTGAGGCCGGCCGTCTGGAGCACGTCGCGCGAGACGTCCTCGATCGACCGCACGGCGATCTTGAATGTCTCGTTCCCCCGCATCTTGATGAAGTGGAGTCCGGAAGCGACCGTCTCCTCGCTCGCGGGATGGGCGGATCCTCCGCCCTGCATGCAGATGTAGTCGCTCATGCTGCCGTCGGAGTGCATCGCGGAGGCGAGCACGCCCTGCGGCAGGCTCCCGGCGCTCATCACGGCCGCGCCCGCGCCGTCGGCGAAGATCACGCAGGTGGTCCGGTCGGACCAGTCGAGGAACTTGCTGAGCAGCTCGGCGCCGATCACGAGGACATGGCGGCATCGGCCGCTGACGATGAACTGCTTGGCGACCGACTGGGCGTAGATGAACCCGGAGCAGCCCGCCTGGATGTCGAACGCCGCCGCGCCGCGGCAGCCGAGGCGGTGCTGCAGCAGGCACGCGGTCGCCGGGATCGGCATGTCGGGCGTGACCGTCGCGCAGATGATGAGCTCGATGTCGGACGGCGCGACACCCGCCATCTCGAGCGCGCGCCTCGACGCCTCGACCGCGAATTCGGAGACCGCCTCGTCGGGCGTGGCGATGCGCCGCTCCCGGATTCCGGTCCGCGTCTGAATCCATTCGTCGCTCGTGTCGACGAGCTTTTCCAGGTCGGCGTTCGTCATCACGCGGGACGGAACGCTCATGCCCGTTCCCGTGATGACCGCGCTACGAGTCCCCATCCGGCCTCCTGCGCCTACGGTTCGATCGGGGCGGCCCTACGCCGTCTTCGGCTCGACGACCTCGCGGCCCTTGTAGTGACCGCAGTGCGGGCAGACCCTGTGGGGCAGCTTGCGCTCCTGGCAATTGGGACAGATCGAGGTGCCGGGCTGCGCCAGCGCATCGTGCGCGCGCCGCTTGTCGCGGCGAGCTCGGGAGTGGCGTCGTTTGGGATTCGGCATCGTGGTCCTCAGGCAGGTGTGATCAGCCCTGCATTTTCTTCCGGAACTGGAGAAGCGGCGCCAACCGCGGATCGGACGCCTGGGGCTCGCATGCGCAGGCGCCGAGATTTCTGTTCGAGCCGCACGTCGGGCAGAGACCCTTGCAACCGTCGGAGCACACCGGCTTCAAGGGAAGGTTCAGATAGACCTGCTCGGTCGCCAGGTCTTCGAGGCCGATCTTTCCTTCGGGAGCGATCAGCACGGATGCCTCGTCGTCGGCTTCGGCATCTTCGGACGCCGCACCGTCCTCGACGGCCTGCCGCAGCACCTTCCACGCGAGATCCATCCGCACGTCCCACGGAAAGGTCTCGAGGCAGCGGCTGCAGGTCAGAGGAACGGTCGCACCGACGCGAGCGACGAGGTCGGCGCCGCCCGGTGCGGGCACCACCGATCCTTGAATCTGCGCATCGACGTCGGGCAGCTTCTCCCGCGACGGGCCTTCGAGCCCGTGAAGCTTCAGCGCGCGGTCGAAAGTGATCCCGTCTGACCCTATTGTGTTGATATCAATGAACATGTCGATCCCTAGGGAACCCCGGATTATAGCAATGGCCTCAGGGGTGTCAATCGGGGCGGCGGTGAGGCGCCGACCGTCAACCGTGAACCGTTAACTGTGAACCATCTAGTTGACAGTTAACAGTTTACAGTTCAGGTCCCCTACAGCGATTCGAGCTCTTTGAGCGCCGTTTCGTGGGTGGGAACGAGGGTCAAGGCTTCTTCGAACTGCTTCTTGGCGCGAAGCTTGAGCCCGCGCCGCTTGTAGAACCGACCCAGCGAGATGCGGTACTCCGCGTTCCACTGGTCGAGCCTCGCGGCCTCCACGTAGTTCTGCTCGGCCATGCGCTGCCAGCGCGCGTCGGGATTTCGAACCTGGCACTCGGCGATAAGAAAGTAGAACCGGGCGTCTTCCGGGTTGTAGCTCATCGCGAGCTTGCCGTATTGGATCGCGTTGTAGAAGTCCCCTTCGCGAACGAACTTCTTCGCCTGCGAGTAATAGTTCTCGGCGAGCTTGGCGTTCTCCTCGATGGCGACCTTCGTCTTGGTCTTGTCCATCTCGACGCGAACGAGGAAGTCCTCCATCCCCTGCGGCTCTTTGAAGGCCGCCGGCTCATCCGGCCGTCCCGTCAGATCGCTCCCGCGGACCTGGGCGAGGGTGAGGTACGCCTCGACCATGCGGCTCTCGATGACCGCAAGCTCCGAACGGAGCTTCTCTCGCAGCCGCGGGAGGATTCGATCGCGGCTGAACCGGTCCTTCGCTTCTTCATAGGCGCGCTCGATCGTCTCCCGGGTCGAGTTCGACCGGACGCCGAGCACCTCGTGAAGGGTCTTCGACTTCAACCCGGCATACGTCTCGAGGATCATCTTTTCCTGGAGGCCCTCGAGCGCGACCGTGTCGGCATGGTTTCTCAAGATCGTCGTGATCTGGAACGGGCCGTCCCCCACCGGCGGGTCGTAGGTGATGACCCCCATCACGAGGAGCCCGTAGAGGAACCGGCAGGCCAGGCCTTCTTCCGAAGGCGGCAGCAACGCGAGGACGTCCTGGAGCCGGCTCGAGCTGTCGACACGGGACAGGATGTAGCCGTGCGCCGGCGACAGCGCCAACCGCTCGATCGGCAGAGGCGTGGGCTGCCTGAGCTTGAGCCGGCTGTCGAGCCCTTTCATCGCATCCTGGATCGGCTCGAACCCGACCATGGTGCCGATCCCCTTCATGATGATCTCGAACGTCTGGACGATGTCGCTCTCGAAGATCTCCTGGAGCAGCCAGCCGTCGCTGAACCTCGCGGAGCCTCCCTCCCACTGGAAGAGCGAGGTCACGACGTGCTCCACGATGAACCGCACGGTGTGGGAGAGAGTTTCCTTCCCGATAAGGCCGCGGTTGACGAGGGCCTGCGCGAGATCCTTGGGCTCGCTGATGTTCCGCCGGGCTTCCGCCAGGGCGCCGAGCGAGATCTTCCCTTCGTTGACCAGCCGCCGGCCGAGGTCTTCGTCGTCCGTGGCCGACTCGGCGAACAAGATCATGCCTCGATCGAAGTAGATCTTCTTCTGATCCGCGCCGTGGCCAAGCTCGAGCACGCCGGAGCGCTCCCCGACGTAGAGATCCCGGAAGATCTCCGCCAGGGTCTGGCTGCTGAAGTTCACCTGCATTCCAGCGGTCACCGGCACTTCGGCTCCGGGCATAGTTCCCGGTCCTCCCCCCGAACCTGTACTTTCCACGGGTGACAATATAGATTCCGGTGACAGAAAGGAAAGGTGCTTGACAACCGGTGTCCGCATGGGGGCGTTCGCCGTGTTCTTGGCGCTCACCGGGGCCCCGGAAACGCTCTCGGGCGGGGATCGGCCCGACCTCCTGGCGAAGCTTCACGACGGCCGGTTCGACGCCGCGCGGAAGAGCCTGCGCGCCGGAGGCCCCCTTTCGAGCCCGGAAGACCTTTTCTTCGACGCATTTACGACCTACTGGCTGCTGGTCTTCGACGACGACAACGAGCGGCTGAAAACCGAGTTCGAAGGGCAGCTCGGCTCGGTGATCGCGGCGGCCGAGAACAATCCGGACCCCTCGCCGGACGGAAATTCAGCCCTCTGGGCCGGATCCGCGCATCTCCTCCTGGCGGAGCTTCGCGCTTCGCAGAAGCACCCCTTCGGCGCCGCTTTCGAGGCCAAGAAAGCCAAGCGCGCGCTCGAGGCGGCCTCAGGTGCTGGAAGCGACACGACCGATGCCTTGTTCGGCCTGGGGACGTTCAACTACGTCGCGGACATCGTTCCCTCGTACGTCAAGGGGCTCCGCGCGTTGCTTTTCCTGCCGAAGGGCGACCGGGAGCTCGGCATCCGTCAGCTCGAGACCGCGGCCTCGACCAGCCGGTTCTTCCGTCTCGAGGCACGCCTGTTTCTAGTGACGATCTACTCCAGCAAGCACGAGCGGAAGTACGCACAGGCGATGGAGCAGCGCGACCGTCTGCTGTCGAGCTTCCCGGAATCGATCGCCCCCTGCTACGTCTCGGCGCACCTCGACATCTCCCTCGGGCGCTACGAGCAGGCGCTGGCACAGCTCGATCGAGCCGACGCGCGCGCCCGCGCGCTCGGCGACGTCGATCCCGTCGTCCTCCGGAACTTCGAGCAGCTCCGCGCCAAGGCGGAGATGGCCTCTCTGCGGTTCGACCGCGCGGAAGCGACCGCGTCGAAGGCCCTCGCGTCGGGCGCGGGTCTCGGTCCTTCGATCAAGGAGGACTTCGAGAACGTGCAGAAGGCCGCGCGCCGGCACCTCTCGGAGGCCGCGCTGCCGGCGCTCCTCGCCGCCGACGCCAGCCTTCGCGAAGGCAAGGCGGAAGAGGCGCTCGAGGCGCTGGCGCGAGCCAACGCGGCCGGGCTGCCCGACGACCTCCAGGCGCCGGTGCTGTTTCGCCGGGCGCAAGCCGAGGACCTGCTCGGCCACCGGGACGCCGCGGTGGACCTCTACAAGCGCGTGACGGGCCTGCCCGGCTTCCCGAGCAAAGACGGCGCGTACTTTTACATGCAGGCCCCGTACAGGCCGTCGCATTGAGGCGGCCGGCTCGCGCGGCCGTTCTGGCGCTCGTCGTCGCCGGGATCGTCGCGGGCTTCCTCGTCATGTGCCCCGATGCGTGGCGCGATCTGTCTCCGTCGACGCCGGGAGGTCTTTTCCGGCGTGCGAAAGGGGTGCGCGAGCCCGAGGCGCTCTCGCGACTGTCCTCGATTCCGTTCTATCGCGCCCTCGCGCGAAGCGACGGCCTTCGTGTGGCCACGCTCGACGGCGACGGCCGCCTGCACGTCGAGATCGACGTTCGAGCGCTCGCGGCGCCCCACCTTCGGGCCGTGGGCTGGGTCGGATTGACGGATCTCCTGCCCGCTTCGGCCACGGGGACCATCGAGCAAGCCGGCGGGCCCGGGTCCGTGTCCCACGAGTGGTGGGAGTTCACCGCACCCGCGCCTCTCCTCGACGTCCTGGACCGCTCGCCGGTCGAGGCCACCCCCGGCATCGCCTGGAGCGCGGTTCCTCAGGGCGCCGACGCCACGCTCGAGCTCAGGCTGCGGCCGGGCGCCGTCTCCGATCCCTCGCTCGGAGGCGACGCGCTCGCGGCGTGGCGGGAGCGCATCGAGCTGGTCGAGAAGCTCTTGGGCCGCGACATTCGCGGCGAGCTGGCCGCCGATCTCGCCGGCCCGATCGTCGTGGCGATCTACGACAAGGCGGGCGAGCTCGACGCGCTCGCGATCGTCCCGCTCGTTCGGTCGGACCGCGTCTCGGGACTCCTCCAGACCGTCTTCGGATTGGGCGCGCTGACGGACCGCGCTGCGATTCGCTCCTATCGGGAGGTCACGACCGGGTCGTTCGGAGCGGATCCTGGATTGAAGATCAGCGTTGCCGTCGACGGTCCGCTCTTCATCGCCGCGACGTCCCAAGGGAGGCTCGAGTCGGCCATCGACGCCCGGCGGCTCGATCCCTCGCGGCGAACCACCTCGCCGGGAACGGGAACGGACGTCGCTTGGTCCGCCCGCTCCACTTCCGAGTTCGTCGAGCAGGGGTGGTGCCGGCTGGCTCATTGCGCGGTCGATTCGCGCACCCCTCACCGCGAGACGCACGCGGTCTTGCGGCCGAGCGGGCAGGCGGGCTGGCGCCTCGAGGGAGCGGGGGCGGCGCCGGCGATCACGGCCGATCCTCTCGTACCCATCCTGATGTCGGTGGCCGGCAGGCGGCGGCACTCGTGACGGGCGCCTAGGGTCTTTGGGCCGAGGCCTCGTTCTTCTGCCGGTTGTCGAGGACTTTGAGCACGTACCACTCGGTCTCGGCGTACGGCGGGATCCCCCGGTGACGATCGACGGCGCCCTCGCCCGCGTTGTAGCCCGCGAGCGCGAGATCGACGCGGCCGTCGAAACGGTCGAGCAGCCACCGCAGGTAGCGCGCTCCGGCATCGATGTTCTGATTGGCGTCGAAGACGTTCGTCACGCCGAACCGCTTCACGGTGCCGGGCATCAGCTGGAGGATCCCGCAAGCGCCCCGCGGCGAGACGGCGAAGGGATTGAAGTTCGATTCGATCTTGGCGACTGCTGCGAGGAGCGCGCGGTCGAGCGAGTAGCGGTCGGCGGCTCCCGCGATCGCATCGGCGTAGCGGCCCGCGGCCCGCCTCCACGACTCTTGCGCCGCGAGGTCGGCCGCGAGCGCCTGGGTTTCCGCGGGAGCGTGGGCGGCCTCGACCGGTTGCGGGTCTTCGGGGTCGACGGCACGCTCGATCGTCATGATGGAGCGGGACGGGACGCCGAGCTGCGAGCCGTCCTCCAACGTCAGGAGCGCCGAGCCCTCGGCGACGTTGAATGCCTTGACCCGGATCCCGCGGCCGTCCTCGAACACGACGAGGTCGGTCGCGTGGGCCGCGCCCGGAACGAGCGCGAGTACCGCGAGAATCGGCAGGAAGGGGCGCATAGGGCTCGGCTGGTAAAAATACGGGCGAATCCGCGGGCCGTCAACGACGCCGGAAAGCCCGCTCGATCTCGTCGACGGGAAGCCGGAAAATGATCGGGCGGCCGTGCGGACAGGTCGTCGGGTTTTCCGTGAGAAAAAGGTCGTCGAGCAGCCGTTGCATGCTCTCGTGGGTCAGGGGGTAGTTGACCTTGATCGCGGCCTGGCAGGCGGCGCTCGTCACGATCCGGCGCCGCAGCTCCCCCGCCCCCGTGGCCGCGCTTCGAGTCCGCGCGGCCTCGCCGAGCAGCTCGGCGAGCAGCCGGTCGAGCGCGACGTTTCGCGCGAAGGCGGGAACGGCATCGACCTTGACGGAATTGCCGCCGAACGGCTCGAGCACGAATCCGAGCCGTGCGAATTCCCTGGCCTCCGCGGCGAGCGTCACGGCGTCCTCGGCGCGCAGCTCGAGCGTGCGGGGAAACAGGAGCCGCTGCGTCTCGACCTCGCCTCGCTCGGTTTCGGCCAGATACCTCTCGAACAGCACCCGCTCGTGCGCGACGTGCTGGTCGACGATCAGAAGTCCGGCGGCGTCCTTGGCCACGATGTAGCTGTCGAGATACTGCGCGAGCGGCACGGCGCGGCGTCCGGGATCGACGCCGGGGCTTCCTTCGGCCAGCAGGCTCGGGGCGGACGCGGTGCCGGCAACGTAAGAGCTGCGCGGTTCGGCGGCCGCGGCGGCGCGAAGCTGCGCGCCCATTCCCGCGATCGGAAACGCCGCACCCGGGCCGGCGGGACGGAGATCCGAAAGCGACGGCAGGGCCTCGTCTGCGCCGAGGGCGGAGGCGACGGCCGCTCTCACGGTTTCGTGCACCGGTGCTTGGCGGTCGAAGCGGACCTCGGTTTTTTGCGGATGCACGTTGACGTCGACGCGGGACGGATCGATCTCGACGAACACGATCGCGGCCGGATACGTGCCGCGCGGAACCGTGTCGCCGTAAGCGGCGGCGATCGCGTGGGTGAGCACGCGGTCGGACACGATGCGCCCGTTGACGAACACGTGCTGCGCGTCGCGGCGGCCCCCCGCATCCACCGGCCGTCCGGCGAACCCGCCGACGCGGATCCCCGCGCTCTCGTGGGCGAACGAAATCATCCGGCGCGCCATCTCCGGTCCGTGGACCTGCGCGATGCGCGCCGCGCGGTCGGGGGCGGCGGGCGCGTCGAGCACGCGGCGGCCGTCGTGATCGAGATGGAACGCGACGGCCGGGTGGGCCAGCGCGTAGTGCGAGACGCAGCGCACGATGTGCGACAGCTCCGTCGGCGCGGCGCGCAGGAACTTCCTCCGCGCGGGCACGTTGAAGAAGATGCCGTCGACGTCGACCGTCGTGCCCTTCGACGCCGCCGTGTCCCGCATCGACTCGATCCGCCCGGCCTTGACCTCGATCTCGACCGCCTGGCCATCCCGGGGGGCGGTGCGCAGGAGAAAGCGGGACACCGCCGCGATGCTCGGCAGCGCCTCGCCGCGGAACCCGAGCGTCGAGATGGCATCCAGGTCTTCGAACCTCGCCAGCTTGCTGGTCGCGTGCCGCTCGAGCGCGAGCAGCGCATCGTCGCGCTCCATCCCGGAGCCGTCGTCGCAGACGACGATCCTGCGGCGCCCCCCGTCCTCGACGCGCACGGAGATGTCTCGGGCGCCCGCGTCCAGGCTGTTTTCCACGAGCTCTTTCACGATCGATGCAGGCCGCTCGACGACCTCGCCCGCGGCGATTCGATTGATCAGGTGATCGTCGAGGACACGAATCCGGCCCACGTCATCTCCCGGAATTGCAGGTCTTGCCGCGACGACGGGTCGCCGCGGCGCGCCATTCTTGCACGCGCGAGCGTGCCGGAGTGCCAGCGAGGCGTGATGGAAAACCCCACTCCCCGAATGACCACGGGTTCGATCGGGTTACGGGCCATTGGATGAAAATGCCCGAAATTACGAACGATTCCCGGATCGCGGCATCTCCGCCGCACGTCACGAGCCATGAAATCGCCGCGGGCACGCTCGTTGCTGTATGTCTCGACCGAGGGGTACGAGGAGACGGCAATGATCTTCCCACTGCTGCAGCAAGAGCTTTCGATCGATGATTACGTTGATCGAGAAGAGGAATGCCGATTCTCGAGCCTTCTGGCGGATCCCAACTCCGAGAGCCAGGAGAACCAGATCTACAACCAGGAAGTGGGAGCCATCGTCCTCCGTGCGCTCGGCCGTCTGGACGAGCGCGAGCTCCACATCATCCGCAACCGTTTCGGCCTCCTGGGCGGGCAGGAACAGACCCTCGAGGAGATCGGAAAGCGGATGAACCTCAGCCGCGAGCGCGTCCGGCAGCTCGAGCGCGAAGCCAAAGACAAGCTTCGCTTGAGCCTCGGACCCTACCGCGGCCACCTCAGGTACTCGTTGGCCTGAGTCGCTTCGCCTCCCCGCGGCCGTCGCCGGCATCCCCCAAATCCCCCGCTTCTGCCGGCGGCGGTCGCCCCCCATCTTCCCCGACAGCGATCAGAAGACCGTGCCGATAGCGAAGATCAGCTCACCCGGCGATTCCCCTTCCTTCCGGTCGAGCTTCCAGCCGTACTCGATCCGGATCGGACCGATCGGCGTGTCGAGGCGCAAGCCCGTCCCGGCCGAGGAGCGTAGCTCCGTGGGATTGAAATTGGAGACCTTCTCGTAGACGTTTCCGGCATCGAGGAAGAGCTCTCCCCGGAGGCTCTTCCAGATCGGAAAGTGCCACTCCTCGTTCAGGATGATCAGCGCTTCGCCCCCCGCATTGAACCCCGACACGACGAGCCCCCCGACCGAATCGGTCGCGAAGCCGCGCATCGTGCTCGAGCCACCGGCGAAGAAGCGCTCGGAGAGCGGGACGAGATCCGTGTCCGCGAAGGGATACGCCGCGCCGATCCGCAGGAAGCTCGCGAACCGGCTCCCCCGCTTGAACGTCGCCGTCCACGAGCCCCGCACGAACAGCTTCACGAAGGTCGCCTCGGAGCCGAGAGGCCGCCCGAACACCGACCCTTCGATCGACCCGTACCCGCCGCGCGTCGGGAGGAACGCGTCGTCGCGGGTGTCGCGGACCAAGCCGACCCCGACGTCGCCGAGCCGGATGCTCGACAGCTTGTCCTCGAAGATCTGATCGAGAGCCGCCTGCGCGTCGGTGATGTCCTCGATGTCCACCTGTTGCAGCGTGTACCGGACGAATCGGATCCAGCGGGGCTTCGGCTTCTGCTCGAACCGGATCGATGCGGCGCGCCGCCTTTCCGTGAAGCCGGTTTCGAGCGTCTTCTCGTAAAGGAGCGACCCCAGAGAGTCGATCCTCCCGCCGAACACCGCGCGCCGCCTGAGCGTCAGGAGCTCCTGGTTGTCCTTGCTGCTGACGCGGGACTGCAACGTCAGCGCGACGTTGCGCCCTCCCAGATTCGAGTAGCCGAACAGCAAGCTTGCACGGGGGCCGTCCTCCGAGTCGTAACCGACGCCCAGGCCCAGCGCCAGGGGAGGCGCTTCTTCGACCTTGACGGTGACCTTCTGACCGGTCGCGTCGGCGCCTCCGACGGGCTCCGCCGACAACCGGACGTTCGAGAACAGCCCCGTACGGTAGAGCTGCTGCTGGCTCTTCAAGAATGACTGCTTCGAGGCGAGATCGCCGCGTCCGAACGTCAGCGCGGAGGCGATCGTTCGGTTCTTCGTGACGCGGTTGCCGGCGATCGCGATGTCCTCGACGGTTTTCTTGGCGCCGGTGTGCACCTCGAACGCGACGTCGACCGTGGCCTCCACGAAGCCGACGCGGGATTCGACCGTCACATCGGGGTATCCCATGCCGTCGAGGCGGTCCCTCAGGGTTTGCTCGGCTTCCGCCAGGCGGCGCGGCGAAAAGATCTGACCCGTCGCGAGCCCGGCCCACGAGCGCATGTCGGACTCGGGAACGATGCTCGACCCGTCGAAGCTGACGTTGCCGATCGAGAACTTCGTGCCCTCGTCGATCGTGACGTCGACCTCGGCCGAATCGCCGGTCGCGGCGAGCGCGATGACCGGGTCCGAGATGTGCACGCGGGTGAATCCCTCGTCGCGATAGAGGGCCCGCACCGCGCCGAGGTCCGCGGTGAGCGTTCCCGGCCGGAGCAGGCGCTTCCCGAGAGTCTTCGCCTTCAGCGACGTGACGACCTTCTCGATCCGCAACGTCGGCATCGCGACGTTTCCGTGGAAGCGCAGCGCCTTGAGACGGACCGGCTTTCCGCGGTCGACGAGAATCTTGACCGACCGCCCCGAGTCCGTGTCCTCGGCGCGCCAGGTGACGTCCGCGGCGTAGTAGCCCGACTCTTGCAGCTGATCGGAGAGCACCTTCGCCGCCTCGTCCCAGAAATCGGCGGTGTAGGTCGTCTCACCCGACAGCTGCCGGAAGGCCTTCTTGAGCGAGCGCTTGGTTCCGCCGCCCGTCATCACGATCTCGACCTTCACCTTGGGTCCCGGGCTCACGCGGTAGACGATCGCGACCGTTCCCGGCTTTCCGGGATCGTCCGATTCTTCCGCACGGATACCCGCCTGGATGAATCCTTGCTTGACGAGGGTGGTGCGGATTCGCTCCGCGCCCTGGAGCATGCGACCGCGGTCGAACGCCTCCCCCGGACGGACCTTGCTCTTTTTCACGAGATCGGGACGCGCGGTTCCCGCAACGTCCTGCGCGGACACCGAGCCCACGGCCCGGGAGGCTTCGGCGTCGGCCCCGCGGCTCGTGCCTCCCTGCGGCGCGCGGAACGCGGATGGGGTTCCCCCGAACTGCCGGGAGTACTGGATCTCGCCCCCGATCCCGGTGTCGGTGTCGCTGAACGCGAGGAGCCGAACGCGGCGCGAAGCGTCCCACGAGACGGAATACGTCTGCTTCTGCGCCGTGCCGATGTCCTGCGAGAACAGGATCTTGACGGTGTCGCTGACGCGCTTGCCGACCGTCACGCGCGCGGTCGGATCGGAGGACCCTTTGAGGAGCTGCGGCGTGATCTCGAGCTGATCGATGCCGAAGGTGCTCTGGATCTGTTTTCCGAACGCCGAGCTGAGCAGCCCCGCGAAGTAGTAGGCGGCCATGTCGCCCGGCAGCGCCGACGCGGAGGTCGCTCCGCTGAGCGTGTCCAGCGTGCGGCCTGTGACCAACAGCGAGATGATGTCCTGCGACGCCAGCGGAGGCGTCGAGGTCAGCTCGTACTCGAACTTGTCGATCGTCCCCTCGACGTGAAGCGTGATGTCGTAGTCCGACACGCGCGTGCGGCCGCGGAACTCGACGAAGGGATTGACCCGCTTCGGGTCGGTTTGCTCGAGCGTGCCGTAGTCGATCGTGTAGTCGACGTCGCGGTACCGCACCGTGCCGCCGGGCACCAGCGCCATGCGCCCGGTGATCTCCGGGCGGGCGAGCTCGCCGCCGACGTGGAGCTGGCCCGAAGCCTCGACCCGGGCGAGGTCGTTTCTCAGGAACACGTTGCCGGCGGCCACGACATCGACGTCGAGCGCGACGCTCACCGGGAGAGCCGATTCGGATTCGGGCTCGAACTCGCGATGCGTGGCGCCGAACAGCCCGATGTCGAAGTCCTTGTTGTAGAGACCACGGATGACGTCGATGCGGCCCGAGATCGCCGCCTTCTTCGGCGTGCCGGTCAACGTGATCCGGCCGTCGTACGTGCCCTTGAATCCTTCGGGGTACTTGGCGCTGACGTTCGCTCCCTCGAAGGTCGCGTGGTACGACGCGGGGAAGACGCCGTTGAATTCGATCGCTCCGGTCGCGTCGATCTCGCCTCCGCCCTGGAGAGCGTGGAAGGAGGCGAGCGTCAGCGTCTGCCCCGCGAACCGGGCCTCCGCGTCGATCGATTCGAGCGACTGCGGCGTCCCGATCAGGCGGAGCCGGCCGCCGTGCACGGCGACACGCCCCTGGAGGTCGGGGGTGTCGATGGTGCCCGACAGCGTCGCGTCGACCTCCGCGGGACCCGACCCGCGCAGGTCGCCCCAGAAGGACGACACGATGCCGAGATCGAGGTTGCCGCGCAGGTACCCGGAGACGTCGCCGCGCTCGATGCCGCCCTCGCCGAAGACCGACACGTCGGCCGCGTCGCCGTGGAGATGGGCTGGGCCGAGGACGAACGTTCCCGCATCGAGCCGGAGCGGAAACGGCTCGGCGGCGTGGAGGACGTGCGGCCCGAAACGCGCGATGAGGTCGTCGAACGCTCCGTTCACCTCCAGGGCCTTCGGTTCGGTGAGATCGCCCTCGGCCTGGACCTGCCCGCGCAGCCGCAGATCGACGCTCTCGCCGAACGCGCCGCCCGCGCCGACGACGAGGTCTTCGAAGTAGAGCACGGCCGACACCGGCAACGACGAGTCGAACCCGACGAAGCTTTCCAGGGTCCACTTCGCCTCGGGAACCGAGCGGACACTCACCGCGATGCCGGAACGCGAGAGGGTTGCGGTTCCGTCGAGGTCCCCCAGGCGCACGTCGCGCAGGCCGTTTCGTCCGGTGTCGACGACGAGTCCCGCCGCGCCGATCTGGAGGAGGCCCTCCGGGCCGTCCTTCGTCACCGTGAAGGACCCGGCCGCCTGGAGCCGGCCCGACGCGATGAATCCGGCCTCCGCCAGCGAGCGGTTCTCCGCCACGTCGATGCGTGATGAAAGGACGTCGACGCTCGCCTCGCGCTGCGTCAGGTCGTAGATGACGCGCGCGGCGATCGCGAGGCCGGCGCCGCGGATGTCGATGCCGTCCAGGATCAACCGGTCGTCCTCGACGCGAACGGGCGCCTCGATCGAATCGAAGATCTCCTTCCCGAGGATGATGCCGCGGCCCGCGATTTTCCCTTGCGCGGCGAAGACGCCGTCGCGGCGGTCGCCGGCCAGCGCGACGTCGATCCGTCCGTCCGCCTGCGCCGCAGCGCCCGCTCGCTTCAAGATCCTCGCGAGGCCGAGGCTTTCTGCCCGCAGATCGACGGCGTCGAGCCGTCCCGTGGCCCCATCGAAGCGCGCGTTGCCGGACAGCTCCGTGCCCTCTCCGGTGACGTCGACGTCCCGGAGCGTGAGGCCCGACGCATCCGAGTGGATCGAAAGACGCGCGGTCTCGAAGGCCTCCCCGGAATAGGAGCCCTGCGTCAGATCGAAGCGCAGATCGAGAACGGTCTGCTTCCCTTCGGCCGTGAGCGACGCGCGAAACGTCCCGCGTCCCTCGAGCGGCTCGATCGTGTACGGGTTGTCCGGAACGTTGAGCGCCCGCAGGAATCGCAGGGCGGCCTCCTGGGTGGCGCGGGCGTCTTCGGTCGATCCGGCGATCGTCAGCTCGAGCGGCTCCGGCGTCACGGCCAGCCGGGTCGCCACGTCGAGCGACATCGTGGCTCCCGCGAGCTTCAGCTCGGGCGCGTCGATGCGTACACGGCCCGTGCCGAATGCGACCTTTCCGCTTCCGCGCGCGGGAACACCCGGTAGGCTCGGATCGGGCGACGCGTCGAACGCCACCTCACCGTTCCAGGACGCCGCGTGACCGGCTTCGCCGCGGATCGCGATCTTCACGTCGCCACGGCTCGCGACGGGAAGCCTCTGTCCGGAGAGCGCGATCAGGCGCGAGAGGTCGGCGCCGCGACCGGTGAGGGACGTGTCGAGAAGGACGGGCGCGCCGAACGTCAGACCGACGCGCCCCTCGAATCGGCCTCCGTACCCCGAGGCGGATAGCTGATCGACGTCGAGGTGGCCGGGACGCACGGTCACGAGCGCGCGCGCCTTCTCGGTGACGATCGGTCCGATGCGCAGGTCGGTGGTGTCGGCCTGAACGACGACGCGGACGGGGGCGCCGCCCGCAAACACGATCTGGACCGGCCCGGCCAGCTGCCCCGAAAGCGGCAGGCCCTCCGGCAGGTAGGGGGACATCGCGCCGAGATCGGCGCGGGCGCGTCCTTCGGCGGTGAACGAGACGCCGGCACCCCACGTCACGGTTCCCTGAAGCTCGCCCTCGGCGCCGGGCCCCGACCCCGTCGCGTTGAAGATCTCCAGACGCCCGCCGCCCCAGCGCAAGCCGCCGTGGACGGTCGCCGGCCAGGTTCGTCCGAAGAGGGGGGCATCGACCTCGACGCCGGCGTCGACGGCCCCGACCAGGAGCCGGCGCGACGTCGACCAGTCCCCCAGGAAGTGCATCGAGTGCGTGACGACCCGGGTGTGCGCGCCGGCGTCCACGTATTCCGCCGTGGAATCCTGAAGATCGAGATGGTCGACCTGGATCGCGACGCTCGATTCACCGCTGGACGGACGCGGGGTGAACGCGTCGATCCACTCGCGGCTGCACGAGAACGTCGCGCCGCGGGCCGAGACGTCGGTGATCCGGATGTCGCCGGCCGCGATCCCCGCCAGGCTCGACCACGCAAGCCGGATGCGGCCCTGCGCCAGGGACGCCGTCAGAGGGGGCGCCCCCTCGGCAGGGATCGTGAGCGTGACGTCCGATACGTTCGCCGTGAGCGCCGTCCAATCGACGTCGATCGAGCCGATCTCGAGCGTGCCGCCGGTGGCCGACGCGAACGCGGTCTCGATCCGGCGCGCGAGCCACGAGGGTGTCCGCGGCGGGTCTGTGGCCTGCGCCGCGACGCCGGCAGCGGGCCCCATCGCCAGGGCGAGAAGCGGCGCGAGCAGGCGCCTCATGACGCTCCTTGGGCGTCCCGCAAGATGAAGCACTTGAGATACCGTCCTTCGGGAAACCCGATGCGGACGGGGTGATCGGCGGCCTGCGATCGCCGCTCCAGAACGACCGCGTCGCGCTCCGCGCCGGCCGCGGCCTCGCGCAGCAGTCTGAGGAACGAGTCCTCGTCGAGGTTGTACGAGCAGGACGAGGTCACGAGCACGCCTCCCGGCGCGAGCAGCTTGAAGCCTCGAAGGTTGATCTCGCGGTACCCGCGTACGGCGGCCGGAACGTCCTTGCGGCTCTTGGCGAACGCCGGGGGGTCGAGCAGCACGAGATCGAATCGCTCTCCGGCCTGCTCGAATTCCTTCAGCGCATCGAACGCATTGGCCTCGACGCAACGAAGATGGGTCAGTCCGTTCCGCGCCGCGTTCGCCCGGGCCCGCTCGAGGGCTTCCGATGATGCGTCGAGCGCGACGACCTCGTCCGCGTGGCGGGCGGCATGGAGCCCGAACGACCCGTGGTAGGCGAACGCATCGAGCACACGCCCCCGCGCGTACGCGGACGCGGCGATGCGGTTTTCTCTCTGGTCGAGGAACGCGCCGGTTTTCTGGCCGGTCCACGGATCGATGGCGAAGCGAATGCCGCTCTCGTCGATATCGATCTCGTGGGGCGTGCCGCCGTCGATCTGTCGCACCTCTCGGGGGAGGCCTTCGAGGGCGCGGGCCGCGGAGTCGTTGCGCGCGAGCACCGACGCGACCTCGTATCGCTCGCGAATCGCCGCGATCAGCTCCGGCAGGACCCTCTCGACGCCGGCGGTCTGAGCCTGGACGACGAGATGGGCTCCGTAGAGATCGGCGATCAGGCCCGGAAGGCCATCGCCTTCGCCGAAGACGACTCGCTTCGCGTTCCACGCGGCGACCGAGAGGCCGCGCCGTGCCGTGGCCTGGTCGACGCGCCGGCTCCAGAGCGCGGGCCCGAGCGGCTCTCCGCTCCGGGCCGCCACCCGCAGCGTGATCTTCGATCGCGACGAGTAGAAGGCGGCACCGAGCTCTGCGCCCGATGCGTCTCGGACCTCGACGAGATCGCCGTGGGCGGCGTCGGCCCGCGCGACGTCGTCGGCGAACACCCATGGGTGGCGCGCCTCGATCCGGCGCCTGCCGCGAAGCGTGACCACCACGCGGGGATGTCGCCCGGCAGGCGCCATCTCAGGGGGACTGCGGGGCCGTCGGGCGCACTAATCGTCCGAGTCGTCGCCGTCCACGACGAGCGGATCCTCGTCGAGGACCTCGTCGTCGACCTCCGTCTCGGGCTCGGCTTCCTCGTCGACGGGAACCGCCTCTTCCGCTTCGTCGAGCGGCTCTTCTTCCTCGCCGACCTGGAACGGCGTTTGCGGGAGGAGGCCTTTCTCTTCGAGCTCCTGGCAGCGCACGCAATGGCGCGCCCAGGGCTGGACCTCGAGCCGCTTGACGTTGATGTCTTCGCCGCACTGCTGGCAGTAGCCGTACTCCCCGCGGTCGATGCGGTTCAACGCCTCTTCGACGAGGAGGAGATGCTTCCGATCCAGCTCGGTCAGAGACAGGAGGAACTCGCGTGCGTACGAGTTCACCGCGTAGTCGACGTAGTCCTCGGTGCCGTTGTCGAGCTCGGCCTGCGAATCGCCCTTGCTGATCGCGTAGGCGCGCATCAATTCTTGGCGCTTCTTGAGGAGAAGGTCCCGGAAGTGAGCGCGCTCTTTGCGCCGTGTGGCGACCGAGGCCGGCTTCGGGACGCGCCGAACGGGCGCTTTCGGTTTCGGCGGCTGCGCCGCGGCGGCGGCGGCCTTCAGCTCTTTGGCGGCCCGGCCCACCACTTTCACCGCGGACTTCACCGGGGGCTTGACGGGAGTCTTCTTCGCGACCGATTTTAGGGGCGTGGCTTTCTTCTTCGCAGCAACGACCTTGACGGCGGGCGCCTTCACGGCCTTTTTCGGGGCCGTTTTTGCGGGCTTGCTGACGGCGGCCTTCACCTTCGAGGACTTCGGCTTCATCGTGAACCCTCGAACTCGGCGGGCGCGAATCACGCTCGCGAAAGCGCCGCACTATAGCGTCCGAGGTCTTGAGCGTCAAGCGATCGGGGCTTCGCTGCGGGCCCTTTTGCCTGTCGAACGAGGACGATCCGTGCGATTCTGCACGGCGAGACCGACGAGAGTTTCAGAGCCTGGAGGACGGACGCGATGAACGTGCTGGTCACCGGAACCGACGGCTACTTGGGCTCGCTGCTCGGGCCGTATCTCCTGCGCCGCAACCACGAGGTCGTCGGTCTCGACACCGGCTACTACCGATCGGGATGGCTGTACAACCCGAAGAGCGTCTCGGTCAAAACGCTGAACAAGGACCTCCGGAAGATCGAGCCGCGCGACTTCGCAGGGTTCGACGCCGTCGTCCACATGGCCGAGCTCTCGAACGACCCCGCGGGAGCCCTGGCACCGCACATCACCTACGAGATCAACCACAAGGGCTCCGTCCACCTGGCCGAGCTGGCCAAGCAGGCCGGCGTGCGGCGCTTCGTCTACATGTCCTCGTGCAGCGTCTACGGCATCGGGACCGACGATTTCGTGGACGAGAAGGCGCCGACGAGCCCGCAGACGGCCTACGCCGTGTGCAAGACGCTGGTCGAGCGGGACGTGGCGGCGCTCGCGGGCCCGTCGTTCTCCCCCACGTTCATGAGAAACGCGACGGCCTTCGGCGCCTCGCCCCGCATGCGGTTCGACATCGTGCTGAACAACCTCGCCGGCTATGCCTACACCACGAAGGAAATCAAGATGACGAGCGACGGCACCCCCTGGCGCCCGCTCGTCCACGGCCTCGACATCTGCCAGGCGATCGCATGCGCGCTCGAGGCGCCGGCCGATGCCGTCCACAACGAGATCATGAACGTCGGCGACACCGAGCAGAACTATCGCGTGCGCGAGATCGCGGAGATCGTCGCGGAGGCGTTTCCGGGATGCCGCGTGTCGTTCGGCGCACCGAGCCCCGACAACCGCAGCTACCGGGTCTCGTTCGCCAAGATCCGGAAGCACCTGCCCGATTTCCGCTGCGCGTGGGATGCGAGGCGCGGCGCGCGTCAGCTCTACGAGCTGTTCACCCGGATCCAGTTCACCGCGGAGATGTTCGAGTATCGGGGCTTCACCCGGCTCAAGCAGCTCGAATACCTCCTCAAAACCGGCCAGATCGACGGCGATTTCTTCTGGACGACGCTTGCCGAGACGGACTGAGCGGAGAGAGTTCACCGTTCACGGTTTAGAGTCGAGAATCGAGAGTTCAGAAGGGCGGGTATCCCCGCTCCGAACTGTGAACTGTCAACCGTGAACTCTCGACTCTTGACTCTAAACTCTCGACTCTCTTGCGCCGAGCCCCCGCTGGGGATTACGTTGCGTCCATGATTTTCACCGAGACGAAGCTCAAGGGCGCCTTCATCATCGATCTGGAGCGGCGGGAGGACCCCCGGGGGTTCTTCGCGCGCTCGTTCTGCCAGCGGGAGTTTCAGGAGCACGGCTTGAAGCCGGTGATCGCCCAGGCGAACCTCGCCTACAACCATCGCAAGGGCACGCTGCGCGGCATGCACTTCCAGTTCCCGCCCGCCGCGGAGACCAAGCTCGTGCGGGCGACCCGAGGCGCGATCCTCGACATCATCGTGGACCTGCGCCCGGACAGCCCCACGTTTCTCGACCACGTCGCCGTGCAGCTCGACGAGGACAACCATCGTGCGCTCTACGTCCCCGAGCGGTTCGCCCACGGCTACCAGGTACTGACCGACAAGACGGAGACGAGCTATCAGGTCGGTGAGTTCTATGCGCCCGATTGCGAGAGCGGGCTCCTCCACGACGACCCGCGGCTCGGCCTGAAGTGGCCTCTGCCGGTGTCGGTGATCTCCGACAAGGATCGCGCGTTCCGCCGTTTCGACGAGGTCGAGGCGGATCTGACGCGCCGCATGCGCTCGTAACGGAAGGGGCCTTTGCGATGATCATGATCGACAACGCCCTCAAGGCGCGCGAGGAGCAGGGAAAGCCGATCCGCGTCGGAATGCTCGGCGCGGGGTTCATGGGACAGGGCCTCGCGAATCAGATCGTCAACAGCATTCCGGGGATGAGCCTGTGCGCGGTCTACAGCCGCAATCCCGAGAAGGGGCGCGCCATCCTCGAGTACGCGGGCGTCGAAAAGCCCGCGGTCGTCGAGACGCAGGCGCAGCTCGACGAGGCCGTGCGCAAGGGCCGGCCGGTCGTCACCGAGGACCCGTTCCTCCTCGCGCGCTCCGAAGGCCTCGACGTGCTCGTCGACGTGACGGGGAGCGTGGAGCTCGGCGCCAACGTGTTCATGGAGGCGTTCCGCCACAAGAAGGACGTCGTCCTGATGAACGCCGAGCTCGACGCGACGATCGGACCGATCATGCAGGTCTATGCGCGCACGTACGGCGTGATCATGTCGGCCTGCGACGGCGACGAGCCCGGCGTCCAGATGAACCTCTACCGCTGGGTCAAGGGGCTGGGCCTGACCCCGCGCGTCGTCGGAAACATCAAGGGGCTCCAGGACCCGTACCGCAATCCCACGACGCAGAAGGGGTTCGCCGAGAAGTGGGGCCAGAACCCCGCGATGGTGACGAGCTTCGCCGACGGGTCGAAGATCAGCTTCGAGCAGTCGATCGTCGCGAACGCGACGGGGTTCACGGTCGCCTCTCGCGGCATGTCGCGCGGCCGCGAGTACCGGGACGACGTGATGACGATCGGCCGCCTCTACGACGTGGAGGCACTCCGCAAGGTCGGCGGGATCGTCGACTACGTCGTCGGCACGCCGCTGACCAAGGTCTACGTCCTGGCCGAGCATGACGACCCGAAGCAGCGCCACTACTTGAACCTCTACAAGATGGGCGAGGGGCCGCTCTACTCGTTCTTCATCCCCTACCACCTCGTGCATTTCGAGACGCCCTTCGCGATCGCGCGCGTCGTCCTGTTCCGGGATGCCGTGGCTCCCCCGCTCGCCGGGCCGGTCGTCGAGGTGTGCGCCGTGGCGAAGACCGGGCTGTCCGCCGGCTCGGTGCTCGACGACTACGGGATGTACATGACCTACGGAGAGGCGGTCGCCGTCGACGAGATGAGCCGCGGCCGCTACCTGCCCGAGGGCCTCGTCCTGGGCTGCCGCCTGAAACGCGACATCGCCAAGGACGCGATCCTCACTTACGACGACGTCGAGCTGCCGCCGAACCGGCTCGCGGACCGGCTGCGCGCGGAGCAGTACCGGCACTTCCGGAACGAGTCGTGGCTCCAGGATCATCTCGGCGTCGGAGGCCGGGTGTGAAAGTCGTTCTCTTCTGCGGGGGCCTGGGGATGCGCATGCGGGAGTACTCCGAGGCCGTCCCGAAGCCGATGGTGCCGATCGGCTACCGCCCGATCCTCTGGCACGTGATGAAGTACTACGCCCACTACGGCCACAAGGATTTCGTCCTCTGCCTGGGCTACAAGGCGGACGCGATCAAGAGCTACTTCCTCGAGTACGACGAGTGCCTGTCGAACGACTTCGTCTTCTCGAAGGGCGGAAAGAACCTCGACCTTCTGAGCACCGACATCGACGACTGGAACATCACGTTCGTGGACACGGGGCTGACGACCAACATCGGCGGACGCCTCCGGGCGGTGCGGCGCCACCTCGCCGGCGAGGAGATGTTCCTCGCGAACTACACCGACGGCCTGTCCGACGTGCATCTGCCCACGGTCATCGACGGATTCGCGAAGACGAAGAACGTCGCGTGCTTCGTCAGCGTCAAGCCCCGGGCGAGCTTCCACTTGATCAACAGCGACGCGACGGGGCACGTCCACAGCATCGAGCACATCGGCAAGTCCGGCGCCCGCATGAACGGCGGGTTCCTCGTGCTGCGGCAGGAGATCTTCGACTATCTGCGCGAGGGCGAGGATCTCGTCGAAGAGCCGTTCCAGCGGCTCATCGGGGCCGGAAAGCTGATGGCGCACCCCCACGAGGGGTTCTGGGCGTGCATGGACACGTTCAAGGAGCGGCAGGAGCTCGAAGACGTATACAGCAGGGGCCGCGCGCCCTGGGTGGTCTGGAACCACAAGGCCTAGCGGATCAGGGTACGGCTCTCCGGCACCCGCATCAGCCGCGTCAGCACGAGATAGCCGATCCCGAACGTGCCGAGGACCGCCGCGGCGGCCGGCACCGGCGCGACCCCGGCCATCCATCGTGCAACACCGAACGCGGCGGCCGCGCTCAGGAGCGCCGCGAGCCAGAGCGTCGCGACGAACGCCGCCGGCAGGCCCGTCCTCCCGATCTTCCGGTCCATCCCTCGCTTGAGCAGGACGAACTCGATCCATCCCGCGACGCCGGCCGACGCGGTGAGGCCGACAGCGCCCCACCGGGCCTCGATGCCGAGAAGGTGCGGCAGCGGCAGCGCGCAGAGGTATCCGAGGACCGTCGTGAGGACGACGCGGACCACCGCGAACCGCAGCGGGGTCCGCGGATCGCGGAGCGCGTAGTACCCCGAGCCGTAGAGCCGGCCCATCGTTCCCGCAAGCAGTCCGACCGTCGATCCGGCCAGGATCGTCCACACGTAGCGGCTGTCGGCGGCCGTGAATCGCCCGGTCTGGAAGAGGGCCCCGGCGATCAAGCCTCCGAAGCCGAGAAACGCGACCGAGGACGGCACCACGAAGAACGCGATGCGCCGCAGGCCCGACGAAAGGCGCGCGCGCAGCGCCTCGGCGATCTCTCCGTCCGTGCCGATCTCGCTCGCCATCGCGGGAAGCTCGGATGCGGCGATCGACATGCCGAACAGGCTCACCGGAAGCGTGTAGAGGACCTGGGCCGAGACGAGGCCCGCGACCGCGCCCTGGCCGAGAAGGCTCGCGAGCATCGTGTCGACGAACGCGCTGATCTGGGTCGCGCCCCGGCCGACGAGCACGGGGACGAAGTTGCGGATCACGGTCCGGACGTGGACGGATGCCGCATCGAGGGACGCGCGCAGCCGGCCGGCGCTGCGGAGGACGAACGGCACCTGCACGCCGAATTGGAGCGCGCTCCCGAGCACCGATCCCCACGCCGCCGCGAGCGCGCTTCCGTCCTCGCCGCTGCGCCCGTGGGCGGCCAGCAGCGTCGCGATGATCGCGAGGTTCCACGCGACCGGCGCGGCGTACGAGATCAGAAACCGGCGATGGCTGTTCAGGACGCCGAGGCACCACGCCGACATCACGAGGAGGCCGGCCCCCGGAAAGAGAATGCGCACCAGGCGCACGGTCAGCGCGTGCTTGGCCTCGGGGAAGCCGACCGCGATGACGCGCGTGACCGGGTCCGCGAGCGTGACGCCGAAGGCGACGATCGCCGCTGTGACGAGCGCGAGCAGGCCGAACACCGCGCCGGCGACGCGGCGGGCGTCCTCGTCGCGCCCTTCGGCGCGGAGCCTCGCGTAGACCGGGATGAACGACGCCGAGAGCACACCCTCGCCGAGCAGGTTCTGGAGGACGTTCGGAATCCGGAACGCCGCGGCGAACGCGTCGCCGGCGTCGGAGAGGCCGAGGTAGTGCGAGATGACCCGCTGGCGGACCAGCCCGAAGACGCGGCTCGCGAGAATGCCCGCCGCGACGAAGAATGCGCCGCCGCGCGAGGCGGCCGGTTTCGTCGCCGGCACCCGTCAGACCGTTCCGGACCCGCCGCTCCCCTCTTCGGCGAGCACCGCGTGGGCGGCGGCGAGCCGGGCGACCGGCACCCGGTAGGGCGAGCACGACACGTAGTCGAGCCCGCTGCGGTGGAAGAACTCGACGGATGCGGGGTCGCCCCCGTGCTCGCCGCAGATGCCGACCTTGAGCTCGGAGCGTCCTTTCCGGCCGTCCTTCACGGACAACGCGACGAGCTTGCCGACGCCTTCCTGGTCGATCGACTGGAACGGGTCGAACGGGAGGATGCGGTGCTCGAGATACTCGGGAAGGAACTTCCCGATGTCGTCCCGGGAGAAGCCGTACGTCATCTGCGTCAGGTCGTTCGTGCCGAACGAGAAGAACTCCGCTTCGCGGGCAACCGACTCCGCCACCAGGCACGCGCGGGGGGTCTCGATCATCGTGCCGACGAGATACGACACGCGCCGCCCTGACTTCTTTTCCACCTCGGCCGCGACGGCACGGACGCGCGCCGCGAGCTCCGTGAATTCCTTCACGGTTCCGACCAGCGGGATCATCACCTCGGGCTTGACGTCGATCTTCTTCGCAGTGCATTGCACCGCCGCCTCGAAGATCGCCCGGACCTGCATCTCGTAGACCTCGGGGAAGGTGATCCCGAGGCGGCAGCCGCGGTGCCCGAGCATCGGGTTCGTCTCGTGAAGGTGCTCCGCGCGATCGACGAGTCGCGGGACCGGGACCTTCATCTCACGGGAGAGCCTGCGGAACTGCTCGGGGGTCGTCGGAAGGAACTCGTGAAGCGGCGGATCGAGCAGACGGATCGTGACCGGCAGCCCGTCCATCGCGGTGAAGATCCCGACGAAGTCCTTGCGCTGCATCGGCAGGAGCTTGGCGAGCGCCTTCTTCCGTCCGGCGAGGTCGTTCGCGAGGATCATCTCGCGCACCGCACGGATGCGGTCCTCCGCGAAGAACATGTGCTCGGTGCGGCAGAGCCCGATGCCCTGCGCGCCGAAGGCCCGCGCCACGCGCGCGTCGTTCGGCGTGTCGGCATTCGTGCGGACCCGTAGCCGTCGTTTCTCGTCCGCCCAGCCCATGAGCTTCGAGTAGCGCGCGTAGAGCGAGGACTTCTCGGGCTTCAAGGTCTTGCCCACCAGCACCTGCTGGATCTCGGAGGGGTGAGGGTCGAGCTTGCCGAGGATCACCTCGCCCGTCGTCCCGTCGATCGAGACCGCGTCCCCCTCCTTGAGGGTCTTGCCCGCGGCCTTGAGCGACTTCTTCGCCGCGTCGATCGAGATCGACTCGGCGCCGACGACGCAGGGCTTGCCCATCCCGCGCGCGACGACGGCCGCGTGCGACGTCATGCCGCCCCGGCTCGTCAGGATCCCGACGGCCGCGACCATGCCGGCCAGGTCCTCGGGGCTGGTCTCACTGCGCACGAGCAGGACGGACACTCCCTTCGCCGCCATCTCCACCGCGCGCTCGGCGCTGAAGGCGATGGCGCCGGACGCCGCGCCGGGGCCGGCCGGCAGCCCTTTTCCGAGCACGCGGCCCGCTTTCTTCGCCTTTTCCTTGTCCTTTGCGTCAAAGATCGGGGCGAGCAGCTGAACGAGCATGTCGGCATCGACGCGCCGCAGGAACTGATTGCGATCGATGACCTTGGCCTCGTGGAAATCGTAGGCGATGTTGAGCGCGGCCAGCCCCGTGCGCTTGCCGGTGCGCGTCTGGAGCATGTAGAGCGTTCCGCGCTCGATGGTGAACTCGATGTCCTGCATGTCGAGGTAGTGCGCCTCGAGCGTCTCGCGGATGCGAAGGAGTTGCTCGTAGCAGCCCGGCATCGTGGCCTCGAGAGAGGAAGCCCCTCCGTCCGCGGCCTGCCCTTTCGAGATCGGCCGCGGCGTCCGGATCCCGGCGACGACGTCCTCCCCCTGTGCGTTCGAGAGGAACTCGCCGAAGAACGCGTTCTCCCCCGTCGCCGGGTTGCGCGTAAAGGCGACGCCGGTCGCACAATCGTCGCCGAGATTCCCGTACACCATGCACTGCACGTTGACCGCGGTCCCGAGCGAGTCCGCGATCCCGTACTGCCTTCGGTAAAGCTTCGCCCGCTCGTTGTCCCAGCTCCCGAACACCGCCGCGATCGCCCCCCACAGCTGGGCCTTCGGGTCCTGCGGGAAGGCTTGGCCCGTTTCCTTCTTGACCTTCGCCTTGTACTTGGCGACCAAAGCTTCGAGGTCCTTGGCGGTCAGTGCCGTGTCTTCTTTCACGCGGCGGACCTTCTTGGCCGCCGACAGCAGGTGCTCGAACTCGGCCTTGTGAATGCCGAGCACGACGTCGGAATACATCTGGATGAACCGCCGGTAGCAGTCGAGCGCGAACCTGCGGTCGCCCGACACCTGGGCCAGCCCTTCCACCGACCGGTCGCTCAGCCCAAGATTCAGGATCGTGTCCATCATGCCGGGCATCGAGAACTTGGCGCCCGAGCGCACCGAGACGAGGAGCGGGTCGCGATCGTCGCCGAAGCGCTTCGACTGGAGGGACTCGAGCTGCGCGAGCGCCTTCTCCACCTGGGCCGCGAGTCCGTCGGGCATTTTCTTGCCAAGCTCGAAGTAGAGATTGCACGTCCGCGTCGAGATGGTGAACCCCGGCGGCACGGGAATCCCCAGCGCGGTCATCTCGGCCAGGTTCGCCCCCTTGCCGCCCAGGAGGTCCTTCATCTTGGCCGAGCCTTCCGCCTGGCCCTTCGAGAAGGAATAGACGAGCTTCTCCACGACGTGTCTCCTTACCGGCTCGAGTCGGCCTGTCCGGCCAGCTCACGAATGTCGAAATCGCGCGTGAGCGACGCGCGCACGCGTGCGAGAAGATCGCATCTCCACTGCGTCGCGGCGGGGTTTCCAGGATCGAGCACGAGGACGTCGTCGAAGAACTCGGCGACCGGCCCGGTCAACGCGCTCAAGTGATCGACGATCGCGCCAAAGTCGTTCGCTCCGGATGCCGTCGCGAGTCGCGGCTCGAGGTCTTCGTGGGCTCGGTTGAGCGCGATCGCGGCGCCTTCCGTCTCCCGGTAGCCGACGGCGGCCTTCCCGGCGGCCACGGGCGCAGCCTGCTGCTTCGCCAGGATGTTGTCGACGCGCTTCGTCAGCTCGACGAGCTTCGTGAAATCCGGCCGGCCGCGAAGCGTCTTCACCGTCTCCAGCCGCGCGACGATCTCGCCGACCGACCAGCGCTCGAACTCCCCGGAATCGACGTTTGCCCTTCGGACGGCCGCTACCTCGTTCGCGGTGTATCCACGATCGAGCAGCCAATGGGTCAGGCGGTCGCGAAGGAACGTGGCCACCGCCTGGTCTCCGGCCGAGGCGGACACGAGGTCCGCGAGGCTCAGCGGCCACGCGCGCTCGGCGAGGATTTTGAAGACGCCCGCCGCCGATCGGCGGAGCCCGAACGGATCGCGCGAGCCGGTGACCGTTTCGTTCGCTCCGATCAGGCCGCGGATCGAATCGAGCCGATCCGCGAGCGCGAGCACGCATCCGTCCGCGCTCGCCGGGATCGCGTCATCGGCGCCCGCCGGCCTGTAGTGATCGGCGACCGCGGCGGCCACGGCCGGCCGGGCGCCCTCGGCGCGCAGGAGCAGGCCGCCGACGACCCCCTGCAGCTCGGGGAACTCTCCGACCAGGCCTGTCGTCAGGTCCGCCTTGATGAGCTCCGCGCCTTGCGCCACGACCGCGGGGTCGACGCCCAAATCCCGCAGTGAGCCGGCGAGCGACGCGGCCAGAGCGCCGACGCGCTGCGTCTTGTCGAGATACGAGCCGAGCTTCTTGTGAAACGTGACTTTCCCGAGATCCGGCACGCGGGACGCCAGCGTACGTTTGCGGTCCTCGGTCCAGAAGAAACGCGCGTCGTCGAGGCGCCCGACGACCACCCATTCGTTGCCGCGCCGCACGTGGCCGGCTGGGTCGCGATCGGTGTTGGCGACGGAAAGGAATGCCGGGAGCAGCCCGTTCGGCCCTCGGACCGAGAAGGACTTTTGATGATGTTTGAGCGTGGTGATCAAGATCTCTTGCGGGAGATCGAGGAAGGAGGGGTCGAAGCGCCCGGCGACGACGCCGGGCCATTCGACGAGCTCGACGACTTCATCGAGAAGCTCGCCGTCGGCCACGACCGTGCCGCCGAGAGAGGCCGCCGCGCGCTCCAGCGCGGCGCTGAGGGCCGTCCGCCGGTCGTCCGGCTCGACCAGGACCTTGGCGGCTTGCAGCGCGGCGACGTACCGGTCCGCATGATCGAGCTCGACCGGACCCGGCGCCAGGAACCGATGCCCGTCGGACGCGCGACCCGAAGCCACGCCCATCAGCTCGAGCGCCAGCGAACTGCCACCGTGAAGCGCCACGACCCAGTGGATAGGACGCACGAAACGCCACGTCCCCGCGCCCCAGCGCATCGTCTTCGGAAACGTCATCGCCGCGACTGCGGCCGGAAGCGCGTCGCGCAGGATCGTCTCGAGGGTGCGCTCCCCCGCTTGCCGCCGGAACCCGGCGTACCGGCCCTTCTCGGTTTCGAGGACGACGAGGAGCGCGGGGTCGATCCCCTGCTTCTTCGCGAACCCGGCCGCCACCGGCGTCGGCGCGCCATCCGGACCGAACGCCGCGGAAGCGGGAGGCCCGATCACGGTCTGCTCGCTTCCGGGAATCGACGCGGCGACGCTCTCGACCCGCACGGCCAGCCGCCGCGTTCCACCCCACGAGCGCGCCTCGCCGTGAGCGAGGCCGGCGGCATCGAGCACCGAGACGACGCGCGCGCGCAGATCGTCCGCCGCCGCGCCGATCATGCGCGCGGGAATCTCCTCGCAGCCGATCTCGATCAGAAGCGGCGCGCTCATGCGGGCGTCTTCCTGAGGAGCGGGAAGCCCGCCGCCTCACGCTGGGCGACGTAGGCCTCCGCGACCCCGCAGGCGAGCTTCCGGATTCGCTGGATGAACGCGGCGCGCTCGGTCACCGACAGCGCCCCGCGCGCGTCGAGCACGTTGAACAGGTGAGAGCACTTGAGCGTCGCCTCGTGCGCGGGAACGATCAGCGGGATTGCGGCGAGACGGCCCGCCTCGTGCTCCCAGCTTTCGAACTGCGAGCGCAGGAGCGCGACGTCGGCCTCGCGGAACGAGTAGATCGAATGCTCGACCTCCTCGCGGTGCCGCACGTCGCCGTAGGTGATGCCCTCGTCGTTCCACGGGATGTCGAAGATGTTCTTGATGTCGTTCAGGAACATGCAGATGCGCTCGATCCCGTAGGTCAGCTCGACGGCGATGGGAGACAGCTCGAGGCCGCCCGCCTGCTGGAAGTACGTGAACTGCGAGATCTCCATGCCGTCCATCACGACCTGCCAGCCGACGCCGGCGGCACCGAGCGTGGGCGACTCCCAGTTGTCCTCCTCGAAGCGGATGTCGTGCTCGAGCGGATCGATGCCGAACGCCCGGAGGGATTCCAGATAGAGCCCCTGGATCTCCTTGGGCGACGGCTTGAGGATGACCTGGAACTGGTAGTGCTTGTAAACCCGCATCGGGTTCTCGCCGTAGCGCCCGTCGCCGGGGCGGCGGGACGGCTGGCAGTACGCGATCTTCCAGGGCTCGGGACCGAGAACGCGCAGGAACGTGTCGGGGTGCATGGTGCCGGCGCCGACCTCGAGGTCGTAGGGCTGCTGGATCACGCAGCCGCGATCGGCCCAGAAGCGCTGAATCCCCAGGAGCAGGTTCTGAAAGTTCATCGGTCAGGAGCCCGCGGGCAGCCGCAGGTGGCGGTAAGTGCGGAACGATTTCTCGGCGAACGCCTCGAGCGTGCCGCGCAGGAGAGTCTCCAGGGGCCCGGAAGGCCGGGCGATCTCGGGGTCGACCTCGAGGCGCGCGGGCGGCTTCCGGTCGAGCTCGGAGAGGGCCGCGAACGCCTCGGCGGAAATCCTGACGGCGCCCGCGGGCTTGGGGCAGCTCCCGCACAACAAGCCCGCGCCCGGGACGACCCAGCGCGACGCCGATGCCGTCAACGGTTCGCCGCACTCGGCGCAATGCGCGAGGTCGGGAAGCACGCCGTGAAGCTTGAGCGTCCAGTACTCGACGTATCGGACGGCGAGCCACGGGTGAAGGCCGCCCTCGAGCGCCGTCAGCACCGCGCCGAGCAGGCGAAAGGTCGCCTCCTCGGGCTGGCCGTCGTGCACGAATGCACCGGTGACCTCGCACAGGACCGCGACGGCGGCCTGAAGCGCGGGGTCGGCCTGCATGGCGGCGTAGGAGCGTGTCATGTCGAGGCTTTCGATCCGGTGCAGCTCGCGCCCTTCGCGCTCGACCCAGGCGGCGTTGACGCGCGTCATCGGATCGAGCGCGCCGCCGAACCGGCGCCGGCTCTTCCGCGCCGAGGCGGCGACGCCGCGCACCCGGCCATGATGCTCGGCAAGCAAGGTCACGATGAGATCCGCTTCGCCGAGCTCGCTCGTGCCCAGCACGTACGCTTCGTCACGGTACCGCCTCACGAAAGGCGGATGATAGCAGGCGGACGCGCGCGAAAAAGGGCTAACCGATGCCCAATTCGCCGAGCAGCCGCGGATCGTTACGCCAGTCCGGCCGCACCTCGACGCGAAGCGACAGGAACACCTTGCGTTCCAGCAGCCGCTCGATGTCGGCCCGGGCTTCCGTGCCGACTTCCTTGAGCAGCCCGCCACCCTTCCCGATCACGATCCCCTTCTGCGAGTCGCGCTCGACGAAGATCGTCGCCTCGATCGACAGCAGGCCGTCCTCCCGCTCCGTCCAGCGCTCGATCACGACCGCGGCGGCGTGGGGAATTTCCTCGCGGGTCCGGTGGAGGATCTTTTCGCGCACCCATTCCGCGGCGAGCGTGCGGACCGGCTGGTCGGTCAGATACTCCGCGGGGAATCGCGGCTCACCCTCCGGAAGGTGGTGGAGCACCCGCTCGATCAGGACGTCGCAACCGCTGCCGGTCGTCGCGGAGACGGGAACGGCCTCGAGCAGGCCCCACTGCTCGACGACGGTCGTCATCATCGCGAGGAGCTTCGATTTCGGCTCCACGCGATCGATCTTGTTGAGGACGCCCAATCCCGGTGTCCCCGACTCCCGGATCATGCGCGCGACCTCGGCGTCCCCCCGCCCCGTGCCCACCTGGGCGTCGACGACGAGCAACACGACGTCGACGTCTTCGAGCGCCTCACGCGCCGCAGCGACCATCCGCTTGTTCATCCGCTCCCGCGGATGATGGATGCCCGGCGTGTCGACGAACTCGATCTGGCCCCGCTCCGGAATCGACAGCACGCCGACGATGCGGTGGCGCGTCGTCTGCGGGACGTCCGCGACGGCCGCGATCTTCTCGCCCACCAGGCGGTTCAGGAGCGTCGATTTTCCGACGTTGGTCCAGCCGAGGAGCGCCACGCTTCCCGATTTGACGGTCACGCGAAATGTCTCGTCACGCGGACGCGCTTGACGCGGCGCGGGTCGGCCTCGACGATCTCGACGCGGAGCGCGCCGTGGTCGAACGTCTCCCCGGACAGCGGCACGCGGCCCAGGGTCGCGGTGACGAACCCGCCGACGGTGTCGTAGTCACGCTCGCCGAGGTCGACACCGAACACGCGCTCGAGCTCTTCGGCATGCGCGGCCGCGGAAATCAGCCAGGCGCCGCCGCCTTCTTCGGAGAACGTGGCATCGACGCCCTCGTGCTCGTCGCGGATCTCCCCGACGATCTCCTCGAGCAGGTCCTCGAGCGTCACCATGCCGGCGAAGCCCCCGAACTCGTCCGCCACCAGCGCGACGTGAGACCGCGTGCGCATCTCGCCGAGCACCTCGGCGACCGTGCGCGATTCCGGGACAAAGGCCGCCGGGCGGACGAGACCGCCGATCTCGACGTCGCCCCAGCCCTCTTCCCACGCGCGGAGCAGGTCGCGGACGTGGAGGATGCCGACCACGTTGTCGATCGTCTCGCCGTAGACCGGGAACCGCGAGTGCCCCGCTTCGAGCGCGACGCGGCGCGCCTCGGCGATCGAGGACTTCGCCTGGAGCGCCACGACCTCGACCCGGGGCGTCATGATCTCGCGGATGACCGTCTGGTCGAGATCGACGATTCCCCGGACCATGCGTCCTTCGCCTTTCTCCAGGATCCCCTCGCGCTCCCCGACCTCGATGAACGCCTCGACGTCCTCGTCGTCCTCCTCCGCGTCGTCGTCCGCCGCGAGCGTTCCTGCCCATCGGCGAAACGCCGCATGGACCGGACCGAGGACGGGAAAGGTCAGCGTGTGGACCGGGCGGACGAGCACCGCCGTGATGCGAAGCGCGGTCCGGGGGTCCCGGAGGGCGAGCAGTCGCGCGAGGATCGTCTCGACGACGAGCGCGCCGGCCACCGTGCCCAGGAACGCTCCCAGCCAGAAGCCCCCGAAGCCTCCCGCCGCGCGCCAGATCCACCCCGACAGGAGCACGACCCCGACGAGCGAGAGCTGCCGGAGCGTGTGGATCGCCGCGCGGTGGCTCGACGGGACGGTCTTGAACTCCTCGAGGAACTGGAGCCGGTTCCCCGACTCGGCGTTCATGCGCCGCAGGGCCACGCGCGAGAGCGCCGAGGCCGACAGCGTCATGACGGACAGCGCGAGGTCCGATAGGAGAAGCACGGAGACCGCGGCGGCCGCGGCGATCAACGCCAACATCGTCACCGCCTCGTGTTCAGGAGCGTTCGGGCGAGGCGCCGTTGCAAGCGCATCATCGTGCCGTCGTCCACCTCGTGATCATATCCGAGCAGGTGGAGATACCCATGGATGAGCAGCAGTCGGATCTCGCGAGTCAGCGCGTGGCCGGCTGCTTTCGCCTGCCGTGCCGCCTGAGGCACGGAGATGACGACCTCGCCCAGCGGATGGGAGCCGTCGGGCAGTCGCCCTTCGCCTGCGGGAAACGAAAGGACGTCCGTGGTCCCGTCCTTTCCGCGGAACTCGCGATTCAGCCGGCGCAAGGTGCCATCGCCCGCGAGGACCACGGTCATGGCGGATCGGCCCGTGGCGGGGACGCTCGCGACGAGCCGGCCGGCGAAGGCGGCGAGGGACCTTCGCGGCAGCCGGCGGGCGCGCTGCCGTGAGAGGATCGCGATCTCCACGCTCAGCTGGGACCGCGGAACGGCCGGACCTCGCCGCCGGCCCGCTCGGACTTCGGCCGGCCGAAATCGAACCCCGGATAGTCCACGCGGTGGTGGTACATGCCCACGAGCGCGCGATGGAACGCGCGCTCGATCCGGTCGAGGTCGGCGAAGGTCAGATCGCACGCGTCGAGTTGCCCGTCGAGGACGATCCGGTTGGCGATCTGGTGGATCATCTCCTTGAGGCGCGAGGGCGTGGGCTCTTCGATCGTGCGCGCTGCGGCCTCGACGCCGTCCGCGAGCATGAAGATCGCGGCTTCCTTCGTCTGCGGCTTGGGCCCGGGATAGCGGAAATCGTCGTCGTTGACCGGAGTGCCGGGCCCGGCCTGCTTCCTCGCCTTCTCGTAGAAGTAGGTCATCAGCCGCGTCCCGTGGTGCTGCGGGATGATGTCGACGATCTGTTCCGGCAGCCGCGCCTCGCGCGCCATGCGGATCCCGTCCTTGACGTGGGCGGAGATGATGAGCGCCGACATCGAGGGCTGCAGGCGCTCGTGCGGGTTCACGCCGCGCTGGTTTTCAATGTAGTACTCCGGCTTCCGGATCTTTCCGATGTCGTGGTAGAAGGCCGCGACGCGGCAGAACAGCGAATTCGCCCCGATCGCCTTGGCGGCCTCCTCGGCCAGGCTGCCGACCACGAGCGAATGGTTGTACGACCCCGGCGCTTTCAGCGCGAGCTGGGACAGGAGCGGGTTGCTGACGTTCGACAGCTCCAGCAGTCGAATGTCGGTCAGGACGCGGAACACCCCTTCGAGCAGCGGCAGCACGAACGAGACGATCAGGCCCACCCCGATGGCCCCCGACAGGAACGCGAGGGCCGCGGAAAAGACGCTGTGGAACCACGATTCCCGCGCGTGCGCGACGGCCTCGACGGCGAGCGCGACGAGAGCTCCGGCACCGCCGACGACGAGCCCTGCGCGCAGCAGCGCCGATCTTTCGCGGTACGAAGTGATCGCGTAGATCCCGGCCCACTGGACGAGCAGCGCCCAGATGGTCGCCCCGAGGTCCCACCCGTTCTGCGCCCCGAACAGGAGCGCCGCGAACGTCGAATAGACCATCGCGATGCGCCCGTTGGCGAGGAGCGTGACGAGGATCGCGCCGGCTCCGATCGGAACCAGATACAGATACGCCGACACGTCGGAGAACGGAGCCTTGAAGCGGTGGCCGGCCTGCTCGGCGACCCACACCACCCCCTGCGCGACGAGCAGCATGAACAGCAGGATCGACACGAGCATCGCATGCAGGTGCTGCACGCGGCGGAAGTAGCGCTGATGGTACGTGGCGTAGCGGAAGAGGAAGAAGGCGAGGAGCGCCGTCAGCACGAGCAAGCCCAGGAACCGCGTCAGGGACGCGCGCGGAGACGATTGCGAGGCGACGACGTCGAGGCGCGCGAGGATCTCGGGGGTGACCCTTTGGCCCGCGGCGACGAGAACGGTTCCCTTGGGGACGCGGATCTGGACGGGCAGCACCGCGCGCTCGGCCTGGTCGCGGCGCTGCGACGTCCCCGAAGGGTCGGCGGTCAGGTTGGCGTCGAGGAAGGAGGCCAGGAGCTCGGCGAGGTCCGCCCGCGTCGAGGGGGCGATCGTCTCGAGCATCGCGACGCGCCGACGCACCTCGTTGCGCGCGGCCTCGAGGTCGACGACCGTTCCGAGCTCGTGGAGGACCTCCTCGCGCTGCGAGGGGACGTGAACGATCGTGATCGCCTTCTCGCGCAGCAGCAGCGGCTTATTCGCGACCACGAGCCCCTGCATCTCCTCGCGCAGCCAGCCGATCAGGAGCTGGCGTTCCTGCTCGGAGAGCGGAGCGGCGGACGGCAGCTCGGCGGCGAACGTCTTCTCGAGAGTGGCCGCCTTCTGCGTGTCGTGGATGAAGACGTCGGGGACGAGCGCCCGCGCCGTGGCGCGGCGCTCGCTCAGCGCCATGTCGTCGGGAACATCGACGTCCTCGACGGCGCGGACGTCGTAGGTCGCGGTCTCGCCTAAGGCGAGCCTCGGGTACGACGTGGCGCACCTCTGGCCGGCGAGGAGGAGGATGACGACGGAGACGAACGCGGCCGACCAGACGACGTGGGTGCCCAGGACGGTCTCGAGGTGGCGGCGGATCGTTCCCCGGGTCTGCAGGATCCATTTGGATCCGCGCGGGACCCGGCGCCTCTCACCCAGCGCGCTCATGGACGCTCGTCCGGGTTTCCGTTCGTCCCTCGCTCCTTCGCCCGCGCGGCACGCTCGTCGTAGGCGATCACGATGCGCTGAACGAGCGGATGCCGCACGACGTCGGTCTCGTCGAAGTGGACGCGGGCGATGCCCACGATCCCCGACACGACGTCGAGCGCCTCGACCAGGCCCGACGTCCGCTGCGCCGGGAGATCGATCTGCGTGACGTCGCCCGTCACCGCGGCCTTCGAGTCGAGCCCGATGCGGGTGAGGAACATCTTCATCTGCTCGGGCGTCGTGTTTTGCGCCTCGTCCAGGATGATGAACGCGTCGTTCAACGTCCGGCCGCGCATGAACGCCAAGGGCGCGACCTCGATCGTCCCTCGCTCGACGAGCTGCTCGATGCGCTCGGGCTCGAGCATGTCGTGCAGCGCGTCGTAGAGCGGCCGCAAGTACGGGTCGACCTTGGCCGCGATGTCGCCCGGGAGGAAGCCGAGCTTCTCCCCCGCCTCGACGGCCGGGCGGCATAGAAGGATGCGCTGGATCCGCTTCTCGTTGAGGAGCGAGATCGCCATCGCGACGGCGAGGTACGTCTTGCCGGTTCCCGCCGGCCCGACGCCGAACACGAGGTCGTTCTCGCGCATCGCGTTGATGTAATGACGCTGGTTCCGCGACTTCGCGACGACGGTCTTTCGCGCCGAAGGCTTCAGACGGGAATCGACGAAGTGCTCGGACAGCTCAGGGGATTCCTGCCGCGCCGCGATGTTGATCGCCGTTTTGATGTCGTCGCGGCGGAGCGGAACGCCCTGGGCGTGGAGCGCCGCCAGCTGCGAGAAGAGATCGGCGACCCGCGTCTCGCGCCGGGCGGCGTCCTCCCCGTCGGCCTCGATCGTGAGGTCTCCGCCGCGTGCGACCGCACGCACGTCGAACTTCGCCTCGACCATGCGCAGGCTTTCGTCCAGGGGCAGAAGGAGCGCTTCGAGTGTCTTGCTGTCGAGGCGAATCGTCTTCATGCGTCGGCCGTCGGGCCGCTCTTAAGATAGGCCGCAACCGGCCAAACGGGAAACGATTCGATGTAAGTCGTTGTGAGCGTTGAGCTTCGGATCATTCAGCGAGCTTCAACCGCAGCTCCGCAAGCTGTCGCTGATCGACCGGCGAAGGAGCGTCGCACATCAGATCCGAGGCGGAGGTCGTCTTCGGAAACGCAATGACGTCGCGGATCGATTCGGCGCCCACGAGGATCGCGCAGAGGCGATCGAACCCGATCGCGATCCCGCCGTGCGGCGGCGCTCCGGACTTCAACGCGCGCAGAAGGAAGCCGAACTTCGATTCGGCCTCCTCCGGCCCGATGGCGAGGGCGCGAAAGACACGTTCCTGGACGTCGCCGCGGTGGATACGGATGGAGCCGCCGGCGATCTCCGTTCCGTTCAGGACGAGGTCGTAGGCCTGGGCGACGACGGCGCCCGGATCGGTCTCGAGCTTGTCGAGGTCTTCCCATTGCGGCGCCGTGAACGGATGGTGCATCGCCATCCAGCGGTCGGCTTCGGGATCGCGCATCAAGAGGGGGAAGCGCTCGACCCACAGGAGATCCCACCGGTTCCCGGGAACGAGATCGAGCGCCGCGGCGAGCTTCAAGCGGAGCGTTCCGAGGACGCGCAGGCAAACCGCGGCGGCGTCGGCAACGACGAGGGCGACGTCCCCCTCCGAGGCGCCGAGCGCCCGCGCGATTCCGCGGCAGCGGTCTTCCCCGAGCGCCTTCAAGGCCGACGAGGTCACGCCCCCTGCCTCGAGCTTGATCCAGATCAAGCCCTTGGCCGCCGCCTCCTTCGCCCAAGCCGTCCAGGTGTCGAGCTGCTTGCGGGACGCCGAGGCGCCCCCGGGCACGGAGATCCCGCGGATCGCGCCACCCGAGGCGAGCGCGCCCGCAAACGGCGGGAACTCGGTTCCCGCGGCGTCGGGGCCGGCGTCGTGAATCAGGAGGTCGAACCTCGTGTCCGGCCGGTCGACGCCGTAGCGACTCATCGCGTCGGCATACGACATGCGCGTGAAGGTCGTTGGCACCGACACGCCGATTTCCCGGAAGAGCGCGCGGATCAGCGGCTCGATGACGCCGTAAATGCTCTCCGGCGACGCGAACGACATCTCGATGTCGATCTGCGTGAACTCGGGCTGCCGGTCGGCCCGCAGGTCCTCATCGCGGAAGCAGCGCGCGAACTGGTAGTACCGCTCGAACCCGGCGACCATCAGGAGCTGCTTGAAGAGCTGCGGCGACTGCGGCAGCGCATAGAAGTGGCCCGGGTGGACGCGGCTGGGAACGAGGTAGTCGCGCGCCCCCTCGGGCGTCGATCGCGTGAGCATCGGCGTTTCGATCTCGACGAAGCCGCTCGCATCGAGCGCGGCGCGCGCGGCTGCGGCGAGGCGGTGGCGCATCCTCAAGGCGTGCTGCAGGCGCGGCCGCCTCAGGTCGACGTAACGATGCTGGAGCCTGAGATCTTCGCGGGCTTCGTTCTCGTCGTCCACGGCAAACGGCACGCCGGTCGCCGGGTTGTGAAGGACGATCTCCTGCACGCGCACCTCGACGGCTCCCGTCGGATGCTGCGGGTTGGGCGCCTCGCGGAGGACCACGCGGCCGGCGACCCCGATGACGTCCTCGGCGTGGAGCTTCTCCGCGATCGCGTGCGCCGCCGCTTGATCGGGATCGAAGACGATCTGGAGCCGGCCGGTCGCATCGCGCATCTCGACGAAGATCAGCTGCCCGAGATCGCGCCGGCGATGCACCCAGCCCGTGAGCACGACGTCGCGCGAGGCGGCGGCATCGCCGACGCCGACCTCGCCGCAGCCGATCGTCCGTTGCATCAGGCGTGACAGCTCACCGGCCATGCTCGGTCCTTTCCATGCGGACGGCGGAGGCGATACCCGCCTCGTCCACCTCGATCTGTTCCCCGCTTTCGAGATTCTTCAGCCCGAATCTGTGGCGGGCGAGCTCGTCGCCTCCCACGAACAGCGCGTACCGCGCCCCGACGCGCTCCGCGCGCTTCAGCTGAGCGCCCATCGGACGCTCGGTGAGCGGCATCGCCACGCGAACGCCCCGACCGCGCAGCGTCCGCGCGAGCGGAATCGATGCGCGAAACCCCTCGTCTCCCAGGCCCACGAGGATCACGTCGACGGCCGGAGCGCGCGGGCCTTCGCCCATCGTCATCACGAGGCGCTCCATGCCCGCCGCGAATCCGAATCCGGGGATCGGGGGGCCGCCGAGCTCCTCGACCAGCCCGTCGTAGCGGCCGCCGCCGAGCAGCGCGTTTTGCGAGCCCAGACCCTTCGAGACGACCTCGAACACCGTGCGCACGTAGTAGTCGAGCCCGCGCACCAGCCGCGGGTCGAGGACGTACGGGATGCCGAACGCGTCGAGCGCCTCGCGCACCGCGGAGAAATGTCCGGAGCACCCCTCGCACAGATGGTCCACGACGCGCGGGGCGTCGCGCAGCAAGGCTTGGTCCGCCTCGACCTTGCAGTCGAAGACCCGCAAGGGGTTTTCAACCGCCCGGCGCTTGCAATCGTCGCACATCGAAGGCAGCCGCGGGGCCAGCCACCCGGTCAGAGCCTCGCGGAACCGAGGCCGGCACGTCGCGTCGCCGACGGAGTTCAACCGCAGCTCGCGGTCGCTGATCCGAAGCTCATCGAGCAGGCTCGCGACCATCTCGATCGTCTCGGCGTCGGCGAGCGGCTCCGGCGCGCCCAGGACCTCCGCCCCGATCTGATGGAACTGCCGCTGCCTCCCCTTCTGCGGGCGCTCGTACCGGAACATCGGCCCGAGGTAGTACAGCCGCTCGGGAAACCCCGAGGCGATCGTCCGGTGCAGCGCGTGCTCGACGACGGCACGCACGACCGGGGCGGTGTTCTCGGGCCGCAGCGTGACGGATTCGTCTCCCGTCTTGAACGTGTACATTTCCTTGCGGACGATGTCCGTCGAGTCCCCCACCGAGCGCGCGAACAGCTCGGTCGATTCGAACAGAGGCGTGCGGATCTCGCGAAATCCGTATCGGGCGAGCACCGCGTGCGTCGCCTCCTCGAGCCGCCGCCAGGAAGCGACCTCGTCGGGCAGGATGTCGTGCGTGCCTCTCATGGCCTGGTAGCGGATCGGCATCGGGCGCATGGTATCCTCAGGCTTCAATGGCGCGCCGCCTTTCACGCTTCCACGCGGGATGGCTGGCGGTCACGCTCATGACGGCGCCCGCCCTGGCCCAGTCGATCGGGAGCACGCCCGACGCTCAGCCGAACAACTATCCGCCTGCGCTTCCAGCTCGCGTCGGGAAGCCGCCCGCCGTCGTGTTCGAGAAGCTCGCCGAGATCACGCTTCCGGGACCACTGGCCGACGGGCAGAGCTTCATCGCGGGCGATTACGTGATGGTCCCCGTCGAGGGCGGCATCGCGAGAGTGAAGCCCGAGCCGGGGGCCACCGCCACGACGGCGGCCGACACGAAGGCCGCTCCGGTCAACGAGTGGGTGCTCTCGTCGGACGGGAAGCGGCGGTACCGGTGCACCGCGGAGGGCCTGGTCGAAGCCGAAAAATCCCGGCACAAGGGGCGCACGTGGCATCGCCGCTGGCACATCGTGGCCCCGAACTCGATCCTGGCCCCGCCGGTCATCATCGGCCCCCGGCTCTGCTACGCCGGGCTCGACGACCGCGTCACGTGCGTGAAGGCCGCGAACGGGCACCGGCTCTGGTCGGTCGACCTCGGCGATCGCCTGTCGCGCGCCCTCGCCTGCTGGCCGGGCTGCTCCGACAGCGCGGGCGACGCGTCTCTCGTTCTCGCGGTACCGGATGACGGCGCGTCGGTCGTCGCGCTCGACGTCTACAACGGAGCACGCATCGCGAGCTACGACCTTCCGGACCAGCACCGGTTCGCCTCGTCCGCGATGCTCGTCGCTCCCGACACGGTGGCGATCGCCCGCAAGGGTTACGAGGCGGCCGACGCCGCGCTCCTGCTCCTCCGGATCGCGCCGGCCCCGAGCCAGGAGGCGGCGCCGGCCCCGTCGCCCGCGCCGTCCGCACCCGTGCCCTATAATCCAGGGTCCCCCACGCAAGCCGGATCGTTCGGGAGGTGATTCGTGGCCCCGAGAACCGAGACCCCGAGCCTCCGCGGGCTCGACCGAAAAGCCCTGCTCGAGATGTACCGGACGATCGCCCTGTCCCGAAAGCTCGACGACAAGGAGATCCAGCTCAAGCGCCAGAACAAGATCTACTTCCAGATCAACGGCGTCGGCCACGAAGCCGTCGGCGCGGCGATGGGTCAGGTGTTCCGTCCCGGCCACGACTGGTTCTTCTTCTACTACCGTGACCGGGCCGCCTCGCTGGCGCTGGGGATCACGCCGCTCGACATGATGCTCCAGGCCGTCGGGGCCAAGGACGAGCCGCAAAGCGGCGGCCGGCAGATGCCCTCGCACTTCTCCTCACGCCCGCTCCACGTCGCGAACACGTCGTCCCCGACGGGGACTCAGTTCCTCCAGGCGTGCGGCACCGCGGAAGCCGGGCTGTACGCCGCCTCGCGGTCCGATCTTCCGGGCGTGCCCAACGCCCCCGACGAGGTCGTCGTCGTGACGACGGGCGACGGAACCACGAGCGAGGGCGAGTTCTGGGAATCGATCAACACGGCCTGCAACCGGAAGCTTCCGGTCGTGTACGTCGTCGAGGACAACGGCTACGCGATCTCGGTCCCGGTCGAAGTGAACACCGCCGGAGGGAGCATCTCGAAGCTGCTCGCCTCGTATCCGAACCTCCTGATCCGCGAGGTGGACGGTTGCGATCCGATCGCCGTGGTCGAGGCGTACCGCGCAGCCGCCGCGCACGCTCGGGCCCGCAAGGGGCCGGCGCTCGTTCACGCCCACGTCATTCGCCCGTACAGCCACTCGCTCTCGGACGACGAGACGAACTACAAGACCAAGGACGAGCGCGACATGGAGCGGCGGCGCGATCCCTTGCCGACGTTCGCGGCCACGCTCGTGCGCGAAGGGATCGTCGAGCAGGAGGTCTTGGACGCGCTCCACGCGCAGATCGACGAGGAAGTCACGCGCGCCGCCGACGAGGCGATGGCCGCGCCGCGGCCGGAGCCGGCCTCGGCGCTCGAGTTCGTCTACTCCCCGGCCGTCGATCCGACCTCGTCCGCGTTCCAGACGAGCGCCGTGGAGGCCGGCAAGCCGACGACGATGGTCGATCTCCTCAACGCGTGCCTCAAGGACGAGATGCGGCGCGACCCGCGCGTCGTGGTCTTCGGACAGGACGTCGCCGACGCGTCGCGGGACGACGCGCTGCCTCACGTCAAGGGAAAGGGCGGCGTCTTCAAGGTCACGTGGGGCCTCCAGAAGGAATTCGGCGGCGAGCGGGTCTTCAACTCGCCGCTGGCGGAGGCCAACATAGTCGGGCGAGCGATCGGGATGGCCCTTCGGGGATTGAAGCCCGTCGTCGAAGTCCAGTTCTTCGATTACATCTGGCCGGCCTACATGCAGATCCGCGACGAGCTCGTCACGATGCGGTGGAGGTCGGGCAACGCGTGGTCGTGTCCGCTCGTCATCCGCGTCGCCTACGGCGGATACATCTCGGGCGGCGCGATCTACCACTCGCAGTCCGGCGCGGCCCTCTTCACCGCCAACCCGGGGCTGCGCGTGATCTGCCCGGCGACCGCGCAAGATGCCAACGGGTTGCTGCGCACGGCGATCCGCTGCGACGATCCCGTGTTGTTCCTCGAGCACAAGCACCTGTACCGGCAGACCTACAACAAAGGGGTCTATCCAGGGCCGGATTACATGATCCCGCTCGGCAAGGCCGCCTGCGTACGGGAAGGCACCGACCTCACGGTCATCACCTACGGCGCGACGGTGTACCGCGCGCTCCAGGCGGCACGGCAGCTCGAAGCGCGCGGCGTGTCTCCCGAGATCCTCGACCTGCGGACGCTCAGCCCGATCGACTGGAACGCGATCGCCGAGTCCGTCCGGAAGACGAGCAAGGCGCTGGTCCTCACGGAGGATTCGCTGTCCTGGGGGTACGGCGCCGAGATCGCGGCGCGCATCGCCGAAGAGCTTTACGCCGATCTCGACAGCCCCGTCCGCCGGGTCGCGGCAACCGACACGTTCGTCGGATACGCGCCGGAGCTCGAGGATTTCATCCTCCCGCAGGTCGACGGCATCGCCGCGGCCATCGAGGATCTCGCCGCCTTCTAGGGTTCTGGCCGCTCCCTCGCGGCGGAATCATATTGAAGGTCGTGTCCCGACTCGTTGCGGCTACGGTGGCCTGGGGGCTCGTTCTTTCGGCCTGCAATCGCGCGGGTGCGCCCGCGTCCCCGGCAAGCCCGCCCGTGGTCGCCGCGCCGCATCCGGACGTCGACGCGTCCGGGGGAACTCCAAAGAGCGGGCCCGGAACGCTCTACAACGCCTGCGAGCGCATCTGGTGCATGACTCACGAGCGGAACTTCGACCTGAGCCACTTCCTCGACGGCCACGTCGGATGGATCCTGCACGACGATGGGAGCGGCGACGTCTTCGTCCCCAAGAACCGCACGAGCGGCCCGGCGTTCCCGCATGCGCGGACCAACGTGCTCGCGCTGTGCGGCCGCCACGTCCATCCGTACTGGCTCGGCGGGCGGCAGGGGCCGATCACCAAGACCGGATGGAACGTCGCGCTGGGCTACGATCGGACGCACTTCGCGGCTTACGGCACGCGCATCCCGGACTGCTGCCTCAATGAGGACGCGTGGGGGTTTCTCCATGCGTCGGCTCCCCGGGAGTACCGTTTCGGGGACCGGACGGCGGTTCGGGAGATGGCGGGGTCGGGATGGCAAAAGGCCGTCCCCGCCGGGACTCGCTGAGCGCGCCGACGACGGCGCCGAGGCGCTTCGAGACGTCCGCGATCCGTCCGTCGAACGTGACTGCGCCGGCGGCCGGGGAACGGTCCTGCGGATCGAGCGTCACGAGGTCGGCCGGCAGCGGCCGGAGCAGCGCGGCAACGATCTCCCGTCTCTGCGTCTCGCTCCCGTCGTAAGCGCCTGCCCTCAGCGCGACGCGAATCGTCAACGTGTCGTCCGCCGTCATGTCGAGCGATGCGGCCACCGGCCCGAAGCGGTTGTCGTCGGCGAACACCCAACCGTCCTCGCCCGGAAGCTTCGCGCTCTCGTGGAGAGGCTCGAACGATGGGGCGCGGGCGTCCGCCGGCACGTGATTCGCCTCGAGGATCGACCGGATCCGCGACGTGGACGCGGCGGCGAGAACGCGATTCCCGACCGAGGCGATCGCGAAGTGGGGTCCTTGAGGGCGCTCGTCCTGGATCTCGGTGACGGCGACGCCGTCCACCTCGACGGTCGTCGCTGAGCCTCGGCCTTTGCCCGAGACGAAGCGAAGGAGCTTCATGGCCGCGCGGAGCCGGAGCACGCCGTGCGAGAAGATCGCGCGCGCCGCCCACTCGCCGGAGCGTGTCGTCGACAGCTCCGCGCGAAACGGTGCGATCTCGTCGAGGCGGGCCCGCCGATGAGGGATCGGCAACCCTTCGAGAACCGTCCCTTTGAAGATCTTGCTCCGCGTCTCTTCGTTGATCGCATCGATCCGCGCGAATAGCGCCTGGAGCCCGGTGTCGTTCTCGCGCAGATCGATCCTCAGGTACCTCTCCTCGTCGCCGGTGAGAAAGGCTTCCTCGGAACGTCCCGGCGTCTCGTCCCGCGTCAGCCGCCAGCCGACGACGACCGCCACGATGAGGAGCAGCGCGACGATGACGCCTGCGACGATCCCGCATCCGATCAGAAATCGAACGAGTGGGTCCCGCGGCGGGCTGTCGGGGGAGATCGGCGCGTCGCTCACGGCGTCAAAGCTAGCAGTTTTCCTGTGCTATCGTCGCGCCGATGGGAGACGCCACGGCACGCTGCGACGTCGCGGTCGTCGGCGGGGCCCTCGCCGGGTCGGCGACCGCCCTGCTCCTCAAGCGGAAGCATCCCGATCTTCGCGTCACCCTGATCGAGCGGAAAGTCGAGTTCGATCGGAAGGTCGGCGAGTCCGCCATCGAGCTCGCTTCGTGGTTCCTGACGCGGAGGCTCGGGCTCGACCGGCACCTGGCGACCCGGCACCTTCCGAAGTACGGACAGCGCTACTGGTTCCACAACGACCGCGTGGGAACGCTCGCCGACGCGTCGGAGCTGGGAAACACGTACCAATCCGCTCTGCCGAGCTATCACGTCGACCGCGCGGTGCTCGACGAGCACGTCCACGGCCTCGCGGCGGCCTCTGGCGTCGAGATCCGGCGCCCGGCGCGCGTCGTCGACCTCGACTACCGGCGAGGCGCGGCGTCCCGCCTGACCGTCGAATCCCCCGCGGGACGCGACGTCCTCGAGGCGCGCTGGGTGGTCGATGCGACGGGCCGCGCCGCGTGGCTGGCCCGGCGTTTCGGCCACCTCAAGGCGATGCCCGAGCACCCGATCCGCTCGGTGTGGGCGCGCTATCGCAACCTGCGGGATTTCGACGGCGACTGGCTCGGTGCACGCGACGCGTCCAGGCGAACCGATCGCAGCGGCGCGGCGACGGTGGTGTCCTCCCGCGGTCTGTCGACCAACCATCTGACCGGATTCGGGTGGTGGACGTGGGTGATCCCGCTCCCGGGGGGCGACACCAGCCTCGGCGTCGTCTGGGACGAGCGCCTGTTCGATCTTCCGGCGGGCGCAACCCTCGGCGATCGCTTCGACGCCTTCCTGGCGAGCTTTCCCGCCGGACGCGAGCTGATCGACGGGGCGACCCGCGTGCCGGACGATCTCCACGCGCTCAAGGCGCTCCCGTACGAGGTCACGATGGTCGCGGACGACGGGTGGGCGGCGGTGGGCGATGCCGCCGGGTTCATCGATCCGTTTTACAGCCCCGGGCTCGACTGGGGTGCTCTGACGATCACCAAGACCGTCGAGCTGATCGGCCGCTCGCTGTCGTCGGGCGAAGCCTGCCCGAAGTCCTTGGCGCGGCACAATCGCGAGTTCACGATCGGATTCCGGCGTTGGTTCGAGGCGCTCTACAGGGACAAGTACTACGTCATCGGCGATGCGGAGCTGATGGAGATCGCGCTGAGACTCGAGGTTTCGCTCTACTACTTCGGGATTCTCACGGGTCCCTACCGGCGCGGCGAGATGGGCCTCGACGTCCCGTTCTCGCACCCTTTATCGCTCCCCTTCTACGCCTTGCTCCGGTTCGTCAACCGGCGGCTGGCGTCGGTCGGGCGCGCGCGGCACGCCGCCGGAACGTGGGGGCGGGCGAACGCCGGACGATCGATCTACCTCTCCGGATTCCGGCTCGGCCCGCGGATGATGAAGTTCACGCCCGGCGCCTTGGCGCGTCTGGCTCGCGTCGAGCTCCGCGCCATCCCCGACCGGCTGATGGGCTCAGCGCGCGGACACGAGAAGCAGCGCCTGTCCCGCCCGGACCTCGGCTTCGTCCTCGACCAGAATCGAGACCACGACGGCATCTCCGGGTAAGCCGGGCCCTCCATACGCGATCGGGTTGAACGTCTTCATCACCTCGATCAGCCCGATCGGCTGCCCGGAGACCACGGCGTCCCCTTCCGACACGTACGGCGGCGCTCCGGCGGACGGAGCCCGGTAGAAGACGCCGTCGGTCGGCGCGAGAACGGGAATGCCGGTGCTCGCCGGCCTGCTCGCGGCATCGTTCCGCTCGACCGTGGCGCCGGCGGCCAGCGCGGCGCGGACGTGCGCGAGCGGCTCGCCGTATCCGACCGCGCGCGCGCCCGCAGAAGGCACGACGCTCTCGATTCGACCGGACACCCCGTCCGGAACGACGAGATCGAACGTCCGCCCCAGGACCGTGAGCCGCCCGACCGTCGCACCGGCGTCGACGAGCCGGCCGGCCGGGGCGGAGGAGGAGAAGATTCCCACCTTGGGCGAGCGCAGGAGCGCATCCCCGTGCGGGCCGGCGCCTGCGAGCAGCGTCAACCGCCGCCGCGTCATGCGTCGAGCACGTCGAGGTCGTGGAGCGACCAGATACGCGGGTTCTTCACGCGGCGATGGCCGATCGCCTGGTACGACATCGAGAGAAGCGCCTCGATCCAGAGGCGAAGCTCGCTCGGGTGGACGATCTCGTCGACGTCCCTCTGCGACGCGGCGAGCACCGGGTCCATGTCCCTCGTGATCCGGTCTTCGACCGCCTGCATCCCTTTCCGGATCTCCTCCGCCTCGGCCTCGCTCGCGGCGACGATCTTGAACTCGTCGTCGAGCTTCGTGTTGTACGCGCCGATCGCGAGCGTGCGGCCCTCCATCACGGCCAGGCGCGCGAGCGGCGTCGCAAGCTGCACGATGGGTGCGTACGGAAGCCCTTCCATCGCGTAATAGCCGGCGCCGGACGCCTTGCGCAGGAGGACGGTGAACATCGGCACGGTGTTGGTGCTGTTGGTGTAGATCAGGCTCGAGCCGAATCCCAGGAGCCCCTGCTTTTCCGCCTCGGGACCGATGTCGAACCCCGAGATGTCCTGGAGCCACACGATCGGGATGCCGTCGTCGTTGCAGCAGCGGGAAAACTGCGCGACCTTCGCGATCCCCTCCCGATAGAGGATCCCGCCGGGCCGCTTCTGGCCGGGTTTTTCGGGATGGTCCGTCAGCGACAAGTTGTTCGCGACGAACCCCGCGTAGAGGCCCGCGACGCGGCCGACGCCGCAGATCATCTCCCGCCCTGTGTCCGGCCGGAACTCTCCGAAGAGCGAGCCGTCGGTGATCCGCGCCAGGATCTCGCGCATGTCGTAGGCGTGGCGGTGATCGACGGGAAAGATGGCGTCGAGATCGCCCGCGGAGAAGCGCGGCGCGAGCGGATCGGCGCCGTAGCGATAGTATCCGGCGGCCGACGACGGAAGCTTCGCGACTTCGCGCCGCAGGCAATCGATGAGGGTCGCGTCGTCCGGCACGCGATGATCGGCACACCGCGACAGATGGACGTGAACGTCCGGCCCGCCGATCGACAGCGAGGTGATGTGCTGCGCCTTCCCGCCCTTCACGAGTGCCGCGCCGGCCACGACCATGTACGACTGCTCGGTCATGTAGACGACGTCGGAGATGATCGGCATGTAGCCGCCGCCCGCGATGCAATCGCCGTGGACTCCGGCGATCTGCGGCACGCCGCTCGCGGAGAGCACCGCGTTCATCCGGAAGATGGCGCCCGCGCCCGTGCGGCCGGGAAACGTGTGCGCCTGCTCCGGGAGGAACAAGCCCGAGCAATCGACGAGGTAGACCACGGGAAGCCGCAGGCGAAGGGCGATCTCCTGGGCGCGCTGGATCTTCTCGGGCGTCTGCGGCCACCACGATCCCGAAGCGACCGTGTTGTCGTTCGCGATGACGACGACCCAGCGGTCGGCGACCCGCAAGAACGCCGTCACGACGCCGGCTCCGGGCGAGGTCTTTCGCTCATCGCCGAAGGTGCGGCCGTAATTCACCAGCGTGCCGACCGGAAGGACCGGGGATCCCGGATCCTTCAGCCGATCGATGCGATCCCAGGTCGGCAGCTTGCCCTTCTTCCGCACGCGGGCTTCGTATTCGGGGCCCCACCCCGCGCGCACCTCGAGGCGCTTGCGGTTGATCTCGCCGTTGAGTCCGGACAGGTGCGCGCGCTGGGAGGACGCGGTGGCCGAGTCGAGAATCGTCTCCAAAGGATTGCCGATCGGCTCCAGGAGGACCTTCGCCATCGGGTCAGGCCTCCGCCGGCTGCGTCAGGCCGAGGCCGGAGCGCGAGAGCGTGGCGATGTCGTACTCGCCTCCCGCGAAGCTCGCATCGTCGAGCAGCCGCAGATGGAACGGGATCGTCGTCTTCACGCCCGTGATCCGCATGGCGGAGAGCGCCTCGCGCGCGGAGGCGATCGCCTCGGCCCGTGTTGCCGCGTGGACGATCACCTTGCCGAGCAGCGAATCGTAGTGCGGCGGGACGCGCCATCCCGGGGCGATCCCCGACTCCCAGCGCACGCGGGCCCCCGCGCGCGCCGTGCTCGGCGGAACGACGTCGTCGATCCGGCCGGGATCCGGCCGGAATCCGCGATCGGGGTCTTCGGCGTTGATCCGGAACTCGATCGCATGACCGGACGCGGAAACGTCGGTCTGCGCCGCGCGAAGCGGCTCGCCGGCGGCGATCGCGATCTGGGCCTTGACGATGTCGATTCCCGTGACCATCTCGGTGACGGGATGCTCCACCTGGAGCCTCGTGTTCATCTCCATGAAGAACAACCGCCCATCCGGGGCCCGCAGGAATTCGAGAGTTCCCGCCCCGACGTATCCGATCGCCGCGGAAGCAGCCGCCACGCGCTCGCCGAGCCCGGCGCGCTCTTCGGCGGTGATGGCCGGCGACGGCGATTCCTCGACGAGCTTCTGATGCGATCTCTGGATCGAGCACTCGCGCTCGCCGAGGTGGATGACGTGTCCGTACCGGTCGGCAAGCACTTGGAATTCGATGTGGCGTCCGCCCTCGATGAACGATTCGAGGTAGACCTCCGGATTGCCGAACGCCTTTTCCGCTTCGCGCGTCGCCTCCGCGAATCCCTGGACGAGCCCCGCGGCGTCACGGCAGAGGCGCATCCCCTTCCCGCCGCCGCCCGCCGAGGCCTTGAGGAGAACCGGATAGCCGGCGTCCGCCGCGATGCGTTGCGCGTCCTCGAGTCGGGCGAGCGGCTCGAGCGAGCCCGGAATCACGGGCACGCCGGCGGCCGCCATCGTTCGCTTGGCGGTGATCTTGTCCCCCATCGTCCGGATCGCCCCCGGCCCCGGCCCGATGAACGTGATTCCATGCTGGAAGCAGCGCGCGGCGAAAACGGCGTTTTCGGAGAGGAGACCGTATCCCGGATGGATCGCGCACGATTCCGTTTGCTCGGCGGCCTGGAGGACCGCATCGGCGTCAAGATACGAGTGGGCGGTCGCGGGCGGCCCGATGCACACCGTGGACCCCACCGCCGACAGCCACGGCGCTCCGCTGTCCGCCTCCGAATGGACGGCGACGGTGTCGATCCCGAGCTCCGTGCACGCGCGGATCACGCGCGCGGCGATCTCGCCGCGATTCGCGATCAGCACGCGCTGGAACACCGCCACCTCCGTGGAAAGACGCGAAAGTCTAACATTCCGGGTGTCGGGCGTTGCTAAACTGCGCTCATCCGAAGGAGCCTGCAATGGCCATCAAGACCGTTCTGTCCCAGCGCGCGCGGATCATGCCGGCCAGCCCGATCCGGCGGCTCGCTCCGCTCGTCGTTGCGGCGCGCCGGGCGGGAAAGACGGTCTACGCGCTCAACATCGGACAGCCGGACATCGAGACACCGCGCGTCATCCTCGATCGCCTCCGCAGCTACCAGCCCCAGCTCGTTCCCTACGGGCCGTCCCAGGGGCTCCCCGAGTTCGTCGAGGCGCTGCGGGCGTACTATCACGGCGTCGGCGTCGACGTCGCGGCTTCCGAAGTGTTCGTCACGACGGCCGGCAGCGAAGCGCTGCTCTTCGCGCTGGGCGCCCTCTGCGACCCGGGCGACGAGGTGCTCGTTTTCGAGCCGTTCTACACGAACTACAACGGTTTCTCGGCGATGATGGGCGTCGTTCCCGTCGCGGTCACGACCCGCGCCGAAGACGGCTATCACCTGCCCGATCGCCGCACGATCGAAGCGAAGATCGGGCCGAAGACGCGCGCGATCCTGATTTGCTCGCCGAACAACCCCACGGGAACGGTCTACACGGACGCGGAGATGGCCACGCTCGCGGCGATCTGCCGGGACGGCGGATTGTTCCTGATCGCCGATGAGGTGTACCGCGAATTCGTCTACGACGGCGCGACCCATCACTCGGCGCTGAACCTTCCGGGCCTCGCCGAGCAGGTCGTGATCGTGGACAGCGTTTCGAAGCGCTACTCGCTGTGCGGCGTGCGCGTCGGAAACATCGTGACCCGCAACACCGATCTCCTGGACGCCTTCCTGCGGTTCGGGCAGGCCCGCCTGTGCCCGCCGACGCTGGGCCAGTACGCGTGCTCGGCCCTCACCGAGATCCCGCCGGATTACATCCGGGACGTCATCTCCGAGTATCAGGCGCGACGCGACGCGGTGTTCTCCGCGCTCGAGTCGATGCCCGGGGTTTTCGTGCGGAAGCCCGAGGGGGCGTTCTACCTCTGCGCCCGGCTGCCGGTGGACGATGCGAACGCGTTTGCCGAGTTCCTGGTGCGGGACTTCGATCTCGCCGGCGAGACCGTGACGCTGGCACCGGCGGACGGCTTCTACGCGACACCGGGGCTCGGGAAGACCGAGGTTCGCATCGCGTACGTGCTGGAGCTCCGGAAGCTCGCGCGCGCGATGAGCGTCCTCGAAGCCGCGCTTTCCGCCTATCCCGGCCGGACCTCTTAGCGGCCGGAAAACTTCGGAGGACGCCGCTCGACGTACGCCGCGAGCCCTTCCTTCGCGTCCTCGGATTCGAACAGGCGCTGTTGAAGCTCGCGCTCGAGCGCCAACCCGTCGGTGAACGCCATCTCCGCCCCGCTGACGACCGCCCGCTTGATGAGCCCGACCGCCTTCGAGGCGCGATGGGGCGGCGTGAACTTGGAGGCGTAGTCGGCGACGGCCGCTTCGAAGCCGCCGGCATCGAAGATCTCGTGGACGAGCCCGATCGCGTGGGCCTCCTCGAACGCGAAGGTCCGTCCCGTCGCCATCAGCTCGAACGCGCGGGCGCGGCCGAGCGCGCGCACGAGGCGCTGCGTCCCTCCGGTTCCCGGGAGGACGCCGAGCGTCACCTCGGGAAGGCCGATCTTGCCGCCGCCGCGCTTTGCGATCCGGATGTCCGCGGCGAGCGCGACCTCGAGACCGCCCCCGACGCAATGTCCGTTGAGCGCCGCGATCACGACCTTCGGAGTTTGCTCGAGGCGGTTCAAGGTCTCGTTGGCGTGGAGGCAGAAAAAATACTTGAACGTCGGGTCGGCGTCCTGGAGCATCTTGATGTCCGCTCCGGCGCAGAAGAACTTGTCCCCGTCGCCCCGGAGGACGATCGCGTGGACCGCGGGGTCCATCCGCGCCTCGAGGATCCGTGAGTCGAGCTCGCGCATCATCGCGTAGCTGTAGGTGTTCGCCGGCGGATCGACGAGCGTCAGCCATGCGCAGCCGGCCTCGACCCGGTAAAGGACCTTGTCCTGGCTCATGGCGTGGCCCTCATGAAACCGACCGCAGGCGAGACACGACCGCATCGGCCGCAGCCGATGCCTTTAGCGCGCCGCCGACATCGGCGGTGCACTCTTTCGCATCGAGGCATGCGACGACGGCGCTCTCGATGGCCGCGGCGGCGTCCGA
>CAZYHZ010000032.1:0-8677 GCA_964647625.1 uncultured Acidobacteriota bacterium
GCGATCGCAGGGGTCGCGGCCGATCTCGCCGCGCGGCGCGCCTCGTGGCGCGGGGTCGTCGTGCTCCATGCCTCGGGAGCGCACGGGACGGAGCCGCTCTCGGCGCTTCGCGCGCGCGGGGCGGCGAGCGGCGTCCTTCACCCGCTTGCGGTTGCGGCGCCCGGGCGAACGGCAACCCTTCGCGGAGCGTTCGCACGGATCGAGGGCGACCCGAAGGCACGCGCCGAAGCGCGACGGATCTGCAAGGCGATCGGCGTCGTTCCGCTGCGCGGTCGGGGTCTTGACTCCCCCGCTGGGCGGACGGCCTACCACGCCGCCGCGTCTCTCGCCTCGAACGACGTCGTGGGGCTGGTCGCCGCGGCCGTGGACGTCCTCGTCCGGCGGGGCGTTCCCCGCAAGCAGGCCGTCGCCGCGATCTCGCTCCTGTCCGCCGGAGCGATCGATGCCGTCCGCGAGCGCGGCATATCTGCCGCGCTCACGGGCCCGGTCGTCCGCGGCGATGCGGAGACCCTGGCCGCCCAGCTTCGCGCGCTGAATCGTTTCGACCGGGACGCGGCCGCCGCCCACCGGGTGCTGTCCTCGCGCCTGCTCGCGGTCGCGTCGGCCGCCGGCCGGCTCGATCCGCCGGGAGCCCGCCGGATCGGGGCGGCGCTGTCCCGTGGCCCGCGCCGGGGGCGCACGGTATAGTTTCGACGCGTCCTCCGGGAGGTTCCACCGTGCGCCGTTCGATCATCTTCGTCACGCTCCTTGTCGCCATGACCGCCCGGCCCCTTCCCGCAGGCGAGGTCAAGACCGGCATCCCGGGCGTCGGACCGGAGCTCGAGGCCATCACGAAGGCCGACCCCGTCACCGCCGGCGCGTTCGACGGCACGTGGATGTACATGAACCGGGACGGCCGCTGGGCGCTGTGGATCCGAACGAAAGACGGCGTGCCGCAAGCCCGCATGCAGTACCAGAGCCTCGCGAGCCCGGAAGCCTTCGAGACCGACTGGGACGGGAAGGCGCGCTACTACCTCGGGGGCAATCCCGTCACGTTCGACCTCAAGGTCGGGAAGTCCGGCAAGGACCAGATCCTCGCCACGTGGGATTGGCTGCTGACGATCGACACGTCCGCGCGTCACGAGAAGGCCGACATCGTCATCTATCGCACCGGCTACGGCCGGACGCTGCTGATGGACTTCCAGAATTACGACCGGACCATCACGCGCTTCGGGAAAGACACCGTCACGCGGACCCCGGTCAACTGGACCTGGAACAAGATCAGCAAGCGCGAGCTGCTCTGGGACGAGCTTCCGTTCTGACGCCTGCCGCCCGCGAGCGCGGGGCCCTGACCCTCGCGACCGCCGTCGTTTTCCTGACCGGCTACTTCGGTGCCGGCCGGATTCCGCACGCGGCTTTTCACGACCTCACGACGCCGCTCGACCGCTGGATCCCTTTCGTCCCCGGGTCGATCGTCGTTTATCTGGCGGTCTTCCCGATCGCGTTCCTGCCGCTGTTTCTCGTGCGATGCCCGCGGCTCTTCCGGCGGACGATCCTTGCGTATCTCGCGGCGCTCGCGATCGCGCTCGTCGTGTTCGTCGTGTTTCCGGTCGACGGAGCCTCGCTGCGCCCCACCGATGCCGACCGGCTCCCCCGATCGTTCGCGACGTGGTCGATCGGGAAGCTCTACGCCGCCGACCCGCCGCGCAATCTCTTCCCGTCGCTCCACGTCTCTTTCGCGCTCCTCGCCGCCGGATCGGCGTGGAAGGCCCGACGGTCGTACGGCATCGCAGCCGCGGCCGGCGTCATCCCCATCGCCGTGTCGATCTTCACGGTCAAGCAGCACTACGTCGCCGACGGCGTCGCCGCATTGATCGTTGCTTCGGTCGTGGGAGCGTCGCTGCTTCTGCCGTACCGGCCCGATGGCGGCCACCTCACGGCGTTCGGCCGGCGCGGACCGATCGCGTTCTTCGTGATGCTGGGCCTGGTCTACGCGGCGCTGTACGCGGGCTACGTGCTCGGCGCCTGATCGGCGGGCTCGGACACCACCGGGATGAGGCCGTCGCTCGAGAGAAATGAGACGAGGTAGCGCACGGTCGATGCGAGGTCCGGGTCCGGCGGCCCGCCGCACCGCTCGCGCGCCGATCGATACGCGGCGTTGCCGTAGCGTTTGTCGCGCATCGCCTCGATCTTCGCGTGCGACCGGTTGAAGAAATCGAGAAGCGGGTAAACGGGATCGGCCTTGGTCGCGCGACGGATCATCTCCTCGACGAACCTCGGCGTCTTGTGGTAGCCGAACGGGATCCCGTAGGCCCTCGTGATCTCGCGCGTGACGTCGACCATCGAATAGTAGTCGTCCACCGTCACGTGAAGCGTGCGGCCGAACGGCCGGCCGTCCGCGATGATCGACGCGAGTGCTGCTGCGGCGGCGTCCGCGGGCAGGAAGCTCACCTGGTTCGACGCATCCGGTGCGATCCCGTGAGCGAGCATGAACGCGAGAAGCCGCGTCGCGACGTCGTCCCGGCTCCCCCGGCCGTTCGATGCCGCCGAGATCAACGACGGACGGTAGATCCGGGCGTCCAGCCCGCCCTCCGCCGAAGCATGAACGAGCTGCTCAGCGACCCATTTCGACTGCGCGTAGCCGAAGTCCAGCTCCCGCATCGCGGCGTTGTCGTCGTCCTCGAGAAGCACGCCCCTGGCCGCCCAGCCGTGCACGAACGTGGTGGACAGGTAGTGAAACGTCTTCGGGCTGCCGCTCTGCGCGAATCGAATCATCTCGCGCGTGCCGAGGACGTTGGCGCCGCGGAGCGCCTCGTACGAGAGGACGTAGTCGACGCGGGCGCCGGCGTGGACGACGGCCTGCGTCTGCGCGGCGAGCGCATCCCACGTTGCCGGCGCCCATCCCAGCGAGGGCGCGGCGAGATCGCCGCACACCGTGCGGACGCGTGATGCCAGCTCGCGCTCGCAGTCCCGATCGAGGAGCCCCGCGCGGCGCATCGCCGCCCGGATCCGTGCCGGCGCCGCCGCTTCGTCGGACGCGCGCACGAGCGCATGGACGGTCCACGGCGTCTTTTCGAGCAGGGCCTTCAGGAGAAACGGACCGAAGAAACCGGTGGCCCCCGTCAGGACGATCTCGCGCGGCGATTCCGGCGCGCCCTGGGCGGACGGCGAGGCGGCTCGCCATTCCTCGACGTCGTTTCGCATCGACGCCGCGTCGGCGTCGTTCTGCTCCAAGGCCTTCCGCCGCAGCAGCGGGCCGAGGACCGAGACCGCCTGGTCGCGCTCGGCGGCGAAGAGCCTCGTCAGCGCGAGGAGCTCGGCGACGGTCATCCCGTGGAGCAGCCGACCGTCGATCTCGTCGATCAGCGACGACGCTCCGGTGTCCGCAAGGAGCTTCTTGATCTCCGCGAGCAGCTCGACGCTCGTCAGCGAATCGATGCCGAGGCGCGAGAGCGGTACGGTCTCGTCCCCGCGCAGTGCGTACATCCTGAGGAATCGCGCGAGCGGCGGTCCCTCCTCGTCCCCGAACGAGTGGGACGCGAGAACCGGAAGCGATCCGTCTGCGAACATCCGCGCCGCCGCGGCCCGCGCGGGCTTTCCCGACGTCGTCTTGGGGAGCGCGCCGTGCGGGACGAACGCGATGGTGTTCGGGCGGATGAAGCACCCGGCGTGCACGGCGGCCGCGATGCGCTGGGGATCGGGAATGCGCTGCCGCCGAGCCTCGACCAGAACGACGATCCCGGCATCGGGCCCGCCGTCGAGTGCCATCACGGATCCGGGGCGCGTTTCGCCCACGCTCTCCCGCGCGGCCGCTTCGATGTCCTGGGGATGGACGTTCGCGCCGCGGACGATGATCACGTCCTTCTGCCGCCCGCAGACGTAAAGCTCGCCGTCGTGGAGGAACCCGAGATCGCCGGTGCGCAGCCGCTCGTCGCCGGTCGCGTCGCCGCCGTCGCCCCAGTAGCCCCGGCAGCGGCTCTCCCCCGACACGAGGATCTCGCCGATGCGGTCGTCTCCTAGATCCCTTCCGGTTCCCGGGTCGGCGATCGAGACATCGACGCCCTGGACGGGGTGTCCGCAGCTTGCGAGCGCGAGCTGGTTGTTGTGCCCCGGCGACGGAGGTTCGAACCTGAGGATTCCCTGCTGCATGAGATCTTTGTTGACCGTGACCGCATGCCGTCCGCCCCGCGAGACCGTGATCGTGTTCTCGGCGAGACCGTACGCCGCGACCAGGGCCCCGGGCGCGAGTCCGCAGCGCGCGAACCGTTCGCGGAACCGGTCCATCGTCTTCGGGCTCACCGGCTCGGAGGCATTGAGCATCACGCGCAGCGAGGCGAGACTGATCCCGTCGAGCGCCTCCTCGGGAAGCTTGTCCTCGCGAAGACAGTACTCGTAGCCGAAATTCGGGGCCGCCGTGTGGTTTGCGCGATACCGGTCGATCAGGCGCAGCCACAACGCGGGCTTCCTGAGAAAATCGACGGGCGCGAAACCATGCGTCGTTCCCCCGGTCAGCATCGGATAGAGGTAGTAACCGATCAGGCCCATGTCGTGGTACTGCGGGAGCCACGACACACAGATCGGGACGAAGTCGAGCGTCGCCGCGCAATTGTGCAGCACGTTTTCGTGGGAGACGCGCACGCCGCGGGGCTCGCGCGTCGAGCCGGAGGTGTACTGGAGCAGCGCGAGCGGGCCCGGTGTATCGCGGGAGTCCGGCGACGCGATTCCCTTCATCCCGCCCGTCGAGACACACCGGAGCGGGAGTCGGTGCCCCATCCCGTCGCGGTCGGTCAGGATGCCCGAGGCGTCGCAATCGCCGGCGATGCCGGCAATCCGCTCGATCCCCGCCTCGATCTGGAGAGACGATGGCGGGCAGGCCGGGACGGCGACGAAACCCGCGCGCGCGCAGGCGACGAGCGCGATCAGCGTTTCGAGCCCGGGCGAGTACGCGAGCAGGAGGCGGTCGCCGGGGCGAAAGCCGTGCTCGCGCCGGAGGCGCTCGGCGACGAACCGCGTGCGATCGTCGAATTCCCCGTAGGTGTACGTCTCGACGATCCGGCCCGACGCGTCGTGGAACGTGTAGAGACAGCGATCGGGGTGATCGGCGGCCAGCCGGGACAGCCGCTCGGTGATCGAGAGCATGGTCTATCATCGCCTCTTTACGCCGCCGCGAGGGACGATGCATCCGTTTCTTTTCCAGATCGGGTCCTTCCGGCTGCCGACCTACGGATTCATCGCCCTGGTGGCCCTGGGGATCGCGGTCCTCCTCATCCGCCACTACGCGCGAATCGAGGGACTCGACCCCGGCGTCACGAGCGAGGCGGTCGTTCTCACCATTGCGGTCGGTTTCTTCGGAGCCAGGATCTTCGAGGCGGTCATCAACTGGGACCGGTACTTCGGAACGCCGGGTGGATGGAGGCTCCTCCTGACCTCGACCGGGGTCTTCTACGGCGGCCTCATCACCGCGATCCCGTTCGGCATCTACTGGTTCCGGCACAACGCGATTCCCGTCCTGACGGGGCTCGACATCCTCGGGCTGACCGGATGCATCGCCGAGGGCGTCGGGCGCTGGGGCTGCTTCTTTTCGGGCTGCTGCTGGGGAACGCCGACGGACTTGCCGTGGGCGGTGACGTTCCCCGACATCGCGCGGCGGCTCCACGCCGGCCTCCCCGGCGTCCCGATCCATCCGACGCAGATCTACATGTCGCTGATCTCCCTTGCGATCCTGGGCATCCTGGTCTTGATGTACCGGAGAAAGCGCTTCGCCGGCCAGATCATCACGTCCTACGTCATGCTCTATTCCGTCGCGCGGTTCTTCATCGAGTTCGTCCGCGGCGATTCCGACCGCGGGTTTGCGTTCGGCGGGAGGCTGAGCACTTCACAGATCCTGGCGTGGCCGATCGCGATCGCCGCAGCGATCGCGTACGCGCGGCTGTCCCGCAGGCAGCGCGTGGCCGCCGCAGCGATCCTGATCGTCGCCGCGCTCGGCATCGGCGATGCCGGGGCCGCCACCGCTGCGCCTCCCGCCCGCCCGTTCGCGGTCCGGATCGTCGGGCTCGGCGGCGCGCCGGGCGACGCTGCGACCCGCGCTCACCTGAAGTTTTGCCGCGATGCCGGCTTCAACGCGGTCTGGGTCGAGAGCCGCGAAGCCGGATCGTGGGCGGGCAAGGACGGGACGGTCGCCTTGAACCCGGCCTTCCTCGATTTCGTCTCATGGTGCCGCCGCAACGGGATGGACGTCTGGGTGTCGCTCGACCCGGCGATCGACGCCGCCTCGCCGTTCGTCTTCTCGGACACCGGCGCCGTGGACCGTCTGACGAAGTTCGCCGGCCTGCTCCGCTCGAAGGGGGACGTCCGCCGGATCGTGCTTTCGTTCGACGACCAGCCGGCCCAGCTTCGAGAGCTGTCCGACATCTTCCGCTTCGGCGCGAGCGCGGCGCCGACCCAGCTCGACCTGGCGCAGCGGCTCGCCGCGTCGCTTCCGTCCGACGTTTCGGTCTGGCTGCGCGCCAGCGCGTTCTGCGACGCGCACCTCGGAAACGGAGAGTCCCTGTTCGCGAAGCCCTTCCTCGAAGGGCTCGCGAAGCTTCCGGCCTCGATCGGCATCGTATGGACGGGTGCAAATTCCCGCTCAGCCGAGGTCACCCGCGCGGGGCTCGAAGCGACGCGCGCCCGGCTGGCGGGCCATCCGCTTCTGCTCGACGACGCGTTTCCCGACAACGACGACCTCAACGACGATGCGATGGCGTTGATCCTGGGTGCGCTGCGGGGGCGCGAGCCCGGCGTCCGTGACGTCGTCGCGGGATATCTCGCGCGTCCCGCAGTGCCGCTCGCGGGGTCCCGGCTCTCCCTCCTGACGACGGCCGCATTCCTGACCGACCCCGACGGATACGATCCCGCCAAAGCGACGCGAGCGGCGGTCGCAAAGCTCGCCGGCCGCGACGCAAAGGCGGTCGACGCCCTGTCGGTCCAGCAGATGGAGTGGGGAGGCTTCATCGGCGGCCAGAACTACTGGCCGCGCGACGACCTCAACCCCACCTCCGCCGGCAACCGCCTTCACGACCCCGCGTTCGTCGAATCGTTCACCTGGACCGTCTCGCGGTATCCCGAGCGCATGGCGGCGATGGCCCACATCCCGGACAAGGCGTTCCGCGCCGAGCTGCTGCGCCACATGAAACGGAGGCTCGCGGTCGGCCGTGAGGTGCCGCTCGTCGTCGAGTACCTCGCCCGCCGGCGCGCCGGCCGCGCCGATGTCGCGGAGGCGTTGGCACGCATCGAGGACGAGCGCCGCGTTTCGCAGAAGGGCACCGACGAGAGGCGCATCGTCGATCTCTTCCTCGACGCGGCGACCGTGCCGTCCTCGGAGCCCACGAAGTGAATCCGGCGTCGCGGGCCTACCGCATCACGATCCTCGGCCTGGCGAGCTTCATGCTGTTCGGCAGCTACTTCGCCTACGACAGCGTGGCCGCGATCGCGCCGTCGCTGATCGACGCGCTCCACGCCGATCGAGCGGCGATCGGCACGATGTACAGCGCCTACAGCTTCGCCGCGATCGCGGCGGTGCTCCTGGGCGGCATCCTCATCGACCGGATCGGGACGCGCCGCGCGAGCCTGCTCTTCTCGGCCGTGTTGACGGCGGGGGCGTGCATCGTCGCTTTCGCACCGTCGATCGGTTGGATCTACATCGGCCGGCTGCTGTTCGGCATGGGGTCCGAGCCGCTCGTCGTCGCGCAGAGCGCGATCCTGGCGCGGTGGTTCCGTGGGAAAGAGCTGGCGCTGTCGTTCGGGATCGCGCTCACCGTGTCGCGGCTCGGGACGCTCTTCACGTTCAACTCGGAAGCGCTCATCGCAGATCGCGCGGGGTGGCGCATGGCGCTGTGGGTCGCGGCGGCGCTGTGCGGCGCCAGCCTCGTCGCGAACCTCGTCTACAACCTGCTCGACAAGCGGGCCGACGGCGCCCTGGGCCTCGACGAGGCGGGCGCGGGCGACGAGATCGACTGGAAGCAGCTTCGCCGGGGCGGGTTCTCTCCCTCCTTCTGGTACGTCACGCTGCTGTGCGTCACGTTCTACTCGGCGATCTTCCCGTTCACGGATCTTTCGACCGACTTTTTCCACGACAAGTGGAACCTCCCCGAGGCGTCGGTTGCGGGGCTGCCGTTTCTCAAGGCCGTGTTCTTCAACATCACGCACATGTTCGGCACGGCGCAGGGCACGACGTCGATCATCATCACCGCGTCGATGCTCTTGGCGCCGTTCGCGGGCCGCCTCGTCGATCGCGTGGGGCGGCGCGCGACGCTCATGGTCGCCGGGTCGCTCCTGATGATCCCCGCGCATCTCGTGCTCGGCTGGACGATGCTGCCGCCGGCGTTCGCGATGATCGTCCTCGGAGCGGCGTTCGTCCTCGTCCCCGCCGCGATGTGGCCGGCGATTCCGCTGGTCGTCGACAAGGAGCGCGTCGGGACCGCGTTCGGGCTGATGACGGCGATCCAGAACGTCGGCCTGCTCGTGTTCCCGTACTTGAACGGCAAGCTGCGCGACGTCACGCAGGGCTACGGCTGGAGCCAGACGATGTTCGCCGCGCTCGGCCTCGCGGGCCTTGTGTTCGCCGTTCTGTTGCTCGCCGCCGATCGGCGTTCGAGCCACGTGCTGGAACAGCCATAGGGGACATGCCCTTTTTCCACCCAAAACGCGAATAGGGGAC
>CAZYHZ010000032.1:8777-50409 GCA_964647625.1 uncultured Acidobacteriota bacterium
AGGGGACTGTCCCCTATCGCTATGCCGTCGCCGCCTCGGTGCTCGAGTCGGCTTCGGTTGCAGGCAGCAGAACGCGGAAGAGGGCGCCGCCGCCGGGCGCGTCGTCGACCCAGATCGTGCCGCCGTGCGCCTCGACCGCGAGCCGGCAGAACGTCAGTCCGAGGCCCCGGTTGGAGCCGGGCACCGTCGAGCGATCGTCGAGCCTCTGGAACTTTTCGAAGATGCGCTCGCGGAACTCCGGCGGGACGCCGGCGCCCTGATCGGCAACCGCGATCTCGATGCCCTCGTCGCACGGCATGACGTTCAGCTTCACCACGCCTCCCTGCGGGGAATGCTCGAGCGCGTTCGAGAGAAGGTTGTCGATGACGCGGCGCAAGACCGCGCCATCCCCCTTCAAGACCGCAGTGCCGTCCTCGGCTGCGGCCTCGAACCGGACGCCGCGCTGCGCCGCGGTCCCTTCCATCTCCTGGCACGCCTTGCGGGCGAGCGAGCCGGCGTCGAGCCGCGCCGGGCGCAGCACGAGCTTTCCTTCCTCGAACTGCCCGATGTCGAGCAGGTTGAGGATCATCTGATGCATGCGCCCAGCCGCGGCCTTCGACCGGCGCACCAGCCGCAGGACGGGATCGTCCACCTTGCGCTCCATCAGCTCGAGGTTCCCGAGCACCGCGGCGAGCGGGTTCTTGAGGTCGTGGACGAGCGTCTGGGTCAGCGTTTCCTTCAGGCCTTCCAGCTCTTCGAGCTTGGCGTTCCGCGCGGCGAGGGTCTCCCGGGCCTCTTCGAGCTCGGCCAGCAGCTTCCTCGCGCGGAGGAGCGAGCGCACCTTCGCCATGAACTCTTCGCGCCGCACGGGCTTCGAGATGTAGTCGTCGGCGCCCGTGTCGAGCCCTTCGACGCGGTGCGGAACGCCGTCGAGCGCCGTGACGAGGACGACCTGGCACAGCCGCGTCCGTTGATCGTTCTTCAGGTGCCGGCAGACCTCGAGCCCCGACAGGTCCGGCATCATGACGTCGAGCAGCACGAGGTCGGGGGGCTGCTGCGACGCCGCGGCGAGCGCGCTCCGCCCGTCGACCGCCGTGCGGACCTCGTAGCCCGCGCCGAGCAGGTACTCCTCGAGCAGCTTCCGATTTCGGGGATCGTCGTCGACGACGAGGATGTCCGGAGTCTTGCCCGTGGTGCTCATGCCGCCCCCTCCTTCGCTTCGAGATACGAGCCGACCTGCTTCGGGAAACGCGACAGCCGGATCGGCTTGGCGATGTAGCCGACGCAGCCCGCCGCCCGCGCCCGCGCCTCGTCGGTCTGCTGGGCGTGGGCGGAGAGCGCCACGACGGGAATCGAGGCCGTCCTGGCGTCGGACTTCAGCCGCCGCGTGGCCTCGATGCCATCGAGCCCCGGAAGCTGAAGGTCCATCAGGATCAGGTGCGGATGCTCGGCGCGGGCGATCTCGATCCCGTCCTCGCCGCTGTCGGCCTCGAGCACCCGGTAGCCTCGCGAGCGAAGCACGTTGCGCGCGAGCTTGCGATTGACCGGATTGTCCTCGATCACCAGGATCGTCTGCCCGGCGACGACCGGCTCGACCGCCGGGGCGTTCGCGACCGCCGCGAGATGCGGGCCCGACTCGGTTCCCGGCCCGGCGGCCGTCGCATCGAACGCACGGGCATCGGGAAACACGCACTGGAACGTCGATCCTTCGCCGCGCCGCGACGTCACCGTCACCGTCCCGCCGTGGAGCGACATCATCCGGCGCACGAGCGCGAGCCCGAGCCCGGTCCCCTGGTACCGGCGCGCATACGACGCGTCCGCCTGATAGAACTCGTGGAAGATCCTCTCCTGGTCCGCTTCGTCGATGCCGATGCCGGTGTCGCTGACGCGCAGCACGAGGTCGCTGCCCTCGAACCCGGCGCCCACCTCGATGCGTCCGCCTTCGGGCGTGAACTTCGCCGCGTTGCTCAGGAGGTTCACCAGCACCTGGCGGACGAGGCGCGGATCGACGTGCGCCGATCCGGCCGCGTCGCAGGCGTTCTCCACCTGGAGACGCTTCTTTTCGGCCTGGGGCCGCACCATCGTGACGGAGTCGCGCACGATCTCGTCGATGCGGACTTCCTGGCGATGCACCTCGAGCTTGCCCGCCTCGATCTTCGACAGGTCGAGGATGTCGTTGATCAGCGCGAGCAGGTGTTCGCCGCTGTCGTGGATGTCCTGGAGGAACTCGCGCTGCCTCGTGGTGAGGCTCCCGAACCCCGGATCCGCCATGAGCTCCGAAAAGCCGATGACGGAGTTCAGCGGCGTGCGCAGCTCGTGCGACACGTTGGCGAGAAACGCGCTCTTCGTCTTCGAGGCGTCGGTCAGCGCGCGGTTGGCGTCCGACAGCATCCGGTTCGCGGCCTCGAGGCCCGACAGCGCCGTCGCCAGCTCGTGCGTCCGCTCGACGACCTTCCGCTCGAGCTCGGCGTTGAGCGCGCACACTTCCTCGACGCGGCGCTCGTGCTCCTGGATCGCCTCGCTGTGCGCCTTGTAGAACGCGAGCAGCAGCCAGCACGGCGGGATCGCGAGGGCGACCGCCCACAAACCCCACGCCTGGAGCGCCCCGATCATCGCCGCCGCCAGCGTCAGGCCGGTGAAGTACGACACCGTCGTCCACTGGAACGACTCGCGCCACACGTCGAGCATCGCGGCCTGCTGCTGGAACGCGATCGCGACGCTGACGAGCCCCGTGTTCACGAGGAAGTACACCGCGGCCGCCGCCGCCAGCGGGCCGAACGAAACCCACAGCGAAAAGCCCACGTGGCCGCCCGTCAACGCGAACGCGCACGACGCGGCCGCGGACGAGAGCGTGACCGCGCCGAGATTGAACGCGTCCCGCATCGCGCTCGCACGCCGTCCCGGCCGGATCAGGACGCCGGTCAAGCCGATCATCGCGACGATCATGGCCTCGAGCGGCCCGAGCACTGCGACCGCCAGCAGCACGAACGGATGCGTCGCCGTCAGCTCGGTCTTGAATCGCGCGAACCGCACCGGCCGCATGCCAGCGAGAGCCGCGAGCGCCGTGACGAGCGAGAACGTCGCGAGGTCTTCCGGGCGGCCGTTGCTCGCCCCCCACATCAACGCGCAGACCGCGAGCGTGTCGACCCCGGCGACGTATCGTCGCAGCCAGGGCGACGGCCCGATCGCGCCGCTTCCGGCAGGGCTCACGCCGAATCCCCTCGCACGCGGCCCCCCGGCCGCATCGTCATCTACGCAAGATCGGTTCCCCGGCAGCGGCGCGACAAAAACCGCGGAACTCGGAAGCCCTGTGACGGATTCGTATTCGACGAATCACACACTCCGTCGGTCCGGATGCGAAAGCGTGACCTCGGGCGTCGGCGGGAGAGGTTGGCGTCCCCAACGGGATTCGAACCCGTGTCGCCACCTTGAAAGGGTGGTGTCCTAGGCCAGGCTAGACGATGGGGACGTCTTTCGTGCGAGGCGGCCCGGGAGTGTAGCGGAGGCTCGCCCCCGCATCAACGGGCCGTTATGATTGCGCCATGAACCGGCCGCAACGCCAGGAGGATTCCATGATGAAGACCTCGTTCCGATCCATTCTCATCGTCGCCGCCGCGCTCGCGGCGACCCTCTCGATCGCGCAGACGCAACCCGCCAACGACAAGATCACGCTCTCCGGGACCTACACCATCGAGCGTTTGAACGCGGACTCGACCTCGGTGAGCATGACGTTCACCGCCAACGTCATGAACACCGGCGGAAAGTCGCTGAAGGGAAAGATCGCGCTCAACAATCCGGCCATGATCCAGAAGGTCTACAAGCAGTTCGGCGACCAGACGATCGCAGCGGGCGGCACGATCAAGCTGTCGGATACCGTCACCATCCCGCGCGAAGAGTACGACCAGTGGATGAGCCGCGGCCCCAGCCTCACCTACTACGCGCAGAACGATCGCGGCGAGCTGAAGACGTACAGGATCCCGTTGAGCGGGAAGGCGCCGGCTCCGGGCCAGTAGGTATTGACGACAATACTTTGGTGAGCCGTGCTGGACTCGAACCAGCGACCCTCAGCTTAAAAGGCTGGTGCTCTACCACCTGAGCTAACGGCCCACGTCGTTGAATCGGGAGATGTTAGCACTCCCGATTCCGTTGGGGCCGCGCTCGCCGAAGGCTCAGTGTCCTGCTGGTGTCCAAGCGAACCGCAGAGCGCCGCATCGAGACCGTCTGCGGCGTCGCGAAGGTGGGCTGGTGACAGGTGCATGTATCGATTCGTCGTCTGAACGGTTGCGTGTCCGAGTAGCTTTCCGATCTTGACCTGCGAATGCCCCGCCTGAGCGAGCCAGGACGCCGCGGTGTGGCGCAAGGTATGAAAGGAAACGCCCGCCAGCCCTGCCGCCTTTGCGGCTGCCCTCGTTCGTTGTGAGACGTGGTTCCGCTCGCGTAACGCCGTGAACGACTCGCCCTCGGGGGGCACGAACACGAAGCCGTCCCGCTTGAAGCGTCCGCCCGGAAGATCATCGAGCAATTTCCGAAGGGTCGCCCCGAACGGAATTCCTCGTGGCTTTCCAGTCTTGTTGTCTTCGCTTATGAAGAGGACCCCCGCGTCGCGGTCGACATTCTCCCATCGGAGTCCGAGAACCTCTTTCATTCGGGCACCCGTAAGGACCGCCGCGGTGAGGATCGGCCGTAGCCAAGGCTCCGAATGCGCCGCGAGGCGTTCAAACTCTTCCCGAGACAGGTAGCGCGTCTTGTGCTCGGGCTCGCCCGGCTTTTCGAGATCCGTGGCCGGATTCAGGTCGACGACCCGCCATCGTGTTGCCTGCCGGAATACCGTCCCGAGGACAATCAACCGCTTTCTGGTCGTGGAGTGTCCGACGCGATCCTCGTTGAAGCAATGCGTTCTGTACGCGTCAAGATCGGCCGGTGTAATTTCGCGAAGCCGACGACCGACGAAGAATGGCCGGATTTTGCGGAGCGAAGTCTCGTAGTACGTGCTCCTGCACCGTGGCTTGACGTACTCCAGAAGGAACGTGTCCGCGAACTCGTCGAATGTCGGGCCAAGGCTCGCCGCTGCAAGGAGGCGTTCGGTTTCCTCGCGCTGCTTGCGGTCGTCGGGATGTTCATAGCTCCGCGTGCGGACTTCGTGCTCCCGAAGGGAGCGGAGCGCCCGCGCATCGCGGATTGTCTCCCCTGCGTGCTCGCGAACCCTGCGCCCGGTTTGGTCGCGGAAGTCCAGACGGAGGTAACGCGACCCATCCGCACGATGGCACTCGAAGATGCCGCGCTCGATTCGCTTGGGTTTCGGACTCCCCCGTGTCGCTTCCATATAGGCGCCCCTACCGTCCCTTTGCGCGGGGCTTCCGCGCTGACTTGTTGCTGGGTCCATTGCCTGTCTCCTTTCTGGGTGCAAACGCACCCTCATGGGCCGCACGGGCCACCACAGCCCGTATCCAGTCGGCAAGTGATAACCCCGAGCGGTCTGCGGCAGCCTGCGCCGCGTCTCTGAGCACCGGGGTAAGGCGGAAGTTGAACTGGATCGATTTGTCCATCAGTGCCTCTGTATAACAATCAATAGCATACGGTGGGTCGTCGGACTCGTCAATTGCGATTCGCTCCCTTCACCCGATGCCGCGCCAGCAGATCATTCAGACCAGCCGCCGTGATTCGCAACACGCCACCAATGCGGACGGACTCGACCACCCCCAGCCGCGCCCACTCGTACGCAGTGGAACGGCCGATGCTGAGCATCTCGGCGACTTCATCCGCCGTGTAGGCCAGGCGGGGTAGTGCCGAGGGCGTGCGGCTTGGCACGCTACAGCCGCCCATCAGCGGCGGGCGAGGATGGTGCTGGGTCTGAAAAAGCTCGCGGTGTCGATCCATCTGGCGATTCCGAGATTCTTCTTAGGTCTTTGTCCCAGAAAGAAGAAGGCGTTGAGGCATCCCCCGCCCCTACCGGGGTTTCGGAATCGCCAAACCCGCGGATCAAATCGAGGGCACGGGCGGACAACGACCAGTTTTCCGCCATGTTTTTCCCGCCGTCATGGATTGCGCCTTGACGACCGAGCAGGTCGTACGCGTGGAGATCTTCCAGTGCACGCTTGGCGGTGGTGGCGGGAAGTCGAAGACGCGAAGTGATTTCGGGGGTCGGTAGTGTCTCGTTTTCACGGAGGAGGTCGAGTACACGACGCCTTGTCGTCGGCACGCAATCCATGGCGATCTTCCTAATCGTGGACCACGCTTCGTCATCGCTCGCGCCGATCGCTTGCAGCCCCCCGAGCATTCCCCGCAACGAGATTGCGAGCCGTGTTGGTGCCTCTTCCCCGGGCACCTGCTCGATTTCCCGCGTGTAACTGTTCCGGGTCACCGGCGATCGGGCACTTGCGGCGAACGTAGCCAGGGCGACGATCCGCTCGTTCTCGGCGCTGGTAAGCTCCCTCGGCGCAACCCTCGCACCGACGCGAGCAAGCAACGATTGGACGGAATCCTTAAGCTCTCGCCGCATCTGGGCAGGTGACCCCGCGTGATTCAGGGCTGCTCTTCCCAATTCGCGGCCGTCGACGTCGGGCAGTCGGAAGAGGACGAAGCGCTCGCCCATCGCGGCCATGACGGCATGGTGCTCGTCGATTGCCGGTGTACAAGCGCCAATGAACCCGACGCGCCCCTCCCAGGTCAGTTCCTTGCCACCATCAGCGCCGACGTGCCTCGTCCACTGGCCGTCATAAACCTCACGGAGCGCGCCGAGAAGTTCGCCTCGCTTGTCCTTGTTCATCGCTAGGACGCTGGTGAAGTCCTTGGCAAGTAGGATACCGAAGGTGCCAACCTGGCGAAGAAGGCCACCGCTCGCGTCCTTTGCACGCTCCTTCTGGGGTGTTCCCGACAGTAGCGAGGCTTCGGTCAACGTCGAAATGCGATGAACGTGCGGCTGTTCGGTCAGGGTCGCCAAAAGCTCCGTCTTCCCTTTCCCGGACGGCGCAACGACGAGAAGCCACAACGGTTCTCCCGGCTGAAGGTTCGCCACGTAGGCGGCGAGAACAGCGTAGAGGCCCCGTGGGTCCGGGAGGTACTGCCATTTGCGAAACGTCGCGACCAGCTGGGCGAGCGCCGCAGAAGCTTCGTCCCGTTTGATAAACGGCGGCTGGCCCTGGGATTCTTTGGCCGGAGGGGAGGGCTCTTCCGGTGCTTCGGTTGGGCGCGCGGTTGTCGTCGAGGGGAAGTCTCCCCGGCGCGGATTCGTCAGCCCCTTCTCTATCCCATCGGCGATTGTTCTCTCGACCTCTTTCGCGCGAAGACCCACGAGCCCGGCCGTTGCGGCGGCATCCGCGAGGGACGATTCCACGAGCGGACGGGGTAGCTCCCCACCAGCGATAAGCTCCCCGAGGTTCCGGGCCGCGGAGTAGAGCGTCGGGTGTCGCGTGTCGGGTGCAGCGGACGCGACACGGGCGGCCTCTTCAGTGAGCGCCGTTTCGGCGAATAGGGAAAGCTCGCCGGTGAACGGCCGCGGCTGCGCCTTCGGTCGCCTCGGCTTCGGCGGCGCCGGAGCGACGCCGCGCACGGTTTCGAGTGCCGCAATGAACACGCCTGCCGGAGTCCGCTCGACGGATTGAAGTGCGGCGAGTTGGTCGGTGAACGGCTCGCCGGTTTCGAGGTCGCAGAGGAGTCCCGAAGCGTGACCGTTCGTAACGCCGAAGAGCGGAAGATACGGAACTCGCCCGCAGTCTTTCGTCTTCGGCGGCCACGGATAGAAGCCCGGAACACCTTGCGCCTCGGAGAATGAATCCGGAAGCCCGAGCGTCCGCAACACGGCGGACGCGAACTCGCGCGCATCGGCGAGCCGCGGGCCATCCTCGTCGTACAGTATCCAGACGTGAAAGCCCTTACCGCTTCGCGACTGTTCGAGAATCGCCCCGATACCAAGTGCCGCCAGAGCGCGGACGATGCGGAGCGCCGTGGCAAGCGCCCATTCGCGACCCTCGGGGTGTTTCTTGCCGTCCAGGTCGAACGCGGCGAACGTGAGACGCTCGGGATCAAATGGGAAGCCAATACGTTGCGTGCCGTTGACATGCGCGAGGACGGTAGCCTTCGTCCAGTGCGCGCCCGCCCAGCGGGGGCGCTTGCCACGCTCCACGAGGTATCGGCCTTGCGGAGCCGGAAACGTCCGTACAATGCAATCGACCAGGCGGACCGAATCGGAAGGGATCATGTTGACTTCCCGTCGCCCGCCGGTCGACCGACTTGAGGTACGAGGTGCGGGAACAGTTGGTGGGCCGGAGTCCCAAGCCTCTTGGCGATGCGTTCACCGACGCGCACACCGGGTCGGCACCGCCCGTTCTCGACCTTCGAGATGTGAGCCTGGCTGACCCCTGCGGCTCGACCGAGGTCGGTCTGGGTCAGGCCGTGGACGACCCGCAGCAAGCGCATCGTCGCGGCTGAGTTCTTGGCATATTTCATAATGTAAGGATGGTCCCTAAAGATCGTTTGACCTAGGACAGAACCCAATTGCACTTGCTGGGTTTTGTCCACGCTCGCGGCGGCGCTGAAACAGGGCGGCACGAGTAGACTAAGACAAGTTATGGCTCGCCGTCATCGTGGCGACAGGAATCGTGCTCGCGCGTCGCGTGGAAGACGTGCGGATGCGGAAACGCTGTACCGTGCCGTTCGCGACGCTTCCGTTGATGAGATCCGGGACTTGCTAGCTCATGCTGTCCGCGGCGGAATCCTGAACGTGACCGATGCGGCAGGGATCGACCGATTGTCGAAGGTGCCGAGTCGAAGCTCCGCGGCGCCCTCAACGATTGCCGAGCTTGTGGATCGCCTTGAACAACGGCGGGCTTCGGCACTCGAACTCAAGAAGCAACAGGACGAGCACAGGCGTGCGATGGCAGCGGAGATTGAGCGACAATACCGCGATGCCGCCGCTTGGAAGGGGTTCCCATTACCGTCGATTGATGACCTTGCCTGGGCGTTAGCTAAGGCTGAAGACCGTGCGTACCGCCGCGAAGAGAACGCGCGACGACGAAAAGACCCAACGTATCGTCAGCGCGTAATGGATCTGGAATCGTTGGTGAACGTTACCATCAAACTGTCGAGGAATCCGGGAGGCCGACCGCCCACGGTCAATCAAGCCGACATGCGTGGAACCGTCCGAGCCTTCACGAACTGGGTCACCCGTCAACGGCGACGATTGCACGACGCCGCGTCTCAGAAGGCGGCGCCGCAGTTGGCTCGAAGCATTGCCGGGGAACTTGAGCAGGCTTTGATAGGGGCCGAGACCACAGCTTCCAAGGCGAAGGCGTTGTCCGAGAGCTTCGTCAAGCTTGTGGCGCGACCGCGAACAAGCGTGCCGAGCATCGCAATTCAGCTCACCGCGATCTTCTTCGGAGTTTCCGACAGGACAGTTAAGCGGTATCTCAAAGAAACGTGATCGGCGTTGGTCACGGACACCGCCCACACGGTGAATCAACGCCTAACCCGACCCGCCGCACCTGCCGTTCAACTCCACCGCAACCGGCTCGCCGTCGCGTTGAACTACGCGCACGAAGAGCTTGCGAAATACGGCATGACCTCCTCATCGCCGAGCGTTACGCGGAACCTCAGCCGTCCTTTCCGATGCGGTGCGCGGCACGGTGGGATCGGGAAGCGTCACGGCGGATTGACTGTCGGCAAGCGGGGTTCAAATCGCGCAGAGAAGCTTTCCTGTGTTCCAGGCGGCGACGAAGAACGCCACGTACGAGAAAACGACGAATGCAATCGCAAGGATATTGCAGATTGTCGAGGCTCTCGGCTTTCGCGGTCGCAACATCGCCAAATACTGAGTCAGGTAGGTAAGACCGAAAGCAACCGCTGCGAAGCCAACACCAAAAACGAACAGCCGCATCGGCGACGCGACGGCGCTAATACGAATCGGCGGAGGCGACATACTCAATAAATGCCCGGCGAAAGCGAGCAGCGCCGTTGCAGCGGCACCGTTAATTAGCAGTGCGGCCTGCATTGCGGCCTGACCGCTGGCTCCTGTGCTCTTGTAAAGCTCAAGCGACATCACGCGAACATGTTCAAGTTCGTGCTGATATTGAGCGAGCCGTAACGCTTCTGCCGCCTTCATCCGTTCGGTTGAGTATTGGTCGAGCCCTGCCGCATCCTTCTCTAACAACGAATCGACGCGGGCGAGGTAGGCATCGACCCCGACCGCATTGAGCGCGTTACCGCCTTCCGCCGCCGCCTTTAAGTCGGCTCGAATTTGAGCGAGCAGTGTTCGAGGTTCCATCCCGTGCTCCTTGCTCGTTCAGCTCGTCGGTTTGCCCTCGCGGCGAGCGCGCAATTCCGCGAGCCGGTCCTTAAGCGCTTGCTGACGAGCCTTCGCGTAACGCCACACGAATTCTGGAATCACGCAAACGGCGTCGCCGCGCTCGGTCGGAGGCCCGGCGCGCTCCAGAATCCCGCGCGTAATTAGGGCGTCGACGAGGGATCGGTCATCGAAAAAGTAATCGGTAAAGATCAATGAGCGCGTGTTGCTTTCAACACACTGGACAATGCGGAAAAGCTCCGACTCTGACAGGCTCTCCATGTCCGCGAGAACGGCGAACCGCCGCCGCCGCTCCTTCAGCGAGTGTTCGATCGCGTCGTACGCTTTGATACTCGCCAGCACGGTCGACGCCAGAGTCACAAAAGCGATCCACGGTCGGTAGTCAGCTTGGAATTTCGCGAGACCGCTGTCCTCTCCGAACAACGTCGGGGCGAAGTGCAACACGCCGCCGATTAACGCGATTCCAAAAAGGATTCTCGCGCGGACGTTCAGCGCGTCGATGACGTCCCTGAGGGAGGGAAATTCCAATGCCGCGCTACCGCGTTGCCTTGAAAATACCGTAGGCCGTCTTCAAGATGCTCCCGAGGCCGTGGGCCACCACCGCGGAGCCGAACGCGTAAACGCCGCGAACCCGAACGACAAGAGCCTTGAATCGACGCCCGCCCGCCATCGCTTCGCACCATTCCGCGCGCATGTCGATGATGATCTGATCGAATACGCGCTCACGGGTCTTGGGCGGGTAGAAGACATCGGCAATTGACGACAGCAGCGACCCAGGCGCGCGGCGAATTCCAAGTCGGCGCCACTCGTAGAGAAGATTGCTCCCTTTCAGCACGAGCGCTGCGATGACCAATCCGGTAAGTACGCTGACCGACTGCGAGAACGAGGTCGTGACGACAATCCAAGCGCCGATCGCCAAGGCAAGCCCAAATGACACCGCGATCTCGGCTGCGATAAACAGGGTGAGGAGCAACATGCGCCTCGGCAGGGTGGACAGTCGGACGGAGCGCTCGAATAAGTGCGTCTTCAGGAATTGCATCAAGATGGACGCAGCGACCAGCAACAGACTCAGGAGCCCGACTGTGAGAAGTGCGCTCATATCGCCGCCAACGCGGCGAAGTAGATGGAGCGCGCACGGACTACGCGCTCGCCCATGCCTGTCGGTCGGTATAGTCGTCGCACTTGGCCGTTACTGTTGACCGATGACGACTCTCGCTCCGACTCGATGAAGCCCTTGTCCTCCATGCGGTCGAGGGTGACGTAAACCGTACCGCGCTTGAGGCGCGACCGGGACGCCTTGACGAGTTCCAGGCCATACATGGGCCGAGCGGCATCAAGTAGTAACTCCAAGATCATGGCCTCCGTGTTGGACAGTGATGGAACATCGAGAGTTTTTCTGATCTTCACCATGTCTCACCCCAGCACGGCAAGCCACGAATTGCGCGTACAGCACGTATGGTCTTGCACACTGTAAGACTCGCCTGCGGACCTGTCAAGGCCGACGATCGAGAGCGTTCAGCGTCACGACTATCGGCGACCCGACGCCGATACACGCGCCTTGATCAGCGTCGGGTCTCCCCCTCCTCAACTCGTCCGCCCTTGCCTGTGCCGCTCCGCGCTATGCTTCGGACTCGCCGGACGACCTCTCAGGCGTTGCCCCGTGGTGAATCACCAATTGTCGTCCGTCCCCGGGCTCGGCTTCTCCATCGCCGCCTTGAGCGTCGAGATCATGTCGCGGCACCTGACGGCGACTGCGTCATCGAGCTTCGCCAAGCGTGTCTTGTGTGTGGTGATGGAATCCAGAGGTTTCTCGTTGCTTTGATTCAGGACCGTCTGGTGCAAAACGAAATCGGTAAGCAGGTATCGATACCGGCCGTCTTTAACCTCGATCGTCCATGAATGCGAAACCCAGTCGACCGGGAAGACGTTGAGGTCCGTCAACATTCCGTGCACGATCAATCGTCCGCCGGTCTGATCGTCGAGTTTGATTACGTCCGGCGCGGAGCGGTATGCGGTTGCAACCCAAGCCCTCGCCCGGCGGTAAAGCTCGGTCGCCGGGGCGTCGACGTGTACAACTTCCTGATACGCGAAGTGACCCGAAGCGTCGCGGGGTGGCTCAGCGTATGTCGCAGCGGCGGCCAGTATTAGAGCGCAAATCACGTTGCCGTCCTTTCAATGGGCTAAGGCTGCACGCAAGCGGGAAGCAACGCCGGATCACGCCCGCTCAGGTGTCCAGCAGTCGTCTTGCGCCCGTACCTGGTCTGCCCTTGGTACGTCGTCGCGGTGAGGTAATACCTGCCGGTTCCCGGCGCGGGATCGGGCAGCGGATCGGTGACGGTCTCGTAGTCCCCAACACTGGGCGGGCTCGACGGATAGCTGCACGCGAGGGGCTGTGCCTTGGTGAAGTCGAGGGGCTTCGTGAGCGGGCCGTAGTACGTGTTGAAGTGGTCGGCGGCAGGCATCCCCTCCGGCATGTAGGGGACGCGGAAGCCGAGCGAGGTCGCCGTCGTATAGCTTTGCATCACGTCGAACGTTGTGGCGAACCCCGTTATTGTCATGGGGCGAGCAACAGACTGCTGCGGCCAGGGGCAATTCGTCGAGCCGTTGTCCTGTAGGTACGATTCGGGGAGCGCGATGATCGAACCACCGGTCGGATCGAACCATGTGTGCATGTCCCCCGCGCCATAGACACCAAAATGGTAAACGCAGCCGTTGTCGCAACGGTCGTCCAGAGTCGCAATGACGGTTTCAACACCCGTCACCAGATCCATGCGCACGAGCGATGTTCGCGTCGGGTGCGCGTTGCCGCAATTCCATATGGGAAAATCGGTTTGTCTGAACGAGAGTATTCCTCTTCCATTGTCAACGACGGCGGTCTGAACCGCATCGCACACGCGAGGCCCAGGACATACCACCGGCGGAGCGTAGCTGCACGAATAGCCCGGCTCCAAGAACACCCAATCGCTGCAATCAAGCAGCTGGCCGGGCTCGCTGGCGAGCGCACCCGAGCAAGTGAACGCGACGAACAGGGCGGCGGCGATACGCATCACGAACTCTCCCGCGGCTTGACGCCACTCTCCGATTACGAGGATCGAAACACGAAGACGAACCATTTAGTGCCGATCTTGGCATCAAATTCCCAATAGTCGCCCTTGGCGCGTCCGAACATGACCCTACCGGCATACGAGTGCCCAGGTGCGATCGTGTGTTTCCGGAGCAAGCCATCGGTTTCAGCGGTGACCGCATCGTCAATTTGCGCGGACTTTTGATCGACTCGATGCTGCGTGGCAGTGTCGTTCAGATCTTCAATCGATTCGGCTATCGCGTGATCACCGGGCGTCGTACTGGCAGTTATGTGATTGCCCGCCGAACTCAGGGCATGACCCAGCCGGAGGAAGAACTTGCGCGTTTCGGCCTCTGCTTCGACAGCATTAACGTATTCGTTGGCGGGATATGTGTACAGGCCAGTCTTCTTGGTGTGACCATCATGAGAGGTTGTCCATGCCATTGCATCGATTGAGACCGGATCAAACGTAAACGGCTGGCCGGAGTTGTTGGTAATGACGAACTGGCCCTCGAAATAGTCGCCGGTCGTCAGGCTCATGGCGACCTGAAACTCATCGGAAGCCAACACCTGGAATGATTTGCCCTGGACCCAGACGATTCCCTGATCAGTCGCCTGAGCATCGCTTTCTACCGTGATGACCCCAATCGTCCCTTCCTGGGACACGGCTGCGTTGGCGGACGCCACCGAGAAAATGAGGATCGCGAACACGGCGGCGCAGCGGTTCAATCCGGACCTCCCCAAATTGCCGGGAGGTATACGCCGGTTCTCTCCGAAGGAAAAGGACTTGAAGATGTGCGTCTACCAAGGCGCGCGGCCGCGCTGGACCTTTCTCAGGATGACGGTGCCCCGTGGGTCAAGCTAGCTGGGCACGCTCTCGCCGGAGTGGATGCGCGCGCCGACTCCCTGAAAAAATAATATCGAGCGGGGGGCACTTTGAACGTTGATCGCCCGTTGCGTGGGGGGCTCCCCGCCCTACCCCCGTTGGAGCCTGGAATTCTCGTGCTTTTCCGTCAGTTGTAGGCGTATTTCGAGGGGTTTTCGAAGGGTTCTTCTCGGCTGAGACGGATCGCGCTGTCTCGAACTACCCGCCGTCCCAATCGCGGGAATTGCCGCATCGCGAGCAGTGACGTTCTCGCGGTACACCGGGCGAAGACGCGCGTCCGCATCGTCATGATGCGATGTACCGCCGAAGGCCAGGTGTCCTTCTCGTGTCCAGACAGATGGGACGACGCGGACACCAACAGACAGCGTGCACGGAGAAGACGCGGAAGGGCCGAGAGTGATTGTCCTCTCGACCCTTCCCTGTTGCTTAAAAGGCTGGTGCTCTACCACCTGAGCTAACGGCCCACGCGTGCGGAAGCGCCGGACAGATTAGCACCTGCGTTCAACCGGTCCGATCTGGAAAAACCATCTCGTAGTAGACCAGCGGCGTGCTGCGGTAGACGACGCGCCCGCGGTGCGTGTAGCCGCATTTTTCGTAGAACGATCCGGCTCCGACCTCGCCGTCGTAGGCGTCGAGGCGGATCGCATCGGCGGGCCACGAGACCGCCGTGGCCGTGGCATCGTCCAACGCTTTGCGGCCGAGCCCGCCCTGCTGGTGCCGGACGTCGACCGCCATCCCCGTAAGATAGAGAGGCTGCTTGACCGGCGTGAAGAACCGGACGTCGATCGCCCAGGGCTTCTTTTTCGCGAGCCTGAGGACCGTCGCGATCCGGCCTCGCGACACGCCGACGCGTACTCGGGCGTATCTGAATGACGAGACGACGCCGCGGCCGGTCGAATGATGCGACCAGTGCCCCTTGCCGAACCGCTCGGTGAGAGTGGCCGCGACGGCGTTGTGGATCTCGGCGATGGCCTCGGCGTCGTCCTCGATCGCGTCGCGAAAGATCAGGCTGGCGCTCATGACTCCGGCGTCTCCGTGTCCCGATAGGGTAACAGCGGGCCGGCGGCCGACGACGAGCTGCGCTAGCTGATGGTGACGACGCTCACCGGCCCGTCGCGGCGCAGGACGTTGATTCCCACGTCGTGCTCGTGCCGGGTCAGCGACAGGTCGAGGCTGGCGTCACCCACGCGCAGGTTTTGGATGCGGATGTCGGTCAGGAACTCGGGCAGGATCGGGTTCGTGAAGACGACTTTCTTTTCAAGCGCGCGCACCTCGAGGCCGAGCGATGCCTGGATCAGCAGCAGCACGGCGCCGGCGGACCAGGACTGCGGCGAGCACGAGACGGGGTACGCGGTCGGGCCTTCACCGGGACGGCGGGGAAAGCCGCAGAACAGCTCCGGCATCCGGTGGAGATCGAAGAAGAGGCTCGCGTCGAAGAGCGCGGCGAACACCCGGAGGGCTTCCGACTGGAGCCCGTAGCGCGCAAAGCCGGCGGCGATGAGCGCGTTGTCGTGCGGCCAGACCGATCCGTTGTGGTAGGACATCGGCGAATAGCGCCGCTCGCTGCTCGCGACCGTGCGGATCCCCCACCCCGAGAAGACCGCGTCTCCGGTCAGCGTCGAGGCGACGAGGCGCGCGCGCGGGAGGCTCGCGATGCCGGCGAACAGGCAGTGTCCGGCGTTCGACGCCCGCACGCGGCACGGACGCTTGTCGCCGTCGAGCGCCAGCGCGTACGTCGCCAGCGGCGCGCACCAGAACTGCTGTTCGAACCGGCGCCGCAGCTCGCGGGCCAGCAGCGATAGCTCCTTGGCTCTGGCCTTGAAACCGAGCGCCTCGGCGAGCGCTCCCGCGGCTTTGTAGGCCGCGTACACGTAGCCCTGCACCTCGCACAGCGCCGTCGGGCCTTCGACGATCGTGCCGTCCTCGTGAAAGATCGAATCGTGCGAGTCCTTCCAGCCCTGCTGGATCAGGCCGTGGGCCGCGCGCCGCGCGTACTCGACGAACCCGTCGCCGTCGGGGTCGCCGCAGTCGCGGATCCACGAGAGCGCGTGCTCCACGTTCGGCCAGATCGACTGCACGAGCGCGCGGTCGCCCGTTCTCTCGTAATACTCGCCCGCAAGAACGACGAACAGTGGCGTCGCATCGACGCTGCCGTAGTATCGGCCGAAGGGGACCTCGCCGGTCGCGGCCATCTCGCCGCCGCGAATCTCGTGAAGGATCTTGCCCGGCTGCGCGTCCTCCGCGTGGCGTGTCTCGGTCGCCTGGGTGGCGGCGAGAAATTGCAGCACGTTCTTCGCCACGGCCGGATTGCCCCAGAGGCATTCGAGCGCCGTGATGATCCCGTCGCGGCCGAACGCGGTGCTGAACCACGGGACGCCCGCGTACGGATAGGCGCCCTGCGGCGTTTCGGTCCTCATCATGTGGAGGTCGGCCAAGGACCGTTCGAGCCAGTCGTTGAACTGCTCGTTCGAGGTGTAGATCCGCGGCTCCTCGGCCCGCGCCTGGGCCAGGGCCTCGACCGCCAGGCGCGAGGCATCTTCGTACCAGATGCCGGGATGCGGCACTTCGGCGACGGCGAGGTGAGACGCGGCCGCGTCGTTCTTCGCGCATGCGATGGCGACGCGGAAGGATGCCTCGCCGCCGGGCTCGAGTTGGAAGTCGTAGCCCGCCTCGGAGTCGGACAGGCGGGGCGGCGCCGGGTCGAACCGAAGCGTCGTCGTCCGCGCGGCGCCATCGAGCCCCTCGTAGCCGAGCGTGACCGCGGACCGGGTGGCGTGCGGGGCGAGCGTGCGCCCCGTCCGCTCGCGCGCCATGCCGCGCACCTCGAAGATGTCGGCGAAGTCGGCGCCGAACTCGAGCGTGAGCGACAACTCGACCGCGCGCAGGCCGTAGTTCCGGATGAGGACCCGCTCGAAGCAGCTCCCGCTCCAGAGGCATCGCGTGCGCTGGATGTGGATCGTGCCGCGCTGCACCGCGACGTCGCCGTCGTGCCAGAGGTCCGAATTCATCAGGTCGACCGCGAGCAGCGCGTTGTCGTCCTTGATCGTCGATCCGAGCAGGAGCGGGCGGCTGCCGGTCACCCGGAGCCGCAGCCGCGACAGATACCGCGTGTCGTGATCGTAGATGCCGAAGATGCTCAGCCGCCCCAGTCCCATCTCCTCGATGTCGCCGAACCGGTCGAACACCGCGAACGTGTCGCCGTGCTTGAGCACGCGCGTCCGGTCGTCGATTCGCGCAGATGTGGAGAGGATGTAGAAGCTGTCCGAGATCTTGACTATTTCGTCCGTCATCGCGGCACGCCGACCAAGCGCTCGTACTCGCGCAGATAGTCGCGCGCCATGCGCTCGACCGAGAACCGTGCCTCGAAGACGCGGCGGCACCCCGCGCGGCTCAGATCCGGGACCTTCCGCACGGCTTCGACGGCGCCGGGCTGGTCCTCGACGATGAATCCGGTCAACCCGTCCTCGAGGACCTCGGGGACCGAGCCCGCGCGATACGCGATCACGGGCGTTCCACAAGCCATCGCCTCGATCATGACCAGCCCGAACGGCTCCGGCCAGTCGATCGGGAACAAGAGCGCCCGCGCGTTTCCCAGAAACTCGCCTTTGTCCGCGTCGCTGATCTCGCCGATGTAGTCGACCAGCCGGTCTTTCATGATCGGGGCGATCACGCTCTCGAAGTACTCGCGATCCGCGTCGTCGACCTTGGCCGCGACCTTGAGTTGGATCCCCGTCTGCTGCGCGATCTCGATCGCGCGATCGAGCCTCTTTTCAGGGGAGATCCTTCCGAGAAAGGCGAGGTACCGGCCCGCCCCCGGACGGAACGCATAGAGATCGACCGGCAGGCCGTGCGGAATCGTCGCGCGCCAGTTCACCCACGGGAGCGGCTGCCTCTGGTCGTCCGAGATCGAGACGACCGGCATCTCCCGGAACTCGCGGTAGAGCGGGACGAGGTCCGGCAGCGTCAGCTTGCCATGAAGGGTCGTCAGCTGGGCCGTCTTCAATCTGCGCGCCAGAGGAAACGCGAGGTAGTCGATGTGGAAGTGGATGAGATCGAACTCCCCCGCGCGCTGCGCGATCTGCTCGAGCATCAACACGTGGTGGGCGAGCTGATCCGTGCACGTCTCGTCGAGCCGCAGCGAGCGCGAGCAGGGTGACACCAGCCGGGCCGAAGTCTCCGAATCCCCGCTGGCGAAAAGCGTGACGTCGTGGCCCTGCCGGACCAGCTCTTCCGTCAGATACGAGACGATCCGCTCCGTTCCGCCGTAGGTCCTCGGCGGGACGCTTTCGTAAAGGGGAGCGACTTGTGCGATCCGCATGTCCGGGCTCAACCGTGCCGCTTGAAGTACTGGACCGCGCGCTCATGGCGGTGCGCCGCGGCCCGGGACTTGAACGTGCCGAGATTCCGGCGGCGCCCCGTCGCCGGGTTCGGCTTCCGCGAGTACAGGCGGTACTCACCCGACTTCAGCTTGCGGATCATCGCTGCGCCGCGGCCTGCGCGTTGACGGCGTGGAGAGCGATCTCGTTCAGCCGCTTGTTCGCCTCGCCCTCTTCGTCGAGCGTGGACTGGAGAATGCTCGCGACGTCGGGGTGCCCGAGCTGCTCTGCGAACGTCCGCGCCGTACCGTAGCCCGCCATCTCATAGTGCTCGACGCGCTGCGCCGCGGCGATGAGGCCCGCGTCCTTGACGGCCGGAAGCGCCTTGCTCTTGATCATGTTCTCGCCTTCCTGGATCAGGCCCTTCATGGCGGCGCACGTTCCGCGCTCGGGCTGGACCGACAGCCGGCGGAACACCTCGTCGAGGCGCGTGACGTGGCGCCGCGTCTGCTCGAGATGCTCGCGAAGCGCGCGCTGCAGATCGGGCGAGCTTGCGTTGTCGGCCATCCGAGGGATCGCTTCGACCAGTCGATTCTCCGCGTCGTAGAGATCGCGGATCTGATCGAGGAGCAGATCGCGTAGCGAATGGATATCGGGGCTTCCGAAGAAGTTCATGAGGATCTCCTTTCTAAGGGCTCGCGCCATCCAATGGCTATGCAATCTCCGCGCAAGCGCCGTGCTCCGGATTCTTCGCGCGTCCTGCGTAGGAAGTACCGAACCCGGGGAAGTTTTCCCGTGAACGCGCAGGCGCGATCCCTGCATCCTCGACGTGCATGCGAACCGAACGTCCGTCTCTGTATCAGGGATATCCCGCATGCCTCGTTTGCGGCAGCACGCGATTGAGCGAAGCGTGCAGCGCCGACGAGATGGCGCGCGATGGGGCGCTCCGGACAGCTTTGCACCCAGACCCGCCTCCGACGCAGCGGTATCCCGCCCGCCTCTTGAAGTGTGACAACTGCGGAACGCTCGCGCGAGACCCGCAGTTGACCGAAGCGGCCGCCCTCGACGCGTACCGCGAGGATCCCTATCACACGGAATGGCTGGCGACCGCCCACGACCAGCTCCGCCTGCAGTTCCAGGAGCGAATGCCGGCCCTGAAGAAGTGGGTGGGCGATGCCGCGTCCGTGCTCGAGGTCGGAAGCTTCGCCGGAGGGTTCCTCTCCGCCGCCGGGGCGGCCGGATGGACGGCGCGCGGCATCGACGTGGGACGGTGCGTGGTCGATTTTACGCAGCGGCTCGGGCTGGATGTGGCGCTGGGGACGCTCGAGAGCGCGGGCCTTCCCGCGCGCTCGTTCGATGCGGTGTTCGTCTGGTTCTGCTTCGACCAGCTGCCCGCCCCCCGGCGCGCGCTGACCGAGATCTACCGTTTGCTCAAGCCTCGAGGCCGGCTGCTCGTGCGGGTGCCCAACGGCGGATTCTTCCGCTGGATGCAGCGGATCCGGCACGCGGCGCCACGATCGCCCGCAGAGCGCGCGGCGTCGCGCTTGCTCGCGCTCACGGGGCTGTCGTCGTTTCCGTTCCGGATCGGCTACACGCCGCAGGGCCTCGAATGGATGTTCCGATCGAACGGGTTCGACGCCATCCGTGTCGACAGCGACGTCAATCTGCGCCCGTGTCCCGAGGACGGCCTGCGGTGTGCGGCCCGAGTTCTGGCGCGACTTCTGGATCGTGCGAGCTTCGGGCGGATTTCGCTCGGGCCGTGGATCGAAATGTCCGGCCAAAAGACCGCCGGCTAACCCCCGCTTGCCCCCCCGTTGACCGAACCTTACGTTTTGGCTCGATGAGCGAGATGGAGGCGGAATCGGCGCTCAGCGGCGGCGCCGAGGGTGAGCGGCGCGGTGTGGAACGCGTCACGAACCAGCTCATCGACATCGACGCGAACGCGAAGACGATCGCGAGCGCGATCGAGACGGTGCGCGCCTACGTCCTGTCGATCGAGCGGTCGCTGGTGTCGGCGAACGTCGCCATCCCGGCGCGCGTGACGCTCTTCACGCGCGAGGACGACGCGGCCGCCGACGGCAAGACCGTGCACGTGCGGGCGCGCACGACGAGCCACCTCGAGTACCGGAAGATCGACGAGACGTGGAAGGTCGTGATCGTCGACGCGCGCGAGGAGTGGGTCAAGGTGCACCCCGCCGACGGACACTGGAGCGCGACCACGGCGTCCATCTGCGCCATCGCCGATGCGGCGCCTGAGATCCTGCTGAGCGCCGCGCCCCACGCCGGGAAGCTCCTCGCCGCGATCGCCCGGCGCCAGGACGAGATCAAGGAGCAGGTCGAGGTTGCGGTGTGGTCGTCGGTGCTCGATGCGATCGCCATCGGCCACACTGACCTCGTCGAACAGCTCCGCGAGGCGGAGTCGCTGCTGAAGGGGTACCGCTCGCGCTCCGGCTGACGCGCGCCTCTATTCGCTCACCACGCGATCGTTCCCGACAGCGTCGAGCTCGAGCTGCCGCCGAATGCGTCGGGCAGAACCTGGCTCGTGAGCGTGACGGTATGCCCGGAGAAGTCGACCGTCACCTTGGTGGGATCGCAGGCGGCGGATCCCGGTGCGCACTGCGTGAATCCGGACGTCGTCGAGCCGCTGCCCCAGACGTGCTGGACGCCGTTGATCGCGTGCGTGTTGGTGTCCCAGGTCACGACGACCTCGTGGCCGACGCTCCCGACGGTCTGAGACAGGTCGAGCTCGTCGAAGCCCGAGCCGCCGCTGTTGACCGTGAGCGTCGCGCTCGCGGTCATCGTCGCATCGCCGTCCGTCGGGGACGAGCCGCTGCTGACGAGGTTCGAGGCCCCGCCTCCCCCGGCCGGCGGGTTGGTCACGTCGTTGCTGCTATGGCATGCGGCCGTCGCGATCAGCGCGCCGATCGCCACCGCCACCGTCATCGATCTCATCCATCGTGTGCTCATCGATCTCCTCCGTTTCGGTTCACGTCGTGGCGTGATCGCCAAGGTCACGATCTACGCATCGCGAATCGCGATCGCAACACCGAAAACGGGGCGTCCAACTTTAGGAGGAGGAGCGATTCCGACCGAAGTCTGAATCGCGCGGCTAGCGCGCGAGCGGACCGTCGGGCTTGACGATGGTTTGCACTCGATCGGGCCCGACCGAGACCAAACCGACGTCCGCGCCGATGATCGCGCCGAGCCGGTCGAGGTATGACCGCGCGGCGGGCGGAAGATCGGACCACGAGCGCGCGCCGGTCGTGTCCCGGCGCCAGCCGGGGAGCGTCTCGTACACCGGCTCGAGGCGCATAGCGTCGGTCACCGTCGGGGGGAACGAGCGCGTGTCTCTTCCGTCCAGGCGGTAGCCGACGCAGATCCGGATCTCGTCGAACGCGTCGAGCACGTCGAGGAGCATGACGCACACGGCGTCGAACCGGTTGATCCGGTTCGCGTAGGCCGCGGCCGCTCCGTCGAACCAGCCGCAGCGGCGCGGGCGGCCCGTCACCGTGCCGAACTCCCGCCCGCGCGTGCGCAGTCGCTCGCCGAAGCCCTCGGGTCCGTCGTTCAACTCGGTGGGCATCGGCCCCGCCCCGACGCGGCTGCAATACGCCTTGAACACGCCCGCGATCGCATGAACGCGGCGCGGCGAGATTCCTAAGCCGGCGCACAGGCCCCCCGCGACCGTCGACGAGGACGTCACGAACGGATACGAGCCGTGGTCGAGGTCGAGAAGCGTCCCCTGAGCGCCCTCGAACAGGATCGACCGGCCTTCGTCCATCCAGTCGTTCAATTTGAGCGCGGTGTCGCCGATATACGGCGCGAGGCGCTCGCCGTGCGCGAACGCTTCTGCGGCGATCGCCTCGGGTGCGCCCGGGTCTTCACCGGCGTCGCGCAGGCGCCTGCCCGGCTCGCCGTCGACCATGCGCCGGATCTTCTCGACGAGCGACGCGCGATCGGCGAGATCGCCCACGCGCAGGCCGATGCGCGCCGCCTTGGCTTCGTACGTCGGTCCGATGCCGCGCTGGGTCGTCCCGATCTTCGCGTCGCCCTCCGCGGCGGACTCCCGCGCGGCGTCGATCCGTGCCAAGAGCGGAAGGATCACGTGGGCGCGGTCGCTGATGAAGAAGCGTCCGTCGAGCTTCACGCCGGAGGACGCCAGGTTGTCGATCTCCCCGATCAGCTTAGCCAGGTCGAGCACCGTGCCGTTCCCGATGACGATGCGCGCCTCGGGACGGAACACGCCCGACGGGATGTGCTGCAGCGCGTGCCGCTTCCCGCCGATCGTGACGGTGTGCCCGGCGTTGGGCCCGCCCTGGTACCGCGCGACGACGTCGAACCGGTCGGAGAGAAGATCGACGACCTTCCCCTTGCCCTCGTCCCCCCACTGGGCCCCGACGACCGCGAGGTTCCGCGCCACGCGATCAGGCCTGGCTTGCGGGCGAGGCCAGGAGGCTCGCGACGCGGAATGCCAGCGCCTCTTCGATCTGCGTCTTGTCGACGAACCCGGAGGCGCCGAGCTGGTGCAGGAACTCGAGGATGTTGTCTTTGTAAACGGACGAGATCGCGAGCACCGGCGTGTCCTTGACGCGCTCGTCCTGGCGCATCTCGCGCAGCACGTCGAAGCCCGTCATGCGCGGCATCAGAAGATCGAGCACGACGAGATCGGGGTGCTCTTCGCGGATCAATCGCAGGGCATCGAGGCCGTCTTGCGCCAACAGGACCTGGTAGCCGCCCGCGCCAAGCAGAGCCTCGCACTGCCTCAGGATCTCGTCCGAGTCGTCGGCGACCAGGATCTTTCGCTTTCTCGGGACGGCGCGGTACGAGCCCGAGGACGACGACGACGCCACCTCGTCGAGCTCGAGATCGATCCGCACGATGGTCTGGCAGCCCGGGCAGAGATACCGGATGACCTTCTCCGCCGGAGCGTCGCCCGCGAGGCGGAACTCGGTCTTGCACTGAGGGCAGCGGACGATCATCCCGACCGTGAATATATCACGGTGTCAGAAGGGTTTACGGTTTGAAGCGCCGTGCTGGTAGCATCCGCGCGTGCACGGTTTCCCCTCGAAGAAAACGGTGGCGCTAGACGGCGGATCGCTGACGCTCGAAGAGGTCGCCTTCGTCGCCGCCGGGACGTCCTGCTCGCTGACGGCGAAGGCAAAGCGCCGCGTCGCCGCCTCGAGGCGGACGGTCGAGCGAGCCGTCCGCGGCGGCCGAACGGTCTACGGGGTCAACACCGGATTCGGACACCTCGCCAACGTCGGCATCCCTCCCGAGAACCTCGCCGAGCTTCAGGTGAACCTGATCCGCTCGCACGCCGCGGGGACCGGAGCAGCGCTGTCCGAAGAGGTCGTGCGCGCGATCCTCGTCCTTCGCGCCAACTGCCTCGCGCGCGGGCATTCGGGTCTCAAGCTCGAGACGCTGGAGAGGATGCTCGACCTTCTCCGCAAGGGAATCGTGCCGGTCGTGCCCGAGCAGGGAAGCGTCGGCGCCTCCGGCGACTTAGCACCGCTCGCGCACATCGCGATGGCGCTGATCGGCGAAGGCGAGGTGATCTACCGGGGCCGGAGAATGCCCGCCGGAAAGGCGCTGGCGGCGGCGCGCCTGCGGCCGGTCGTGCTCGCCCCCAAGGAAGGGATCGCGCTCATCAACGGCACGCAGGTCATGACGGCCATCGGGGCCCTGGCGCTCCTCCGCGCGGAGCGTCTGGCGACGGTGGCCGACATCGCCGGAGCGATGACGCTCGAAGCCCTGCTCGGATCGCATCGCGCGTTCGACGCACGGATCCACGCCGCGCGGCCGCAGCGCGGCCAGGTGCTCTCGGCGCGAAACCTCAGGCGGATCCTCGCCGGAAGCGCGATCGAGCGCAGCCACGCGGACTGCGGGCGCGTCCAGGACGCGTACTCGCTGCGCTGCATGCCTCAGGTTCACGGGGCGGCCCGCGACGCGTTCCGGTTCGTCCGCGGGATCCTCACGATCGAGATCAACGCCTCGACCGACAATCCGATGGTCTTCGCCGAGGAAGGCGACCTGGTCTCGGGCGGGAACTTCCATGGGCAGCCCGTCGCTGCGGCGCTCGATCACCTCGCGATCGGCGCCTGCTCGATCGCCTCGATCGCGGAGCGGCGGATCGAGCGGCTCTTGAACCCGGCGCTGTCCGACCTTCCGGCGTTCCTCGCGGCCGATCCCGGCCTGCACTCGGGCCTCATGATGGCCCACGTCACCGCCGCCGCCCTCGTGTCGGAAAACAAGGTGCTCGCGCACCCCGCCAGTGTCGACACGATCCCGACCTCGGCCGGGAAGGAAGACCACGTCTCGATGGGCGTGCACGCGGCGCGCAAGGCGGCGCAGATCGTCGATCACACGCGGACGGTGCTCGCGATCGAGCTGATCGCGGCGAGCCAGGCGCTCGACTTCCGGCTGCCGCTTCGGGCCGGACGGGGCGCCGCCGCGGCGCATCGATTCGTGAGGCGCCGCATCCGCGCCCTCGAGGCCGACCGGTTCCTGGCACCGGACATCGAGCGCGCGCGGGAGATCTGCGCGGACCCGGAGCTCGTCCGCGCGGTGGCGTCGGCGTCCGGCGATCTGTCCTGACGGGTGGTGGACGGCAAGGGGCTCGAACCCTCGACCTCGGCGTTGCGAACGCCGCGCTCTCCCAGCTGAGCTAGCCGCCCGTCGTCGACCCGCTCCGGATGGTGGGGCGTGCAGGATTTGAACCTGCGACTTCCACCGTGTGAAGATGGCACTCTACCGCTGAGTTAACGCCCCGACATAACACGTTCTACACGCCTCTCACGCCCGGAGCCGCGCGTTATACCACACGCGTTCGGGACGGAAAAGTCTGTCAAACTACGGTGGCGTCATCCCTTCGCACGGAGGTGTCCTTGACCGCGAACGATCCGTCGGGCCACGTGCTCCTCTTGTGCGACGACCGGCCGCAGTCCGAGCGCCTGTCGCGCTGGATCGCCGCGACGGGAGCCGATGTCGTCACCCTGTCGGGCGTCGAGAAGTTCTTGATGAACGAGGGCGACGACCTGAGCTTCACGCTGGTCGTCAGCGATCTCGACACCGACGACCCGGCCGTCCGCGCGCTGCTCGACCGGCTTCTCGAAGGCGACCTGTTCCGGGCGATCCCCCAGCTCCACGTCTTCCGCGACTTGAACCTGATGACCTCGGTCCGCGCGACGCACCCGCTCCTGTCGCCGTTCACGATCCCGGCCCCGCCGGAAGCCGAGGACTTCCAGGCGCGCGTGCGCCTCGCTTCGGAGCTCGGCCGGCTGCGGCGCGAGGTGGCCCGGCATTCCACGCGGGATTCGCTGACGACGCTCCCCAACCGGAAGTACCTGCTGCTGCGGCTCGAGGAAGAATTCTCCCGCGCGCGGCGCTATCGCACGCCGCTCTGTGTCGCCCTCATCGACGTCGACGCCCTGAAGGACGTCAACGACCGTCACGGGCAGAGCGCCGGCGACGCGGTGATCCGGACGGTGGGAGACCTCATTCGCTCCCAGGTCCGGCGCGAGGACGTGATGGGCCGGATGGGCGACGACCTGTTCGGCGTGTTGCTCCCCGGAAACCGCTATCGGGGGGCGGCGATCCTCGCGAACAAGATCCGGACCGAGGCCGCCGAGCACGCGGTGGCCCACGGCGGCGGGGAGATCCCGTTTCGCATCTCGTGCGGGATCTCGTGCTACCCGGACAACCGCGCGATCAAGAGCGCGGACGACCTCGTCGCGCTCGCCGAGAACGCCCTGCGCGAGGCGAAGGCGCGCGGGGGCAACCGTGTGTTCATCGACGAAGGCGTCCTGGGGACGGATCGGCCGACCGTGCTCGTCGTCGACGGCGACGGGCAGCTTCTCGACCTCGCCGAAGACCTCCTCTCGCTCGACGACGTCAAGGTGGTCAAGGTCGAGAACGCCGGAGCGGCGCTCGAGGCGTTGAGATCCAAGCCTCCCGACCTGCTCGTCCTGGATCTCGGCCTCGTCGTCGAAAGCGAGGGCGCGCCGCTGATCGATCTCGTGCGGAAGATGTTCCCGGCAGAGCGGTTCCCGATCATCGGGCTCTCGGCGGATCCGGCGGCCGACCCCGACCGGATGACGCGCCTGGGCGTCGACCGATTCATCACGAAGCCGTTCAGCGTCAGCTTTCTCCGAAGCGCGGCGCGCGAGCTGCTGGACGCCTACGGTGCGGACCGCTAGGATCGCTTCCAGCATGTGTCGTCATTCGCGCGTGCCGTGGATCTTCGCCGCCGTGCTCGCGATCGCCCTGCCCGGCCTTGCCGCCTCGTCCGGCGAGGACGGCGCCCGCGCCGCGGCGTCCGTGTTCGGTCGTGCATTGACCGGAGGCTCGGCGACGGCGCTGCGCCCGATCCTCCCCGAGCGCGGACGCGTTCATCTCGCGCTCTCGCGGCTCGGGCCCGAAGACGGGCTGTTCGGCGCGCAACAAGTCGAGGCCCTGTTCCGCGACTTCTTTGCGCGGGCCAGCGCGGCCTCGTTCGACCTGGTCAAGTGCGAGGGGGAGGCCCGCGGCGGCGCGCGCGCGCACGGCGTCGCGGCGATCACGGATCGCGAGGGCCGTCGCTCGCGCGTCGGGCTCCACTTGGGCTTCGAAATGGAAGGCGATCGCTGGGTGCTGCGGGAGGTCAAGGAAACGCCCGAATGATGCGGGGCCGCCTCGCCCTCGTCGCCGCGCTGCCACTTCTCATCCTGATCGCCGGTCAGGCGGCTGCGTGCTGCGCCTCGCACCGGCCGTCCCAGGGGGCGCAAAGCCGCCTCGACGCGAGGGCGGCCGCTCTCACGCGGACGCTGTCCGGGATTCTCGATGACGCCTCCCGCGCGGCCGCGCGCGCGAGAGACGACTCCGCGGAGAGCGCGCGGTCGGAGCTGCCTTCCGAGCTCGACCGGCGCTTCGAGGGGTCCGGCCTCGTGTCGGGATCGCGTTACGCCGCCTGGTCCGGCTCGCCCCCCGAGCCGGCGGAATTCGGCGAGCCGGGCTCCGTCCGCCTTGCGACGCACGGGGTCCGGACGAGCCTCCTGGTGCGAAGCCGAGCGGATTCGCGCGGACGCACGGGGGTCGTCTCATTCGTCGTCGACTCGCGCGCGGGCGGGCCGCACGCCCAGGATCTGCTGCCCGACGACCCTTGGGGCACCGTCGCGCACTGGGATTTCGCCCCCGAGCATCTCGCGCCGTCCCAGCGGTTCGACGCGGGGCCTCCGACGACGCTCTCCGTTCCGTGGCCGCCGGCCTCATCGTCTCCGCTCGGGATGGTGGTTCTCGAGGAGCCCGACCGCGCGCACGTGACGTCCCGGATCCGCGACCTCTCGCTGGCATGGGCCGCCGCGATCTTCGCCGCCGGGCTGCTCCTGCTGCTGGCTCGACGGCCCGGCCCCATCGACGGACGCAGGCTCGTGGCCGTCGTGGCCGGGGTCACCGCCGCGCGCGCCGCGCTGGCGGCCGGACGCAGCTTCGAGCAGCTCCTTCCACGGTCGGTCGGGACCGCGTCGCTGTACGGTCGCGGGGATTTCATGGGCTGGCTCGGCTCGCCGGCCGCGCTCACGGCCACTTCGATTGCGGCGTATCTCGTCCTGTCCGCCGCCTCCGCCTACGTGGCCGGATCACGGCGCCGGGGGGCGTGGGCCTCGGCAGGTGTCGTCCTGGCGTCGATCTTCGGGCTCGCGGCGGTCACGGGGCTCGCGGCGAGCCTCGTCCGGGACGCGCAGGTCCGCGTCCCGCGCCTGGCGGCGGAATCCGCCGGCACGCTCCTGCTTGCGGTCTCCGCGGCGTTCGTCATCACCGGGGTCGCGACGTGGCTGGCGGCGATCGCCCCTCGGCAGAGACCGGGGCGGCTCGCGATCTCGATCGCGATGGTCCCGGTCGTCCTGTTGTTCCTGGCCGAGGCCTACCGGGTCTCGGAGCGCATCGTCGAGGACCGCTTGCGCTCCGATTTCGCGCCGCTCGTCCGCGAGCAGTCCGCCCGCCGCCGCTCCGCGGTGGTCGCTGCCGTCGCCGACGCCGCGAAGCAGCCGCGCGTCGCTTCGGACCTCCTCGCCGCGCAAGGGCGCACCGACGCGCTCACGCCGGGCCGTATCGACTCGCTGGCCTACGACCTGTGGATCGGGAGCGACCTGTTCCACGAAGGGTTCGCCTCCTCGCTCGACCTCTACGACGCCCTGGGGACGCGCCGCGGCCACTTCGGATTCGGGTTTCCGCAGATCGGAGGAGAGCGCGAGGCGGCACCGCGTCGAGCGATTCCGGGAGGGCCTCCGCAGGTCGAGACCGAGACGGTGTCGGTCGGCGCGATCCGCCTCACCGTCGTCCATGCCGAGGTGGCGATCGCCTCCGGCGACGGCGCCATCGTCGGCCGCGTCGTCGGCCACATTCTGGAAGACCCCGGCAACCTCCCGTTCCTTCCGGGAAACGCGCCGTACCTCGATGCGTTGAGCGGCGTCCCGTCGTCGCCCGACGACTCGCTGGCCGATTCGCCGGACTACGTGCTGTTCGATGCCGACGGACGGGTCGTCCTGAGCACCATGCACCGCCCGCCCACGGTCTCGCCGGAGCTCACGGCGCGCGCGGCGGCGGGCCGCACGCTCGATCTCAACGCGGGAGACGGGCGCTACCACGTGCTGCCGATCGCGGAGGGCGGACGATTGCACCTCTTGCTCGCGCCGGCACCGACCTGGCTCGCCATGGCGGCCGACGCGGTGCGCCTGCTGATCCTCGGGCTCGCGATCGTCGGAGGATCGGCGGTGATCGCGACCGTGGCCGGCGGCGCGCCCGTGAGGACGTGGCTCGACGTCATCCGCGGCTCGTTCCAAAGGCGGCTGCTGGCCACCGTGCTGATGGCGTCGGTCGTCCCGCTGATCGGACTGTCTTTCTTTTTGCGCGCGTACATCGATCGCCGCGGCGATGCGAGCCTCGCGGAGCAAGCGGCGGCCCTCCTCGGCGCAGCGCGCCGGGTGGTCGAGGATTACCAGGCGGTTGGCGAGGACGACCCGACGCTGCCTCCGCTGCGCGTCAACGACGAGACGCTGTGGTGGCTGCGGCGCGTCGTGGGCCAGGAGATCCACGTTTATGAGGACGGCATCCTCGCGGCGACGAGCAAGCCGGAGCTGTTCGATTCGGCGCTCTTGCGCGCCCGGCTTCCCGGCCAGGTCGATCGCGACGTCGTGCGCTCCCGCCAGCCGTTCGTCGTCCGCAAGGAGGCCTTGGGCGCGCTGACGATCCCGGTCGCCTACGCGGAGCTCGACGAGCCGAAAGGGCCGCGAAACGCCGTCATCGCGGTGCCGCTTCTCGTCGAGCAGCGGGCGTTCGCGAGGTCGCTCGATCGCTTGATCGAGATGCTGCTCCTCGTCACGACGAGCCTGGTCGCTCTGCTTGCGGCCTCGTCGGCGTGGATCGCCCGCTCCGTCGGCGATCCGGTCCGGCGGCTCGCCGAGGCGTCCCGCCGGATCGCCGGGGGCGATTACGGCGTGCGGCTGGCCTCGTCGTCGCGGGACGAGATGGGGTCGCTCGTGTCCGACTTCAACACCATGGCCTCCGGCCTCGCGGGCCAGCGGGCCGACATCGAGCGCCGGAGGGACTACATCGAGACGCTGCTCCGGCATGCGACGACGGGTGTGCTTTCGACCGACGGCGCCGGCCGCGTCGTCACCATCAACCCGGCCGCCGACGCGCTGCTCGACGGCCTCGGCGCAGGCCTGTCACCCGGGGACCGCCTCGAATCCGTCCTGGGAAGGGGCGACGCGGCGGCCGTCTTGAGGGAGGCCCTGGCCGCACCGGCCGGCCCGGCGACGGGTCCGGTCGAGATCGACCTGCGCCGGGGGGACGAGACGGTCCGTTACCGCATCGTGCGCGTGCCGCTTCCGCCCGAGCCGGGCGGAGCCGAAGGCGCGCTCATCCTGCTCGACGACGTCACGAGCCTGATGAAGAGCAACCAACTCGCCGCCTGGGCCGAGATGGCCCGCGCGATCGCACACGAGATCAAGAATCCCCTCACCCCGATCCAGCTCTCCGCCGAGCACATCCGTCGCCTGGCGCACGATCGCGGCGCCGTCGGCCCCGAGATCGACGCCTGCTGCGACACGATCGTCCGCAACGTGCGCGAGCTGCGGGACATCTCGGGGGCATTCTCGACCTATGCGCGCATTCCCGATCTGGATTTGCGGCCGGTCGACCCGGCGGAGTTCTTGACCGACGTCGCGGCGCCCTACCGCGCGGCGCCGCCTCACGGCGTGTCGATCGTCGTGCGCGCCGATCCGGCCGCGAAGGTCCTCGCGGATCCGAAGGTCTTGGGGCGCGCGATCGTCAACCTGATCGAGAACGCGCTGCAAGCGATGCCGGGCGGAGGGCGGCTCGTGCTGTCGTCCTCGTCGGGAGAGAACGGCGAGGTCATTCTCTCGGTTGAGGACAACGGCATCGGATTGGCCCCCGACGTCCGCGCGCGGCTGTTCGAGCCGTACTTTTCGACGAAGAGCTCGGGGACCGGGTTGGGGCTCGCGATCGTGCGGCGCATCGTGCTCGCCCACGGCGGGATCATCGACGTGACCGGCACGCACGGAGGCGGCAGCACGTTCCGTATTCGATTGAAGGCATCCGCGGCTGCCTAGATCACCCGAAACGGCGATATACTCCGCGCGTGACGCCGAGGCAGCCGTGGTACGCGGATGGACTTCGATTCTCGTGCCGTCCCGATTGCGGAAAGTGTTGCACGCGCCACGGCGACTTCGACTACGTCTATCTCGAAGACGATGACGTCGCCCGGCTGGCCGCTCACTTCGAGCTCACCGTCCCGGAGTTCAAGAAGCGGTACACGAAGAAAGACGACGGCCACACGATCCTCAAGATGGACGAACCCGCGTGCCCGTTCCTCGACGGGTCGCGCTGCTCCGTGTACGCCGCCCGCCCCGTCCAGTGCAGCACGTTTCCCTTCTGGCCGGAGCACCTGCGGACGCGCGCGGGCTGGGACGAGCTGGCGGGATTCTGCCCGGGGATCGGCGAGGGCGAGCTGATTCCGCTCCACGTGCTGCGCGAGCGCTTGGCCGCGGCGGACACGCCGTGACGGGCTCCCGCTTGACCCTTGCCGCGCGGCTCGCATCGGCCGCGATGGTCGTCGCCGCGGCGTGCGGGAGGAGCCCGTCGCCGCCGGCCGCGGCCCCCGAGGGAGGCCGTCGCGGGGGAACGCTCGTGATCGGCAGCACGGTCGACGTCGATGCCTGGAACGAATACGTCTCGCAGCAGACCTTTGCGGCCAATCTGCTCCGCCGTGTCTACGCGAGGCTCGCGCAGGAGCAGGGGGACACCAAAGAGCATCCGCCGACGTACGCGCCGGTCCTGGCCGAATCGTGGGCGTTCTCCCCGGACGGCTTGACGCTCGAGTTCAAGCTGAGACGCGCGTCCTGGAGCGACGGCCATCCCCTGACCGCAAGCGACGTGAGGTACACGTGGACCGCGCAGACCTCGCCCGAGGTCGGGTGGACGGGCGCGTCGTCCAAGGAGCACGTCAAGGACGTCGAGGTCGCCGATCCGCAGACCGTGAGGTTCCACTTCGACCGGGCCTATCCGGAGATGCTGGCCGACGCGATCGAGGGCGGGATCGTTCCCGAGCACGAGTTCGGAAAGGTTCCGTTCAAGGAGTGGCGGACGCACGACTGGTCGCAGACGAAGATCGCCTCGGGCCCGTTCGTGCTGTCGGCGTGGAAGCCCGGCGAGCAGATCGACCTCGGCAGGAACCCGCGCTACGTCGTCGCCGGCTCGCCGCTTCTCGACGCGATCGTCGTACGCATCGTCCCGGATTCCGGCAACCTCGAAACCCAGCTCGCAGCCGGCGCCGTCGACTACGTCGAGGGGATCCCGCCTCAGGATGCGGCGCGCGTCGGTGAAACCCAAGGCGTGAAGCTGATCCCGTTCGACAACCCGATGTTCGACTACGTCGGCTGGAACGGCGCGAAGAAGCCCTTCGACGATCCCGAGGTCCGCCGCGCGCTGACGCTCGCGATCGACCGGAGCGCGATCGTGGAGGATCTCCTCTACGGCTACGGCCGCATCAGCACGGGGCCGCTCCTGTCGACGTGGTGGGCCGCCGACCCGTCGCTCCGCGCGCTCCCCTACGATCCCGAGCAGGCTCGCAAGATCCTCGCGGCGAAGGGCTACGACGCCAAGCATCCCCTGGCGTTCGAGCTGACGACGAACGCCGGCAACCGCCTTCGCGAGGCCGTCTCGACGAAGATCCAGGAGCAGCTCTCTCGCATCGGCGTGAAGGTGACGACGCGCTCCTACGAGATGAAGGCCTTTCGCGAGCGAAACGTCGCGGGGAACTTCGACGCCTACATCGCGGGCTGGCGATTCAACGGCAAGCTCGACCTCGCTTCGATCTTCGGAAGCGCGGCGCGGCCGCCGGCGGGGTCGAACGTCGTCGCGTACCGGTCGGCGGATGCGGACCGAATGATCGCATCGCTCGCGGAAGCATCCGACTGGCGGCGCGCAAAAGAAACCTACGCGCAGATCGCAAGGCGGATCGTGGACGATCAGCCGTACACGTTCCTGTACGAAGGCAAGCGCATCGCCGCCGTCGGGCCGCGCGTGGCGAACCTGACGATCGACGTTCCCGCCGACCCGCTCGCACGGGTCGAATCGTGCTCGCTGGCGCGCTGAGGCCGTGGCCCGTCTGATCGCCCGGCGCCTGCTGTCGGCAATCCCGCTGGCCGCCTTCGTCCTCACCCTCGGCTTTCTCCTCCTCGAAGCCGCGCCCGGGCGTCCCGTGGATCTGCTCCTGGGAGACGCGCCCGTCCCGCCCGGGGTGAGGGCGCGGATCGAGGCCGCCTACGGTCTCGACCGGCCCGCGCTGGCGCGCTACGGCGCGTGGTGGGCGGGCGTGCTCCACGGCGATCTCGGCTGGTCGATCTCGCGCGGACGCACGGTGCGAAGCGTGCTGGCGGCAGCGCTCCCCGCGACGGCGGGGCTTTCGGGGGCGGCCCTCCTCATCCAGCTCGTCGCCGGCGTGGCGCTGGGCGCCGTTCGATCCGTGCGGGCGAACGGGCTCGTCGACCGGCTGGCGGGTGCCGCGAGCCTGGCGCTCTCGGCGGCTCCCCCCTTCTGGCTGGCGCTGATGGCGATCCTCTTGCTGTCGGTTCGCGTCCCCGTCTTTCCGCCCTCCTCGGCTCACACGATCGGAAGCGAGGCGTGGAGCCCCTTCGCCCGCGCCGCCGATGCGCTCTGGCACGTCGCTCTGCCCGCTCTCGTTCTCGGCCTCGGCGCGGCAGGCGCGATCGGCCAGTTCCTCCGCGCCGGAGTCCTGCGCACGCTCGACGAGAGCTTCGTCCGCGCCGCGCGCGCGCGCGGGGCGTCGCCGCGGCGGATCCTCTTCGTGCACGCCCTCGCCGCCTCGGCAGGGCCTGTGATCACCCTCGCCGGCTTGCAGCTTCCGAGCCTCGTGTCCGGGGCGCTCATCGTCGAGGTCGTCTTCGGCTGGCCGGGCATGGGCCGCGTCAGCTACGACGCGGTCATGGCCCAGGACGTCCCTCTCGTGCTCGCCGCGCTCCTGCCGGCCACGCTCCTGGTCGTCGCCGGGGGATTGGCTTCGGACCTCGCGATCGCGGCGATCGATCCGAGGGTCCGCCTCGGCCCGGACACGGGCGCATGAGCGCCCCCGCGCGGCGCGGGGCCGCGGCCGTCTTGATCGCCTGGGCGCTCCTCGCGCTCGGGGCGCCCGTGCTGCCGCTGCGCGACCCGAACGCGCAGCCGGACGGCCTCGTGCTCCGCAACCTCCGGCCGATGGCGACTGTGTATCGGGTCCGTCGCGCCGACGGCACGCCGGGATACGCGAGCGAGATCCGGAGCGAAAGCGACGGCGGCGCGTCGGCACGCCGCGGCGAGACGTGGACGCGGCTCGCCGACCAGCCGGTCGCGGTCGAGCGCGTGCGCTTCGTTCTCGGGACCGACGGCTACGGCCGGGACCTGCTCAGCCGGCTCGTGTGGGGAGCAAGGATCTCGCTCGCCGCCGGAGCGATGGCCGCGGCGGTCGCGATCGCGATCGGCGGCGGCATTGGGCTCATCGCAGGCTTCGCCGGCGGGGCGATCGATTCGCTGTTGATGCGGCTGACGGACGCCGCGCTCTCCGTGCCGCGACTGTTCCTCCTTCTGCTGCTCGCCGCGCTCTTCCGTCCGTCTCTGGCGACGATCGTGCTCGTGATCGGAGGCACGACCTGGATGGCGGCGGCGCGCTTGGTCCGGAGCGAGGCGCTGTCCGTCAGAAGCAGAGAGTTCGTCGCCGCGGCGGTAGCAGCCGGAGCGCCGCCCGCATCGATCGCCTGGCACCACGTCCTCCCGCACGCCATGGCCGTCCTCGCCGTCGAGGGCGCTCTGCGTCTCGGGCAAGCGGTCCTCCTCGAGGCGTCCTTGTCGTTTCTCGGGCTGGGCGTGCCCGCGCCCTCGGCGTCCTGGGGGAGCCTGATCGCGGACGGGCGCGACCGGCTGCTCGATGCGTGGTGGATCGCCACCTGGCCGGGCCTTGCCCTGGCCTCGGTGGTCGTCGCGGCCGGGCTTCTGGCGGAGGGGGCGCGCGAGCGGTTGTAAACGATCCGTCCGCTGTTATCGTGAGGCGGTCATGGTCCCGTGAGGGGTGTTCCGGAGGATCCGCCGTGAGAGCTCATTCCGCTTCCGTGTCCCTGGGCGTCATCCTTCTGGCGGCCGCCTCGCTGCCCGCGAGAGCCCAGGACACCCCTCCCGCCCCCGCTCCGGCCCCTGCCCCGGCCACGACCGCTGCCGCCGCGCCGTCCCCCGACCTGCAGGCGGCCAAGGACGCCTTCAAGCAGGGCCAGTGGCAGAACGCACTCGATGCCGCGCTCAAATCGCTCGCGGCGCAGCCCAAGGATCTCGAATCCCTCTACATCGCCGGGGCGTCGGAGCGGCAGACGGGAAAGCTGGCGGACGCCGAGGGCCACCTGAAGACGCTCGTGGAGGCTTCGCCGAGCTTCCCGCTCGCGCACTTCCAGCTCGGCTACGTCATCTTCCTGCGCGCCGAGGGGATGATGCGCGAAGGGCAGGTCGACGCCGCCAAGTCTCGGTACATCGAGGCGTCCGAAGAGTTCAAGACCGAGCTCGCCCGCCAGCCGACGCACGGAGCGTCGCTGTCGAGCCGCGCGATCGCGCTGTCGCGCGCGGGGAAGATCGACGAATCCGTGGAGGCCCACGAGGCCTGGATCGCCGGAGCACCGCAGAAGAACGACCCGGTCGTCTCGCTCGCGGCGACCTACGCGGGCGCCGGCCGCGCGACCGACGCCATGAGCACGCTCGACCGCGTTCCCGACAAGAGTCCGAAGGCCGTCTTCGACTCCATGATGGCCGCGTCGTCGGTGTTCGCGGCGCGGCGCGACTGGGCGGCGGCCGTGCCCTTCCTCGAGAAGGCCGTCGCCACCGACGCCACGTCGACCAAGGCCCGGGCGCTTCTGGTCGAGGCGTGCGCGCGCGGCGGACTGACCGACGACGCCGTCCGCCACCTGCAAGTCCTTCTCACGATGGAGCCGGCTCCGGAAGAGGCGGAAGCGGTCGGCGAGGCCATCAAGGCGACGATGGGCGACGGCAAGAGCTCGCCGTCGATTCCGGGCCTCGAGCCCCCCGCCGTCCTGCGGATTCCGGCCCCGAAGTACCCCAAGGGCCAGGACGAGAGCGTGAAGACCGACGTGCTCGTGCTGACTCAGATCCGCGAGGATGGCGTCGTCATGAACACCGTGCTCATCCCCAACCGCATCTGGAAGGACATGCGCACCTCGGGGTACGAGGCGGCGGCGTTCGATGCGGTCAAGCGCGGCAAGTTCGCGCCGGGAACGAAGGGCGGCAAGCCCGCGCCGCTGTGGGTCGTGGTCGACGTCAAGTTCGACAACGCCGCCTACGCGAGGTGATGGCCCCTCAAGAGTCCATGCGCCGCTCGGCGCGGCGGATCGCGTCCACGAGAAGCTCCAGCCGATCGAGGTCCTTCTTCCCGGGGGCGACCTCCGCCTCGGAGAGCAGGTCGACGCCGTAGGGACGCGCGTCCTCGATCGCCAGCCCGATGTGGGCGGGCTCGAGATTTCCGGCGATGACGATCCGGCCGTGAAGGCCCAGAGAGCGCGCCCGGCGCCACTCGTAAGGCGGCCCGGAGGAGGCCGCATCGGGCCGCGCATCGAGCAGGTAGGTGGTCGCCGCGTACCGCGACAGCCGGTCGGGATCGAACGATGCGTCCACGCGAAACGCCTTGATCCATCGAAACGGCGCCGCCCCGGCACAGGTCGCCGGGCTCTCGTCGCCGTGGAATTGAAGCAGCCCCACGCCCGCGCGGCGCGCGGTCTCGACGACGCGGATCAGCGGCTCGTCCGCGAACACGCCGACCGTCGTCACGAACGCGGGCAATCGCGTGACGACCTGGTGAACCAGCTCGGGATCGACGGCGCGCGGGCTGCCCTCGCGGAAATCGAACCCGAGCGCGTCGACACCGAGATGCACGGCTTCGTAGGCGTCGCGCTCCTCGGTGATTCCGCAGACCTTGATCGCGATCCGCCCGCTCACGGAGCCAGCACTACTGGACCTCGAACTTCACGAAGATGGGGTCGGTGAGCTCGGGGGCGGACATCGTCAGCTCGAACCGGTGGCCCTTGAGGCCGGTCGTCGGCATCGGGAAGTAGAGCATGTCGAGAATGTAGCCGAACTTCGGAACCTGGACCGTGTCGGTGACCACGGTCGATTCGGACGGCCGCGGCGCGCGCCGCGTCGGCGAGAACTTGCTGGGATAGGCCTCCATCGCGCCGAACCGGTTGAACACGATGCCGGGAAGCTCCGCGAGGTTGCGGTCGAGGTCGAGGAAGTCGTAACCCGACAGGAGCTCTTTGGGGCTGGCGCACGGGTAGCGGTTGCCCTGCTCGTCGGCGAGCGTGAACGATTCGCGCGTCAGCGTGAGCTGCTTGACCCCTCGATTGGCCAGCGCGATCTCCACGGGAACGTAGGGCTCGCTCTCCCGGTAGCGCGTCGGGCGCGTGTCGACGATCAGCGTCACGAGCTTGCCGTCCTCGATGTAGGCGAACGTCGAGAGCTTGCGATCGACCGCGGCAGGGGTCGTCGTCGTCATCGGCTGCCGCGTGGCGCAGGCGGCGCAAAACAGGATCGAAAGGGCGGCGATCGATCGACGCATCGGGAAGCCTCGGAGGCGCGACATTCTCGGCGCCTTGCGTCGAGCCTAGGCGGTGGGCGGCGCGTCGTCAAGCGGGCATGCGGTCCCTGCACCGCACCAGGGCCTCGGCCATCGGGGCTTCCGGTGCGGTCCGTCCCGTGAGAATCGCGAACTGCAGGACGGCCTGCGCCAGCAGCAGATCGCGCCCGTCGATGACCGCGAGCCCGCGGATCTTCGTGGCCTTGACGAGCGGTGTCGGCTCTTCGCCGTACGCGGCGTCGAGCACGACGCGGCCGTTGAGGTGCCGGCGCGAGAGCACCTCTTCCCCGTTCGAGCCCAACGGCGTCGCCTGCACGAGGACGTCCCAGCTCGCGCCGGGAAGCTCGTCCAGACTCTTCCAGCGAATTCCGAGCGACGCGGAGGCGGACGACGCCCGCTCGGCGCTCCGGTTGTAGAGGGTGACGCCGGCGCCGGCGTCGCGGAGCGCGGCGGCGATCGCGCGGGCCGTCCCCCCCGCACCCACGATCGCGATTGCGCTACGGGCCGGATCGATCCGCTCGCGGATCAGCTCGAGCGCGGCGGGCGCGTCGGTGTTGTGTCCGTGCCAGCCGCCGGGCTCGATCGTCACGGTGTTGACGGAGCCGCACGACGCCTCGCTCGAAAGGCCCGCGCAGCGCGCGGCCGCCTGTTCCTTGAGCGGTGTCGTGCAAGCGAGTCCCGCGACCGGGAAACGCCCGGCCTCTTGCACGACGTCGGCCACGTCCCCGATCTCCCGCGCCGGCAGCAGCGCGTACACCGCATCGAGACCGAGCTCGCGATACCCGGCGGCATGCATCGCCGGGGAGGGAGACTTGCGGATCGGCCACCCGCACAGGGCGAACACGCGCGTCGATTCCGAGATCGAAGGGGCGCGATACACGTCGAGAAGCTCGTCCGTGCCGAGCTGTCCGGAGCCGGTCTCGCGGCCGGGTGCCGCGGATCCGTAGGTTCCCCACGACCCCCAGGCGAGCGCGAAGATCCGGCTCCACACGCCGGCCGGCCCGGAGGCGAAGGCGCAGAGCGGGAGGCGGCTCCTCTGCGCCTCATCGAGCAGATCCCGGACCGCGCGCGTCTCCGGCGGCCGCAAGGCGGCGGGGACGATCTTGAGGCGCGCCGCCTTCGTCGCCGCCATCTCCCGCAGCAGACGGAGGAGCGCGGCCGTGGCGCAATCCGCTCCGTGATGCGAGAGGATCGTGCGCGACGACTCCGGACCGAAGGCGAGATCGCGCAGCGGGCCGTCCCATTCGACGTCGACGAAGCCGCACCCCGCAGACAGCGCGGCGGACAGCAGTGTCCGCTTTTCTTCCGTGCTTCCGTCGAACGAGCCGCCGTCGCTCCCGGTGCGCACGGTCACGACCGCGCGGGGGCCTGCGCGTCGCACGATGCCGGAAAGATCCCCCGCGCGCAGGGCGTCCGCGCGGATCTCGACCAGCTCGCAGCGCGCGGGGACGGCCTCGAGGCGGCGGACGACGCGCTCGGGGGTCGGCTCGAGGATCGAGCTGACGACCGTTCCGCTCACAGCAGGCTCACGGGATCGACGTCGACGTGAATCGCGCGGCGGGCCGCTCCGGCCTCGAACGGTGCCAAGGCCGACGACACCGTCTCGACCAGGCGGCGCCGCCCGGCCGAGCGCACGAGGATCTGCATGCGGTACTGCCCCCTCAGCCTCTCGATCGGAGCCGGTCCCGGCCCCGTGATCGTGAGGCGGTGATCGGCGACGCCGTGCAGCGCCGCCGCGACGTCGTTCGCGACGCGCCACGCGACGCCTTCCCGCTCGTCGGAGACGATGACCTGCACGAGCGCGGACAGGGGCGGGTAGCGCAGCGCGCGCCGGTAGCGCATCTCGGCCTCGTAGAACGCGCGATAGTCCTGCGTCATCGCGTGCCGCAGAACCGGATGTCCCGGATCGAATGCCTGAGCGACGACCCGGCCGAGGCTCTCGCCGCGGCCGGCGCGGCCCGCGACCTGAGTCAACAGCTGGAACGCGCGCTCCCCCGCGCGAAAGTCCGGAAGGCCCAGCGCGTGATCGGCCGCGAGGACCCCGACGAGCGTCACGCGGGGAAAGTCGTGGCCCTTCGCGATCATCTGCGTGCCGACGAGGACGTCGATCTCCCCGCGGTCGAACATCGTGAGGATGCGCTCGTGCGCGCCGCGCCGCGAGACGGTGTCCCGATCCATGCGCGCGATCCGGGCCCCGGGCACGACCTTCGCGATCTCGTCCTCGATGCGCTCGGTCCCCTCGCCCAGCTCTCGAAGGTCTTCGCCGCCGCACGACGGGCACGCCGCCGGCCGCGGCTGCTCTTCGTCGCACCCGTGGCAGCGCAGGCGGGCCTCCCGCTTGTGCCAGGTCAGCGCGAGCGAGCAGCGGCGGCAGGTCAGCCGCCGGCCGCACGACGGGCACAGAATGGCCGCCGCCCACCCCCGCCGGTTCCTCAGGATCAACGCCTGCTCCCCCCGGGAGAGGCACTCGACGAGGGCGGTGGCGAGCGGCCGGGAGATCGGGCGCACCTCGCCGACGTCTCTGAACTCCTCGCGCATGTCGATGAGGTCGACCCTGGGAAGCGGGCGGTTCGCCACGCGTCCGCCGAGCGTCAGAAGCTCGTAGCGCCCGGAGCGCGCGTGATGGAACGACTCGATCGAGGGGGTCGCCGAGCCGAGCACGACCGTGGCCCCCGCGGCCTTGGCTCGGACGATCGCGACGTCCCGCCCGTTGTATCGGGGCGCGTCCTCCTGCTTGTACGACGGGTCGTGCTCCTCGTCGACGACGATCAATCCAAGGTTCTCGTTGGGCGCGAACACGGCGGACCGCGCGCCGACGACGAATCGCTTCCGGCCGGAGCGGATGTCGTCCCAGGCCGCCCGCCGGACGCGGGGCGCCAGCCGGGAGTGGAGCATCGCGACCTGCCCGGGGAACCGCGCCTCGATGCGCGCAACGAGCAGCGGCGTCAGCCCGATCTCGGGGACGAGGTAGAGCACGCCGCGGCCGCCGGCCAGCGCGGCCTCCGCGGCGCGCAGGTAGACCTCGGTCTTCCCCGATCCCGTGGCGCCCCACAGCAGGAACGTGCGGAACGCTTTCTCCACGACGGCCGGAAGGAGTCGCGCCAGCACGTCGGCCTGTGCGGGGGTCGGGTCGGGCCCGGCGACCGGAGCGCGCGCGGCCGGATCGGTCTCCGGCTCCGCGGCCGCCCGCTTCCGCTTGGCCGGCGGCGGATCCGGCGGAAGCGCCGCCTCGATCGCCTCGCCCCACGAGCAGAGGTAGTACTCCGCAACGAAGCGCGTCAGGTCGAGAAGCTCGCCGGCGAGCGCGGGCGATCCTGGAAGGGTCTCGTCGACGTCCTTGACGCCGACGCCCGGATCGGGCGCCGCGGCGGGCCACTCGACGATCGTGCCCTTGAGACTGCGCCGGCCGAACGGCACGCGGACCCGCCCGCCGATCGCGATCCCGTCCCGGCGCGCATGCGGTACGTGGTACGTGAACGTACGGCGGAGAGGCAGCGGAACGGCGACGCCGACGAGCGAGGCGTGCTCGTCGTCGCCGCTCACGGCGCCTCGTCGATCCTGGCCTTGGCCGCCTTCAGGTCGTCGAAGACCGCTTTCCGATTCTCCACCGTGTAGGCGCGGAGCAGGTATGCGGGGTGGAACGTCGGTAGGACGGGGATGCCGCGGAACGCGCCCCACTTGCCCCGGAGCGCCGTGATCCCGGTCTTCGTCCCGAGGAGCGTCTTGGTCGCCGGCGAGCCCAGGGCGACGATGGCCCGAGGGCCGATCGCCTCGATCTGACGGAAGAGGAACGGCGAGCACGTCGCGACCTCGTCGGGCTCCGGGTCGCGATTGCCGGGTGGACGGCACTTCACCACGTTGGCGATGTAGACCTCTTCCCGCGTGAGGCCGATCGCGCGGATCATCTCGTTGAGCT
>CAZYHZ010000033.1:0-50305 GCA_964647625.1 uncultured Acidobacteriota bacterium
GCTCGATCTTGGCAAACCAAAGTTCGACTTGGTTGAGCCAGGACGAGTAGGTCGGAGTGAAGTGGAGATGCACGTTCCGATGGAGATCGAGGAACTCTTCGACTCGCTCGGTCTTGTGAGCCGAAAGGTTGTCAGCGATCACATGGATTTCTTTACCGCGCGGTTGGTTCGCAACGATGTCGATGAGGAATGCAACGAACTCCGCCGAAGTGTGCCGGGCCACGGTTTTGCCAAGCACGTGGCCGGTCCTGGTGTTGAAAGCGGCGTAGAGCGAGAGCGTCCCGTGGCGGTAGTACTCGAAGCCATGCCGCTCAGCGCGTCCCGGAGAGAGCGGCAACACGGGGTCCTTGCGATCGAGCGCCTGAATGGCCGTTTTCTCATCGACACAGAACACCGCAGCATGCTGCGGCGGATGCAGATAAAGACCGATGATCTCAGCGGCTTTGGTTTCAAAGTTCGGGTCATTCGAAGCCATATATCGCTCGAGCCGGTGGGGCGTCAGGGCATGCTTTCTCCACACGCGAGCGACCATCATGTGCGAGACGCCGAGATGTTCAGCGAGCCGACGGGTGCTCCAGTGGGTCGAACCATCGGACGGTTTCCGCTTCACAGTCCACTCGAGAATCCGAGCCTCCAAGGCCGGCGTAAGTGTCGTGGGCAACTGCCCCGCATGACGGCTGAACAGACCCGCCAGGCGTTCAGCTGCAAACCGCTTGCTCCAGCGATCAATAATGCTGTCGGTACAGTCGAGCTTCTCGCGAATCGTCGCCCACGTATGACCGGCATCGAGCAGGAGGATCAGTCTCGCGCGGCGCGCCTCGTCGGCACGTCCCGACTGACTCGTGACCCGTCGGCTCAGTTCCGCCAGTTCCATCTTCGTCAATGCGATCGTGCTTCCCATGAGCACGAGTATACTATCGTTTCAGATGTTACGGTCAACTAGGAATTCTCGCCGCATGTTTTCCCCTTGCTGGTCGCCCTGAAGACGCAGTGTCCCCGCGACGGCGTCGCCGCGCCATGCGACGACGCACGCCACCGGACGTTCGATACGGTTACGGACCGCCGCCGCGCGCTCACGCCGGGCACGCGACCACCCCTGGGGAGGAGGTTACAACGCTACGGTTCCGCTTACAATCACTTTTCGTTGCTTATTAGCAAGGCGAGGCCGACGAACGGGCCGCATCGTCGTCGCGGGAGTCGACGGGCTCCGGAAGCGCAAGCTGAATGACTCTACCCAGCTTCGCTTTCGATGTATCAATCTCAGAACCGAGAATTTTCGCGCTGTTCAATATCGCTGGCGCCCGAAACCCGACAGGATCATCGTCTGCCTAGCGCACCTCAGCCGTCAGGTGAACCACAGTGGCTCAGAACGTGTACACCACATCACGATGCGCTCCTACGTGCAAGGCAACAATCGTGCTCTCGATCGCAACCCTGCCGTCATCCCAGATATAGACTACGTGTTTTTTGAGAGCGCCTCCAAACTCCTGCCATGTCCAGAACGTGACCATCGAAAGGCCCTCACCATCGTTCACAGTGGGAGCTTTCAGCTCGGTCAGCGCTTGCCGAACCGCCCGGCGAACGTCTTTCGCAACTCCGCTTGCCGCTTTGCAACTAATTGATTTGTTCGCGGCGATTTCGGCGAGTTTGTTGCTAGCATCTAGCAGCACCAGGCTCACAGCAGGAACTGTAAGTGACTTGACGGCGACAGCGTATCGGATCTTCTCGTCGCGACTCCGGAGCGTAACCCCCCTGCCGTGTTCAAGAGCACGGTTGTAGGCACTGAGCGCGATCGCTGCCTGATCATCGTACGGAATCTGCATCCCTAGGAGTTCACCGAAGTCTCCTGCGATCAGATCGCAGCCACCTGGTCCTACAGTGAACCAAGCGCGCGTGGATGGCCGCTCCAAAGTCCACACTGCGGTGTACACGTCCACCGGGAGTACTTCGATGCCCTGTAGTTCTGCAGGTTCGACGTGAACGTACTGACGCAGATTCTCGGGCGTGTTTTCCTTCCGCAGGATCGACGCGATGTGTCGCTCAAGTATTGTCCGGGCACAGACGTCAACCGACAACTCAGTCCCAACGACATTGGAAGTTGCGAAGAAGAGACCCACACAAAGGGCCAATCTCGCCCGCGCTGATGTTCCGCTCCGCACTTAGGGCCTCCAACTAGCGCTTTTCGAGTTGCTTGTTCACGTCCGCTTTCTCTGCTTTGGTCGCCTTTTTCTTCGTGTTCTTGTCTTTCGCAACTGTTAGCGCCTCTAGGCCAGTCTGAATCTCCTCGCCGGCCGGATCGGCACCGACCTTCGCTCGCCCTTCCGGTGTCAGCTGCTTGTCAACGTGAGTGAACTCTTCAGCAATAGCCTGGACGAGGTGTGCCCATCATGAAACCCTGTCCGCTTTTCGTTTCGGAATCCGTGGCGTAATTCGCCTCCTCTGAATTGAAAGAAAACCCAGCTCAATAAGTGCGCGCCCGAGCGCGACGCGATCGATGCTGGCCTGCTGCGCGCGCTGGAGTCGTACACCTTCCTGGATCCCTCGGAGCCGTCGCTCCACCTGTTCGTGACTCCTGTACGCCGCATCGAAGGCCTGACGTTCATCTTGGGTGATCGGCTCCGGGACGGCCCAAGCTTCGTCAGGTTTAGGACCCTGACGCTCTTTGGGTCGCGCTGTGGCGTTGGCCTCCCGACGTGCCTGTTCGACATCGTCACAGGTCCACTCCCAGGGTCGGCCGTGACGCGCCGCGTGGTGGTAGGCCCGCGTCTCGATCGATCCCGTTCCCGCTTCGATGGACCCATTGTAGGACGGCGTCAGCGGCGGCGAATAAACCGAGTGGGTCCCGTGTTCCGCCGCCCAATTGCGTGTCGCCTCCGCGATGAAGGCCGCGCCGTTGTCCACCTTCAGGACGAGTGGGACCCCGCACCATCGTAGGAGCGTCTCGAGGGCCTTGACCGCCGCCTCCGCAGTCTCTTCAATTAGCGGAAGCGACATCAGCTGCATGCCGCTCGCGAGATCCCGCACCTTGAACACCGAGGTGTAGAGACCATCGATCGGCATGGGAGGTGTGCAGAAATCCGCTGCCCAGACGGCGCCGGTGCGGTGTCAGTGCAGGACGTGGAGGAGCGCGGTCCTAGCACCGCGCGTCGCGCCATTCCTCGCGCACAAAAAAGAAGGGCCCCCGCTTTCGCGGGGGCCCGGGCACGCTCAATCCCATATGGAGGAGGGTCTCCGGGATTGTGCTGAGGGCTAGTGCTGGCAGGCGTCTCCGATCCCGTCGTGATTCGTGTCGAGCTGATCGGGGTTGTAGGTGTATGGGCAGTTGTCGGCGCCGTTCAGGATGCCGTCTCCGTCGATGTCCAGATCGCAGACGTCGCCGAAGCCGTCGTGGTCGAGGTCGCGCTGGTCGGTGTTGGCATCCGACGGGCAGTTGTCGCAAGCGTCGCCGACGAGATCGTTGTCGACGTCGGTCTGCGTCGGGTTCGCCACGGTCGGGCAGTTGTCCAGCGGATCGACGATGCCGTCGTGGTCGGTGTCGAGGCCGGGACTCGGGCACGCGCTGACGTTCGGGCGCTCGGTGTCGTCGCTCCGTTGACCGAGACTCGACTCGGTGCACGGCGGGGACGTCCGCGTGACCAGGTAGTAGAACAGCTGGCCTGGCGCCGGGTTCAGCGTGTCGATCGTGGTCGTCGCGGCGACGTTGTCGTCGAGGCAGCCCTGGTTGTACGCCCACGGATGGCCCACGAGGCGCGTCCCGCGGTAGACGCTGAACGGACCCGGAGCGGCTTCGAACCACGCGATCGTCGTGGTCATGGTTCCGCGGTCTTCGGACAGGCGGACGGAGGCGCCGACCTGATCGCTGCCGTTGGTGATGTCGGACGGACAGCCGGCCGCGGCGCCGCTGCAGAACTCCGCCGGATCGCACATCGCCGTCGATCCGCGACAGAGCGTCGTGTTCGGCAAGAACCCATCGGCCGGGCAAGCGGCGCTCGTTCCGGTGCAGCTTTCGGCGACGTCGCAGACTCCCGCCGACGGACGGCAGGTGGTCGTCGAGGGCAGGAAGGTGTCGGTCGGGCACGTGACGCTCGTTCCCGTGCACTGTTCCGCGACGTCGCAATCACCCGCCGACGGACGGCAGGTCGTCGTCGAGGGTTGGACGGCGTCGGCCGGGCACGCGGCGCTCGATCCCGTACAGCTTTCGGGCACGTCGCACGGACCCGCCGACGGACGGCAGGTCGTCGTCGAGGGTTCGAGCGCGTCCGCGGGACACGACGCGCTCGATCCCGTGCACGTCTCGGCGGGATCGCACGGACCCGCCGACGGACGGCAGGTCGTCGTCGCCGGCTCGAACGAATCGGCCGGACACGTCGCGGAGCTGCCGGTGCAGGTTTCCGCCACGTCGCACGCGCCTGCCGACGGACGGCAGGTCGTGGTCGAAGGCTCGAGAGCGTCCGCAGGACACGAAGCGCTCGATCCCGTGCAGGATTCGGCCGGGTCGCATACACCCGCCGACGGACGGCAGGTCGTGGTCGCCGGCTCGAGCGCATCCGCAGGACACGAAGCGCTCGATCCCGTGCACGTCTCGGCCGGATCGCACGGACCCGCCGATGGACGGCACGTCGTGGTCGCCGGCTCGAGCGCATCCGCAAGACATGAAGCGCTCGATCCCGTGCACATCTCGGCGGGATCGCACGGGCCCGCCGATGGACGGCACGTCGTGGTCACCGGCTCGAGCGCATCCGCGGGACACGACGCGCTCGATCCCGTGCACTGCTCGGCGGGATCGCACGGGCCCGCCGACGGACGGCAGGTCGTGGTGCTCGGCACGAAGGCATCGGCCGGACACGTTGCCGAGCTGCCGGTGCAGCTTTCCGGCAAGTCGCAGTCGCCCGCCGACGGACGGCATGTGGTGGTGTCGGGTGCGAAAGCGTCCGCGGGGCAGGCCGCCGAGCTGCCGGTGCACTGCTCCGCGACGTCGCAGTCACCTGCCGACGCACGGCAGGTCGTCGTCGATGGCTCGAACGAATCGGCCGGACAGGTCGCGCTCGAGCCGGTGCACTGCTCGGGCACGTCGCAGACTCCCGCCGATGGACGGCAGGTCGTCGTCGCCGGCGCGAGCGCATCCGCCGGGCAGGCCGCAGAGGTGCCGGTGCACTGCTCCGCGACGTCGCAGTCGCCTGCCGACGGACGGCAGGTCGTCGTCGCCGACGCAAGCGCGTCCGCGGGACACGCGGCGCTCGATCCGGTGCAGACCTCGGCGGGATCGCAGGCTCCCGCCGACGGACGGCACACGGCTAGTGCCGGGACCAGCTGATCGGCGGGACACGTGCTGCTCGTCCCGTCGCAGGTCTCGGCGATGTCGCACGCTCCGGCGGCGGGACGACAGACCGCTCCCGCGTTGCCGGCGACGTTCACGCAGCCGGTGGCCGGATTGCACGAATCCGCCGTGCACGGGTTGGCGTCGTTGCACGATTCCGCCGCGATGACCGCGTGGCAGCGGACCTCGTCGGCGCCGATGTCCGGCGTCGCCGGGTGGCGCAAATCGCCGTCGACGTCGTTGGTCACCGATGCGATCGGCTGGCCGACGTTCTCGATCGGAGTCGCGGCACCCGTCGTGTCGATGTGCAGGTCGGTCGTCGAGACGAACTTCGGATCGGCCGACAGCGAATTGACGTCCCGGCCGGTCGCCGTCCGCCACGCCGTCAGCGTGGACTTGTCGTTGGCCGCGCCCGAGCCGAAGTTGCCCAGGAACGGCGAGCCCGGGCCCGCGGCGTAGTAGTCGTTGTAGTTGATGTCGTTGAAGCTCGTGTTCGGGATGCCCGAGCCCACGAAGATGGCGTAGGCCTTGTCGGTGGTCGACGTCGAGTTGTCATAAGTGCTCGACAGCGCGTTGTTCCGGACGTCGGCGCCCGTGATCGAGCCGGAGATGTACAGCGCGGGCGCCGCGCCCGCGGCGTTGATGCCCGCGTGGGACCCGAACAGGCTCACGGAGTTGTTGTAGACCTGGACGACGTCGACGATGCCCTCCAGGTCGATGCCCATCGGCCACGTGTTGGTGGAGCTGTTCTCGAAGCAGGAGACGTCCGAGACGAAGTTGTTCGTGACCGTGAGGTTCGCCCCCGGGCTCACCTGCGGGTTCAGGATGATGCCGCGAGCCCCGGCGCCCGTGGCCAAGGTGTTGGACACCCCCTGGATCCGGTTCCCCGAGATCGTCACGCCGCTGGTGGTCTGGCCGATCGTGATGCCGGCGATCGACGCCGTGCCGCTCGCGTTCGCCGAGGACGTCACGCCCGTGATCGTGTTGCCCGTGATCGATCCGCCGGTCACCGTGTTGTTGAAGACGATCGCCCCGGCGCCGGAGGCCGTCGCCGAGAGGTTGCGGATGGTGTTGCCGGAAACCACCGGGCCGTTCGCGAACTGGATGAAGATCCCCTGGAAGCCGATGTTGCCCGCACCCGAGGTGGCCGGCCCGATGACGTTGTCGGCGACGACCAGACCGTCGATCCTGGCGACGGCCGGAAGCGTCGGACCATAGACGTAGACGCCCTGGTAGACGCTGGTGATGGTGTTCCCCTGGATCGTGTTGTTGTCGTTGTCCGGGCTGGGGGAGCTGAGCGCGGATGAGGAGATGGTGATTCCGTAGATGCCCGCGGTGTTCGCCCCACCGGCGATCGACAGCTTCCGGATCGTGTTGTTCGTCGCGCCCTGGCCGAGCGACCCTGTGGCGGTCAAGTTGAACACCGCCGACCCGCTCGTTGTGCTCGTGTTCGTGACCGTCAGGCTGTTCCCGCCCGCGTTCAGGCCGTCGAAGGTCACCCGGTCGGCGCCGTTCAGCTTGATCAGCGCGCCGGTCAGGCTGCCCGACACCGTCCGGGCCGTTCCGCCGTCGGGAACGATCGTGAGCGTGTAGTTGCCGGTGGGATCCTCGGGCCACTGGTTGAGGGCGACGGCGCCTGTCTCCGCCGTGAGGTCGCCCTGGATCTTCACGGTGAGGTTCCCCGTCAAGACGGAACCGTTGATCGCGGCGAAGACTCCCCCTGCATTGGTCAGCGACGCGTAGTCGCACCCCGAGGCGCACACGGTCACGGTCCCGCTCAGCGAGCCCACGATCGTGTAGCTGTTGACCGGCGCGCCGATCGGGAACGCCGCGGACGTCAGCGCGACGCTTCCCGGCTGTGCCGCGAAGCTCCCCTGGTAGATGCCCACGTTCGGCGTGCCGACCGTGTCCTGCGCGACGATGAAGTACTGGATCGTGTCGCCGACGCTCACCGAGCCGGCGTTGAGCTGCGTGTAATCGATGTTGAACGTGAACGGCGAGCCGCCCGAGCCGACGGCTTCCGTGTACTTCCAGCCCGTGAGGTCGTTCGCGTCGGTGGATTTCTTGTAGTAGACGCGAGGACGGAGGCCGGACGCCGTCTGCACGCCCGTCACGTCGGTGGCGGTCGCGTTGAACGTCCGGGACGTCGACGGCGCGCCGGCGGCGAGGAACGTGTAGGCGACGGCCGGCGGCGTCAGGTCGCCGGCGTTGATGCCGGCGATCTCATCCGCGCCCACATCGGGGGCTGTGCCGTTCCCGGCGTATCCGGGGTTCCCCTGGCGGATATCGCCGTCGAAGTCGTCGGTGATGCCGGAGACGTTGACACCGTGGCTTTCGAGCTGCGTCGCGATCGTCGGATCGATGTGGAGGTAGTTGGCGGACGCCCCGGAGGTGCTCAGGAACGTCGGCACCTCGGAGAACGATGCCGTCTCACGAGGAGTGACCTGGGACCAGAACCCGCCCAAGGGATACGCGGCCGTTCCGTCCCAGTAGACCCCCGACGTGCCGTAGAAGTCGTTGTTGTTCGACGAGGCGTCGTAGTAGTAGAGCGGGACGCCGTTGCGCCACAACGCCACCGCTTGTCCGGCCCCGGAGGGAGTGGACGCGTTGACGAGGATGTTGCCGCGCAGGAGCGTGATCGGACCCACGGCCGTGAACACCGCCGCCGTCGAAAATGGCGATGCGTCGCTTCCGACGGTGTTCGCGACGTAGACCGTGTTGTCGTAAAAGTTCACGTTCCCGCCGGTGCCCGAGGCCAAAAGCCCCTGGATCGACGGATTCGCCGCATTGGTCGCGTGGGGAGCGCGCAGGTCGTCGATCAAGTTGTTGTACACGTTGTTCGTTCCGCCGCCCGCGCTGATGCCGTTGGCGCTTCCGGTCGCCGACGCCGCCGTCAAGGACAGGTCGTAGATCTTGTTCCGGAAAACGCTGGCCGTGTTCGCGACCACGCCGATGCTGATCCCCGTCACCGTGCCCGAGACGACCCCCGTGGAGAGCGAGTTGACGACGTTCTGGCTCGCCGTCACCGCCAGGGTGCCCCCGTTGGTGGTGATCGTTCCGCCGAGGGCCAGCCCCGTCACGCCGCCGCCGCCGCTGGTCGTGAGGCCGCTGATCGTATTCGACGTCACGGTCGCCACGATCGCGATCCCGAGGTTCGGTCCCCCCGAAGCCACCGAGATACCCGTGACGGTTCCGTTGGAGTTGCTCAACGTGTTGATCGCGTTCGACGTCACGGAAGCGGTGTAGGAGTTCGACGAGTTGAACACCATGCCGGTCGTCGCCCCGGTCGACGCGGCATTGCCCGACGTCCAGTTGGTGATCGTGTTGGACGTCACGGTGACGGTGCCGCCGCTGTTGTTCTGCACGCCAGTGAAGTTCGCGACCCCGCCCGTCCAGTTGTTGCAGACGTTCCCCTGGATGATCTTGTTCGTGACGTCGTCGTTTCGCACGCAGGTGACCGTCACTGCGGTCGCCGAGGACGTGCCCTGGACGGAGATGTTCGACAAGGTGTTGTTGGTGATGCTCGACGCGGCGCCCGCCGGCCCGTTGGTGCCGACCATGACGCCCGTCACCGAGCCGCCGGCGGCCCCGGTGCCGACCCCCTTCGTGTAGGTGCCGACGATGTTGTTGTTCGTGATCGTCTGCGTCCCGCTCGCGGTCGCCAGCGCCGACTGCACCCGGACCAGGAAGTTGCTTCCCGAGTTATTGACGTTGATGCCGGTGAACGTGTTGTCCTTGATGAGATGGGACAGGCACGCCGCGCCGGTGATGTTGATGAAGTCGATCTCGTTGGCGGTGCCGGTCGAGTAGCTGATGCGGAAGTCGTTCCGCTGGATCGACAGGGCCGCCGTCGCGCTCCCGCTGGAATCGAGGACGCCCTGGAGGACCCCGGCGTTCGCCGCGCCATACGTCATCATGCTGCCCGTCGCGTCGCCGAGCTTGTTGTCGTTGATGTTGATCGCCGCGGTGGCCGCGCCGCCCTGCTCGATGCCGCGGAACGCGCCGCTCGTCCCGTTCCAGGCCATGCCGCGAACGAGGTTGTTCGTGAGGTTGACGGTCCCGGCCGCGGCCGTGGTGACGATGCCGTCGCTGGTCGCGTTGGTATTCGCGCGGCTCGTCCCGTTGAGCACGCTGTTCCCCGTGATGTTCAGCGTGCCGGTGCCGCCGGTGTTGCTGATCCCGAGGAAGATGTCGGCGCCCGTGCCGAAGACCGAGCAGTTCTGGACGGTGTTGTTCGTGATCGCGATGGTGCCCGTCGCGGCGTTCAATATTCCCGCGAAACTCGTGATCGCGGTCGTCGTGCCGCTGACGCCGACCTGAATGGAGTCGGCCGTCGTCGTACTCCCGACCGTGTTGCCGCTCGTCGTGACCGTCCCGCCCGTGCCCGCCGTGTCGATGCCGCGGATGACGAACCCGATCGCGGCCGCCCCGCTGGCGGTGATGCCGCCCACGTTGTTGTTCTGGATGTTGAGCGTTCCGGTCGACGTGCCGACGATCCCTTCGATGAGGCCGGCGGTCGTCGTCGAGGACACGGCGATCGCGCCGGTCCCGGTCGAGGCGCCGATCGTGTTCCCCGACGTCGTCCCGACGTTCACGGAGCCGCCCAGCACGCTGATCCCCGCGAAGATGCCCGGCGAGGTCGCGGTCGCGCTCGAGGTCGTGAACGAGATCGCGGTGACCGTGTTCCCCTGGACGCTCGAGGCCGGCGAGGCCGCGACGGTCAGCTCGATCGCGCGGAAGAGGCTCGCCACCGCGCCGTTGTAGGTCGTCGTCCCCGTGCCCGCGGCCGAGGAGTACCCGACCGTGTTGCTCGAGACCGTGTAGCCGCCTCCGGTCGCGGTCAGGATCTGGATCGCGCGGTGCGTCGCCGCCGTCGTCGCGGTCCGGCTCGCGGTCTGGAAGAGCCGGTTCCCGGTGATCGTGAAGGATGCGCTGTTCGAGGCGACGAAGATGCCGTTCGAGGCCGCGGCCGCGTTGAAGTAGTCCTGGATGCTGTTACTCGTGATCGCGATCCCGGTATTGGCGACCGCCGTCGAGGTGCCCGCCGAGTAGATCGCGTTGGCCGGGAGGTTCGCGCCCGACGAGGTGATCGTGTTGGCGTTGATCGTGTCGTTGACGTTCCCCGTCGTCGTCCCGGTCGAGAAGACGATCGTGCCGGAGGTCGCCCCGGTGCTGGCGCCCTTGATCGTACAGTTCTGCACGGTGTTGCTCGACGCGTCCGCGATGAAGCGGATCGTCGCCGCGGCGGCCGTGGCGCTGGTGTTCTCGATCGTCAGCGTGTTCCCGCCGCCGTTCAGGCCGTCGATGACCACGTTGTCGGCCCCGTTCAGATCGATGAGAACGCCGGCGACCGCGCCGCTGACGGTCTGAGCCCCGACCGGGGACATCGTGATTCCCGTGTACGAAGCCGCGCCCGAGCCGCTGGCGTTGAGAACGGCCGACGCCGCTTCGGACGTGTTCGCGCACACCGTCAGCGTGATCGTCCCGGTGGACGTTCCCGCGTTGATCGCGGTGAAGGCGGCGCCGAGCGTGGCGTAGCCGGTCGGGCCGGCGTCGCCGCCGGTCGCGGTGAGCTCGACGTTGCCCGTCGTGCACGTCGCGTTGGCGCGAGGCGTGCCGGCGAAGGCGGCGCCGAGGACGGTGGCCACGGCACACAGGAACAAGATGGCGGTACGAGCGGTCTTCATGATCGGTCCCCCTGCGATGCGACGCGAGCGCGCGTCGTCTTTCGATTGCAAGCTCAAGGACATGCCCAGCCTCCGGCCGTGATGCCGGCGTCGCGCGAGCTGCGCAGGCCGGGCGAGTCGTCGTAAGTTCCCGCGCCGCCGCAGTTGACGGGCCGGACGAGATAGAAGCGTCCGCCGCCCACGGGGGGCGGCGTGCTTCCGACCGACAGCGTCGTCGCCGCCAGGTCGTTGGACGTGCATGCGGCCTGGGTCAACGCGGCGTAGTCGCCGGCCTGGCCGCGCAGCTCCTGCAGGTCGCCCGACACGACGTCGTAGGCCGTCGCCGCGGCCGACGCGTTCCACGAAAGCTGCGTGTCGCCTTGCACCCTCGCGAGCGTCATCGTCGGGCGCGCCGACGGAACGGCCGCGTTGTCGATCGTGCCGTCGCAGTTGTCGTCGATTCCGTTGCACGTCTCGGGCTGCGGCGCACCGGGCGTGCAGCCGTTGACGACGGTTCCGTGGACGCACGAGGTCGCACCGGTGCGGGCGCACGCTCCCACGCCGCAGGAGGTCGGCACGGGGACGTAGCCCTCGTCCGCGGTCCCGCTGCAGTTGTCGTCGACGCCGTCGCAGACCGCGTCGGGCGCCCCGGGGTGGACGTTCGGATTCGCATCGTTGCAATCCGTGTTGTTCGGAACGGTGCCGGCCGGCGCCGTCGCGTCGGCGCAGACGCTGACCGGCGTCGCGGCCGCGTCCCCGTAGCCGTCCCCGTCGGCGTCGGTGTAATAGCTCGTCGGGGGATAGCAGCGGAGATCGACGGTCATGATCAGCGAGCCGCCCTCGAGGGTGTTGACGCTCATCGCGAGCAGCCCGTTCTTCGACAGGCCCAGGGCGCTTCCGTCCGTGTTGCCGTTGTTCGCGTATCCGGCGGTGGACGGGGTGAAGAAGACTCCCGGAGAAACCTCGAGCTGGTCTCCGGCGCGCCCGATCAGGAACACACCGTGCGTCGCATCCCAGCCCCACACGCCGCGGTCGTTGATTCCCGAGACGACATCCGGGCCCTGAAGATCGCGGTTGAACGCCGCCTGTCCGAGATCGTTGAAAGCGATGAGCTGCGAGGACACCGGTCCGAAGACGTCGCCGGGAGCGCCCGGTGCCGGATCGCCGGCTCGCACGACCAGGCTCAGCGCATAGGGAGCGAGAGGGTTGCCGGTCGGCGTGGCGGTGTACACGGCCGAGTTGCTCGCCGACGTCACCGTTCCGCCCCTCAGGTTCGCGACCGTCAGGATCGTCCCGGCATTGTTGATGAAGGTGAGGTTCGTGACGAATCCGTCGAACACGGCATCCGTGCCGGGCGCCGGATCCCCCCTGCGGGCGACCAGCGTCAGCCCCCCGCTCGTCGATCCGGCGTAGAGCGCGAAGTCGTTGGTGACGCCCACGACGTCACCGCCCTGCAGCTCGGACGTCATCACGAACTGGCCGTGGCCGTTCAGCCCGCCCACGGAGAGCGACGCCTGCCAGGTATCGAGCGCGTCGTTGAACGTTGCGCCCGCGGTGCCCGGCGCGCTCTGCCCTTCGCGGGCGAGAAGGACGTTGCCGGAACCGGGCGCGTACGCCCACAGCGATGCATCGTTCGAGGTCGAGACGCTCGCTCCCGCGAGATTCAGGTCGTAAAGGACACGCCCGTCGCCGTCCATGAGCGTCTGGCCGGGAAACGCCGAGGCGGTCACCGGGCCGGGAAGGACCGTGTCCCCCTTGCGCACCACGAGTGCGAGCGCCGCGGGGGTTCCGGCGAACAGCGCGAGATTGTTCGCGGAGGTCACGCCCGCTCCCGACAGGTTGCTCTGGAACAGCACTTCGCCGTTCCGGTTGATCGCCGAGAACTGCGTCGAGGGAAGCCTGTCGCCGGAGAACACGGCGCCGCCGGCGCCGGGAGCGGTGTCCCCTTCGCGGGCGAGGACGATTTGGCTCGCTGCGGGCCCGCCGAACATCGCGGAGTCGTTCGCGGAGCTGACGCCCGGCCCGCTCAGATAGCTCGACCAGAGCGTCCGGCCGTCCGGGCTGATCCGGTAGCTTCCCTGGATTCCGTTCGTTCCGCCGCTGTTGATGAGCGAGAGACCGGGAAGCGCAGGAGCCGGGTCGGACCAGCGGGCTAGCATCGAGAGGTCGGCGACGCTCGTGCCCATGAAGAGGGCTCGCGAGTTCGCGTTCCCCGACACGTCGCCGCCGTCGATCCGGGCGCGGAAGAGCAAGGTTCCGTCGTCGGCCACGACCGGGCCTTCGAAGATGCCGGTGTAGATCGCTCCCGACGGACCGGGAACCGAGCCGCCCGGATAGGCGAGCACGTTGCCGTGCGCGGTCAGCAGCGACTGTGCGAAGGCACTCGTCGGGAGACCGAGCATCACGCCGAGAACGAGCGCCACGGCCGGCGCCAACCCGGTGCGATTGCGATTGATCGTTGTCCTCATCGTGCTCTCTCCCCCCGAAAACGCCGCTGCTACGGACACGCGGACGGCGAGGACTGGATCCCCGCGTCGCGCGAGCCGCTCTGATGTGTGTCGGCGTCGTCGTAGCTCCCCGCTCCGCCGCAGTTGACGGGCCGCACGAGGTACCAGCGGCCTTCACCCGGCGCGGGCACGTCGTTCCCGGCCGCGAACGTCGTGGCCGCGAGGTCGTTGATCGCGCAGCCGGACTGAGTCAATGAGGCCCAGCTCCCCGCGAGCTGTCTCAGCTCGGTGAGGTCGCCGCCGAACACGTCGTACGCGGTGGCGCCGCCCACGCCGCTCCAGGAGAGCTGGGTCGCTCCGGAAGCGTTGGCGACGGCGAGCGTCGGACGCCCCGAAGGCACCGGCACGTCGTCGACGACGCCGTTGCAGTCGTCGTCGATGCCGTTGCACGTCTCGGCCGCCCCGGGGTGCACCGCGGCATTCCCGTCGTTGCAGTCGCCCGCGCACGTGGTGTAGCCGTCGCCGTCGGCATCGAGGCAGGGGCAGGGTCCGAGCGTGTCGCCGTGTCCGAGATGCGTGTTCAGATCGCCGGGGAAAGAGACGATGATCGTCGAGACCGCGGACGGGTTTCCGGGATCCGCATGGCAGACGATCGACGTCGGGGTCTTCACGATCCAGCCGAGGTATCCGTACCGTGAAGTGCCGTAGCCGGTGAACGTACGGCCGTCCGCAGAGATCGCCGTGCCGATCGCCAGCGTGATGCCCGAGGTGTTGACGCCTTGCACGCTCAGGAATGCGTTGAGGTCGGTCCAGTGCAACGCCGACGTCCAGATCGTGGGCGTCGTGGTGCCCGCGTTCAGGTCCTGAGATCGTCCGACGATCACGCCGGCATCGGCGTCGACCGCGCTGGCGATGGCGCTGGTCTGGCTCGAAAGCGTGCCGAGGTTGTGGATGCCGGTCGTGGACGACCAGAGCCACGCGTTGTAGCTGGAGAAGCTGTTCGACGAGCCGACGACGTACTGGCCGTCCCCGCTGACGTCCAGCGCCTCGCCGACCGCCTGGTTGTTCTCCTTGATCAGCGACACGACGCCGTTTCTCCACTGCGCGCCGCGGCGGACACCGACGACGTTGTCATCCCAGCCGGCGATCACCGATCCGTCGTAGTTGACCGCGTTGGCGCGGCCGGCCCTTGTGGGCGCGTCGAACTTCGGCAGCGCCACGGTTCCTCCCGCGGCGGTCCACTTGAATCCGCGGATGGTCGAGGTGCTGCAGCCCCCGGCGCCGAACGACAGACCGACCACGGTCGAGCCGTCGCCCGAGATGTCGTACGCGCTCGTGACCATCGGCCCGCTGCTGCTGTTGTTGCACGCCACCGCGCCGGGCACCGCGGGGAGGATCGTCCAGCCGAAGTCGGTGTGGATGGCCGCTTTGTTGACGCCGTCGGTGTCGACAAAGTTCGCCGCGATCGTCGACCCGTCGTCGGAGATCGAGGCCCCGCCCGTCATGGTCCCGCCGATCGTCTTGACGCTGCCTGCGTTGACGTCCCAGCGGAAGATCGGCACGTCCAGCGTGCCCTCTCCGCCCACGACGAACGCACCGTCGGGAGTGATGTCGGTGGGAACGGTCTGGAAGCTCAGATTGGGCGACGTGATCAAGGTCGGCGCGCCCGGGAATCGATTGAGCGAGATCTGGACGGTGACGGGCGAGCCCGCGGTCGCGACGATCGGGGTCCACTGGCAGCGCTGATCCGTCTCGCCGTTCCCGCTCTCCATGGCTCCGTTCCAGTACTCTTCGGACCCGGGAAGGACCGGCATCGTCGGCACCGAGAACGCGCCCGCCAGGAGCCCGTCGACATAGAGCAGGTAGCTCGCGCCCGGGGTCAGGCCGTTCATCACGAACGAGCCGTCGGGCCCGGCCTGTCCCTTCGACACCTGCCCCGAGATGTAGGAATCGACGTCGTTGAACGGATCGGCCGCGTTGCGCGCGATGACGTTGACGCCCGTGATCGGGTTGCCGTCGGCGTCCAGGATGTCGCCTGAGATCGTTCCCGTGTTTGAGGGCCACCCCGGCGCCGGGTAGATGTCCGAGAGGGCAGCACGATCGTCGAGGCGGTCCACGGTCGCCATCGCGGCGCCGGTGCCCGTCGGCTCGGGCGTGATGAACGGGTACATCGTCTCGACCTGCGAGTCGTTCGGCCCGCCGCTCCAGGGGGCCGTGCAGCCGCCGGGATGGGGCGGATCGCCCAGGTTCACCGCAGCGCCGTTCGCCTGCGTGTGCGCGAGGTTCAGCGCGTGCCCCATCTCGTGCGTCACGACGCCTGCAAAGCCGATCCCGTCAGGATCGTCCGCGCGGACGCCTGGGCCGCTCAGGACCATCCAAGCCTCGGCGATCTCGGGCGTGCCGATTCCGACGTACTCGATGTCGGTGATGCCCAGGACCGACGTCGGCGGGACGCCGAAGTAATCGGAGAGGATGCTGCCGTCGCTGTCGTAGACGACGTCGATCCCGCCGCCGTTGTACGCGCCGATGACAGAGGTGATGCTCGTGTCGTCCACGTCGCCGACGCCGATCGCCGAGAAGTCTCCCGCGACCGTCGCGCGGAAAGACGATGTCGGAACGCTCGACCACTGCGCCGCAGCGCCCGCCACCAGCCCGTTCGCCTGGACGTTGCTCAGGATGCCGAGCGTCCCCAGGTCGGTGTAGATCGGGACCTGGCCGCCGGGCCACGACGCCATGGCCCACGCGTACGGGATCCGGTTCTCCGGGTCGAATGTGTAGAGCGGCCCCCCGGCGAACGCCGAGGTCGCGAGTGCGCCCGCAAGCGCTGCTCCGGCGAGCCGGCCACGGAGGCTCATCGTGCGTGCCCTCCCGTCAGCCGGCCGGTCTCGACCCATCGGTCCTTGACGGCGCGCCGCACGAACGAAAGCAGCGTGTCGGGGTGGACCGTGCCGCTCGCGGTCGCGAGCATCGCCCGTTCCTTGTCCGTGACGAGCCCGGGCACGGGATGGACGCCGCGGAAGAGCCCCTCGTTGTGGGTGCCGTTTTCCGCGTGGCCCGGACCGAGGACGAACTTGCCCTGTGAGAGCCCCGCGGTCGTTCGCAGCCCCGTCTTTGCCGCGGGCCGGGAGAGGAAGAGGAGCACCTGCTCGCCCACCGCGTAGCGCGGAAAGACGTCGGGCGCGGGCATCATCTTCCACTTGCCGTCTTGCGTCGGGCGCGGATGGACGAGCCCGAACTGCCGGAACGTGTAGGTCTCGGGTACGTCGCCCCGGATCGACTCGGAGACGCAGAGCGTGACTTCCGTGTACGGCGTTCCCTTCGTGTCGAAACCGTCCGTGACGTTGTCGACCGTGGCGACCACGATCGCTTCGGATTCACGCACGAGATCGACGACGTTCTTCTCGACGAGAATGGACGCCGACGCGGGCGTTACCGCGAGCGCCACAGCCGCAAGTGCGATCCATCGGATTCCGCGTCCCACTTCGTTCCTTTCGATTCAAGAACCGCCGGGGCCGAGCGAACGGCCGGGGGGGGTTACGCCCGCTCGGCCCCGGTTCCTCCTGGCTGAGCCCTCGTCAAGGGCAGGCGTAACCGCCTGCCTGGATGCCGGCGTCGCGCGAGCCGTGCTGGCTCGGCACGCCTTCGTTGTAACTCCCGCCGCCGCCGCAATTGGCCGGACGCACGAGGTACCAGACGCCGTTTCCGGCGGCCGGATTGCCGCTTCCGACGTTCAGCGTCGTGCTCGGGTTGTCGTTCGCCGTGCACGCGGCCTGAGTCAGCGTGGCGTAGTTGCCGCCGTTTCCGCGCAGCTCGAGGAGGCTCCCGGAGACGACGTCATACAGGGTCGCCGCAGGGGACGCGCTCCACGAGAGCTGCGTGTTGCCGGAGATCTTGGCCACCGACATCGTGGGGTGATCGGCCGGAACGGCGACGTTGTCGATCGTGCCGTCGCAGTTGTCGTCGATCCCGTTGCACGTCTCGGGCTGAGGCGTACCGGGATTGCAGCTATTGACGACGGACCCGTTGACGCAGGACGTCGCACCGGTTGCGGCGCACGCGCCCACGCCGCAGCTCGTCGCCACGGGGACGTACCCCTCGTCCGCGGTGCCGCTGCAGTTGTTGTCGACGCCGTCGCAGACGACGTCGGGCGCTCCGGGGTGGATGCTCGGGTCGGAATCGTTGCAGTCCGTGTTGTTCGGAACGGTACCCGCAGGAGCCGTCGCGTTGGCGCAGACGCTCACCGGCGTAGCCAGGGCGTCTCCGTACCCGTCGCCGTCGGCGTCGGGGTAGTACTTCGTCGGCGGGTAGCAGTTCAGGTCGACGGTCGCGATCGCCTGGCCCTGCGGAACCAGGTGCATGCGGAACGCGAGCAGGCCGTCCTTCGTGAGCGTCGCATGCTCACCGTCCGTGTTGTTGTACCTGTTGAAGGAGCAGGTCCACGGATAGAGGGTGACGTCGGGACCGACCGCGACGGTTTCTCCGCCCCGGAAGAGCAGCCACAGCCCGTTGACCTGATCCCACTCGTACAGCGCGCTGTTGTTGGTGCCACTGTCCGGAATGACGTCGCCACCCAGCAGGCTGGCTTGGAAGACGATCCGGCCTTGATCGTTGAAGAGGATCGGCCAGCCGATGATCTGATCGAAGACCGCCCCGTTCGTTCCCGGCGCCGGGCTCCCGGCTCGCGCGACGAGCGTCAGCGGGCCTCCGATGTTGCCGGTCCAGATCCCGTTGTCGTTCGTCGAGTCCGACGTCCCGCCCGTGATCTGGGCCTCGAACGTGAAGCGGCCGCCGTCGTTGACCTGAGTGAAGAAGGTGCTGAAGCCCTTGAAGAACCCGTCCGTCCCCGGGGCGGGATCACCGCTCCGGCTGACCAGCGTCATCCCGCCGCCCGTCTGTCCGATCCAGAGCCCACGATCGTTGATCCCGGGCACGGCATCGCCGTTCAAGATGTTGGCCGTGAAGATGTACTTCCCGGTGCGGGTGAGGTCGTTGACCGAGACACCGGGCGCCCAGTTGTTGTCCGACTGGCCGAACGTCGCGCCTGACGTTCCCGGAGCAGGGTCCCCTTCCCTCACCAGGATCGAGTTCCCCTGACCCGGCGTGTTGAGCAGGATCGCCTGGTCATTCGTCAGATCGACGCCCGGGCCATTCAAGAAGAGCGTGTCGAATAGGACGCGGCCGTTGTGGTCCATTTGCAGGACATAGCTCGGGATGATCCCCGCGAACAGACCGGGCAGAAGCTGGTCCCCTTTCCGGAAGAGCATCCCGGGAGAGGCGGCCGGCCCGGTGAACACGGCGGCGTCGCTCGACGGAGTCGTGTCGCCGCCGCCGAGCCCCGACTCGAACAGCACCGTTCCGTTCCGGTTGATCGCCGAGAACTGCCCGGCTGCCACGAAATTGACGTAATCGGTGGTGTTGGCCTTGTCGTTTCCTTTGTAGACGGCCCCGGCCGTGCCGGGGGCGGATGCGCCTTCGCGGGCGACGAGGACAGGACTCGCGGGGTCGCCTCCGAAGAGTGCCGAGTCGCTCGTCGACGTCACGCCGGGACCGGACACGGGGCTCGTCCAGAGCGACCGGCCGTCGGGGCTGTACTGGTATTGTGCGGACAATCCCTGCCCCCCGCTGCTGGTCTTCAGCGTGAGGCCGGGAAGACCCGGCGCCGGGTCCGACATGCGGGTCAACATCACGAGGTCGGCGGCGGTCGTTCCGCGGAAGAACGCGCGGCTCGTCGCCGTCGTCGTGGTGAACCCCTCCATCTGCGCGCGAAAGAACACGGTGCCGTCGTCGGCGAGGGCCGGCCAGTCGAACGCGTAGGCGAAGTAGTCGTCGGGGTAGCTGATCCCCGGGATCGGCCCTTCCGAGTAAGCGAGGATGTTCGAATTCGTCGCGATGAGCGACGGCGTCTGGGCCTCTACCGATCCCGCCACGGCGAGCGCGGCGGCCAAGGTGAAGATCGAAGCAGTGGTCTTGAGCATCGTCATGGTCGTTCCTCTCATCTCGTCGTCTTCTACGGGCACGTGTTGGCGGACAACTGAATGCCGGGGTCGCGGGAGCCGGCCTGCGACGGGGCGCCGGTGTCGAAGGTGCCCCGGCCGCCGCAGGTCATGCCGCGCACGAGGTACCAGAAGCCGTCGCCCGTCGTCGGCGCGTCGGCGTCGGTCGTGTTGGTGGCGGAGAGCGCGCTCTCCATGCAGTCGGTCGTCGCAACGGCGAAATCACCGCTGCTTGCGTGAAGCGCCGAGAGGCTCCCGCGCGAGACGTCGTATCCCGTAGCGCCCGGGAGCGACGTCCAGGAGAACGCATCGTGCGCGGTGAAGCCGAGCGTGGGCGTGCCCACGGGTGCCGAGGCGCTGCACGCGCACGGGCCAAGCGTGTCCCCCGCGGCGAGCGCGGTGTCCAGCCCGGCCGGGAAGCTCACCGACTGGGTTTGCGGCGGGCCGCCGGCCGCGACGTGGCAGACGACCGAGGTCGGGGTCTTGAGCGCAAAGCCGACGTTGCCGTACTGGGTCGACAAGTTGCCGACCATGACCGTGCCGGTGGATGACACCGCCGTTGGAGCCGCGATCAGGACGCCGTGGGTGTTGACGCCCTGACTCGACAGGAACGTGTTGTAGTTGAACCAGTGAAGCTGCGCCGTCCACATCGCCGGCGTGACGCCCCCGCTGGTCGTCGAGTAGCCGGTGATCAAGCTGAGGTTGTCGTTGCCGGAGTTGGCGACGGCGCCTGTGTACGGCGAGCCGAAGTTTCCGAGGAGCGTCAAGGTCTTCGGCGTGACGCCGTACCGGTACGCTTGATTCGAGGTTGCGCCCGACGAGACACCGAGCACGGTCGCGCCGTTCGGCGTGACGTGGAGCGCCTCGCCGGTCCAGTTGTTCGTCGAGGTGAGGATCAGGCTGGCGACGCCGTTCTTCCAGACGACGCCGCGCCGCATCCCGGTCGAGGCCTGGTCGAAGCCGACGATCACGCTCCCGTCGTAGTTGACCGCGGAGGCGCGCCCGGGATAGGCGAACGAGTTGACCTTGGGCAGAGCGACCGTTCCGCCGGCGGACGTCCACTTGAAGCCGCGAATCGTATCGCCCTGGCAGCCGAGACTTCCGTACGAGAGTCCGACGACGGTGTTCCCGTCCCCCGAGATGTCATAGGCGGACGACAAGATGTTCCCGGATGAGCCCCCGCAGGGAACCCCGCCGGCGACGCCGGGGAGCGTCGTCCATGCGTCCGTCTGGAAGATCGCCGCGTGGACGTACCCGTCGATCGGGTCGGTCGCGGCCGCGACGATCTTCGTCCCGTCGTCGGAAATTCCCACTCCACCGGTGAACACCCCGCCAAGCTCGTCGAACGCGCCGGTGTCGAGGTTCCACCGGAAGATCTGCTGGCCGTCTCCCTCGCCGCCGACGGCGATGCTCCCGTCCGGCGTGATGTCGCTCGGTACGCCGACGGCCGGCATCGGGATGAACGTCGGCGCCCCCGGATACTTCTGGAATTGGATGTCCGCCGTCACCGGAGCGCCCGGCGTCGCGGCGACGGTCGTCCACGAGCAGCGGTCGTCGGTGGTGGAGTCGGCTCCCTCCATCGCGCCGTTGTAGTACTCCTCGGGGCCGGGAAGCGTGAGAAGCACCGGGACCGAGAAGGCGCCGATCTCCAGCTTGTCGACATAGACCACGTAGCGGGCGCCGGGGGTCAGGTCGTTGAAGACGTACGAGCCGTCGGGGCCGGCGTCTCCCTTCGAGACCTGGCCGGAGATGTACGAGCTGACGTCGTTGAACGGGTCCGCGACGTTCCGCGCGATCACGTTGACGCTTCCGACCTCGCCAAAGCCCGCGTCGTAAATCGTGCCCTGGATCGTTCCGCGATTTTGCGGATAGCCCGGGGCCGGGTAGATGTCCGACAGCGCGGACATGTCGTCGATGCGGTCGACGGTCCCCATCCCCTCGCCGCTCTGGCCCGGCTCGGGCGTGCTGATCGGATACATCGTCTCGATCTGCATGGGCGAGACCGTCCCGCTCCACGGGGTCGCGCACCCGGACGGATTCGGCGCGTCGAGGACCTGGAAGTTCTGCACCGCGCCGTTCGACTGGGAGTGCGCGAGGTTCAGCGCGTGGCCCATCTCGTGCGTGACGACGCCCTGGAAGCCGATCCCGTCGGGGTCGTTCGCGTGGATCCCGGGGCCGCTCAGGACCATCCACGCCTCGAGGATTTCCGGCGTTCCCGTGTTGACGAAATCCAGGCTCGTGATGCCCAGGACTCCGGTGGGAGGCAGGCCGAAGAAGTTCTGCAGGATGCTGCCGTCGGTGTCGTAGACGACGTCGATCCCTCCGTCGTTGAAGGTGCCGATGATCGAGTTGATGTTCGAGTTGTCGACGTCGCCGAGGCCGATCGCGGAGAAGTCTCCGTAGATGCCGGCGCGGAAGCTGGAGGTCGGCACGCTCGACCACTGGTTGGCCGCGAACGCCACCATCTCGTTCGCGCGCTCGTTCGTCAGCGGGCCCAGCGGGCCGAGGTCGGTCAGGACCGGAACCTGGCCGTTCGGCCAGCGAGACATGTCCCAGTGGTACGGAATCCGGTTGGCGGCGTCGAACGTGTTGAGCGGACCTCCCGCGAGAGCGGCGGTCGCGAGGCCGACGGCGACGACGGCGAGCGTGGATCGCACGAGCGCCTTCATCGCCCGCTCCTTGCCTGAGCCGGCTTCAGGTCCGCCCGGCTCAGGCGGCCGGTTTCGACCCACCGGCCGTTCACGGCCTTCCGCAAGAACGCGAGGAACGTGTCGGGGTTCGCGGGGCCGCCGGCGCGCATCATCTGCGCCTCGCGCTCGCTCGCGAGCCCTTTTTCGAGTCGAACGTTGTTGAAGAGGCCGCGGTTGCCGGAGTCGTTGGCGACGCGCCCGGGCCCGAGGTTGAACTTACCGGCGCTCACGCCGGCGGGCATCCGGAAGCCGGTCCAGCGCGCCGACGGACGGAGCATCAGGACGACGTCCTCGCCCGGGACGTACTTCGGGAATCCGTCGGGCGCCGGCATCATCGTGCGGTGCCCGTCCGGCATCGGACGCGGCTTCAGCAGCCCGAATTGCCGGAAGGTGGTGGCGCCCGAAAGGTGGCCGCGGATCGACTCCGTGACCTCGAGCGTGACTTCGGTGTAGGGAATGCCGCGCTCGTCGAGACCGTCCTCGACCTTCGCGACCCGTCCGACGACGACGTCCTGTGATTGCTCCAACAGCTCGACGATGTTTGCGTCGCTCGTGAGCGTCATGGCGCGCGCGGCGGACCCCGTCAGGACGGCGGCCCCGAGCGCGGCGACGGCGACAAACTTCCTGATCATCGATACCCCTTTTTCCCTCGCGCGCCGGGGTGTTCGCGGCACGGCTCTTGGCGAGCGCGATTGGTTTATGACGCTAGGGGGGGAGCGACCATAGGGGGATACCCCGAGGATGCGACCGGAGAACACGGTCCCGGGGTATGCCGCCGCGATTTCCGGGGTATCTCCTGATGGCCCCGGGACCCGCCTCCGTCGAATACTCCCGGCCCGGAGGAAGACGGTGACTTCAGGGGGATCGATCGGAGTGCTCGTCGTCGACGAGAGCGACGTGTTCCTGGCGAGCGCCCTGCGCTGGATCGACTCGCGCAGCGACATGCATTTCCTGGGCGTCGCGCGGACGCGGGCCGAAGCGCTGGATTCGATCGAGCGCGTGAATCCCGATCTCGTGGTCGTCGAGTGCGTGATGAACGGCGCGGACGGATTTCAGCTCGCGCGGGAGATCAAGGCCCGTCCTCAGGCCCCGTTCGTTCTCCTCGTCACCTTCCACGCGAATACGGCCGCGCGCGACGAGGCGGTCGCCTCGGGCGCGGACGGTTTCCTCGCGAAGTACGACCTGATCGACGGCTTCGACGGATTGCTGCTCGAGTGGCGGCGCGACGGCAAGGCGCGCAAGAAAACGGTCAAGACTCCGGCGACACCAGCCCGGCCCGAATCGCGAAACGTACAAGACCCGTGAGGTCGTGGACGCCGATGCGCTCCATGATCTGGCTGCGGTGCGACTCGACCGTCTTCACCGAGAGATCGAGCAGGGCGGCGACCTCCTTCGACGATTTCCCCTCCGCGACGAGCTGAAGGATCTCGCGCTGCCGCGTGGTGAGGCCCGCCAAAGGATCGGGGGGCGCCGAGCCGGCCTGCACGTAGCGCTCGACGACCTGACGCGAGATCTTCGGGCTCAGGTAGACGTCCCCGCGCGCGATCGCCTTGATCGCCATCGGCAGCTCGTCGTCGGCGGCGTCCTTGAGCAGATAGCCGGCCACGCCGGCACGAAGCGCCTGCGCCACGTACGCCTCGCCTGCGTGCATCGAGAGGATCAGCACCTTCGTGCCGGGGGACGACTTGGGCATGCGCGCCGCCACGTCGAGCCCGTTCAGCTCGGGCATGGTGACGTCGAGGACGGCGAGGTCGGGGCGGTGCTTCTCGATCAGGGCCAGCGCCTCGCGCCCGTCGGACGCCTCGGCGACGACGTCCACCCCGGGAAGCGACGCGAGGACCGCGCGGATGCCTTTCCGCACGACGGCGTGATCGTCGGCCAGCACGATCTTCACGATGCGGCCTCCTCGGGCTGAAGCGGCATGCTCGCACGGATCTCCGATCCGTGCCCGGGCGTCGATTCGATCTCGAGCCGGCCGCCCAAGGCCTCGACGCGCTCGCGCATCCCGCGAAGCCCGAGGTGGCGCCCCGTTGCCGCGCGCCCGAGCGCCTCGTCGAGGTCGAAGCCCCGGCCGTCGTCGTGCACGCGGAGCTGGAGTCGGGTCGGATCGCGCCGCACCGACACGGTCAAGTGTCTCGCCGATGCATGGCGCAACGCGTTGTGCACGGCCTCCTGCACGATGCGAAACGCGGCGATGGCCGTGTCCGGGCGAAGCCGCTCGGAATCGGCGTTGGCTTCGACCGAGATCGCGACACCCGTGCGCATCGACTGCCCCTCGGCGTAGCCCCGAAGCGCCGGCACGAGCCCCAGCTCGTCGAGAAGCGGCGGGCGCAGGTCGAGCGCCATCTCGCGGACGTGCCCGATCATCTCGTCGACGAGCGCGATCGCGTCGGCGATCCGCTCGCCGCGCTCTTCGACGCGGTCTCCGAGGCGGCCCAGGGCCTTGAGGTTGATCTTGATCGCGCTCAGGAGCTGGCCCAGCTCGTCGTGCAGCTCGCGGGCGATCCGGCGCTTCTCTTCTTCCTTCGCATCTTCGAGCTGGCGCGTGAGCGAGCGGAGCCGGCCGTACGCGCCGTGCAGCGCCTCCTGGCTCGCGCGCGCCTCGAGGAGCGCCTTCTCGCGCTCGGTCTGGAGGGCGAGAAGCTCGCGATTGCGCCGTTCGAGCACGCGCGTGCGCGCGCCGATGACCGCGAAGACGCCCGCGGCGAGGGCCAGGCCGCCGAACACGCGGAACCACCAGGTCATCCAGAACGGGGGCGTGACGCGGATGCGCAGGGGCGCCGCGGTCTCGCTCCAGCCGCCGCGGGCGCTGCGGCCGCGCACGCTCATCGTGTAGCTCCCCGGAGAGAGGTCGGTGAAGGCGATGACGCGGTTCGCTCCGAGCTCGGTCCAGTCGTTTCCCCGTTCCGCGATCCGGTAGCGGAAGCGGTGGGGCGAGCGGAAGTCGAGGACGGCGAAGCCGAACGACAACGGCGTGCCGTAAGGGACGACGATCTCCCTCGTCTCCCAGGGCGCCGTGGGCAGGGTCATCGGCCCCGAAAGCGTCCGGATCTCGGTGATCACCGTCGGCGAGACCACCGGCTCGCCGAACGGCGTGCCCGCGCGCACGACGAGGAGGCCGCGCGACGTCCCGAAGAGCAGCCCTTCCTTGCCACGCTGCGCGGCACCGGCGCTGAACTCGACGCTCGGCAGCCCGTCGCCAAGCCCGTAATTGCGGAACCGGCCGGCCGCGGGATCGTAGCGGGACAGTCCGTGCCGCGTCCCGATCCACAGCGAGCCGTCGTCGTCGGCAAGAAGCGAGACGACGTTCTGGTTCACGAGCCCGTCGTCGGTCGTCACGCGCTTGACGTGGAGCGAGCCCGACGCGTCGCGCTCGATCTTCGCGAGCCCTCCGCCGTCCGTTCCCGCCCAGATCGCGCCCCGGCTTTCGAGAAGGCAGGAGACGTGCTGGTGGCCGATCGTGCCCGCATCGGTCGCCGAGGGGAGGAACCGGCGCCATCCGCCTCTCGAGGGATCGAACACGTTGAGACCGCCGGAGCGTGTGCCCACCCACAGGGCGCCGTCTCCGCCTTCGAGGAGCGTGGTCACGGTGTTGTCGCTCAGGCTCGCGTCGTTGTTCGGGTTGCTGACGTACTGACGCCGCGCGCCGCCGGGCTCGATCTCGAACAAGCCGGCGGAGCCGGTGCCGATCCATACCGTGCCGGATCGTGCGACGAGCACCGCATTCGTGAAGCCGGTCTCGAGCTGGGCCCCTTCGCCGCCGACTCGTACGACCGTCGCCTTCCCCGACCGGGCGTCGATCTTCGTCAACGTCGCCATCGAGCCGGCCCAGATCGTCCCATCCGCCTGCTCGGCCATCGACAGCACCGTGTTCAGCGCGAGTGGAGGATCGGCGGGCGCGGCGATGCCCGAGAACTCGGCCGCTCCCGGGGACCGCCTGTAAAGCCCCTTCCCCCACGTCCCGACCCACAGCCGGTTGTCTCGGTCCTCGAAGACCGACGTGACTTCGTGATACGGAAGCCCGTTCGGCTCGAGGATTGCGTGGAACAGATCGCCCACGGTTCCGAAGCGATCGATTCCGTTTCCCCAGCTTCCGATCCACGCCTCCCCTTCGAAATCGACGAAGACAGACGACAAGCGATCGGCGGCGAGGCTTCCCTCGCGCTGCGGATCGTGACGGAATCCCCGGCTGACTCCGGTCTGCGGGTCGAACGCCACCAGGCCGCGGTTCCACGTCGACAGCCAGATGACGCCCTGCCCGTCTACGGCCATCGACGTGACGATCGGCACGTCGCTTCCCGGCGCCAGCTCGCGAATCGACTTGAAGCGCAGCGATCCTGCCGCCGGATCGAACGCGTAGAGCGCTCGCTCGGTGCCGAACCAAAGCGTCCCGGCCTTGTCCTCGACGATGGCGAAGACGTTCGTGTCGGCGGCAGGCGTGCCGGGATCCTTCGCGAACGGGACTCGCGTGATGCGCCGCGTCTTGGGATCGATCCAGACGACGCCGGCATTGAGGGTGCCCACCCACAGCCGTCCCGACCGGTCGAGCTTCAGCGCGTAGGCGAAGCCCGATGGAAGGCTCGCGGGATCGGAGGGGTTGGCGGCGAAGCGCTCGAACGTCCCGGTGCGCGGATCGAGGCGATTGAGCCCGTCCTGCGTTCCCACCCAGAGCGCGCCGTCGTTGTCTTCCTCGATGGCATAGACGCTGTCATGGCTCAGGCTCTTCGGGTCGACGGGGTCCCGGCGGAAGCTCCGGAACCGTCCCGTCGCGATGTCGAGGTGCGCCAGCCCGCCCGAGTTCGTCCCGACCCAGATCGTGCCGGCCCGGTCCTGGTAAATCGTCCGGATGGAGTTGTCGGGGAGCGACGCGGGGTTGCCGACCTCATGCTCGAAGATGCGCACGTTGTAGCCGTCCCAGACCGACAGCCCCTCGCGCGATCCGACCCATAGGAACCCCGTCCGGCCCCGGTGGAGCGCCGTGATCGTCTCCGACGGGAAGCCGCGCTCGGTGCCGAACCGCTCGACGATGAGATCGTCGGGGATCGACGCCAAGACGGGCGAGGCGAGGGCGAGAATCGCCCCCGCACATGCGGCAAGTACGACTCTTTTTCTCATGGACGGTGCGGCGCGGATTGTAGACCGGGAAACGCGCGTCGAAACGGACCCTCGATCATGCCCCGCGGACGCCCGGTCAAGCCGCGTCCTGCTGCCGGATGCCGGGTCAAGCGATGCGTACGCGCCGTCATGGTGGGTCTGTTCGCCGCCTCCTAACGTGACCGGCATGAGGAGTCACGAAAGGAGAACCCGATGAAAAAGTCGATGTTGCTTCTGATCGCGCTGCTGTCCCCGCTGTCGACCGCGCGGGCCGACGAAGTCATCCACTGGAACCAGGTGGCGGCCGAGGCGTCCGAGGCCGCGAAGACCGACCCGATCTCTGAGTCGAGGAACTTCGCGATCCTGCACGTCGCGATCCACGACGCCGTGAACGCGGCCGAGCCGCGCTACACGACGCACCTCCGACCCCACGAGGGCGGGAAGGGCGCATCGGCGACCGCCGCCGCCGCGGAGGCCGCGCACGACGTGCTCGTCGCGCTGTATCCCGCGTCCAAGGCCCGCTTCGACGAGGAGCTGGCGAAGTCTCTGAGCACGCTCCCGAAGGACCGCGCGACCGACGGCGGTGTCGCCCTCGGGCGCTCGACGGCCTCCTCCGTCCTGATGGCGCGCAAGGCCGACGGATCGGAGCGATCGGTCAAACCGGCTCCGGGAGCCAAGCCGGGCGAATACCGGCCGACGCCGCCGGACCTGACGCCGGCCTTCATGGCGCAGTGGGGCGGCGTCAAGCCGTTCGCGCTGAGCGCGGCGTCTCAGTTCCGGCCCGGGCCTCCGCCGGCGATCGGAAGCGGGACGGCCCGCGCCGACATCGAGACGGTTCGCTCGGTCGGTGGCGAGAAGGGCGGAGCGCGAGACGAGGACGAGAGCGAGATCGCTCGCTTCTGGTACGAAAATTCCGCTCAGGGCTGGAACCGGATCACGCGGACGGTCGCGGAGGCTCACGCGCTCGACCTTCACGAGAACGCGCGGCTCTTCGCGCTCGTGAACATGGCGATGGCGGACGGCTTCATCGCCGGGATCGAAGCCAAGTACCACTACAACTACTGGCGTCCGGTGACGGCGATCCGCGAGGCGGGAGACGGCGAGTGGCTGTCGTACCTGATGACGCCGCCGGTGCCGGACTATCCGTCCGCGCACTCGATCCTCGGCGCAGCGGCCGCGGCGGTGCTCGCCCGCTACTTCGGAACCGACTACGTCGCGTTCCGCGTGACGAGCGGCGATCCGTATCCGGGCGTCACGCGCAGCTTCTGGAGCTTCTCCGAAGCGGCGCGAGAAAACGGCGCATCGCGCGTGTTCGCCGGCATCCACTTCCCGACCGCGGTGGCCGAGGGGTACAGGCAAGGCGACGCGGTGGGAGCGTGGGTGTTCGAGCACGCGCTCCGTCCCGCGCAAGAGACGGTGGCGATGAAGACGAAGTAAGCTGCAAGGAGACGACGGGCCCGGAGCCGATCCGGGTCCGTCGTTCTACGAGACGGGGGACGCCGCCACGGGCGGCCGCCGCTCGCGCCACGTCGCCGGCGACGCTCCCACCATCCGCTTGAACGCCCGGCTGAACGCCGCTTCCGAGTCGTACCCCACCTCGAACGCCACCTGAACGACCTTCGAGCCCTTCGCGAGCATTCCGGCGGCGACCTGCATCCGCCAGCGCGAGAGGTATTGCATGGGCGGCTGCCCCACGTAGTGGGTGAACCGCTCGGCGAACGCCGACCGGGACAGCCCCACCTCGCGCGCCAGGTCCTCGAGCGTCCACGGGTGCGCCGGTTTTTCGTGCAGGAGGGACAGCGCGCGGCCCGCGTACGGATCGCGCAATCCCGCGAGCCAGCCGGTCTCTTCGCTTTCCAGGCCGTCGAGGTAGCGCCGCAAGACCTCGACGAACATCAGCTCGCTCAGCCGGCCGAGCACCGACTGGCCCCCGGCGCGCTTGTCGCGGGACTCGGCGACCGCGATGTCGACGAAGCCTGACAGCCACGAGCCGGGTTCGCCGCGGCGGTTCTTGATCACGAGCACCCGCGGGAGCGCGGCCAGGAGCGGATTGAACGGCCGCGCGTCGCAGCCGAGATAGCCGCAGACCAGTCGGGTCACGCTCGCGCCTTCCCCGACCTCGACCTTGATCGGCAACTGCCCGTCCGACGGCAGGGCGTACACCTCCATGACGGGCGGCTGACGCATCCCGGGCGCGCTCGAGAGGACGTGCGCGTCGCCGTGAGGGAACACGATGATGCTGCCGGCCTCGAGCTGATTCAGCTCATCGCCGACGGCGCCTGCCCAGCACGACCCTTCGGAGACGACGTGATACGGAATCAGGTGCTCGACACCCGGCAGCACGCGGTCCACGATCAGGCTGCCTCGCGGCGCCTCTTGGACCCACGGCTCGACGCAGCGCACGTCGAAGAAGACCGCCCCCGTCAGCCGGATCGTGCTCAAGACATCGGACAGGACGTCGATTCCCATCGAGGCGACCTCCTTAGCCCGGCGCCGCCGCGCGCAGCGCGGGCGCGACGCGCGCGCCCAGGAGCTCGGTCGCGCTCATCATCTTGTCGTGCTCTAGCGAGGCCGCGTTCATCTGAAACGTCACGCGCGAGATCCCTCCGAGCGCTTCGCCGTGCCGGACGAGCTTCTCGACGACCTCCTCCGGGCTGCCGATGAGAAGCGCGCCGTGCCGGCCGCGCTGGGCATCGTAGGCGGCGCGGGTCACCGGCGGCCAGCCTCGCTCCTTCCCGACGTCGGTGAAAGCCCGAGCGTAACCCGGGAAGTACTCGTCGGCGGCTTGCTGCGTCGTTGCCGCCACGTAGCCGAGCGAGTGCAGGCCGACCTTCAAGCGCTCCGGCGGATGCCCGGCGCGCGCTCCGGCCTCGCGGTACAGATCGACGAGCGGCCGGAAGCGGCGCGTCTCCCCGCCGATGACGGCGACCATGAGCGGAAGCCCCAGCGTCCCCGCCCGCACGAACGACTGCGGCGTCCCGCCGACGCCGACCCAGATCGGGAACGGGTTCTGGACCGGCCGCGGATAGACGCCCTGCCCCGTCAGCGCCGGACGGTATTTGCCGGACCACATCACGCGCTCGTTGTCGCGCACCTTGAGGAGGAGGGCGAGCTTCTCCGAGAACAGCGCGTCGTACTCGTCGAGGTCGAACCCGAAGAGCGGGAACGCCTCGATCGACGATCCGCGCCCCACGACCATCTCCGCGCGGCCCCCGGACAGCAGGTCGAGCGTCGCGAACTCCTGGAATACGCGCACCGGGTCGGCGGCGCTCAAGACCGTGACGGCGCTCGTCAGTCGGATGCGTCGGGTGCGCGCGGCGGCGGCCGCGAGGATCAAAGCGGGCGCCGAGTCGAGATACTCGCGCCGGTGGTGCTCGCCGATCCCGAAGATGTCGAGCCCGGCCTCATCGGCATGAACGATCTGGTCGACGAGGTCGCGCATGCGGTCCGCGGGTCTGACCGCACGGCTGGCCTCGGTGTATGCCGCCGCGAAGCTGTCGATTCCCACTTCCATCGCGACCCCCTGGGAAGCGTCCCTACAATCTGTCCCGGACGACCCGCATATATAGATGATGGCAGGTGGTGAAAAACCCCCGCCAATCGGTGCTTCGCGCCCCCCGCTTGCGCGAGGCGGCTCCGCGACCGACACTTTTTCCCGTGAGGAACAAGGAGACCCCCCAAATGATGAGAGGAACGCGTTCCCCCTGGGTTCTGATCCTGCCTGTCGCGGTGTCGCTGGCGTCGTTCGCAGCGCACGCCGACGATCAGGCGGCCAACCCTCAAACGGCCGACACGAAGACCGCGACGAAGACCGTGACGACCACCCACACCGGCAATACCACGACGCGCAGCGCCACGACGACGACGGCAAACGGCAAGACCGTCACGCACGAAGGCGTCACGACGAAGGCCGGAAACACCGTGACTCACGACGGGACGACCGTCGGCCCCAACGGCGGCGTCACCACGCACCACGGTGTGACCACGAAGGAAGGAAACACGGTCACGCATGACGGGACGACCGTCGGCCCGAACGGCGGAGTCACGACGCGCCATGCGACGACCACGAAGGAAGGGAACACGGTCACGCACGAAGCGACCACCGTCGGTCCTCACGGCGGTACGACCGAGACGCACACGGTGCGCACCAAGGAAGCCGGCACGACCACGACCCAGACGACGCGGACGCATACGGGCCCGGTGGAACACCATCACCATCATCCGCATCATCCGGCGTAAATCGCTCCGACGATCGCAAAAGCGCAAACCTGGGGGGAGCCGTGAGGCTCCCCCTTTTTCATTTCGAGATGAGCGCAGTTCTTGTGAGTTTCGGGCCAAATTCCTCCACCCAGCAATCACCGGCCGGGCACCCGGGACTGCCCCCCGAAGAAACCGCTCCGGGCCCCGTGAATGGGAGTACCCTCGGCCGAACGTCCGAGCACAAAGGGGGGCCCATGAACAGACGCAAGGCCATCGTGGCCGCGGGTGTTCCCGCGGCGATCCTGATCGCGGTCGTGGCGGCCGTTGGCGCGACCGGAGGAAATTCTGCGCCGCCGAAGACGGCAGCCGAATGGTCGTTCAACGCGACCATCATCGAGGCGTGCAGCTGCTCGATGTTCTGTCCGTGCTACTTCAGCACGAAACCGGCGCCGGCTCACGCCGGCCACGGCGAAAAACACTACTGCCGGTTCAACATGGCCTACAAGGTCAACAAGGGAATGAAGGGAAACGTCAACCTCGCCGGCGCGAAGTTCTGGATCGCCGGCGATCTCGGCGACGACTTTGCCGACGGCCAGACCGAATGGGCCGAGGTGACCTGGGATCCGTCCGTCACGAAGGAGCAGCGCGAGGCGATCGCCGGCATCCTCGTGGGCCCGGTCTATCCGTTCAAGTGGAAATCGTTCACGGTCGGCGCCGACGCGCCGGTCGAATGGAACGGCGGCAAGGATCGCGCCGTGGCCAAGCTGGGAGGCGGCGCGGCGGGAGAGATCGTCCTCGCCCACAACGCCACGGCCATGACCGCGGAGCCGACCGTGATCAAGAACCTCAAGTACTTCGCGGCACCCCGCAACGACGGGTTCGTGCTGATGCCGAACGAGACCGAGGCTTATCGCCGCGGGGACAACAAGTTCGAATACAAGGGCACGAACGGGTTCATGATCACGATCGACATCAGCTCGAAGGACGTGAAATCGTAGCTTGATGGACGGGTGCGGCAGCGCCCCCGCGGCTCTATGGCGGATTGACCCCGTAGTCGGGAACCTGCGCCTAGGCTTCCGGTCATACGAGTCGTCGAACTCCAAGGAGGCCGCCATGAACGCGCGCACCGCCCGCCGAATCCGCTTCACGCTCCCGCTTCTTCTGTTTGCCGTGCCACTGAACGCCACCCGGGCCACGACCGTGGACGCGGCGCGGGCCCGCGTCGTCGACGTGACCGCGTACCCCGACCGCGCGGAAGTCGTCCGCGAGGTCACGGTCGACGTCCCGCTCGGGTCGTCGCGCACGCCGAGCAAGACACGTCCCGGCGTCGTCCTGTGGAAGCTCACGCTGGCGCCGCACGAGAAGAAGGACGTCGTGCTCGCGTACACGGTCCGGTACCCGAAGGACATGCTGGTGGCGGGCTTGAACTGATCGCGGCGCGAGTTGCCGGAACTCGCTACACGATGTATATACATCGTATGACCCGCACGCAGCTCTACCTGGATGACGCGGTGCACCAGCGCTTGACCCGACTCGCCAAGCGGCAGGGTCGAACACTCTCCGAGCTGGTGCGCGACGCGCTCGTTCGTGTGTACGGTGCGGTCGGTCCCGAGGAGCAGATCACGACGCTGCGGGCGATTGAGGGACTATGGCGAGAGCGCGACGATCTTCCCGAGACGCGAGAGTACGTGAGACGGCTGCGGCGCGGTACGAGGTCGACGCGGACCAGGCGCAGCTGAACGGCGTTCTTCTCGATTCCGACGTGGTCATCGAAATGCTTCGAGGAACCAAGGACGTCATCGAGAGAGCGGAGCGGTACGCGCGCGACGGAGTTCCGACGTACTGCACGGCCATCACCTGGGCTGAAGTCTTCGCGGGGGCGCGGCCCGGCGAGGAGTCCGGAACCCAGGCCTTCTTCGATGCGCGAGGCGAGGTCGTGCTCGACGCCGTCGCGGGTCGCCGGGCCGGAAGCTACCTAGCCCGGTTCCATCGCTCCCATGGCGTCGAGATTGCTGACGCGCTCATAGCGGCGGCGGCGGCGACAACCGGACTCCGCCTCTGGACCCGAAATCGCCGCCACTATCCGATGAAGGATGTCCAGTTCGTCTGAGCCACCGCTGCCGCGTCCGCACTGTTCACACGATTGTAACGGCCCGCTGTTAGCGTCCCTGAGATGACACGATGGGCGATGCGCACGTGGCGTGAATACGCGTCATCGCTTGCCGCGTTCCGGCTCGCGCTTCGGGTCGCATCGCTGCGCCGGGTCGTCATCGCCTTCGGCGCGGCATCCGCGATCGAGGCGATCGGCTGGCTCGCCATCGGCGTCTACACGTACGAGCGCTCGGGTGCGACGGGCGTCGGGGTCATCGGTCTCGCGATCCTGCTCCCGTGCGCGCTGGCGGCGCCCGTGGCCGCGGCGCTGGCCGACCGGTTCTCGCGGCAGCGAATCCTTGTCATCGCCTACCTCACGCTGACGGCGGCCGTGACGGGAAGCGCGGCGGCGATCGCGCTCGACGCACCGCGCCCGGCGATCTGGGCGTGCGTCACGCTCGCCTCGCTCGCGGCGACGCCCATCCGGCCGGCGCAAGGCGCGCTGCTTCCTTCACTCTCGGTCGCGCCGACGTCTTTGACCGCGGCGAACGTCGCGCTGACGACCGTGAGGAATCTCGGCCTGTTGGCGGGCCCGCTCTTGGCGGGGATCATCCTCCGGTGGAGCGGGCCGGCCGCGGCGTTCGCGGCGTGCGTGCCGCTCGCGGCGATGTCGACGGTGCTCGTCGCGCGCGTGCCCGTGGATCGCCGCCGCTTCACGCTGCCCGGGACCGCAATGCGCTATCTCACCGACGGCGCGAGGCTCTTGGCTCGCGAGCACCGCGCGGCGATCGTCGTCGGGCTCACGTTCGGAAAGCACATATTGATGGGCGCGATCCGAACGTTCCTCGTCGTGATCGCGCTCGGCCTTCTCGGCATGCAGGCCGGAGGCGCGGGGGTCCTGTCGACCGCGCTCGGCTGCGGCGGGTTCGCCGGCGCCGGGACCGCCGTGCTCCTCGTCGGCCGGCGGCGGCTGACCCCCGCTCTCGTCCAGGGCGCCCTGCTGCTCGGCCTTCCGATCGCGTTGATCGGCCTGCGCCCCGGAGTGGCCGTCGCAATCGCCGCGCTCGCCGCCTGCGGCGCCGGTCGAACGTTGATGGACATCGCGGGGCGGACGCTGCTCAGCCGCGTGTCGCCCGACGATGCGGTCGCCCGTTTTCTCGGTTTTCTCGAGGGCTCGTCGTACGCCGGCCTCGCACTCGGGTCGGCGACGGCGGCGATGCTCGTCCATGCCGCGGGAATCCGCTCGGCGCTGATCATCGCCGGCGCGTTCTTGCCGCTGCTCGCCGTGATCCTGTTGAAGCCGCTGACCGCGATCGATCTCGGTCCGCTCGTCTCGCGCGACCGGCTCCACCTGATCCTGGGCGTGCCGATGTTCGCGCCGCTGCCGCCCGAGACCATCGAGCGCCTCGCCGCTCAGCTCGAGCCGATGAGCTTCGAGGCCGGCGCCCTCGCCATCCGGCAAGGAGACGTCGGCGACCGCTTCTACGTGCTCGAAAGCGGCGCCGCCGTCGTCGAGGTCGATGACGTTCGCGTCGCGACCTACGCGCCCGGCGCGAGCTTCGGCGAGATCGCTCTGCTGCACGACGTCCCGCGAACGGCCACCGTGCGCATCACCGCGCCGTCCAAGGTCGTCGCGCTCGACCGGCACCACTTCCTCGCGGTCATCGCCGACGATCCGGAAAGCCGCGCGGAGGCCGAGCGAGTCGCCGCCGACCGGCTGCTCGCGACGGCGGCTCACAGGCGCTGAACGTTTCCGGATTCCCCCTTACGCCGCCGCCTTGAAGCCGACCGACCGGCCGTAGCCCATCGCCCTCCAGTGCCGCTCGAGGGTCGTCGGGTTCGCGGCGGGATCGAGCAGCGCGATGTAGCCGTCGGGCCGCAGCAGGTAAAGCGCGTTCTGCGCGAGGCCGGCCGTCTTCATAGCAGGCTGCCAGGGAAACATCCGGAGGGGGATGCCGAGCGTACGGCACGCCTCGGCGATGTCGGTGTTCGGCGTTCCGTAGACGTGGGCTTGCCACGAGCGTCCGTCGAGATTCGCGAAATTGTCCGGCGCCCCGCCGGGGCCGGCATGCTCGACCCACGGGAGCCGGTCGCCGCCCAAGACCGATCCGCTTCCGCCGGCGCACAAGGGACTTCGTCGGTAGCTGATCCCCGTCTGGGAGACCGTCTTGAAGACGAAGCGCAGCATCCGGCGGATCGACAGCGCCTTCGGGATCACGATCGGCGCGATGCGCGTGCGGACGAATCGAGCGAAGCGGCCCGAGCTGGTGATGAACACGAACGCGCGATCGGTCGTCGAGACGAGCTTCAACGCGAACCCGCGGCGCTCCGGCTCGTAGCTGTCGAGCAGGCTCGCGTCCGCGCGCCCCTTGAGGACGTCGGCCAGCTTCCACGCGAGGTTGACGGCGTCGCCGATGCCGGTGTTCATCCCCTGCCCGCCGACGGGGCTGTGGACGTGTGCGGCGTCGCCGAGCAGGAAGACGCGCCGGTCGCGGAACCGGTGCGCCACGCGGTGATGCACGCGGTACGTCGAGAACCAGTTGACGGACTGGACGTCGATCCCCATTTTCTTCGCAGCGCTCCGCCCGACGTCTTCCCACTTGACCGTGTCCTTGTCTTTCTCGTGCCCGATGTCCACGGTTCCGATCAGCCGCGCCGTGGTGCCCCCACGCAGCGGGAAGATGCCGAGGAACTCCGCGTCGTCGAGGCCGATGTGCAGCTCGCTGTTCATCACGGCGCCGGTCGCCTCGACGTCGGCGACGTAGAAGACGCGGGAGTAGGTCCCGCCCGGGAAATCGACCCCCAGCAGGTGCCGCACCGCCGAGCGCGCTCCGTCGCACCCGGCGACGTAGGACGCTTCGCAAGATTCCTCGCGGCCGTCCGCGCGGCGCAGCGTGGCGCGCACGCCGCGGTCGGACTGCTCGAGAGCGATCAGCTCCGTGGAGCGCTCGACCTCTATCCCGAGATGCCCGAGCTGCTCGACGAGGAACCGCTCGTGGCGGTCCTGCGTGACGATGGAGACGTCAGGGAACCGGCTCAGGCCCCGGCCGGTCTCGAGCAGAGGGGCTCTGCCGACCTTGCGGGCACGAACCCAGAAGTTGACCCCGCCGAACTTGACCCCTTCGTTCATCAACGCCTCGGCGAGCCCCATCTGGCGGTAGAACTCGAGCGTCCGCGCTTGCACGACGAGGGCCCGCGAGCTGGTTCCGGGCGCGGGCGACGCATCGACGATGCGAAACCTCACGCCGGCTCGGGCGAGACGCAGGGCCAGGACCAGACCGGTCGGGCCGGCGCCGCAGATGAGGACTTCGGACTTGACGGTTTCGGTGTTCACGATGCTTTCCTTTCTTCGATCGGCAGGGCGGCCGGTGTGTTCCATCTCACGAGCTTCAAATCCAGGACGGCGATCGCATACAGCACGGGCACCAGGAGCAGCGTCACGAAGGTCGCGAACGTCAGCCCGCCCATCTGCGCGTAGCACATCGGCTCCCACAGCGGGCCGCCGTGCATGGCGAGCGGGACGAGCGCGATGACCGTCGCGCCGACGGTGATCAGAACCGGGCGGAGGCGCACGATCCCGGCGTCGAGCAGCGCATCCTCGAGCGCCTCGCCGCGCTCGCGCGCTTCCTCGATGAAGTCGAACAGCACGATGACGTGGCTGACGATGACCCCGACCAGGCTGGCGACGCCGAGGAATCCCATGAACCCGAACGGCATCCCCATGACCCAGAGGCCGAACAGCGCGCCGACCATTCCGAAGGGAATCGCGGCGAAGACGATCACCGGCTTGAAGGCGTGCTTGAACTGGATGACGAGGGCCAGGAAGATCGCGAGGACGGACAGCAGCATCACCCGGGCCAGGTCCTTGAACCCTTTGACCTGCTCCTCGTGCTCCCCTCCGATCTCCATCTTGTAGCCGGGGGGAAGCTCGGCCTGGAGGCGCGCCAGCTCGGGCATCGCGCGCTTCAAGACCTCGGAGCTCAGCACTCCGCTTCGCGGGAACGCCTGCACGGTGATGGTGCGGAATTGATTCCGGCGCTGGATGTGCTCGGTCGCGACGCCGTAGTCGAGCCGCGACACCTGCTCGAGGGGCGCGCTGTTCTCGCCGTGCTGGGAGTGGACGTACAGGTTGCGCAACGCGCCGAGGCTCGCACGCTCGTCCATCGCGAGGCGGGCCACCACGGGGATCTGTTTGTCCCCCTCGCGCAGAACGGCGACGCGCGTGCCGTTCATCGCCGCCGTGGACGCGGCGATATCGCGGTTCGTGAGGCCGGCCAGGTTCGCGCGGTCGGCATCGACGAGCAGCTTGACGCCGAACGTCTCGGCGCCCCAATCGTCGCGCACGCGCTCGGCGTCGGCGTCGGCCCGGAAGACGTCCTTCGTGCGGACGGCGAGCCTGCGGAGCGTCGGGATGTCCTCTCCGGACAGACGCACCGCGATCGGGATCCCGACCGGAGCGCCCGTTTCGAGCTGGCGTACGTCCACGATCGCGCCGGGCACCTTTTCGGACAGCGCGTGCTGCAGCGGCGCGATCAGGTGCTGCGTCACGCGGTTGTCGTTGACCTTGATGACGATCTGCGCGTAGTTGGCCTGGTTCTGCTCCGGGACGACCGAGGTCCAGAATCGCGGCGCGCCGCCCCCGACGAACGTGGTCATGGAGCTCAGCACGGGACCGTGCGGGTAAGCGCTCGCCACGTCGCGGATCACGGACTCGGAGAGCGTGGCGGCCTCGCGCGTGGCCGACAGCGGCGCGCCCTCCGGAAGCCAGACGTCGACGTACGACAGATACGAGAGGTCCTTGGGGAAGAACTGCGCCTTCAGCTGGCCGCCGAGCAACAATCCAGCCGCCAGAACGACGAGCGACGCCGCGAGCGCCTTCCACCGGTGCTCGATCGCGTACCGGCCGACCCGGTAATAGAACGATGCGAACCCGGACGCCCGGCGCTCCGCGACCGACTTTTCGGCCTTGGGCTTCAGGAGGTAGTAGCCGAGGAGCGGAATGAACGTCATCGAGACCACGCGCGAGGCCAGAAGCGACGCCCCGATGACGACCGGCAGGCTGTAGAGGAAGTTGCCGGTGTCCCCCTTGATCAGAAGGAAGGGCAGGTAGGCGGCGATGTTCGTGATCGTGGCGTAGAGGATCGCGGTCGCGAGCTTCGTCGGGCCGAGCCACGCCGAGACCACCGGCGGGTGGCCGAGCGCGAGGTCGCGCTTGATCGCATCGCCGGCGACCACCGGATCGTCGACGAGCAGGCCGAGCGCGATGATGAGGGACGCGATCGACACCTGCTGGAGATCGATCCCGAGCGTCGCCAGGATGCCGAACGTCATCGCGAGCGTGATCGGGATCGACAGGGCCATCAGCAATGCGGACCGCCACTCCCAGAAGCCGACGAGCGAGATGAGGACGACCAGGACCACCGCTTCGATGAGGGAGCTCATGAAGAGATGGATGCTCTCCTCGACCTGCTGCGGTTGGTCGGAGGTGCGCGCCATCTCGAGGTCTTCGGGCAGACGCTGCTTGACGTCCTCGAGCCCGGCGTCCACGACGCGGTCGAACTTCGCGATCTGCTGCCCGGCCCGCATCTGGATCGAGAGGGTGACGGCGCGCGTCCGCAGCCAGCGCCCGTCCGCGTCCATCCGTCCGTAGAAATTCATGAAGCGGGGAGGCGCGTCGTACGCGCGGAACACGTCGGCCAGATCGCGGAGATAGACGGACCCGCCGCCGGCGACCGGCAGGAGCACCGAGCCGATCTCCTTTTCGGCACCGATCTCGCCGGACGGGTCGATGCGCAGGCTCTTGTCGCCGGCCTCGAAGATTCCGCCGCGGTGGGTGATGTTGCGGGCATCGAGCGCGTGGGCGAGGTCGTCGGGGCGCACGCCGTAGGCCGCCAGCCGCTCCTGCGAGTAGTCGAGGTAGATCCGCTCGTCGAGCACGCCGGACACGTCGACCTTGCCGACCTCGGGGAGGGTGAGCATGGTGCGCTTGATGAGGTCCGCGAAATCGTCGAGCTGGCGGTAGCTGTACTTGTCGCCCGCGCTCTCCGCGAGCTTCGCCTCCGCGGTTTCAGGGTCGCGGATCACGATCGGGCTCCAGACGTCCGGATGGATCTCTGCGGGCTGCATGCGCCGCGCCACGAACTCGTAGACGAGCGCCTTCAGCGCGTCGTCCCCCGCCGCCGTCCTCCCGTCGACCCCGATGAACCCGGGCCCGTCGACCAGGACCGTGTCCGTGAAGGCGCCGCGCTCCCGCGCGAACTCGGCGAAGCGCGTCAGCTGGATCTTCGCGCCGCGGATCGGGACCGCTTCGGGCACGCCGAGCACGACGCAGGCCCGCCCGTCCCCCGCCCCCGCGCGCGCCTTCAGGACGGCGCGGCGAATCGACTGCGCGCGAAGCGCCAGCTCCACCCCCGTCACCCGGGGGCTCGCGATCGTGAGCAGCAGCGTCGCCGTATCGCCGAAGTCCTTGACGAAGACGATCGGGCCGGCGCCGTCGGGGAGGTCGTGGATCGCGTCGAGCTTGAGCTTGATGTCGTCGAACTCCTTGCCCCGGTCCTTTGCCTTGACGTCCTCGGTCAGCTCGACCTCGACGTACGCGACGCCGGTCCGCGTGTTCGAGGTGAGCTTCTCGATGTGCGGGTTCTCGGCGATGTGCTGCTCGACCTTGCGCGTGACGAGCTCTTCGACCTGCTCGGCGCTCGCGCCGGGCCACGGAACGATGGCCAGCGCTTGGCGCGGCGCGACGTCGGGGTCCTTGCGCTGAGGCATCGCGCGGTAGCCGAGGATCCCCCAGGCGAACGTGGCCGCCAGGAGGACCCAGGCCACGTGCCGCGTCTCGGTGAAAAACCGCGCGGTGTTGTGGGTTGTGCGGACGATCTCGGCATCGCTTCTGTGTGACATCTCGTGCTCCGTTTAGGGAATGATCCGAAGCGGCTCGCCGTCGATGACGAGCGCCGCGCCGCTGACGATGACCGCCTCGCCCGAGCGCAAACCTTCGGCCACGCCGATCTTGTTTCCCGTGATTTCCCCGAGCCCGACGCGGCGGAGGTGCGCCCGCGGCGGCTCGGCCGTCGCATCGACGACGAAGACGCCGTAGCCGCCGTCCTGCGACTTCACGACGGCGGAGAGCGGGACGACGAGCCCCGTGCTCGCGGCACGCCGCTCGCGACCTTCGGGGACGATGACCGAGGCCATCATCCCCGGCTTGAGCGCCCGGGACGTGTTGTCGATCGACAGCTCCACCGAGAACAACCGGCTCTGCGCGCTCGCCGACGGCGCGATCGCGGTGATGCGGCCGGCATGGCTCGACGTGTCGATCGCGACCGGGAGCGGCTGCCCCAGCGAAAGCCTCGACACGACGCGGTCGGGCACTCCGAACACCGCCTTGACGCGATTCACGTCCGCGAGCACGAATCCGACGGTCCCGGCACCGGCGAGCGTTCCCGTCTCGATGCCGCGGGATACGACAACCGCATCCATCGGCGCGGAGAGCGACGAGTCGTCGAGCGTGATCCGGGCCTGCTCGAGCTGTGCTTTGGCCGCATCGAGGCGCGCCTGCGACATGGCGAGCGTCGCCACTGCCGCTTCGCGCTCCGGCTTCGTGAGGCTCTGCGATACGAACAGATGCTCGGCGCGCTCCGCATCGGAGCGAGCCCGCACGAGCGATGCTTCGGCCTCCGCCTGCTGCGCCCGCGCCTGGTTCACGCGCTCCCGGTAGTCCCCCGAGCGAAGCCGGGCCAGCACGGTCCCACGGCGGACGACGTCCCCTTGCTGCAGGAGGTGGGACGCACCCTGGGGCTCCGAGACGCGCAGGATCTCATCGACGTAGCCCCCGACCTTGAAGGACAGGATGACCTGCTCGAAGGGCTCGATGCTCGCCGCGTAGCGGAGATCGTCGACCGGCTCGGCCGCTTGCGCGGGGGTCGTCTTCACGGGGCGCGCGACCGGCTCGGGCGGCGGCGCCTGGCGGCACGCCGTTACGGAGGCGGCCGCGAGCAAGACCGACGGGATGTGCGAACGAAGGATGGCTCTCATCTCACAGCTCCTCACCCACGGCCTTGTCGAGCTCCGCGCGCGCGGACCAGTACCCGGACAGTGCCGCTTGATAGTTGGCCTCGGCCGCCGCCAGCCCCGCGCGCGCATCGAGGACGTCGCGAACGAGGTTCGCCTGCTCCGAGCGGCGGTTGGCGGCCACGCTCGCCCGCTCGGATGCCGCGTCCCTCGACAAGCGCGCCACGCCGAGCTGCGCATGCGCTTCGTTCAGGGCGCGGAAGCAGCGACCCACTTCCATCGAAACACGGCTCTCGGCGGCCGCGGCGTCGTTTCTGGCCTGCGCGACGCGCAGGTTGTCGGAGGCGATCCGCTTGGACCGTCCCCAATCGAGCGGTTTCCAGCTGAGGAGCAGCCCCGCCTGCGCCACGTTCCTCGGCAACAGGTCGATGCCGTAGTAAGACGAATAATCGACGGCGAGGCTCAGCTGCGGGATGTACTCCGCTTTCGTGACCCGAACTTGCGTCTCGGCCATCTCGATCTTCAGGCGCGCCTGACGGATCTCCGGGCGGTTGGCGAGCGCGCGAGCGCGGACAGTCTCCAGCTCGGACTCGGGCAAGGCCGCCTCGGGAAGCTCGGCGACCGTGAACTCCGTGTCGAGATCGCGGCCGAGAAGGTCGTTGAGCCGCTCCCGGTACGTTCGGTCCTGGTTTGCCAGACGGAGCTGATCGAGCTCCTCCGCGGCGAGACCGGCTTTCGCGTCGAGAGCCTGCGCCGGGAGCGCCGCCTCCTGCGCGACCAGCTCGGCGACTTCCCGCTGGGTCTCCGTCAGAAGGGCGATTTGCTCGCGCGCGGCGTCGAGAGCGCTTCGAGTCTGGAGGATGCCGAAGTAGGTCTCCTTGACCGCGGCCGCCACGCTCACACGCCGCGCCCTCTTCTCCTCGCGATCGATCGCGACGCCGGTTCGGTGAAGCTTCACGTTCAGCCCGGCTTCGTGAAGCTGCGTGACGGGCTGCATCAGCGTCGAGGAGACGTAGAAGCTCGGGCCCTGGTCGGACGTGATCTTCGTATCGGCGCCCGGCAGCGGGCCGGTCCCGGGATAGGTGCCGAGCGAGCCGCCGGGAACCGTGATCGAGACGTTCGAGATCGTCTGCCCGGAGAGGGCGTGCAGGTCGAGGCTCGGCAGGCGCTTCGTCTTCGCGTCGGCGACGGCGGCCTCGTCCCGGCGGATCTGGAGATCGGCGTCGAGCAGATCGCGATTCGCCTCCAGCGCGATCGCGACAGCCCGGTCGAGCGTGAGGGCTTCCGGCTCGGCGGCCGCCGAGACCGGAGACGCCGCACCGGCGCCGATCGCGAGCGCCAAAAGCACCGCTCCGGTGTGATTGCGATTCCGCCCGGGCTGCCTGAGGGACGCCTTGCGGAGCCTCGGGTCGAGCGTCGCGGCCAAGCGCTCGAACTCGGCGGGGTCGAGCGCCTCGAGCGCCGCGACCTCGACGGCGTTCAGCTCGAGCCCCTGCGCCTGAATCTGCCGGATCGCCGACGCCCGGTCGCGACGGAACAGCTCGCGCAGCTCGTCGTCAGCCACCAGCTTTCCGATCACCGTCTCGACGTTGCGCTGGGTCATCGTCCATCGCCTCCGCGACGGACAATGTCAATCGGCGTGCCATGGCTGGGGCGGCGCGGCGGAACGCGCGGAAATCACGTCACGAGTGGATTTGTCCGCGCGGCGCACCGGACGCGGCAGACGCGTTCTCGCGGGCAGGTGTTGCGGGGAAAACGGCACCCCTGTCGACGGATCGACAGCCTTACGTGCGCTCGCCCGGGGGGATGCTGTACCGCTCGAGGCGGTTGTAGAGCTGGGCGCGCGTGAGGCCCAGAAGCCGCGCGGCCTGGGACTTGTTTCCCCCCGCGCGCGCCAGCGCCTGCTCGACGAGCCCGCGCTCGAGGGATTCGAGGTTGACCCCATCGTGCGGGAGAGTCGAGACGTCGTCTCCCCGGGCCTCCGGCTCTCTGGGAGGCGCTCCGCCGAGATCGATCGGCAGATGCTCGCTCGTGATCAGCCCGCCCTGGCACAGGATCACGGCGCGCTCGACCGCGTTGCGCAGCTCGCGCACGTTCCCCGGCCAGTGGTAGCCGAGCAGCTTTTGCTGCGCCTCGACCGACAAACCCGCAGCAGGCCGGCCGACGCTCGCGCCGACTTCGGTCACGAAGTGATCGAGGAGCGCCACGATGTCCTCGGGCCGCTCACGGAGTGGAGGCAAGCGAATCTCGAAGACCTGCAGGCGGTAGTACAGGTCCTCGCGGAACTGGCCCGAGGCGATCGCGGACTTGAGATCGCGGTTCGTCGCGGCGATGACCCGCACGTCGGCCCGCTTCACGGCCGTGCCGCCGAGGCGCTGGAACTCGCGCTCCTGGAGGACGCGCAGGAATTTGGCCTGCACTGCCGGGCTCATCTCGCCGACCTCGTCGAGGAACAACACGCCGCCGGCCGCTTGCTCGATCCGCCCCGGCCGGGCGTTCAAGGCGCCTGTGAACGCCCCCTTCTCGTGCCCGAACAACTCCGATTCCAGGAGATGCTCGGGGAGCGCCGCGCAGTTGAGCGCGACGAACGGCGCTTCGCTTCGCGGCGACGCGCCGTGGATGAATCGCGCGACGACTTCCTTCCCGGTTCCCGATTCCCCCATCAGGAGCACCGTCGCCGTGGTGCCCGCGACCTTCGTGGCGTCTGCGAGGACCTCGCGCCATTTCTTGGACACGCCGATCTGCCGGTACGGACCGCCGTGCGACGCCAGCTCAGCGATCAGCCCCGCGACTCGGATCTCGAGCTGCGCGGCGCGCTCCTGGGCCGCGGCCGCGAGGCTCGCCTCCTGGGCCAGCCGCTCGTGCGCGAGCGCCAACGCCACGCAATCGGCGATCCGGCACGCCATGCGGGCGTCGACGAGATCGTAAGCTCCCGTCTTCACGGAGTGAAAGATCAGCGCCCCGATCGGGCGCCCTTGGATGCGGATCGCCGCGTACAGGTTCGACCGGATGCCGGCGCCGAGGAGCTTCTCCCTGACGTCCGGCGGGAACTCGACTCCGAGATTTTGATCGGTTCCGGTTTCCGGGTCCCAGATCAGCACGCCCCGGCCGTCCGGCTCGACGATGACGCTCAGGTCCCGGCACATCACGAAATCCCGCTCGAGCACCGCGCGGGTTTTTGGCGTGAGCGGCGAATCCGTCGTGATGGTGCCCGCCTCGTCCGAGATGGCGTGCATGCGGACGGTGGTCATCTGCTCGTCGAACCGGGCCAGCGCGAGAAGGTCGTGAGGAACCACCGCCCGCGCGACCAACGCGACCTGTTTGAACACTTCCCGGATGTCGAGTGCGTCGGCCAGCGTCACAAACAGCGGATCGAGAGCCTCCATCCGCCGAAGCCGTTCCGTTAGCTGGGCCGTCTCGGTCTTGTCCACGCTCCGCTCACCGCAATTTGGCGGATTGTAGCGCGGGTTTGCGGGAGGCTGCGGGATATCATCCGTGAGGAAGCCCCGGTCGGCCGACTGTTTGCCTGTTCAGATCATGGCAACCTTCGGTACAGCACCCAATTCAACCCCGAGAGCCCCGCAAATCGCTCGACACGATCGAGCCCATACGTCGTTCCGGCCGGATCGCGCAAGGTGGGCGGAACTTTGGACTCGTGTTGGGAAGTACTCAGCAGCACCCAGTCCGCCTGCCCGGGCCCGGCGAAATCTTCGAAGCGGATTCGAAGCCACGGAGCCGCGCGTGGAACGTAGAACTCTGCATAGAGGGGAGCCCGGAACGCATCGTCGCTCTTTACGTTGATTGCGTCACGAACCACGGCTTCCGATTCCAACCTGCGAAGGACGGAGCCAAAGTGTCCGCGTCCCACTTTCAAGAATTGCGCGGTCTGGTATCCATTTCCAAGCAAGCTGATCGCGAGGAGCACGATCGCGGCGGCGCGGCTCGCGCGACCACGTTTCCATGCCCAAGCAAAGAGGCAGGACCAGAGCAGCATGAGCATCACGATGCTGACGTAGAAAAACCGCTCGATGAGCGCCGACGGCTTCAACGCGACAAAGGCAGCGGGGGCGACAAAGATCGACGTTCCGAACAGCACCCAATGGTCATCACGTGCTCGAGCTAACAACGCAATTGCCGCGATCCCGATTCCGGCTGCGCACAAGCCCACAGCCATTGCCCATGTCTGGCCTTGGATCGGACCTCCAGCCGCAACCGATAACGCCCCGAGCGCAGTGCCGACTGTTGAATAATCGGGTGCGCCACCGACCACGTAGCCGCGCAAACAACAGGCCCAGAACGCAGTCACAGCGACCAGTGCAGGCGCGTGGCATCGAAGCACGCGCACCGTCGCCGATCGGAAGTTCGGCGAAGTCCTCACAACTCGAACCAGCGACCACACCAGCGCGCCTGCATAGAAGAAAATGAATGTGAGGTGAGCCAGAAAGCCGAGCAACACCACGAGCCCGAATCCAACCGCAGACTGCCAATCATTGCGGCGAACGCACCGTTCCAACAGCAGATAGGCGCACAGCGCGAATAGGCCGGCCAACGCGTAGCCGCGTGCCTCGGATCCATAGGTGATCAGTACGAACGAGAGGCTCGTCAGACAGGTGACGAACGCAGTGGCCGCATTCCCCCATCGCGAGCAAATCCAGGCGGCGAGAACCGAGGTCGCAACCGACCCGACGATCGACGGGATTCGATAGATCATCCAACCGCCGCGGTTTCCGCAGAGATACATCCACAGGGTCATGAGGTGGTGGTTGTTGCTCTCCCGCATGTGGATGAAGATGTCGATTGGGGAGACCGCACGTTGCGCATACAGCAAGAGCGAACCGATCTCGTCGAGCCAGAACTCGTCGCGGGCCGCCCAGAGCCGGAGGCCGAGCCCGCCCAAGACGAGAAGCGTTAGTACGGCATATTGCTGCTTGTCCGTCTTTTCGACTGATTTGTGCAATGCGTCAGGGCTACCTTTGGGACGTCGCCACTTACACGGCTCCAGTTTTCACGGGACAGGTCACGGGGTCACAGGAAACCCTCGCTTCTTCAGGAGCGCGGCCACTTCGGGATCGCGCCCGCGGAACTGCCGGTAAGCGTCCGCCCGATCAGTCGTGTTGCCGGGCGCCAGGATGTAGTCCTTCATCTTCTTCGCCGTGGCCTTGTCGAAGACGTCGCCCGTCTCGGCGAACGCCTCGCGCGTGTCGGCGTCCATCACCTCGGACCACAGGTAGCTGTAGTAGCCGGCCGAGTACGCGTCGCTCGAGAACAGGTGGAGGAACTGCGGCAGCCGGTGCCGCATCGCGACCTCCTTCGGGCAGCCGATGCGCGCCAGCTCGTCGCGCTCGAACGTGGCAGGGTCGACGACGCCGGAGGGAATCGTGTGCAGATCCATGTCGATGATCGCGGCCGAGAGATACTCGACGGTCGTGTAGCCGGTGTTGAACTTGCTCGACGCGACGACGCGGTCGACGAGGGACTGGGGCATCGGCTCCTTCGTCTTGTAGTTGCGGGCGAAGCGGTCAAGGACGGGCCGCGAGAGCACCCACATCTCGTGAACTTGCGAGGGGTACTCGACGAAATCGCGCGGTGTCGTCGCGAGCCCGGGGTAGTTCACCTGGGAGAGCAGGCCGTGCAGCGCGTGGCCGAATTCGTGGAACAGGGTCTGCGCGTCGTCGAGCGAGATGAGGATCGGATCGTTCGGCGCGCCCTTGACGAAGTTGTTGTTGTTCGAGGCGATCGGCGTGACGACCTTGCCGGTGAAGGTTTCGTGGCCCTGGTATCCCGACGCCCACGCGCCCGAGCGCTTGCCGGGCCGCGCGAAGTAGTCGCCGTAGAAGAGGCCGACGTTCTTGTCGGTGGACTTGTCCTTGACTTCCCAGACTCGGACGTCCGGATTGAAGACGGGAACCTTTCCGGTGATCTCGGTGAACGTGAGCCCGTACAGCTCGCCGGCCATCCAGAAGGCGCCGGAGATCATGCTGTTCAGCTCGAAGTAGGGCTTCAGCTCGGCCTGGTTGAGGTCGTACTTCGCCTTCCTCACCTTGTCGGCGTAGTAGAGGTAGTCCCACGGCTCGATCGTGATCTTGGCGCCTTCGCCGTCCGCGATCCTCTGCATGTCGGCGACTTCTTCGTGGACCCGCGCCACCGCGGCGGGCCACACCTTCATCATCAGGTCCTGCGCCTTCTTGGGGTCCTTGGCCATGGTGTCCGACATGCGCCAGTGGGCGTGCGAGGCGTACCCCAGAAGCTGGGCGCGCTCGGCGCGCAGCCTGACGATCTTCGCGATCGTCGCCTTGGTGTCGTTCGCGCCGCCGTTGTCGCCGCGGCTCTTGAAGGCCTTCCAGACCTTCTCGCGCAGATCTCGGCGCGAGGAGCTGGCCAGGAACGGATCGACGGAAGAGCGGGTGTTGACGACCGCCCACTTCCCCTCGAGCTTGTTGGTCTTGGCCGCTTCTTTGTACGACGCGCGGAGCGAGTCGGGGAGCCCCGCAAGATCGGACTCGTTGTCGAGGACGATCCAGGTGTTCTCGTCGGCGAGCACCTTGTTCGAGAAATCGGTGAAGGCGACGGCCAGCTGTTGGTTGATGTCGCCGAGCTTCTTTTTCTGGTCGGCGGTCAACTTCGCGCCGGCGTGGACATACTGCTCGTACGTGCGCGTGACGAGGCGCTTTTGCTCGTCGGTCAGCCCGGATGTGTCGCGCGCGGAGTAGACCGCGGAGATTCGGGCGAACAGGGGCTCATTGAAGGTGATCTTGTCGTAGGCGGCTGCGATCTTGGGCGACCACTCGCGGTCGACCGCCTGGACGTCCGGCGTGTTGAGGTTGCTCGTCATCACGCCGAAGAGGGTCTCGGCCCGGTTCTCGTGCCGCCCGGCGTTTTCGAGCGGGACGAAGACGTTTGCGAACGTCGGCGGCGCGGGGTTCGCCGCGATGGCATCGATCTCGGCCTGCAAGAGCGAGAGCCCCAGAGTGAACGCAGGCGGGAACTTGTCGGCTTTGACTCGGTCCCACGGCGGCACACCGCCGTACGGGCCCGTCCACGGAGCGAGGATCGGATCCTTGTCGGCCTTCGCCGCGAGCTTCGCGACCTCGGTCGGTGTCGTCGTAGTGGGTTTTTGAGCGTTCCGGCCGTACGCGGCCGTGAGGCAGAGAGCCAGGGTCAACAGCAATGATTTCTTGAGCATGCGCGCATTATGCACCCCGGCGGGGCCGGCGGATCGCGCGCATCTTGCTGCTCTTCGACCCGCCGCAGTAGAAAACGTCGCTGCCGTTGGATTCGAGACCCGAGACCACGACGCCCTGCGGCATGTCGAGCTTCTCCAGGACCTCCCCCGTCATGGGATCGATTCGCCGCACGTCGCAATCGTCTCCATCGATCGCTCCGTGCCACAGCTCGCCGTCCACCCAGCTGACGCCGGTGACGAAGCTCTTCGACTCGATCGTGCGCAGGATCTTTCCGGTGTCGGGATCGATCTGATGGATCTTCCGGTCGCGGTACTGCCCGACCCACAGCGCCCCTTCGGCCCAGGCCATCCCCGAATCCTTGCCGCCGCCGGGCGCCGGAATCGTTGCGAGGACCCGGCCCGTCTCGAGGTCGATCTTCTGGATGCGGTCCTCGGCGAGCTGGAAGATGTGTTTGCCGTCGAACGCCGTTCCGGCGTGGCCGGGAACGTCGATCGTGCGGACCGTCTTGCCGCTCGCGGGATCGACCGCGACGAGCTTCTCGCCGCCGGCCAGCCACACGTTCTTGCCGTCGTAGGTGACGCCGGCCACGTGGTCGACGCCCGGGAAGGGACCGTACTCGCGGATGATCTCGGCCTTCGAAGTTTTCATGGAACGATCCTAGCCCGCCGGGAGCGGCGCGGGGAGTAACAAGGTTGTCGCGAAACCGGGCACGGGCGGAGTGATCCACCGGCGCGAGCGGCCGCGACCGAAGAACTGCGCCTTGCCCTCCGCCGCGAGCGCATCGAGCGCGCGCTGCACCGAGCGCTGACTGAGTCCGAGAGCCAGTGCGAGAGCCGAGCTCGACCACGATTCGCCGTCGACGAGCATGGCCAGGACCGCGGCGTGCGGCTCCTCGACCGGGCGCGCGAGAACGACGATCTCGCGCCCGCCGCGAGGAGACAGTGCGAATCCGTCCGCCGTCGCGGTCACGGTGGCGAGCTTGCGCAGCATCGCGCGGAGCCGCCCGATCTCGACCCGCAGCCGCGCGCGATGCGAGGCATCGGCCGATCGGGCTCCGAACGCCTGGGCGAGGAGAACGTCGCGCGGCACATCGGCCGGCCAGGCCTCGCCGAGCGCGCGCGCCAGCGCGAACAGCACCGGACGTCTCGCCAGCGGGACGGTCGTGCGCCGGTCGCGGACGACGTTGCGGCAGGCGTCCACGACGAGCGCGGTCGATTTGTGCAGCGCCTCGACCTCGTCGAGCCTGAGCGAGCGCTCCTTGCCGCGACCGATCAGGCGGGCCGCCGGTGCATTCAGCGTGTGCGCCGCGTTCTCCACCTCGGCCGACAACGCGGGAATTCCGGCCTGGCGCGCGGCCCGCCCCGCGCGAGCGAGCGCGGCGCGCGCGGGCTTCGTCCGGAGGCGGCGGATCGCGATGCCGGCCAGAACCAGCTCGTGAACGGTCCTCAAGGCAGGGGAGAAAGGCGTGGCGTCGAGCCGGGCGAGCTTCGCTTCGGCCTCGTCGAGCCGACCGACCAAGAGGAGGCGCCGGACCTCGAGGGTGCGCGCGTGTGACGCGTTCGCGCGGTCGCCGTGCCGCTCGAGCGTGACCCGGGCCGCTTCGAGGGCCTGTG
>CAZYHZ010000034.1:0-4202 GCA_964647625.1 uncultured Acidobacteriota bacterium
GCGCGTGCATGCCACCCCCGCCGCCGCGCCGCCGTCCGCGGCCGCGCCGGCGCCGTCCGCCTCCGAACCCAGAGGACCCCTGAAACCCGGAATCGTTCATCTTGACTCCTCGCACCAGCCCTCGAGCCGGCCGATTTCCGCGCACACGAGAATCCACAGCGCAATCGGCGCGTCGAGCGCCGCCCCGGCGGTCGTCCGCTCGAGGCCCCACCCCGCATCCGTCCGGCGCGCAACGAGATACGAACCCGGCACGTCGAACCGCGAGAGCTCGACGCGCGGGTCGGACAATCCCGCCGGCGTCAATTGGAACAATCGCCCGTCCTCGAGCAGCACGATGCTCGGCCCAGTCGCCTGATCCGGGACGATCGTCGTCGTTCGTCCCGCCTCGGAACGGGCCGCATCCTTCCGCTCGAGTATCCAGCCACGCTCGGAAGCACTCCAGGCAAGCCGCCACGCGCCGCCCCCGGAAACCGAGAAGCCGGCGTCATCGGGCACGGCATCGATCGCGACCGCTCCCGCACCCTCGACCCGGAAGCCACCTCCGGGCAGACGGGTCAAGCGCACAGTCGCAGGCATGGACGACGGTCAAGCACGCTCACGAGGCAACGATCTCCGGCGTTTCGCTCGACCCCTCGGGATGCTCAGGTGCGGCATCGGGGCCGGATCGCGTTCGGAGTTGAAGCCCGCACTATACACCGCCCGGACGGAAATGCTCAGTGGGGAACCCCGGCGAGGAGCACCCGGCGCTCCCGCCCCGCCGTCAGCCGGACGAACTCGTTGGGATCGGACATCGCCGAGACGAGCGCGGGCTCGGCCGAGGGATCCTTGGAGGCCCCCAGAGCGCGAGCCGCCTCGACGCGATTTTCCCAGTCCGGGTCGTTGGCCACCAGGTCGGCGAGGCGCTCGCCGGAAAGAATGCCGGGACGGGCGACCCCCGCACGCAGCGCGGCGCGCCGGACGTACCTGACCGCGTCCGACAAAGACTTCTCGAACCGGTCGGAGACGGCGGGGTCGTCGACGAACGTCAGGGCCTCGATCGCCCGCGAGCGGACCTGCCAGACCGGGTCGTCCCCCGCCAGCGCGACGAGCGACGTGACGGTCTCCGGGTCCAGTTTGGTCGCGAGGATCGTGACGGCGGCGGCGCGCACGAGCCCGTCCGGATCCTGGAGGCAGCGGGAGGCCATCTGCTTCGCCCGCCCGGGGTCGATCGATTCCATGACCACGAGCGCAGACGACCGCATGTCGCGATCGGGATCCAGGAGGAGCGCCTCGATCTGCGCCTTGTTCCCGTCGGTCGGCCGGCGCGACAGCCGGTAGGCGCGATCGATCCGGGCATCGAGACCCTGGCGGCAGCCGGTCGAAATCGAGAAACCGGCCGCCAGGAGTAGGAACCCCGCCGACCGAGCTACATATTTGTAATTATCGGCACGAGTATTCATGACAATCACATGGCCTGAACATAGAAGGGTTCGTACATATCTGCACGCGCGCCCCGCGTGCGAAGGATACGCCCGCTATGACTATCGTCACCGCCGAAAACGCATTTCGCCGGGGACTCGATCTGCTCACACAGGGCGATCCGGCATCCGCCGCAAATCATTTCCAGAACGCGATCATCCTCGAACGCGAGCACGGCCGCGCGCGCCTCCAGATGCGGTACACCTATCTATCGTATTACGGGCTGAGCTTGGCGCTCGCGCACGGGGCGACGCAGCACGCCATCGAGGCCTGCGAGGTCGCCTCGCGCCGGGACCCGCACAACGCGGTGCTCTCGCTGAACTTGAGCCGTGTTTACCTGCTCGCGGGGAAGACCACCAAAGCCCTGGCTGCCGTCGAGCACGGACTCCGCTCGAACCCGGACAGCGAGCGGCTTCGACTCGAGCATTCCCGTCTCGACCGCCGGGAAGCTCCTCCGCTGTCGGTCGTGCCGCGCGAACATCCGTTCAACAAGTGGCTCGGCAAGTTGCGGCACTCGATGCGTGCGCGGGTCACGCGGTCGAAGCGGCCCGCCGTCGAGCAGCCTTAGCTCAACGCCCCCGCTGGATTCGAAATCCGACGTAGCGCTGTGCGGCTTCGGCCGCGTGCGCGAGCGACGCGCCGCGGGCCAGGTGCGTCGCGACCGCCGAGGCGTATGCGCCGGCGAGTCCCGGCACGCGGGGCCCTTGGATCCGGGCGGTGTCGAGCAGCAGGACGTCGCCGCCGTCGTCCAGGGCATCGAGCACGCGGCCGCCGAGGAGATAACCGGAGACGATGGCGGCACGCGCTCCTTGCGAACGCACGCTCGCCAAGATCTCCGTGAGCCGGTCCGCGTCGTTCCCGTCGTTGCCGGGCCCGGACAGGAGATCGGCCGCACGGCAGATCACCACGCGCGCGGCGGGAAACAGATGGTCGACGATCGCGGCGTGCGTGTCCGCATCGAGCGCCGCGCCGTCGTCCTGCCGTTGCGGGATCGCGACCACGGACGTCTCGCCTGCCACTCGCCGTAGGACGCTCGCGACGAGCTCGACATGCGCGCGGCCGCGCAGATACCCGACGCGCATGGCCGACACCGGCGCGGCCGTGGCGCGCGTCAGCTGGCGCGACAGAAGCTCGAGCGACACCGGCTCCGGAAACACGATCGAGCTCGCGACGCACGCCGCCGACCCTTCGAGGTCGCCGATGACTCCGGCGTCGGCGACGAGCCCCTCCCCCGCTCCGGTATCGAGGGCGTGGATCGCCAGGACGCGCTGCGCCCCGGTCACCTCCGGCCCCGCCCGGGCCACAGGAGCGCCGTCGCCTCGCGCCACGCGGCGACGAGGTTCAGCAGGCCGAGGCCGCTGATGAACCCCCGCAGGAACCCGCTGCGGAGCCACGGGCCCGCGGCCGTCTGCGCGTAGCCGGCCGTCGAGCTGTCCCAGACCGGGGACCACGGGACCGCGAGCAGGAAAACCCCGCAGCACGCGAAGACGTACACGAGCAACGCGGCGCGGATCTGCGGCGTCAAGAGATCTCCTGCGATTCGTGGGCGGGCCATGGTAGCAGCGGGGTTCGGTCTACAATCGCGGTGAGGTGAACATGGGAACGCCGGTACCGCTGCTCGATCTCAAACCGCAATACGCCGCGATCCGCGACGAGGTCGAGCGGACCGTCCGGCGCGTCTGCGAGTCGCAGGCGTTCATCCTCGGCGCCGAGGTGGCCGCCTTGGAAAGCGAGATCGCGGCCTACTGCGGGTCGGCCCACGCGATCGGCTGCGCCTCGGGGACCGATGCGCTCGTTCTGTCTCTCCACGCGCTGGGCTTCCGGGGCCACGACGAGATCGTCACGACGCCGTTCTCCTTCTTCGCGTCGGCCTCGTGCGCCGCGCTGCTCGGGGGAGTTCCGGTGTTCGCGGACATCGAGCCGGGGACGTTCAACGCCGACCCCGGCCGGATCGAAGACGCGATCACCGCGAACACCAAGGCGATCGTCGTCGTGCACCTATTCGGCCAGTGCGCGGACATGGACGCGATCATGGAGATCGGCGCGCGCCACGAGATCCCCGTCATCGAGGATGCATGCCAGGCGATCGGCGCGAGGTACACGGGAGCCGCGCTCGGACGCGATCGCAGGGCCGGGAGCATGGGGATGGCGGGGTCGTTCTCGTTCTTCCCGTCGAAGAACCTCGGGGCGTTCGGCGACGGAGGCATGATCACGACCAACGACGACGCCCTCGCGGCGAAGCTGAAGATGCTTCGCGTGCACGGCGAGCGCGAAAGATACAAGCACGAGGCGATCGGCTGGAACAGCCGCCTCGACGCGCTCCAGGCGGCCATCCTGCGCGTGAAGCTGCCGCACCTCGATTCGTGGTCGGCCGCCCGCGTCGCGAATGCCGCCCGATACGACGCGCTGTTCAATGACTCGGGCTTGTGCGCGAAGGAGCTGGTCACGCTCCCCGCGCGTGCTCCCTGGGGCGGGCACATCTTCAACCAATACACGATCCGCGCGCGCGACCGGGACCGCCTGTGCGAGCACCTGAAAGCCCGCGAGATCGGCTGGGGCGTCTACTACCCGATCCCGCTCCACGTTCAGGAGTGCTTCGGGCATCTCGGCTACGAAGAGGGCGACATGCCGGAAGCCGAGCGCGCGTCGCGCGAGGTGCTCTCGCTTCCGATCTTCCCCGAGCTGCCCGCGAGTCAGCTCGAGCGCGTCGTCACCGAGATCGCCGCCTTCTACAAATAGGGGAC
>CAZYHZ010000034.1:4302-49984 GCA_964647625.1 uncultured Acidobacteriota bacterium
AGGGGACTGTCCCCGATTCCGGCTAGCCGAAAATCTCGGAGCGTTTGAAGAGCGGATAGAACGGGTACGCGGCGAGCTTCTCGGCGCCGCCCTCTTCGCGATCCACGACACAGATCACGGCGACCACCTTGTGGCCGGCGGCTTCCGCGGCCTCGATCGCCTTGAGCGTCGATCCTGCGGTGGTCACGACGTCGTCCACGATGATGACCCGGCTTGCCGGCGCGAGGTTCCCCTCGATCTGCCGTCCCGTGCCGTGCTCCTTCGCTTCCTTCCTCACGATGAACGCCCGGAGCGCCGGCCCGTCGGCGTGGCTGAGCGCGGCGACGGGACAGACGATGGGATCGGCCCCCAAGGTCAGCCCGCCGATCGCGTCGGCCTCGATCCGGTGCTTGCGGACCACCTCGAGCACCTGCCGGGCGGTCAGCCACGCCCCGTCGGGCAAAAGCGTCGTTTTCTTCGAGTCGAAATAGAAGCTGCTCTTCTTGCCCGATGCCAGCGTGAACTCACCGAACATGAGCGACTGGCTCTTCAAGAGCTTCCGTAACTGTTCGCGCTCGTTCTCCATCGCTCACCCTTTCCGCTTGACGGCAGCCTTCAATTCTTTCTATCCTCCGGCGACATGCGACTGTGCGTGGCCGCCGTTCTCATTCTCCAGCTTGTAGTTCCAGCCGGCGCACGGGCGGCCATCGGCGCGACGCTCGAGGGCCGAGTTCTTCCCGACAAGAGCGGCGTGGCGCACGCGCAGACCGTTTGGGTCGGTTCCCGTCCCGCGCCGGTTGGGCCCGACGGCACGTTCCGAGCGGACGGGCTCGCGGCCGGACCGGCCAACGTCGCGATCGAAACGCCGGAAGGCATGTACGTGGTCCCCACGCCGATCACCATCGCGCCCGGAACGACACGCTCGGTTCAGCTCGCGTTCGGCGGACGGCAGAATAGCAGCGACGGCGAGCCCACCAACCCGCCCGACGACGAAAAGCACAAGAAGAAAGCGCTCGGTTTCTGGGACAACCCGCTGACGGCGACACTGACGGTGATCGGCGCGGCCGTCCTGGTCGGAGTGGGCGTCGATCGGCTGACCAAGAGCAACAACAACCCGCCCTTGCCTTCTCCTTCCGCGCCCACAGATTGAACGTCGGTATCCCGTCGCAGGGAGACGATCGATGAGCCAAACAGGTCCGAGCGCCGCGGAGACGACCACACTCCACCTTCGCGACTACGGGCGCGTGCTCTCCGAGCGCCGCAACGTCGTCATCGCCTGCATCGTGCTCGTCGTCTCGATCACGGCGCTCTTCACGTTCCTCGCGCACCCGGTCTACAAGGCGACGACGATCATTCAGATCGAGCGCCGGGCGCCGGAGTCCCTCAACTTCGGCGACGCGGTGGCCACCGACTACTACGACTATCAGGACTTCTACCAGACGCAGTACAAGGTCCTCCAGAGCCGCACGGTCATGCACTTGGCCGCGGAGCGCCTCGACCTGCCGAACCGGCCGGAATTCGCCTCGCGGAAGGGCAGCCCGCTCGGCCGGCTGATCGCGTGGGGCTTCGATCTGTTCTCGTCGCACGAGGACGCGAAGACCCCCGTCGACCCGTGGCTCAGGCCGACCAACTTCATGACGCAGGGCCTCACCGTCGAGCCCGTCCGGAACAGCAAGCTCGTGCGCCTGACGTTCGTCGATCGCGACAAGCAGCTGGCGGCGGACGCCTCGATCGCGGTCGCGGAGGCCTACGAGCAGTTCAACACGGACACGCGCTTCACGACGTCGAGCCAGGCCAAGGAGTTCCTGACCAAGCAGGTCGCACGCCTCCAGTCGGAGATCGCCTCGGAGGAGCGGAAGCTCCAGGACTACTCCTCGCAGAAGGAGATCCTCGCCCTTTCCGACGGCACGCAGGACATCTCCCAGAAGGCGCTCGGGGACATGAACGGCAAGCTGATCGAGGCCAAGGGGCGCCTGGCGCTCGCCCAGGCGCGCTACGAGGCCGTCTCGAAGGGCTCTCCCGAATCGCTCCCCGAGGTCCTGCAGAGCAACCTGATCGTCGAGCTGAAGCGGCAGTACGCCGAGGTCGAGCGGAGCTACTCGCAGATGTCCGAGCGGTTCAAGCCCGACTGGCCGCCGCTCCAGCAGCTCCAGGAAGAGCTCGACGGCGCCAAGGCGCGGCTCGACGAAGAGACCGACACGATCGCTCGCCAGGTCCGGCAGGTCGCGAAGGCCGAGCTCGCGAAGACGCGGGACGAGGTGGACAACCTCGATGCCCAGGTTTCTTCCCAGAAGGGCGAGGTCCAGCGCGTCGGGCGCGATGCCATCGAGTACGCCGGACTCAAGGCCGGCATCGACACCAAGCGCAAGATCTTGAGCGACCTGCTCACCCGCCAGAGCGATACCGAAACCAGCAGCGCGTTGAAGGACACGCCGGCGTCGAACATGCGCATCGTCGACCGCGCCGAGGTTCCGCGCTCCCCGTTCAAGCCGAACAAGACCCTGAACATGCTGCTGTCCCTCGTGTTCGGCCTGGCGCTCGGCGCCGGCGCGGCGCTGCTCCTGAACTACCTCGACAACACGGTGAAGAACGAGCAGGACATCCAGCGCCACGCGGGCGTCCCGGCGCTCGGCTTCATTCCCCTTTACCAGCCGCTCCACGTGGTCTCAGGCGACTCCGCCCCGGCGACGAGCCAGTACGCCGCCGACATCGCGTGTCACGCCGACCCCCGCTCGTCGTTCGCCGAGGCGTTCAAGAGCCTGCGGACGGCCTTCCTTCTCGCCGCCCCCGAGCGCGCTCCGCGGCACGTGGTCGTGACGTCGTGCGAGCCGCTCGACGGCAAGTCGACCGTCATCACGAACCTGGCGATCGCCCTCACCCAGCTCGGACGCTCGGTGGTCATCGTCGACGCGGACCTGCGCCGCCCGCGCGTGCACAAGGTGTTCGGCATCACGAACGAGATCGGGCTGTCGAGCTTCCTCTCGGGAAACGCCGACATCGAGGAGATCGTCCGCGAGTCGGGCATCCCGGGGCTTCAGGTCGTCACGAGCGGCCCGGTTCCGCCGAACCCCTCGGAGCTTCTCGCGTCGAAGGCGCTCGAATCGTTCATGGAGCGCATGTCGAGCCTGAGTCCGTTCGACCATCTCTTCTTCGACTCCCCTCCGCTCCTCCAGATGGCCGACGCCGTGCTTCTGGCGAACCGGATGGACGCGACGATCCTCGTCACCCGCGAGGGACGGACGGTCCACCAATCGCTCGCGTCGGGTGTGCGCCGCCTCAAGCAATCGCGGGCGCGCATCCTCGGTGCGGTGCTCAACGCGGTCGTCGAGCGGTTCGGCAACTACTACTACTACCGCTACCACCGGGACGAGCCCGACGAGGGCCGCAAGGCCTCGACGGTCTCGCGCGTACGCCGCAGCCGTAGGCGGGCGTGACCCCGGACGGACTGCGCCGCACCCTTCGCTTCGCGGTCGCCTCGCTTGTCATCGTCGCCCCGCTCCCGTTCGGGAGCGTCCAGTCCGGCGCCGTGCTCGGTTTCGAGCTGGCGGCCGCCGCGGCGGGCCTCATCACGATCGCGCTCCTCGCCCGTGACGAGGCCGCGCGCCAGGCGGTGCCCGGTCCGGCCCTCGGCGTCTGTCTCGCCGTCATCGGGCTCGGGCTCTTTCAAATCGCGCCCTGGCCCTTCGCCCTCGCCGAGCGCCTCAACCCGACCGCGGCGCTCGTGAAACCGCTCGTGCCCTACCTCGGCCTCTCTCACCCGCCCGCCGTCGCCTGGAGCGTCGCCGCTCCGGAGACGACCGACGCGCTGCTGCGATTCGTCGCCTATGTGCTGGTCGGACTAGCCTCGGCCGTGGCGTTCGACGACGCGTCCTCACGGCGCCAACTCGCGATCGTCGTGGTCGGCGCCGCCGTCTTCCAGGCGGCCTACGGCTCGGGCGAGTACTTGACCGGCCGCCAGCACATCTTCGGCTTCGCGAAGAAGCACTACCTCGACTCGGCCACGGGAACGTTCATCAACCGGAATCACATGGCGACATTCCTGGCGATGGCTCTCCCCTTCTCCCTCTCGCTGGCGCTTCCCGACCGGCGCTCCTCGAGGCGCCGCGAGCACACGTGGCGGAGCCGCCTCGTCGCCGCCGGCGAGGGCGTGGGACTGACGCGCGTGCTCGCCGTCTTCGGGTCCGCGGTGATCTGGACGGGGCTGCTCCTGTCGCACTCGCGCGCGGGGCTTCTCGCCGCATTGATCGCGGCGGCGATCGTCCTCGTCCGATTCCGCAGCGTCCGCGCGGCGCGCTGGGCAGGCGCCCTGGGAGCGATCGTCCTGCTCGCCCTGCTGTCGGCCGAGCTGACGCAGGCGCCGGGAGAGCGGTTTTTCACCGTCAAGGACGACATCCAGTCGAAGGGCGGCCGCGTGACCGTCTGGCGCGACGCCACCGCGCTCATCGCGTCGCGCCCCGTGCTCGGTTGGGGCTTCGGCACGTTCGAGAGCGCGTTCCCGATGGTGCAGTCCGAGGCCATCGAGCTTCGCTACGACCACGCCCACAACGATTGGGTCGAGTGGACGACGGAAGGCGGCGCGGTCGCGCTGCTCGCCGCCGCCGCCTTTCTCGGGCTCACGCTGCGCCAAGCCTCCGGCCGCGCCACGGATTCGGGCTTCGACGCCGGTTTTCGCGTCGCCGGCCGCGCCGCGATCGCCGCGGTCGCCGTCCATGCCCTGTGGGATTTCTCGTTGAGGATCCCGGCCGTCGCTCTCACCGCGGCCGTCATCGCGGGCGTGCTGCTCGGAGACTACGCGACCACCTCCGCGTCGCGCGCGGCCGAGAGCGCCTTTCCGCCGCCGTCGATGAACGCCTCGAACCAGAGCTCGCGGTTGAGCAGGTTCCAGATGAGGCTCCCGTGGTCGGCGCGCCCGGCGCGGTCGTCCTCGATCCGCCGCCTCACCGCCTCCGGCCTGTAGAGCCCCCGGCGCCTCATCGCCGATTCCGAAAGAACGTCGTCGACGACCTCGCGCAGGTCCCGGCGGATCCACGCCCGGAGGGGCGCGCCGAAGCTGGCCTTTGGACGTTCGGCGATCTCCTTCGGGATCCAGCGCGCCGCGACCTCTCGAAACAGCGACTTCTGCACGGTGCCGCGAATCCGGTCGTCGTCGTTCAAGCGGAACGCCAGCTCGACGATGCGATGGTCGATCAGCGGCGGCCGCGCCTCGATGCCCGCGACCATCGTCGACTTGTCGGTGTACGCCAGGTTGTGGTCGGGCAGGTAGATCGTCGCGTCCCAGCGGCACATGCGATCGAGGTACGTGCCGCGGAATTCCACGAGACGCCGCGTCCGGTCGACGACCTCGGCGAGCGTGTCGTACGGCATCGCCGCCGCGTCGGCGAAGATGTCGCCGTAGTCTTCAGCGGACAACGACCGGTCGGACACGAGGAACCGCTGCGCTTGCGGCAGCGACGCGATGTCGAGGAAATGTCGCAGCCAGCGGACCTGGCGCAGCCCCCCGCGCGACGTCGCGACCGGGATCTTTCCCGCCGCCGACCGCGCGAGGCCTCGCACCGGGCCCGGAACGAACTGCCGGTACCGCTCGGCGAGCAGGCACCCCAAGTGCTTGCGGTAGCCTCCGAAGATCTCATCGCCGCCCATCCCACTGAGAAGGACGGTCAGGCCGTTCCGGCGCGCTTCTTGCGCAATCAGCATCGTGTTGATCGCCGCGGGATCGAACATCGGCTCGTCCAAGTGCCAGACGATCTTGGGGAGCATGTTGACGATGTCGGGTGAGATCTCGATCTCGGTGTGCTCGCAGCCGATCCGCTCGGCCGCGAGCTTCGCGAACTTCTCGTCCTCGTGCGTCGCCTCGAACGGAACGTCTTCTGCGCGGAACTTGATCGCGATCGTCCGCACGGGCTGCTTCACGTGCCGGGCCATCAGCGCCACGATCGTCGTCGAGTCGAGCCCGCCGGACAGCAGCGCCCCGACCGGCACGTCGGCGATCATCTGGAGCGCGACCGCGTCGGGGAGGAGCGACTCGAGCGCGGCCTTTGCCTCGGCGTGCGACAACTTTTCGGCGCCGTCGGGGATCGACCACCACCGCGCGATCGTCACCTTCGAGTCGCGCCACGTCATGTGGTGTCCGGGCGGAAGCTCGTGGACCCCGACGAACCCGGTGCGCGGCGACGACGGGTAGTGCCACGGGTTGTGCGTCACCTGCGGATCGGCGGCGACGGGCACGAGCCCCGACGCGAGGATCGACTTGACCTCGCTTGCGAACAGCAGCCCCTCTCGATGCTCCGCCCAGTAGAACGGCTTGATGCCCAGCCGGTCGCGCGCGGCGAAGAAGGTGCGCTCCTTCCGATCCCACAGTCCGAACGCGAACATGCCGTTCAGCCGGTCGAGGCATTGGGCACCCCACTCGGCGTACGCCGCGATCAGCACTTCGGTATCGGACGACGAGCGGAACCGGTACCCCTTGGCCGTCAGGTCCGAGCGCACCGACATGAAGTTGTAGATCTCGCCGTTGAACGTGACGCAGTAGCGCTTCGACTCGTCCCACATCGGCTGGGCGCCGCCCGGCGACAAGTCGATGATCGCAAGCCTGCGGTGCCCGAACCCGAAGGCCTCGCCCGGCGGGCAATCGATCCCCTCGCCGTCGGGGCCGCGGTGCGCGAGCAGGCGCGTCATCCGCTGCACGAGGCGCGGATCGACGCTGCCGACCATTCCGAAGATTCCGCACATGGGACGCGTCCTCGAAGTCGAAGCCCGACGTTAATATAGCCTCGGGATGGGAACCTCGGCGGGATGGGGACGCGCTTTCTGGCTTGATTGCCTCTGGGGCGCGGCCGTCGTACTCGTCGGGGCTGCCGCTTGGGCGCGCTACCGCTCGCCGGGCCCGAGTGAGCTTGCGCGTCAGGCTGCTGCAGGCCTCGCCGACGCGCTCGCGACGCTCGAGGATCCGGCACTCCCGCCGGAGGACCGGACTCGGCTCTACGAGGACCGGCTGAAATCGACCGAGGCGCTCCTCCGCCGTGGAATCCACGCGAACGTGCTGGATTCGGAGGCCGTCCAGCGACTTGCGGTCGTCGATTGGGAGCTCGGCGTTCTCGGGGGCAATCCGGATCCGGAACGAGCGCTCGATCTCATTCGCCTGAGCTCGGCGCGGGCTCCGAGAGTGCCGTCGAACTTGCTCGCGCTCGGCGAGCTCCTGCTTCGCATGGGAAAGCCCGACGAGGCTCGGCAGTTCATGGCGAAGTCGGTCGCTTTGTCTCCGGAGCTTGGAGTGCAGGCGATCACCGCGATGAGGTCGGCAGGGCTCCCGCTCGAGGAGATCGTCCGGGCCTTGCCGCAATCGCCCGAGCTTTTCTTGGCGCTCGAGGATCCGTATGTCGAGGCGGGACGGGAATCCGATTACGCGGAGCTGTTGCGTCCCTTCCTTTCGCGCCACGGGGCGTCGCTCATTCCGGGTTTCGGGAGATCGTGTCTCCGGATCGGCGACGCCGAACGCCTGGTGGATACCTTGAGCACCCTGACCCCGTTCCCGGGTCCGAACGATGAATGCGAGCGTGAGAGATACCTGGCGGTCGGCTACAACGTCGTCGGTCGGGTTTCCGAGGCGGTCGATGCAGCGACGCGTGCGACCACGCTGTCGCCGAACGATCGGACGTTGTGGGAGCTCAAAGGAATGATCGAGCTCGAATCGACGGCCCCGTCCGCCGCGGAACCGTCATTTCGACGGGCGCTGGCGCTCTCCGTGGGGCCGGAGGTCGATTCACATGCGCGCGCGCAGCTGTATGGCGAGCTGGGCCGCGCGTTGGAGGCGTCCGAGCGGCCGGATGAGGCGGTGGACGCGTACCGCATGGCGCTCAGTCTCGACGGCGAGCAACCGATCGCGCGATCGCGCCTCGGCCAACTCGGTTCGCCGATCACCGCACGCTGAGAAGAAGCGACAGGTAGGCTCGCGCCTTCGCGTCTCGGTCGAAGTGCGCGGCGACGTGCTCGCGCCCGCGGCGCCCCATCGGCTCCAGCTCGCCACGCGCGTGCAGCTGCTTGGCCCGGCGGATGCTCTCACCCAGCTCTTGCGCATTCTCCGGCGTGATGTGGAATCCGCACTCCGCCCGGTCGACGATACCTGCCGCTTCGCCTCGCACTCCCAGGACGACGGGACGGCCCATCGCCATGGCCACGAAGAGCTTCGACGGGATGACGCGCTCGAAGTACCTGGAATCGCGCAGAAGCACGAGCAGCACGTCGGCCAACGCGTGAACTTCCGGCATCTCGCTCGTGGGGCGCTCTCCTGCGAACTTCACGTTGCTCAAGCCCCGCAGGAGCACGTCACGCTCGAGCATCGCTCTGTCCGCGCCGTCGCCCACGATCAGGAACACGATGCCGGGGTCGTCCCGCACGGACTCGGCGGCGTCCAGGATCGTCTTGAGACCGTGGTTCAATCCGACCGTTCCGACGTAAGCAGCCACGAACTTGCCGTGAACTCCGTATTGGCGAGCGAGATCGTCGCGGCGGGCGGCGGGCTTGAATCGATTCAGCTCCACTCCGTTCGTGATGACTTTGAGCTTCGCGGGATCGACTCCCCGCTCGACGTAGTAGTCCCTGAAGCCCTCGGTCACCGTGACCACCAGATCCGCCCGAGACGTCAGCAGCCGCTCGATTCGCCCGAGAACCCGGATCACGGCTCCCGAAGGGGCCGCGCCGACGGCAATCAAGTTCTCCGGCCAGAGATCGGCCACCTCGAAGATGAACGGCACGCGCCGGAGCCGGCTCACGATCCATGCCCCGAACGCCGTGAAGAGCGGTGGCGACGAGCCGATCACCACATCCGCCGGGCCTGCGCGGAAATTCAGCAGGATCTGGGACAACGTCAACGAGAGGTATCCGCACAGGCGCCCGAGAGTCGTTCGGTTCGACGCGATCCACGACGCGACGCGCACGATTCGGACACCTTCGCGCGTCTCTCGTTGCATCAACCGGTACCGGTAGCCCGGGAACACTCGGCCTTTGGGATAGTTCGGGATCGACGTGAGGATCGTCACGTCGTGGCCCGACGCCGCCCAGACGCGCGCGTTGTCGAATACGCGCGAGGCCGCTGCGGAGAACTCCGGCGGCGAGAAATAGCTGAGAACCAGTATCTTCACGCGCCGGCAATGTGGGGCGGCTTGTCTGTCACGTCTCGTCCGACATAAGATTCGCGCGTGTCGAGCACCGCGATGACGCTCCCCTGAAGGACCCCTCGTGAACGGCCATGATCGCAGGATTCTCGTCGAGATCGACGCCTAATGTGCGCCATCATCGGGATCGCGTCCGTCGAGCCCGTTTCCGATCGCCGCTGGCTGTCGGTCGGGCGAGACCTCATGAAGCACCGCGGACCGGACGACTTCGGTGAATGCTGGTTCGAAGACGGCCGCGTGGGTCTCGGTCATCGTCGATTGTCGATCATCGACATCTCGCCGGCCGGTCATCAGCCGATGCTCGACGAGCCGGGCTCGTTCGCCATCGTCTTCAACGGGGAGATCTACAATTTCCAGGATCTCCGCCAGGAGCTCGGCGCCAAAGGGTACGCGTTTCGCTCGACGAGCGATACCGAAGTCATCCTCGCGGCCTACAAGGAGTGGGGAACCGAGTGCGTCAATCGCCTGAACGGGGCCTTCGCATTCGCGATCTTCGATGCGCAGTGCCGCCGGATCTTCATGGCGAGGGACCGGGCCGGCGAGAAGCCCCTGTTCTATCGCCTGAAGGATGGCGCGCTGAGCTTCGCCTCCGAGCTCAAGGGCCTCATGGCGGATCCTTCGGTCGACCGCGTCATCGACCCAGTCGCGCTCGATTGCTATCTGGCGGTCGGGTATGTGCCGGGCGATCGCTGCATCCTTCTCGGAGTCGATAAGCTCCCTCCCGCCCACGCGTTGACGTTCGACCTCGGGAGCGGTCAATTGCGCACGTGGCGTTACTGGAAGCTCCCGCCCGCGCTGGCGCCCGCGGATTCCGTGAAAGAGCCGGATCTCGTGGACGAGCTCGACTCCCTCCTCGCCGACGCGGTTCGACGTCAATTGATCGCCGACGTCCCCGTCGGCGTGCTCCTGAGCGGCGGGGTCGATTCCAGCCTGGTCACCGCGATGGCGGTCCGGACGGCCTCCAACATCAAGACGTTCACGGTGCGCTTTCCGGGTCACCGGCAGTACGACGAGACGGAGCACGCACGATTGGTCTCGCGACATTTCGGGACCGAGCACTGCGAGCTGGACGCCGCCGACGCCGACAGCGGCCTCCTTCAGTCGTTGGCCCGCCAGTTCGACGAGCCGATGGTCGATTCCTCGATGATCCCGACGTACCTGGTGAGCCGGTTGATCCGGCAACATTGCACCGTCGCGTTGGGCGGAGACGGCGGCGACGAGCTCTTCGGGGGCTACGAGCTCTACGACCGGTTGCTCTGGACGGCAAACTTGAGCCGCAAGGCTCCTCGATTCTTGCGAAGAGCCTGCGCCGGCCTGTCGGGCGCGTTGCTGCCCGTCGGGTTCAAAGGACGCGTCTGGGCTCAGAGCTTCGGAGCCGACTTCCGGGGCTCGCTTCCGATCGTTGCCGGTCATTTCGACGGCGACACCCGACGAAAGCTGATGTCGGCGTACGGAGACTGGGGGCTTTCCTCGGAGGTCATGCGGATGACGCGAATTCCATCCGCCGACGATCTCGTCCAGCGTGCCACGCGCATGGATTTCGAGAACTACCTGCCGGAAGACATCCTGGTGAAGGTCGACCGCGCGAGCATGCTGAATTCCCTCGAGCTGCGATCTCCCCTGCTCGATCACCGCGTGATCGAATTCGCGTACGGTCGCGTTCCCTCCTATTTGAAAACGACGTCCCTGGAGCGCAAGGTCCTCCTCCGGAGGCTGGCCACGAGACTGCTCCCGCCGGCGTTCGACCAGGTGCGAAAACAGGGTTTCTCGATACCGCTCGTGTCGTGGCTCCGCGGAGGCCGCTGGCACGAGCTGTTTCGCGACCTCCTGTTGGCGGAGCGGGGCTCCCTCTTCGATCGGGACGTCGTGCGAACGCTCTTCGCCGGAATCGCCAAGGGGCGGGCCAACGGCGAGCGTCTGTTCGCGCTCGCGCTGTTCGAGACCTGGCGGCGGGAATACGGCGTCTCGCTCTAGTGCGAGCGAGCGATCCCAGCTCCTCCGGCCCCGGCCTGCGACAGCGGCTCAGGCAGGCCGTCACTTCGAACCTCCTCTGGAACACGGGCCGCTGGGGTATCGCGCAGGGCGCCACGTTCATCGTCAACGTCATCACGGCGCGAACGCTCGGCCAAGCGGCGTTCGGCGCCTACGGGATTCTTCAGACGACCCTGCAGACGTTCGCCCAGGTCGCGAGCTTTTCGACGGCCAGCACGGCGACGAAATACGTGGCCGAGTACGCTCAAGTCGATCCCCGCCGGGCCGGCCGAATCGCAAGGATCTGCGGGCTTCTGGTCACCGTTTCCGGCCTGGCCGTGGGTTGTGCCGTCATCTTGACGGCGAAGCCGATCGCGACAAGCGTTCTCGGGGCCTCCGACCTCGGGTTGCAGGTCGCACTCCTCGGAGTCGGCTCGTTCTTCACCGTGTCGGCGCTGTTTCAGGGCGGCGTGCTCGCCGGTCTCCAACGATTCGACGTGCTGGCCCTGACCAGCGCGATCGCCGCCCCTCTGTTCATCGCGGGCGGCGCCGGACTCGCCATCCGGTATGGACTCACCGGGTCCATCGTCGCACTCGTCGGAAACGCCGCCCTCATGTGGGGACTGTGCACGTGGCTCGCAATTCGCGAGCGACACCGGCGTGGACTTCGCTCGGGCATCGTTGAGAGCTTCGAGGAGATGCCGATCGTGTTTCGCTTCGCGCTCCCCGGTGCGATCACCGGTCTGACCGCCATGCCGGCCATCTGGGTCTCGAGCTCGATCCTGGTCCGTCAACCCGGCGGAATGCGTGAGATGGCCATCTTCGCGGCCTCCAACAGTTTTCGCTCGATCGTGCTCTTCCTGCCCGGCGTTCTTTCGGGCGCTGCGCTTCCCTCGTTGAACCACGCGCGTGGCCGGAACGAGCCCGGTGCGTTCAGGTCGATCTACTGGTCCACGCTCACGCTGACCTTGGCCGTCACGACCATCGCGTGTGTCGTCATTTCAGTGGCGGGCCCGTTGTTGATGTCGATCTACGGCAGGGATTTCACGGGCGGAATCCCGACGCTGACGATTCTCATGGCGTCGACCGCCATCGAGGGGACGATCGGAATCACGGTGGCCGCGTTCCAATCGACGGCCCGGATGTGGACGTTCTTGTTTGCGGTGGCCCTGCCCCGCGACGTGGGGCTCGCCGTCGCCGCTTACTTTTTCGCTCCGCGCTGGGGCGCCGAAGGCCTTGCGCTGGCCTATGCGACGTCCACAATCGTCTCCGCGGCATCGCTCGCTTATCTCACTTGGCGGAGCGGTGTGCTCACCGGAAAATGGGGTCCGCCGCCGCCGGGGCGGACTTGATGGAGCGCGCCTTGGAATCCGATGGACGGACGACGACGCAGGAGTACTGGGACGATGTCCACGGGACGCCGATTCGCCATCGACTGCCCTCCCGGCTGATCGTCCCGACGCGCAACGTGCTGCGGCTGCTCGCGCCCCATGCGCAGGCCGGCAGTCGCGTGCTCGAAATCGGATTCGCTCCGGGAAAGATCCTCCTCTGGCTGGCGGTGCGGCGGAAAGCGCTGGTGACGGGGTTGGATTATTCCGCCCCGGGCGTCCAGGCCGGCGAACGATTGTTTCGCGCCTGCGGCGTGCAAGCCGAATTGCGCTGTGAAGATCTCGCCACGACGTCGTTGCCGCCCCGATCCTTCGATCTGGTGTACAGCCTCGGTCTCATCGAGCATTTCGAAGATCCGACCGAGATGATCCACCGGCATCTGGGACTCGTTCGCCCGGGCGGCGTCGCCGTCATGGCGATTCCGAATTACGGCGGCATCTACGGCAAGCTTCAGAGACACTTCGACCCGGACAACCTCCGTATTCACAATCTCGATCTCATGTCCGAAGCTGCCCTGCGACGCGTCATGCAGGGCGAGCCGTCCGTCGCCAGCCGCTCGATGGCGTTCGGCCGCGGCCACCTTGCGCTCGTCAACCTCGACAGGCGGATCCCGCGGGCGGTCGCGCGCGCGCTCACGCTGGCTGCCAATGCGCTCGGCGTGGTCCAGCCGTTCGACATCCGCTGGCTCTGCCCCTTGCTCGTTCTTGAAGTTCGGAAACACTGAGTGCCATTCGTCGCGATTCCGAGCGCCGACCCCTCGACGCCGAATCCGAGCCCACCCAAGCGGCTCACGACACTGTTCTGCGTTCAGTCGCTCGAAGGAGGCGGCGCCGAGCGGCAGATCGCGTATCTGGCCAACGCGTTGGCGCAATTCAATTGGGACGTGCACATCGTATTCCGTCGACCGGGGCCCAACGCGCGGCGGATCGATCGATCGCGGGTGACACTCCACCAGCTGCACCCACGTCGAAACCCGGATCCCCGGCTCTTCGGCGAGCTGCTGGAAGTCGTGCAGGCCGTGGAGCCGCACGTCGTGCTCACGTGGCTTCCGCAGATGGACACCCTGGGCGGAGCGTGTGCCGCGATCGCAGGCATCCCCTGGTTGCTCTGTGAGCGAACGTCGCGCCGGGCGTACTCCTTGGGGGTTCGCCCGATGGTCCGCCGTTGGATCGCGAAGAGCGCCGCGGCCGTGATCGCGAATTCGGACTCCGGAGCGTCGTACTGGAAGGACTCGCCGCAACCGGTGTTCGTCGTTCCAAACCTCGTCCCGTTCGAAGAGATCGAGAAGGCGTCCGGCCTCCAGCCGGAGCACGCGGCGCATTCGCCGACGAGGACGGTTCTGGCCGTGGGCCGGTTGGTGCCGATCCGGAATTACCCGGTGCTGATCCGGGCGTGGGCCGAAGTCTGGGCATCGAGCCGGGCCCGTTTGATGGTCCTCGGAGAAGGGCCCGAGCTGGAGCGCCTCAAGGACCAGGTCCGCTTGATGGGCCTCGAACGCGCGATCGAGTTCGTGGGTTTCGTCGATGACGTGTTCGTTCGAATGTCCCGCGCTGCCGCGTACGTCTCTCTGAGCGCCGTGGAAGGCCGCCCGAACGCCACGATGGAGGCGGCCGCCGTCGGTTGCCCGCTGGTCCTGTCGGACATTCCGGAGCACCGCGATCTTTTCGGCGCCCACGAGGTTTCGTACGTTGCGGGAAGCGACGCACGACGCGTCGCCGAGGCCGTGCTCGAACTGCTCGGCCGTCCGTACACCGCGAGGACCCGGGCCGGGCTTCTCAGATCGCGCCTACGGAATCTGGCGACGCAAGAGACCGTCCGCGTCTATGATCGACTCCTGCGATCGTTCGCAAGGTCGCCCATCTCGACCGGCAATGAGTCGGCGGCGAGGCTGAAGTGAACCGGTTGGGTCCGATCTGGATCATCGCGGCCCTCGTTGGCGTCGGCGCCTACCTTGTCGTCGCCGGCTTCGTCGCGACCGATCTCTACTGGATCCTGTTCCAGACGGCGCTCGCGATCGCCATCCTCGCCCTTTTCATGGCCTATCGATACGAGCCCGGACAGAGCACGATCGAGTTTTTCGACGTTGGGACCCTTTTCATCTCCGTCGCGTTCGTCTACACGTTTCTCCCGCTCGCAAACTACATCCGCTTGGACGGGATCTATCCGAACCGGGCGGACGGAAGAATGGTCGCGCTTCAGCCGAGTCCCGATCTGATTGCCAGGGTCGGGTGGCACTACATCTTGTTCATGGCGGCGTTCGCCGCCGTCTACTTGTATTCGCAGAATCGGTTCCGCGCGCCGGCGCCGAATCCCAACCCCCCGAGAGAAGGCTTCGTCGCCTGGATGATCCTGCTGTTCGGTGTGTGTCAGTTCGTCATGTTTTCCCTGAAGTCGCACTACAACCTCAAGGGCGACACGTATCTCGAATCCTACCGCGTGTATCAGGACGTGTCGGTCGGCGTCCAGCAAACGATGGGATGGCTGACCGGCTTTAGCCGAGTCCTCGAGATCTCGATCTTGGCGAGCTTTTTCGCGCGCTACCAGCGGTACCGCGTGGTCGTATGGGTCTGGCTGACCGGCATCGCGGTCGCCACCGTATTGCGGCTGCACGCACGAACCGACCTCATGATCGCACTGGCCAGTGCGGTCTTTCTCTACCACGTCTTCGTGACGCAGGTTCGACTCGTGCGGCTGGCCGCGATCGGGATCGCCGTGGTTCTCGCCTTTCAAGCCCTGGGCGTATTGCGGGGACTCGAAGGGAACGTGGACGATCTGGGAACGCACGAGATGGTCAATTCCGGCTCGGAATTCGAAAGCATCTTCGGGAACGCCGTCCACGTCACCACCATTCGCGACAGCGGCGAGGCGGTCTTGTCACCTGGGAGCTGGTACCTCAGCGAGATCTGCATGCTGGTGCCGCAGCAGCTTCTGCCGTTTCCAAAGGTCGATCCCTCGTCATGGTACGTGCGCACGTACTTTCCGAGATACGCCGCGCTCGGCGGGGGCTACGCCTGGGGCGTGATCGCCCAGTGCGCCGCGGGCTTCGGACTCGTCGAGGCCATCGTGCGGGGCGCGCTGCTGGCCTACGTACTCCTGCACATCAGCCGGTACCTGCGGACCCGCTGGCACCGGCTGGAATTCGTCGTCATCTACACGTGGCTCATGGCCACCATCTATCTGTCGATGCGAAACGTCACGTTCAACTTCGTCCATGGGGCGCTCTATTTCGTCGTGCCCTGGCTGCTGGTCTGTCACACGATCGAGAGAACCGCGCCGCAGATCGAAGCGGCGCCATCGGTCGCGTTCGGCGCCAAGCCCGAGCCGCCCCGTCCATCGTTTTGACCCTGCGATGACAACGGATCTTGAGGTTTTGGCCGGATCGATTCTCGATCGCTACTGGCCGGGGTCGACGGCTCGAGTGGAACGGCGCGCCGAGGCGATGCGCGTGGCATTCAACATGGAACTCTGCGTTTCCCGCGTCGGCGCCCGCGCTCGGATCTGCGACATCGGCGGGGGATGGGGGCTCTTCAGCGCGGCCTGCGCTCAGATCGGCATGGATTCGACCCTCGTCGACGATTTCAAGGATGGGGGCTTTTTCGACGCGGCCGATACCCGGCATCGCATGCCGAAGGAGTGCGGCGTCCATGTGATCTCGCGCGACGTCGTCCGGGACGGGATCGAATTTCCGAATGAGTCCTTCGATGTCGTGACGTCATTCGACTCCGTGGAACACTGGCATGGCTCGCCGCGAGCCGTCTTCAGGCAAGTCCTGGAAGCGCTCCGCCCCGGTGGATGGTTCGTACTGGCCACACCCAATTGCGTCAACCTGCGGAAGCGCTTGACGGTGCCCTTCGGCGCCGGCGACTGGTCGCCGTTCGACGGTTGGTACCTCGAATCCCCCTTCCGGGGGCACGTCCGGGAGCCGAGCGTCGCGGACCTGCGTCGCATCGGGAACGATTTGGGCCTGGCGTCGGTGAGGATTCTCGGCGGCAACTGGATGGGGCACGCCCATTCGAGCCGGATCGTCCGCGCGACAACGCGGATCCTCGATCGGCCCCTACGGCAGCTTCCGTCGCTGTGCAGTGACATTTACCTCATCGGGCAGCGACTCGAATAGCGGACTGCGGACCTACCAGATCGTCAAGGCGGATACCGTGCCGCTCACGGTCGCGTCGAGCGCGAACCGCCTCGCCTGCGCGGCGGCCGTGTCGACCAGGGTGCGGGAGAAGGCTGGATCCGAAAGGACGGCGCTGAGCGCCTCGACCATCGAACCGGGTTGTCGGACCGAGAAGTATGCCGCGGCGTCCCCGGCCATTTCCGGCATGGGGGCGTCGTCGGAGCAGACGATGGGTCGGCCGGCGGCGAGGTATTCGAGCAGCACGTTCGGACAGCACTCACACGTGGAGGCGAACAGGAGGACGTCCGCGCGCCGCATCCATTGAAGTGCGGAGGATTGTGGGAGCTCGGCCAGGACCTGAACACCCTGCCCGGCCTTCGCCGCCGCTTGAATCACCTTTCGACCGTACGTGCCGCGAACCGGACCCGCGAGCACGAGCTTGACCGGCCCCGCCGATACCGTCTTCCGATATCGCTCGAACTCCTCGATGACCTCGAGCTGTCGCTTGTACGGATCCGTCGGCGAGACGTAGAGAATGGTGCGCTCGGACCGGTCGTGCGCCTCGATGGAGCCCGGCACCGGGGCCGGCACGGGGTGGTACACCACCCGGTGGTCCTTCAGTTTCTGCCGTGACGCGACCACCGTGAGCGCGTGCTCGGAGGTGGAGATCACGCGGTCCGCGTCGGCCAGCGAAGCGAGGACGCTCCGCGCGAGGATCTCGAGCCGGAAGCGGACGCGAAAATCTCCGAACAGCGAGAAGCGAACCCGCTCGTCATGGTCCAGCGGCAGCATGTTCCGGATCATTTTGACGATCCGAACGCGCGGAACCGACGATCTTCGAATCCCGGAGCTCTCTCCCGGAACGAAGTACACGTCGACCCGGCGCTCGCGGAGGACCTCCGGGAGCTTCGAGCGCTGATACAGATGCCGCCGGTAGGGATTCGCCACGGAGTCGGGAGCGAGGATGATGCGAGTCCCGTCGGCCCCGTGGTTCCGGAGCTCCTCGGCGGCATGAGCCTCGACGAGGACGAGTGATCCCGGAATCCCGTCGAGCAAACGCGGGATGACGCGACGGGCATACGTCTGCGTGCCGCCCTCGCCCCAGCGCAACAGATCGATGAGTACGGTCATCGTGCGAACAGCGGATGGATGCCGGACCGCGCCAACGACTCTAAATCGCCCGATCCCTCGCCATCATGACGAACGGAGTCATCATCATGATCGCCAGATAGAGCGTCGGGCTGCGGTGCTCCAAGTAGTAGAGGTCGTACTGCATGTTGTCGTGAATTCGGAACGCGCGGTCTGCGCTGATCTGCCACAGTCCCGTGATCCCGGGCTTGACCGTCAAGCGCTGCCGCTCGATGTCGCTGTACTCACGGACGATCTGCGGCATCTCGGGGCGCGGGCCGACGAGACTCATGTCACCGAGCAGCACGTTGAAGAGCTGCGGCAGCTCGTCGATGCACGAACGGCGCAGGAAACGGCCGATGGGTGTGACCCGCGGATCTTCCGCCGTCGTCGGATGGTCTGCATACGCGGGAGCGTCCGTGCGCATCGTCCGCAGCTTGTAGATCGTGAACGGCTGGCCTCGATGACCCACGCGCGTCTGCCGGAACAAGACCGGCCCTCGCGAACCGAGCCGTACGGCGACCGCACCGACCACGAGCAGCGGCAGCGTCAGCAGCAGAAGCGACGCCGCACAGACCAGATCGATCGCGCGCTCGATGCCGTCGCGCATCCAGTTGCTGGTCACGACGCGGCGCGTATAGACGGGAATACTCCCCACCTGCCCGAAGGTGAGCGAAGAGAACAACAGGTCGCCCGCGTTCGGCACCGCGTAAAACGGAACGCCCCAGGTCTCGAGCTTCGCGATCACGCGGGCGACTTTTTCGGTCGACGCGGAGGGCATCGCGAGAAAGACCGCCTTAGCGCCCGTGCGCTCGAGCGCCGTCTGGAGATGATCCTCACCGCCCAGCACCGGCAAACGAGTCCCATGGACGCCCGGGCCGGCCCGAACTTCCGAGAACCAGATGTCGACGCGATCGTCGAGGAACCCGCACGGTCGAAGGCCCACGTCGTGCTCTTCCAGCAAATGCTGGACGAGCAAGCGACCGGTCTCGTCGGCGCCATAGACCAAGACCGGTGTCATGTCCGTCCGGTCCGCGCTGGCGACCCGTTGCAGATGCCATACGGCGAGACGTTGCCCCAGAAGCGCAAACGCCACCACAGGACCCGCGAACAGCATGTGGAAACGGGAGAACGAGGGCAGATGCAGGAAGAACGACGCCGCGAGAATCAGGAGCACGCCGCTCGCGACCGCGCGCAGCATGCGGCAAACCCATTCGATTCTCAGGAGTCCGATCCGGCTCCCACGCGACGTCTCGTTGTAGAGGACGAACGTCGTCACGCTGGCGAGAACGACGTCCAGGCGGGCGTAGTACTCCGGCGCATAGTGGCGGAGTCCGACGCCGCTCACCAGGTAGCCGAGATACGCGGCATAGGCCGCGACGAAGACCGTTACGAAATCGAGTGCCGCTTGCGCGACGCGCCAGGGCAATCGGGCACGGAGCGAAATCGGGTTGCCGCTTGGCCTCGCCTCGACCGCGGCATCGGTGAGGATCGATTCAGACAGGTCCGAGTTCACGGCCTAGAGCACCTCATGCTCCGAATAAGGGTTCTCTCGTCGCACCCAGGCCGCCCCGGAGCGGCGGAATGATAACTCAATCATTCCCTGGCGCGAACACCGCGTAACGTGGTGGCCAACGTGCTGGAGCGCAAGCGCTAGAATCGCGGCCGTGACTTGGGCGGCGCGAGTGGTCGTGATTTTCGGCATCGCCGCCGCTTCGGCGTCGATCGTGCATTCTCAGGAAGTGTCACCGCTCGAGCCCCCCGACACCGAGCGCTTCCTGAGGTGGGGGCCTTTGCGGGTCCGCCCGAATTTCACGATTCCCAATCTCGGCTATGACAGCAACGTGTTCTACCGGCCTGAAGAGTCGGGTCTTCCTCGAGTGGGCGACTATTTCGTCGCCCTCGCTCCAGGGGTCCAAGGAATGGTGCTCTTCGGCCACCGCGCGTTCCTGACCTTCGAAGAGAAGCTCGAGTTCTATGCCTACGCTCACGAAACCGAGCTGAATTACTTCAACCAGTTCGGAAAAGCGAGGCTCACCGTCCCGTTTCATCGCTTGGGACTGTATGGCGATTTCGGGTACAACCGCGTGCAGGATCGGCCCATCGACCGGCAGGACGCTCGGCCGATCCGAAAGGAGACGCCGCTCGGCGCCGGGATCATCTTGCAGTTCGGCTGGCGCACCGACGGCGAGCTCGGGCAGGTTCGGACGACCTATACCGCCGAGGACGAGAACGACCCCACGATCGGCCCCAGGCTCGACCGCGTGGAAACCGGGAATCGGCTGCGCCTCCGCTACTTGATCTTCGGGAGGACGCGCCTCACGCTCGATGGTTTGCGGCGCACGATCCGGTTCGACGACCCCGTGACGGCATCACAACGGAACGGCAACGAGGGACGGGCCTTGCTGGGGCTGGATTTTGGGCTCGGCGGCCGCGTTTACGGGACCGTTCGAGCCGGAACGTCGAAGTTCGACCTCGACGACCCGACGGCGACGGAGTACCACGGCCTGGTCGCCGATGCGGCCCTCGGCTACTCGTTCGGCGACTCGGGGAGCTGGCTCGCATTGAACGGCCAGAGGGATATCCGCTACACGGTGTACGAGCTGACCAACCTGTACACGTACAGCGGCCTCAACCTCACGCTGGTCAAGTATTTCAATCGTTTCATTGGCATGGAGCTCGGTGCCGGAAGGGAGTACCTGAATTTCCTCGGAGACCCTCAGTCGAGGGAAGACAACGACACGAACGGCACGATCGGAATCCGATTCAAGATTTCGGAGAACGACCTCGGCCGCCGGGTCGAGTACGCATTCCGCTACACACGCTGGATCATCAACTCGACGCGCGACGACCTGGATCAGAACCGAGGCACCATCGGATTCGGCGTCACCGTCGGGTATTGAGCAGGGTTTCCCCTGCTAGACTGAGGCCCCCATGTTGATGCTCGCCGCTGCACTCCTTCTTCTCGCCGACGCCGCACCTGCCGCGGCCCCGGCCAACGAGCCGCCGTCGAACGAGCCGCCGCCGATCCAGGCGTATCCGATCGACACGCAGGCGCAAGCGCCGTTCATCCGGCGCGGCGGGCAGGATTACCGGATCGGGCTCCAGGACCTACTCGAGCTGCACGTGTTCGACCTCAAGGAGCTGGACCAGACCGTCCGCGTCGCCGACGACGGGTCGATCACGCTGCCGCTGCTCGGGAAGCTGCAAGCGGCGGGATTGACCAAGGGCGCCCTCGAGGCGCTGATCGCCAAGCTGCTGGAGGAGCGCTTCGTCCGGAATCCGCAGGTGACGATCTTCGTGAAGGAGTACCAATCGAAGAAGGTCGCGGTTTCGGGCGCCGTCAAGAAGCCGGACACGTACGAGATGCTAGGCGAAAAGTCGCTCCTCGAGATGATCTCCCTCGCGGGCGGCCTCGACAAGGACCTCGGCAAGGAGATCATCATCTTCCGGCCGCGCGAGGATGGAACCGAGCGCATCTCGATCGACCTCGACCAGCTCGTCTACGAGGGCGATCCGGGTTTGAACGTGCCCGTTCTCCCCGGGGACATCGTGTACGTCCCGTCCGTCGAGCTGGTGCGGATCTTCGTCACCGGCGCCGTCAAGTCGCCCAACCTCTACGAAGTCCCGCGCTCGGAGCCGATCACCGTGCTCAAGGCCGTGACGCTGGCAGGCGGCACGACCGACCGCGCGTCCCAGTCGAAGGTCCAGATCATCCGCACGACGCCGGACGGAAAACGCGTGACGATCGCGGTCAACCTCAAGAAGGTGAAGCGCGGAAAGGCGCAAGATCCCGTGCTCGAGAAGGACGATCTCGTGCTCGTGCCGGAGTCGTTCTTCTAATGGGCACGTCGGCGGGCACTCAAGACCTGCTGGAATACTGGGCGATATTCAAGCGGCGGCGCGGGATCATCTCCCTCTCCGTCGCAGCCGTCCTGACGGCCACGCTGATCGGCTCGTTCCTCGTCACACCGCAATACCGTTCGACGGTGACCGTTCAGATCGAGCGGCAGAGCCCGGAGATCTTGAACATCCGCGAGCTGGGCTCGCTCGACAACTCGTTCGCGGCCTACGCGGACTTCTACCAGACGCAGTACAAGATCCTCTCGTCCGACGCGATCGCGCGGAAGACGGTCGAGCGATTGGGGCTGGTGTCGCATCCGCTGTTCGAGGCCGGCGAGTCCGCGCCGGGGCTCTATTCCCGGATCCGGTCGTTGCTTCCGGGGACCGGGACCAAGGTGGCCCGCGATCCCGAGGACGTCGCCGCGGCGCGCCTCCAGGCACGGCTCGAGATCGCCCCCGTGCGGAATTCGCATCTCGTGCAGGTGTCGTGGATCGCGCCCGACGCGGAGCTGGCGGCGCGGATCGCCAACGCCGTCGTCGATGCGTACATCGGGTTCAACATCGAGTCGAGCTACCAGACGAGCGACCAGGCGTCCGAGTTCCTCGTCGATCAGATCGGCGCGCTCAAGAAAGAGATCGCCGATCTCGAGGCGAAGCTGCAGGGTTACGGCGAATCGAAGCGCATCGTGTCGGCCGACGACGCGAGCAACATCACGATGCGGGCGCTGTCGGACATCGCGGTGAAGCGCACGGAGGCGCGCACCGTCCTCGCCGCCAAGGAGGCCGCGTATCGGGCCGCGCTGGCGACGCCTGCCGCCGCCCTGCCCGAAGCGCAGAAATCCGAGCTGATCGCCCGCCTCAAGCAGGAGTACGCCTCCTACGAGGCCGAGTACTCGGAAAAGTCCAAGGTCTTCAAGGACGAGTGGCCGGGGATGCAGCAGCTCCGATCGAAGATGGAGCAGGCCAAGTCCCGGCTCGATCTCGAGGTCGAGGAGATCGGCACCAACGTGCGTCGGGCGGCCGAATCCGAGTACAAGCAGGCTCTCGAAGAGGTCCGCGGGCTTTCCGACCTGCTCGATCACCAGCAATCCGACGCGCAGACGCTCAAGCGGGACGCGGTCGAGTTCAAGAGCATGCTCTCGGATGTCCAGAAGAAGCGCGAGACCTTGGACGGGCTGATGAAGCGCCAGAACGAGATGATGCTGACGACGCGCCTCAAGGACCTCGACGCGACGTCGTCCAACATCCGGGTCGTCGATCGGGCGCGCCCCGCGCCGTCGCCCTTCCGGCCGAACAAGAAGCTCAATCTCGCCCTCGGCCTGCTCGTCGGGCTGGGATTGGGCGTCGCCGGCGCGCTGTTTCTCGAGTACGTCGACAACACGATCGCGACGCCCGCGGAAATCGAGCGCCTCGTGAAGCTGCCGGTGCTGGCGGCGATTCCGCATCACGGAGGCGGTCCCGGGTTCGCGGCCCGACGCGCCGAGCCCGCGCTCGCGGAGACCGTCGATCTGGTCGCCTTCCGTGACCGCGGCGCGTCGGCGTCCGAGGCGTACCGGGAGCTGCGGACGGCGATCCTTCTGTCCAATCCGGGGCACCCACCGCGGCAGATCATGGTGACCAGCGCGCTCCCCGAGGACGGGAAGTCCTCGACGGCGATCAACCTGGCGATCGTCCTGGCACAGGCCGGCCGGCGCGTGCTCCTGGTGGACGCCGATCTCAGGCGCCCGCGGCTGCACCGCGTGTTCGATCTCGACGCATCCCGCGGCCTCTCGGTCTATCTCTCCGGGCTCGAGGCCGATCCGTTGACGCTGATCCAGCGCACCGCGATCGACGGCCTCGACGTGCTGGTGTCCGGCCCCGTCCCGCCCGATCCGTCGGAGCTTCTCGATTCCTCGACGTTCGCCTCGATGGGCGGACGGTTCATCGACAGCGGCTACGACCACGTGCTGTACGACTCGCCGCCGGCGCTCGCGGTGGCCGATCCCGTGATCGTCTCCTCCGTGACCGAGGCCACGATCGTCGTCGCCCGCGCCGGGCGCACGCCCCGCGAGTCGTTGCAACGGGCGGTCGCGAAGCTCGTCCAGGCCGGCAAGCGCCCGATCGGCGTCGTCGTCAACGATCTCGACGTCCGCCGCCACGGCTACGGGTCCTACGGCTACTACGGCCGGTCCGAGAATCGCGCGGCCGCTGGATGAGCCGGAAAGGGGGCCTCCCCCTTGTGCTCGAAATCGGGCTCTGCGCGCTGATCGTCGTCGCGCCGCTGCCTTTCGGCTCGGTCGGACCGGCCGGGCGAGACGCGCTCGAGCTTTTGGCCCTCGCGCTCACCGTCCTGTGGGGCGTCGCTGCGATGCGCGGTCCCGTGGCGCTGCCTCCGCGTGTCGCCGTCGCGGCGGTGCTCGGGCTCGTCGGGATCTGTGCGCTCCAGTTGATGCCGGTGGGCCGATCGACGGTGAGCGCGCTCTCGCCGCATGCGGCGGAGCTGGTCGGCGGGCTCGATCCTCCGCCGCCGGCGACGCTCTCGCTGGCACCCGCGGCCACCGCATCCGCCCTCCGGACGGGCGCCGCCCTCGCCGGAGCGCTGTTCGTCGCGTGCAGCGTCGTCGCCGCTCGCGGCGCGCGGCGTCTGGCCCTGGCGGCCTTGATCTCCGCGGCGTTCCAGGGCCTCTACGGCATCCTCGTGCTCGCGTCGGGCCACGACATGATCTGGAATCAGCCGAAGACCGCCTACCTCGACAGCGCCACGGGGACGTTCGTCAATCGCAATCACTTCGCGGGCTTTCTCGCGGCGACGCTTCCTCTGGGCGTCGGCGTCGTGATCGCCGCAGGGCGGCGCGCGCGGCGCGATGACGACCGCAAAGCCGGCTGGCTCGCGGCCGTCGGCCCGCAGGGATCTCGCGCGATGCTCGCGGGCCTTTGCGTTCTGGTCGGGGCCGCCGGGCTGCTGCTGTCGTTTTCGAGGGCCGGAACGGCGCTCGGACTGTTCGCGATCGTCGGGACGGTTGCCGTCGCGCTTCGTGGGCCCGCGCGTCACCGGCTCGCGATCGGGTTGTGCCTCATCGCGGTCGCGGCGATCCCGCTGATCGATCTCGGCGCGGATCGGTTGGTCGACCGCTATGCCGCAAGCGGCGAGGACCTGCGCGGCACCGGAGGACGGCTGGACGTCGCCCAGGACGCGCTGCGCATGATCGCGGCGTTCCCCTCATGCGGCGCGGGATTCGGCGCATTCAACTGGGCTTACCCCGCATTCAGCTCGCCGCGGGTGCGGCTGCACTACACCCACGCTCACGACGACCTGCTCCAGCTCGGCGTCGAAGGAGGGCTGCCGGCGCTCATCCTGTTCGGCTGCCTGGCGTTCGCGCTCGCGCCGGCGATCGTCCGCGCCGCGCGCGATGGGCGCGATCCCGTGGTCACCGGAGCCGCGTTCGGTCTGTGCGCCCTCCTGCTCCACGGCCTCGTCGATTTCAACTTCCACATTCCCGCGAACGCCGCGATCGCCGCGGTGCTCGCGGGCGTCCTGTTCGGTGCCTCGTGGAACGATCCGAGCTGAGGCTCGTGACGCCGCGACCGGCGTCCGGCCGGAGCCTGGGGGCCGCCGCCGTCGCGGTTGCGATCCTATCGGCGGCGGCACTGGCGACCGCGATGGGCGCGGATGCGGGGCGGACGCGCCTCGATGCGGCGTCGCTCGCGGAATCCGCGCTCGCGCGATCGCTTTCGGCGCACGACGACGCCCCGGCGCGCGAGGCGCTCGGCCGGATCCGCGAGCACCTGCGGATGACTCCGCTCGATGCCGCGACCCGCATCATCGGCGCGAGTCTCACGGTCGAGATCGCCCCCGATGCCGAAGGGCGCGAGGCGGCCGCCCGGCAGACGCTCTCCGCCGCGCGGCTGGCGGCGACGGACGAATGGATCGCCCACGGCGCGGCGCGAGTACTCGCCCGTTGTGGACAGCCCGAGCCGGCGCTGCGCGAGATCCGGAGCGTCTTCGCCTACGCCCCGGAGGTGGCCGCACAGGCCCTGTCCGAGGTCGAGCCGTTCGTCGATCCCGGCGCGATCGACCACGGGATCCCCGAAACGCCGTCTGCCTGGCTCGCCTGGTCGGTGAGGTTGCGCGCGATGGGGCGCGAAGCCGAAGCCGATGCGTGGCTCGCCGCGCTTCGAAGCCGGTGGCCGGGCGATCTCGACGGGCTCCGCGCCGACGCCGCGCTCGCGGCGGCTCGCGACCGGATCGACGTGCTGTCGCGCGTCGTCCCCCCGACGGCGGAGATCGCGCCGACGCGCGAGAACGCGTCGCTTCTCGCCTACCGGGCGCGAACGAAGGCGGCGGCGGGAGATGCCCCCGGCGCGCGAGCCGACGCGGAGCGTGCGATCGAGCTGTCGCGCCACGATCCGTGGATCGAAACACTCGCGGGCGACGCGATGGTGTCGGTCGACCCGGCGTTCGCGCGCCGCTGCTGGAGCCGCGCGCTCTACCGGCTCGAAGGCTCGGCGGAGACACGGCCGGCGGCGCGCTGGAACCGCTCGAGGCTGGCCCGGCTCGACGAGGCGGAAGGCCGCGCGGGCGACGCGCTTCGCGGCTGGCGCGCGATCCTCGCGGAGTATCCCGACGACGCCGACGCGAAACGGCGGATCGCGGAGCTGACGGGAGCCCCGCAGTGACCTCTCAGGCGCGGCGCTTCGATTCCTTGTAGGCGGCCGCGACCACGAACCCGCCGACGATCGCAATCAGAGCGCATGGGATCAACGCGAGGAGGATGCCGCCTCGCGAGGCGAGCGGCTGGTCGGTGACGCTCATGGGAGCCAGAACCGCTGCGACGCCGGTGATGAACCCCCAGAGCCCGGCGATCCCGAAGAACACCATCCGGCGGACGTTGCGCGAGTCGTGCGATCGCGACGTGGATCGCGAGCTGAACTCGTGTCCGCGAGCTCGCGCGACGGGCTGCTCGAAGTCGTCGTAGACTTGTGGCATGTCGGAACCCCCTGCTGACTGTGGTAAAGAAACCACCAACGGCCCACTGATGGAACGATTTTTTCACGGAAGTGCTGCGTTCATGCGGCAAGGGTTATCGGGGTTATTGGTTTTGAGCCTGACCCTGTCCCCCGCCATCGCCGTCAAGGACAAAAAAGCGGGCGAAACCAAGGCAAAATCTCCCGGGGGCAGCCGCCTCGAAGGCAAGGTCACCGGTCAAGACGGCAAGCCGATCCGGGGCGCCGCCGTCGCGGTCCGGCTTTTCGACGGCGAGACCACCTGGACGAGCCAGCCCTCCGACTCGAAAGGCCGCTTCCGCCTGGAGCAGCTCCCTTACGGCTGGGCCGATCTCATGGTGACGACCGATGACGGGGTGTTCCTCGGCGATCAGGCGATCAACCTGCCGCCCGGGACCAAGGTCGTCGTCAACTTCTCGTTGCTCTCCACCGCCGACAAGCCCGCAACCTGGTGGACGGACCGCCGCGTCGAACGTCCCGCCGGCATGACCCAGGACCAGCTTTCCGGCATGGCGCAATCGTCCCAGCGGCTGACGGGCGTCGAATACTGGAAGAGCCCCGGCGGGATCGCGGTCTTGGTCAGCGTCACGGTCGTCGCACTGGGATTGATCGCCGCCGGCGGAGGCAAGTACAAGGCGCCCAGCGCGCCATAAAAGCTTGACGGCGGGGACGCATCAGAACACAATCCGCCCCGCAACTCGCTTGGAGGAAGCGCTCATGACGCGGTCCGTTCTTCATCGTTCCACGGCCGGTACCCTGGTGCTCGGATTCCTCACGATGGCGTCTTCCGGCATGCTCCAGGCCGCGAGCCCCTCGTCGATGAGCGGCCGCGTCCTCGCGCAAAACGGAGCCGATCCGCGGCCGGGCGTCGTCGTCGCGCTGTACGAGCCGGCGACCGAAAAGACCTTCCGCTCCGCTCCGACCGATGCGAAGGGAGCGTTCACGATCGACTCCGCCCCCGCCGGCGACTATGCGGTCCTGGTCGAAGCACCCGAAGGCGCGTTCCTCGCGGCGAGCCATGTCCAGCTCGCGCCGGGCGTCAACCGCCCCGTCTCGCTCGCGCTCAAGCCCGGAAAGGCGGGCGCGGCTCCTCCGGAGGCTCCGGCTGCGAACAGCGCGCCGAAGAGCGGCACGCCGACGTGGACGAAGTGGTTGATCGCGGGCGGGATCGTCGTCGGCGCTGCGATCGTCATCGACGCAGTGACCAAGAACAACAACGAGGCCTCGTCGTTCTAGCCGCCCGGTGGGCCTTTTCGGCGACCCTCCGTCCTCCGGCCGCAAATCTTCGGACACTTCGCGCGCCCCGCTCGCGGACCGCATGCGGCCGGCGACGCTCGATGAGATCGTCGGGCAGCCGGCCCTGCTTGCGCCTGCTGCGCCCCTTCGCCGGGCGATCGAATCGGACGAGCTGCGCTCGCTGATCCTCTGGGGACCGCCGGGCTCGGGAAAGACCACGATCGCCCGCCTGATCGCGAGCCGCACGAAGGCGTCTTTCGTCCCCTTCTCGGCGGTGCTGTCCGGCATCAAGGAAGTCCGCGACGTCATGAAGCAGGCCGCCGCGGCGCGGCGGGCGACCGGGCGCCGGACCATCGTCTTCATCGACGAGATTCATCGTTTCAACAAGGCGCAGCAGGACGCCTTCCTGCCGTTCGTCGAGGACGGAACGATCGTCCTCATCGGCGCCACGACCGAGAATCCGTCGTTCGAGGTGAACGCCGCGCTCCTCTCCCGGTCGATGGTCTGCCGGCTGGAGCCGCTCTCCGAGGCCGACCTCGGCGTCCTCATCCGGCGCGCGCTCGCGGATCCCGACCGCGGGCTGGGAACGGTCCCCGCCGATGTCGACGACGATGCGATCGACGCCCTCGCCGCGCACTCCCAGGGCGACGCGCGGTCGGCGCTCAACGGGCTCGAGTTCGCCGTCCAGTCGGCCTCCCCCGGACCGGATGGGAGGCGGCGCGTCGATCGCGAGCATCTGCGCGTGGCCCTGCAAAAGGCGGCGCTGTACCACGACCGCGCCGGCGAGCAGCATTTCAACGTCATCAGCGCGCTGCACAAGTCGATGCGGAACTCCGACGCGGATGCCACGCTGTACTGGCTCGGCCGCATGCTCGACGCCGGAGACGACCCACTCTACGTCGCGCGCCGGATCGTCCGGTTCGCGAGCGAGGACGTCGGGCTGGCCGATCCTCGCGCGCTGACCCTTTCGCTCGCCGCAAAGGACGCGATGCACTTCCTCGGCCGGCCGGAGGGAGACCTCGCGCTCGCCCAGGCCGCCGTCTATTGCGCGCTCGCGCCGAAATCCAACGCCGTCTACAAGGCGTGGGGCGCGGTTCTCGGCGCCATCGAGGAGGGCGCGACCGACCCCGTCCCGATGTCGATCCGAAACGCGCCGACCGCCTTGATGAAAGCCGAAGGGTATGGGAAGGGCTACCAGTACGCGCACGACTACGACGACACAGTGACCTCGCTCGAGTGCCTGCCCGACCGCCTCCGTGGAACGATCTTCTATCGGCCGACCGAGCGCGGTCTCGAGAAAGAGCTGCACGCCCGCATCGAAGCTTGGCGGGCCGCCCGCGCCCGGCGTTAGGGGAGGCAATAGGGGACACTCCCTTTATTCACCCAAAAGGGGACATTCGTCTTTTTCTTACAAATTCAGATTCGAGCGAGCGACGTGTGTCAACCAACGGCCCTGCATGTTTCTCGCTCGAATCTGAATTTGTAAGAAAAAGACGAATGTCCCCTTTTGGGTGAATAAAGGGAGTGTCCCCTATTGCCTTGTCCTCTACCCGCGCACCTTGGCGAGCAAGGGCTCCGCCTCCTCCGGTGACGACGGGCGCCACACGCCGAGCTTGCGCTTTTTCTCGATGGCGTCGCGGCTGTAACGCACCGACGACACGAGCAGGCCGGCCGGCGTGTAGAAATGCATGCGCCCGCGCGCTCCGGGAACGACGAGCGTCCCGTTGCGCTCGTCGACCATCACGTCGGCCGCGTTGGCGGTGCGCGCGTCCTCGATCGCGTTTCTCGTCGGCCGGCGTCCCTCGACGTGCCGCGTCTCTGCGTGGCGCGTCCTCCTGCCGGCCGCGCGGCGCTCGTGCTCGAGGCGGCGCGCGAGCCCCGTCAAGATTCCCTCCACGCGCCGATCGAGGGCGGCTGGATCCTGCGCCCGTGCGTGCCTGAGCGACCGGAGCGCCGATTGTGCCCACCGCACGGCGCTGCGCCACGGGATCTGATCCTGGCGCTCCCAGAGAAAATCGAGCGGCTCACGCTGCGGCGTGCAGCCGATGACGTTCAGACCGAATCGGGCGCCGCCTCTGAGTCCGTGGGAGACGCCGACCTGGAACGTCACGGCGACCACACCGCGACCTTCGGCCTCGCGCTTGGGGATGGGAAAGAACCCGGCGGCGACCTGGCCGGCGGGCCAGTACCCGCGCTGCGCGCGGACCGAGTCGACCAGCGCCCCGGTGAGATTCGCGGCGGTGCGCACGAGCGTGACGAGCGTCGGCGGATCGTCGTAGAGCCGGTCGACTTCCGGATGCCGAAGGTCGAGGCAGTGCTGCGCGAAGTCTTCCCAGCGCGGATGCCCCGCCGGCGTATAGCCCACGAGCACGTGCCGGTGCGACGGCGGCCACGAGTGCTCGCACGGCACCGACGGGCACCTGCGGCACGGCGCGTGACCCGGCCGGAAGGCCGCTGCGTGCTGGATCGCCTCCTCGAGGATCCGGTCGATGTCGGCGATCAGCGCCCTCGAAAACGACTCTCCCTCGGCCGCCGGGCCGCGCAGGGCGACCGGCACCCGCACGACGACCTCGTCGAGAACGTCCTCGATCAGGTGCGCGCCCGCCAGGCGGGACAGGCGCTCGTGGATCAGACGCTGGAGGACATCCCGGGCGAGCTCGCCCAGCGCTCCGGCTCGATCTTCGATTGCGGACATGGGCCGCCCTGCGCTCAGTGACCTGCGAGCCTCTTCATCGTGACTGTGACGCTACGCTCGGCTCCCGCGTTCAGCTCGACGGGAATCGGGCCGGCCGGCTCGTATCCACTCGCCTCCGCGCGCACGAAGATCGTGCCCGGCTCGAGCGTCGAGATGCGGACGCCGGCCTTGTTGAACGGAACCGAATCGCCGATCCGCTTCCCCGAAGGCGTGTCGAGCATGACCTTCCCCTTCTGGAGCGGGCGGTGGTTCGCATCCACGACGCTGACGAGCAGCACGGCCGCCTTCTGGAGCTTCACGGCGGCGGCCAGGGGCGCCGCATCGACCGTCACCGGGACATAACCGCGCGCCCGGACGAGAAGGGACGGGTGGGTCGCCCGGATGCTGTATCCACCGTGCTCGTCCACCTTCTTGCAGTTCTCGGCGCTGGCCTGGCTGATCTCGCAAACCTCCGCGGAGGGCACGGGCTTGCCGTCCTCCCCAAGCACCTGTCCGGTCGCGGTGGTCACCTTGGGGATCGGCGCGGCCGCCAGCCATACGCTTGCCAGGATCGCGAGCACGATGGACCTCCTTCGACGGGTCGAGAGTCGAGAGTTTAGAGTCTAGAGGGAAGAGTTCCCAGACGCTCGACTCTTGACTCTCAACCCTCGACTTCCCCAACGACCCCGACAAATCCACCCCAAAACCCGGTTGGAGTAGGGGGCCTTTCATTTTTGCCGGGGACGTAGTAGCGTGGAAATGCCCAGCCGATTAAGGGTTGCCGCTTCGCCTTCGGGGACGGGGGCGCTGAAAGAAAAAGGAGACCGTTGAGTATGCGTAAGATGATGGCCGTTCTGCCGTTCGTTTTCGTGTTGGTTCTGATGGTCGGCTGTGCCAAGCCGCCGCAGGATCAGATCACCGCCGCGACCTCCGCACTCGACGCCGCCAAGCCGCTGGCCACCGAGTACGCGGCGAGCTCGCTCCAGGCCGCCGAGGATGCCAAAGCCGCGCTCGACGCCGAGCTGAAGGCCCAGCAGGACAAGTTCGCTCTCTTCCGCTCGTACAAGAAGACCGATGAGCTCGTCGCCGACCTGAAGGCGAAGTCCGACAAGGCCGCTGCCGACGCCGCCGCCGGCAAGGAGCAGGCGAAGAACGAGGCGACCACGGCGATCAACGACGCGACCACGGCCGTGAACGATGCGAAGGCACAGCTCGAGAAGGCGCCGAAGGGCAAGGGAACGGCGGCCGACCTCGAGGCGATGAAGGCCGATCTCACCGCGGCCGAGTCCACGATCAACGACGCGAACACCGCGATGCAGTCGGAAAAGTACAAGGACGCGAAGGCGAAGGCCGAGGCGGCCAAGTCGTCCGCTGCGAACGTCGTCAGCCAGATCCAGGCGGCGATGGAAGCGAAGAAGGCAGCCGGCGCCAAGCCCGCCGCCAAGCCCGCCGCCAAGCCTGCCGGCCACAAGCACTGATTTTCGAAAAAGCTCTACGGGGGCACGGCCTTTCGGGCCGTGCCCCTTTTCGTATCTGGCCCTCTCGGCCCAAATCCCTTACATTCAACGATGTGAACACGAATGGACGTTTCCACAAGATGAAGACGTTCTACGCACGCTGGCGTTGGCGTCTTTTCGGCGCCGGCGTGGCGACGACGATGTTCGCGCTCGGCATCGGCTGCGCCTGGCCGATGATCGCGGGCTGGACCGATCCGCCGTTCTATCAGAAGCTGCACGCGCAGTCGGCTCTGGGCGAGGCGAGGCGCGCGAGCTCGTCCCGCTGGGCGCCCGACCCGATGCGCCAGGCGGAAGCCGCCATGAAAGCCGCCTCGGCGTCGTACCGCCTCCAGGAAGTGAAGCTGCTCCCGTTCCGCGACTTCCGCGGCGCGCGCATCGCGCTCGAGTCGGCGGAGATCAAGATCGACCGCGCGATGGCGCAGGCCAACCGCACGCGCCTCGCCGCGAAGAGCGCCGCGGACGATGCGCTCGCCGCCGCGATCCGGGACACCGACCGATCCTCGGGCGTCGCGGACGCGATGCAGCTCGGGCCGTACAATCGCACGCTGCTCCAGAAGAGCAAGATTGCGCTCGACGAAGCGCGCTCGATGTACGACCGCGGGGACTACCTCGAGTGCGCCGCGCGCGCCGGAGAAGCCGCAGCGGGCTCCCGTGTCGTCAGCGGAAACGCCGTCGATGCCGCGGCCCGTTTCGCCGACGCCTCGCTCGTGGCGCGGTGGAAGCGGATGGTCGGCGACACGGTGGCGTGGTCGCGCCAGACCGGGGGCGCCGCGATCGTCGTGCTGAAGGAGAATCACCGCGTCGATCTCTACGACGACGGCCGCGTGATCCGGAGCTACGCCGCCGACATGGGGTACCGCTCGGTCAACGACAAGCTACGCTCCGGCGATGCCGCGACCCCCGAAGGGCGATACCGCATCACCGAGAAGAAGCCCGGATCGAATTTCTACAAGGCCCTGGCGCTCAACTATCCGAACGACGAAGACCGGGCCGAATTCGCGAGACTCCGCCGCACCGGCCGGATCCCCGCGGGCGCAAGCCTCGGCGGGCTGATCGAGATCCACGGTGAAGGCGGGCGCGGCAAGGATTGGACGAAGGGCTGCGTCGCGTTGAGCAACAACGACATGGACGATCTTTTCCGCCGCGCCGCGGTCGGAACGCCGGTGACCATCGTCGGCGGCGACGGCGAGGGAGTCTTCGCCAAGATCGTCCGCGAGCACAACGCGGCATCGAGCGGAGGGACGCAATGATGGACGACGCCGTCCCTCGGTCTCCGGGTCTTTCGATCGTGGTCAAGGCGCCCGGCCTGCGCTTCCGTGTCGCTCTCGCCGCGGGGTTCGTCATCGCCACCGTGGTCGCGATTCTCGTGATCAACGGAACCGGCTACGCCTACGCGCCGCCCGCGCGCGTTGGGTCGGCCACGGCCGGAGCGATCCCGACCGATCCTGCGGGCGCGCGCAAGCTCCAGACGAAGCTCCAGACCCAGAACAAGGCGCTCGCCGCGGCGCTCGACAAGCTCGAGCCGAAGGGCACGTACGTCGTCGTCGATCAGACCCAGAATCGGCTCTACATCATGAACGACGACAAGATCGTGCGGACCGCCGTCTGCTCCGCCGGCTCGGGCATGATCTTGAAGGCCGCCGGCAGCTCCAAGAAGTGGGTCTTCGATACGCCCCGCGGCGTCTTCAAGGTTCGGAACAAGATCTCGAACCCGATCTGGAAGAAGCCCGACTGGGCGTTCGCCGAGGAAGGCAAGACGCTGCCGACAAACCCCGAAGACCGATTCGAGTCGGGAACGCTCGGGAAATACGCTCTCTACCTCGAAGACGGCTACATGATCCACGGAACGCTGTACACCCGGCTCCTGGGGCGCAGCGTGACCCACGGCTGCATCCGACTCGGCCCGGAAGACCTGCAGGCCGTCTGGGACGCCGTGCCGATCGGATCGTCGGTCTACATCTTCTGATCCTCGTGCCATGAGAGGGGTTTTGATTCCGGCCGTCGTGCTTGCGGCCGCCGCGGTTGTCGCGGGCTCGACCGGGCTCGCCGCTTCCGCCGCGCCCCCCGCCGGGCCCGCCCCCTCGCGTGACGAGCTCAGCCGCCTCTCCACGCAGAACGACATCCTCCAGAAGCAGGTCGATCTCGCCAAGACCAAGGACTTCTACCTCATCCTCGATCCGCAGGCGCAGACGCTGACCCTCATGTACCGCGCGGCGCTGCTCCAGCGGTACAAGGTCGAAGGCTTGGAGATCGGCGTTCCCCGCGTGATCTACCGCACGCGGAAGGACGTGGCCCACTGGGAGGGGCGGGTTTGGACGAAAGGCTCGCTCGATCCCGCGCGGGAGCTCGACCGGGTCGAGATCCAGGCGCCGCCGCCGACCAAGGAAGGCACCGAGATCGAGGTGCAGGTCCCGCAAACCCCCGAGGAAAAGTATCCCGTTCCGCCGCGCTACCACATCCGGTTCGCCGGCGGGCTGTCGATCGAGGTCCGGCCGCCGGACGCCGGCGGCAGCGGCGACGGCTTCTGGGCGCGCCTGTCGCGCGGAATCAGCACCTGGTGGGCGGACGCCCGCGCGGCGACGAGCAGCGAGCCGACCGACATCGTGCGCCTCCACGTCGTGATGTCGAAGAAGGACGCCGAATCGCTCTACCGCGCGCTGCCGCCGGACACGAGCCTGCTCGTGGTGCCGCCGGGAAGCTAGGGGACAGTCCCCTTTTACTTACAAATTCAATTCAGCAAGAGATGAGTGTCCCGTAGCGGCCCTTTGGAGAGCGGCCGGTTCTTACCGAAAGGCCGCACGGACAACAGTGCGGACTCCGCGCGCCGATCCGTCAGGCGCGGAGCGCGGAGCGTGCCGTGAGTGACACTGATCTAGTGCTGAATTGAATTTGTAAGTAAAAGGGGACTGTCCCCTATTGGTGCGCCGCGGTCGATCCCGCGATCGCGTCGCCATCCCGATGCGACCGCGCGGGGTCGCCCTTGTGCTCGGGAGACCACTTCTTGATCTCGTCCTGGCGGGTCCCGCCGATCTCGTAAAGCTTCTCCTTGTCGAAAACCATCAGGTCGCGGGAATGCCCGACGACGACGTAGGTCTTCGACATGAAGATCGCTTCTTCGGGGCAGGCTTCCTCGCACAATCCGCAATAGATGCAGCGGAGCATGTTGATGTCGAACTTGGCCGGGAACTTCTCGATCTGGTGCAGCGGGTGGTCCTTCGGGTACTCGGCCGCCTCGATCGTGATCGCGAGCGGCGGGCAGACCCACTGGCACATGTAGCAGGCGACGCACTTCTCGCGGCCGTCCTGGTCCTTGACGAGGGCCGGCACGCCCCGGTAGCGCGGGCCGAACGCGTGCTTCTGCTCCGGGTACTGGATCGTGTCCTTCTTGCGGAACATGTGCTTGAACGTCAGGACGAGGCCCGCGAGGATGCTGGGAAGGTAGAGCCGGTCGGCGATCGAAAGTCGGCGAGCGCGCTTGACTTGCATCCGTCGGCTACTCCCCGTCCGGAAGCTCGATCTCGACGTCGGCTCCGGAAGGCCGCGTAGCGTAGCACGCGACCCCGACGCCGGGCATGTTGAGACACGCGCCCGTACGGACGTCGAAAACCCACGCATGCGACGGGCAGATGACCCGCCCTTCATGGAGGACCCCGTCGCCGAGCGACGTGCCTTCGTGCGGGCACGCGTCATCGGTGGCGTGGAACCGGCCGGCCTCGTCCCGGAACAGCGCGATCCAGCGGCCTTCCACGGAGATCGATCGCGCGGAGCCCGCAGGAAGGTCTGCCGCGGCCGCCGCACGGACCCAGCGCCCCAATCAGTTCGCCTTTTTCGTCATGCGCGCGGCGACGACCTGGGCCACGTCCTCGACGCGCATCGATTCCGCGCGGTGGGTCTCGTTGATGCCGTCGGCGATCATCGTCATGCAGAACGGGCACGCCGAGGCGACGAGCGGAGCGCCGGTCGTTCCGGCCTCGTCGACCCGCGCGACGTTGACCTTCGTCCCGATCCGTTCTTCCATCCACATGCGCGCCCCGCCCGCGCCGCAGCAGAATCCGTTCTCGCGGCTGCGCGGCATCTCGAGGATCGTGAGCCCCGCGGCGGAGAGCGCCTCGCGCGGCGGATCGTAGACACCGTTGTGCCGCCCGAGATAGCACGAGTCGTGGAAGGTGACGGTGTCGCCCTGGCCTCCGGCCATCGTGATCCGTCCATCGGCGATTAGGCGCGCAATCAGCTGAGAGTGGTGGATCACCTCGTAGCGGCCGCCGAGCTGGGGGTACTCGTTGAGCAGCGCATTGAAGCAGTGGGGGCACTGCGTGACGATCTTCTTGACGCCGTGGCCGTTCAGGGTCTCGACGTTTTGCGCCGCGAGCATCTGGTAGAGGTACTCGTTCCCCGCGCGGCGCGCCGGGTCGCCCGTGCAGGTTTCCTGCGGGCCGAGGATGGCGAAGCGGACGCCGGCTTCATTGAGGATCGACGCCGTCGCGCGCGCGACTCTCTTCGCGCGGTCGTCGTAGGAGCCGGCGCAGCCGACCCAGAGAAGGTACTCGACCGGACCGTCCGACTCCGAAAGCAGCGGAACCCCCAGCCCCTGTGCCCAGTCGGCCCGCGCGTCCGGGCTCTGGCCCCAGGGGTTTCCGGCCTTCTCGAGGTTCCGGAACATCGTCGCCAGCTCGTCCGGGAACGCGCTGTCCTCGAGGACCAGCTTGCGGCGCATGCCGACGATCCGGTCGATGAACTCGATGAACAGCGGGCAGGCCTGCTCGCACGCGCGGCACGTCGTGCACGCCCACAGGACATCGTCCGCGATGGTCTGGGACGGAAGGATGGGAAGCGACGCGCCCTCGGGAAGCGGCTTGCGGCCGAGAAGCTGGGGAAGCACGGGCATCATCACGTGCCGCATGTCTTCGTTGATCTTCTTCGGATTCAGAGGCTTTCCGGTCGCGAACGCCGGGCACGCGGCCTGACAGCGGCCGCACTCCGTGCACGAGTACACGTCGAGGACGTCCTTCCAGCGAAGATCGGTGATGCCGGTGATGCCGAAGCGCTCCGAGTTCTCGAGGTCGGTCAGGGGGAGCGAGCCCGTATCGAGCCGCCGGAACAGCACGGATGGAAGCGACGTCACGACGTGGAAGTGCTTCGAGACCGGCAGGTAGCAAAGAAAGCCGAGGAGCGTCGCCAGGTGCATCCACCAGACCACGGCGAAGACTTCCGACACGGTCATGCGGTCCCATGTCGAGAAAAGCCCAGCCAGCACGTGCCCCGCCGGAGACGTGTAGCCGCCCGCCGATCCGGACATCGCCGTATCGGCCCCGGCCATCAACAGGTCGGTCGCCATCAGCGTCCCGATCAGCGTCAGGATCAAGACGGCATCCCACGACGGGGTCAGCCGCTTCGGCTTCAACACCGCGCGCCGGAACGCCGCTGCCAGAACCATGGCGAGAACCGTGATCTCGAACAGATCCCGCAGGACGACGTATCCGCGGCCGGGCCACGATCCCGGGCCGAAGAACGGAAGGTGGAAGCCTTGTGCGAACCCGCCCCCGACGAAATGAATCGAGTTGATCGCGACCGCGAGGAACCCCCAGAAGATCAGCGCGTGCATCAGCCCGGCGGCGAGGTATCCCGGGCTGAGGATCCGGCGCTGGCCGAGAAACTGCGTCAGCACCCCGCGGAGCCTCTCGCCCCAGCGATCGAATCGCGCGATCGGCTGGGCGCGCAGGAGGAGGGCGACCCGGGCTTCGATGAGATACGCGAACAGGGCGATCGCCGTCAGGAGCGCGGCGACGAAGACGATCATGCCGACGATGGATGCGGTAGGTCTCACGAGGTCCCCGGGGAACGCGGATCCTAGCATCGTCGCGGGGTCAGGCGGGACGGAGCACCAGCAGGTCCGCGCGGGGATTGACGCGTGCGATCTGAAGGCGGACCCGGTCGCCGATCGACGCACCCGACAGCGACGGCACCGCGACCTCGACGAGCGTCTCGTCGAGCACGACGAACGGCCTCGGGAGCGTATCGACGACGACTCCCGTGACGGTCTTTCCCGTGGCGGCGCCGAGATACCGCAGCATCCAGTAGCGGTCCATGGCGCGCTCGGCACGCCGGCCGTCGTATTCGGCCCGCTCGGTCGCCGCTTGCACGGCGAGCATCGCGGCCGGGTCGTAGGCAGGCGGTCCGCCCGCGAGCCCCGAAACGATCTGCCGGTGCAGCGCGAGGTCCTGATAACGGCGCAAGGGCGAGGTGACCTGGGCGTAGGCCGCCAGCCCGAGGGCGTGGTGCGGCCCCGGATACGGCCCGGCCTCTCCGCGCTTCAGCGCGCGCCGCACCGCCCGCACGTGGACGGCGGAGGGGAGCCTCGGATCGGCCGCGGGGATCGGGCCGTCGGGAGGAGCCTGCTTGCGGTAGATCGCGGACAGCCTGTGCTCGTCGAGCCAAGCCGCTGCGACTTCGCCCGCAAGGACCATCGCCTCGGCGACGAGTCGCTGCGCCGGAGTGTCGGGGTCGCGGCGCTTCAAGGTCATCGAATCGCCGTCGACGCGGATCTCGGCTTCCGGGGCGCGCAGCGTGATCGCCCCCGCGGTGCGGCGGAGAGCTTCGCGCTTCGCCGCCAGCTCGCTCAGCCGGGAGAGGGTCTCGTGGTACGGTCCCGCGCCTCTGCCAAGCGTCGCGTCGACCTCGTCGTACGACAGGCGGGCGTCGACCCGCACGATCGACCGGCGGATGTCGAGCCGGCCCACGCGGCCGTCCGGGAGGACGTCGACGAGAAAGCTCAGCGCGGGACGGTCCGCCCCCGCGACGAGGCTCGCCGCGTTCTCGGAAAGGACCGGCGGGATCATCAGCAGCTTCCGCTCCGGGAAGTAATAGGTCGTCCCGCGCGAGAGCGCCGCGGCATCGACGGCGTCGCCCTCGGCAATGAATGCGCACGGGTCCGCGATGTGGATCCCGATCCGCGCCCCTCCCTCGGCGGTGCCGCCGATCGACAGCGCATCGTCGATCTCGCGCGTGGCCTCGTCGTCGATCGTCACCGTGACCGCTCCGGTAAAGTCTTCGCGCGTGGCCCGGTCGAACCCGGTGCGCGCGGCGGCCTCGGCGGCGCGCAGCGTCTCCTCGGAAAATTCGGCCCGCAGGCCGTAGCGCACGATGGCGAGGTTCTCGTCGTCATCGGTGAACCGGCCGGTGCGCCTGAGGAGATGGAACGCCGCTTCCGACGGCCGGTCCGCGCGCGCCCCCGCGGCCTCGAGGGCGTCCGCGGCGAGCCCCCGCTCCTTCTCCCCCGCTTCGATGTCCAGGACCGCGAGCGATTCCAGAGCCTCGAGGATGCGCCTCTCCGAAGCGGTCCCCGTCGCCCGGTAGGGCGCGCCGCGCCATGCGGCCGCGAGGGCGGCGAATGCCGCGGAGGTCTCGTCGGCGCGCCGGGCGACATGCTTCCGCTCCTCGACGATCGCGCGCACGGCATCCTCGGCGCGCGGCTGCCAGCCCGCCGCTTTCCGCACGAACCGCACGCCGTCCTTCGTCAGGGCAATCATGGTGGCAAGCCGCGCCGCGGCATCGCCGCGCGAGAGCGCGAGGTCCGCGAGGTGCGCTTCGTCGAGCGGACGGCCGTCGTCCTTGGTCAGCTCCCACAAAGTGGGCACGTCGACGGAGGCCGAGCATGCGGCGATCTCCCCCGCCATCGCCGAGGCGGCCGCCGCCGCGTCCTTCCGTCCTTCCGGAGTCCGCGGCGGTGCTGGCATCGACGCGAGCGACGCCACGACCCGAGTCGCGGCGAGCCGCTGCTCCTTTGCGTCGGTGCCGACGAGCACGATTCTCTGCTTCTCCTCGGCGACGAGGACGCCGAAGACGATCGCATCGTGCTCCCACCACGCGACGACGGTTCCCGGGGCCGGCGAGGACACCCTAGAGCCTCCGGATCAGCTCGCCGAGCCCGCGGGCGAGCCCGGTCAGGTCCGACGCCTCGACGAGGACATCGATCGATTCGGCGTAGGCGGGCAGCGCGGAATCGGCGGTGCCCCACCGGGAGGCCGGCTCGGGCGCGAGCCACAGTACCGCGCGGACGCCGCGCGCGATATCGGACAGTGCCCAGGGCAGAGGGTCGAACCGGTTCGTCCGGCCGTCGCCGAGAACGAGCAAGATCGCATCCCGTCCGCGCGGCCGCTTCCGTGGATCGCGCAGCGCGTGGAGCGCCGTCCCGTAGTCGGACGGCGCGTCGAGGTTGAGCGGCAGCGCCTCGAGCAAGTCGGCGAACGGCACGCCGCCGCGGACGATGCCGCCGCCGGGGCGGTGAGCCTGTCGAACCGGACGGCGTTTTCCTGAAATACCGCGCAACGTCCCGCGGGTCCACCGCGTCACGTCGTCGGTGACGTCGACCGGCCGGTCGACGAACGCGAGCACGCGGGCCCCGCGCCCGAGCTCGAGGAAGGCCCCGGCCATCAGGAGGAAGAATCCAGCGGCCCTCGCGACGGAAAATGACACGTCGACGAGCAGCACGACGCGGGCTTGTTTCCGCTTCGGCCGCCGCGCCGGGATGACGAACGGCACGCCGCCGTGCGCGAGGTTCGCGCGGAGCGCGCGCGCCAGCCATGGACGACCGGCAGACGCCGCAGCACCCCGGCGCGACGTCCGAAGCCGCAGCTCCTCGACGAGCCTGGGAACCTCACGGGCGATCGCCCGCTCCTCGTCGGTCGTCATGGGCCGCGCGAGGTCCTGGGTCGCCGGGTCGCGCGGATCGGTCTTCGCCGCGCGGAGCCGCACGCGGCGCAGCCGCCCTTCACGCCGCTTCGGGGGTTCGGCCGTCTCCCAGGGGCGCGTCCGTCGCCGCTCGGCAGGCTCGTCGCTCGGGAGATCCTTGCGGCCCTTCTTGTTCGGAGTCCGCCGGAGGCCATCTCCCGGGACCATTTCCGGACGGCTGCGCTCGCCCCGCGCCGCCGGGCGGCCCTTCCCCCGTCCATCGACGGGAATTTTCGGCGCCGTGAAGAAACGATCGAACGCGCTATCGAACACGGCGCACGCCTTCCGGTCCTTGGCGAGCGTCGCGCGCAGCGCGAATTTGACGTCTCCACGCCGGTCGAGCCCCACGCGGTCGAGCGCGGCGGCGGCATCCAGGATCTCCGCGGGCGAGACGGCCTGTCCGTCGCGGCGCAGCTCCTCGACGAATCGCGCCAGCGCCTCGATCATCCGCGGTAGCGCGCCGGGTCGGCGAGCACGCGCTCGACGTCCTCCCGGTTCTTGAGCAGCGCACCGAGCGTCTTGCGCAGCACGGGCAAGGACAGCCCGTCGGCCGACACCGCGACCAGAGCGAGCGCCCAGTCGACGACCTCGGCGATTCCGGGGGCCTTCTTGAGATCGGCCTTGCGAAGCGATTGCGCGAAACGGACCATCCGCTCGGATAGCGCCACCGACAATCCGGGGGCACGCGCCTCGATGATGCGCAGCTCGTCCTCGAGCGACGGATAGTCGACGTAGAGATAGAGGCACCGGCGGCGGAGCGCATCCGACAGCTCGCGCGTGTCGTTGCTCGTGAGCACGACGCGCGGCGGATGGGCCGCCCGGATCGTCCCGAGCTCCGGGATGGACACCTGTCCGTCCGACAGCACCTCGAGAAGGAACGCCTCGAACTCCTCGTCGGACCGATCGACCTCGTCGATCAAGAGGACCACGGGCCTCGCCGAGAGGATCGCCTGGAGGAGGGGCCGCGGCAGCAGGAAGTCACGTGAGAAGAAGCCGTCGGCTTCGCTCCGAAGCACGGCCATCGCCGCGTCGAGGGTCGGCGCTGCGGACAGGACCTCGGAGGTCTTGTCGCGGAGGAGCTGGGCGTAGAGCATCTGCTTTGCGTACGACCACTCGTAGAGCGCCTTCGCCTCGTCGAGTCCCTCGTAGCACTGGAGTCGGATCAGCTCGGCCTCGTGATACGAGGCCCACAGCTTCGCGATCTCGGTCTTGCCGACGCCGGGCGGGCCTTCGAGCAGGAGCGGCTTTCGGAGCGACTCCGCGAGAAACAGGGTCATCGCGACGTCCGGCGCACAGACGAACCCGGACGCGGCGAACCGCTCGGTGATCGAATCCGCAGTCACGGGTTCAGGCGACGGCATAAGGGCCAGTATGCCTCACGCGAACGGATCGCGGAATCCCGGCAGATCCGGCGGCGGGGCGACCCCCTTCGAGAACGCCGCGACCTTGAAGATCGTCCCCATCCCGTGTGGATGGACGAGCTGCTTGACCTGCGAGCGGCGCACGGCGTCGGCCGCGGCGTTCCCCGACCCGGCGTCGAGGCCCTCGAGGATTCCGCTCGCAATCAGAAAGCGATCCTGCGTCGTCAGGCCGGCGAACGCGAGCCCGAGCGCTTCCGCATCGGCACGGAGCGCGGTGAGGTTCACGTGCGCGGTCAAGTCCTGCTCCCCGGCCCGAGTCAGATAGTCCTCGTGAGCGCGATGCGCGTGGTAGGCCATCAGCGTGCCCCGGCGATGGCGCGGCCCGTAGAGCGTCGCCGCTTCGTGCCCGTAGTCCACGATGAGGACGACCCCTCGGTCCACCGATCGAGCGAGCGACTCGAGCGTTTCCTTCCGGGCCGGGCAGATCTCCGCCTCGTCGCCGTCGTCCGGCGCGGCGCCGCAGGCGCTCGCCTCCGCAGCGACCGCCTCGCCGGGAGCGTCTTCGATCTCCACGAGATCGTCGCCGGAGAGCGCGACCTTCACCTCGCGGAGCGTGGCGCCGCGCCGGCGCACGCGGTGGACCGGCAGCGCGTCGAACAGCTCGACGGCCACCACACAGCCGGAGCCGATGGCGCCGGGGAGCTCGGCGGCGACCACGGCGTCCGGAAGGCGCGCCGCCGCCTCGGCCCGCATCCCCGGGCTCCGGTCGACGAGATGCAGCCGGAGCCGGTTCGCGAGACCGGGCGCTTCGCCCGCGAGCGTTCGGGCGACGTCGGCGGCGAGCATCCCGCGGCCGGCCCCCGGCTCGACGTAGTGGAAGGTCTCCGGCCGCCCGAGACGGCGATCGATCTCGACCAGCTGCCTTGCGATGCACGCCCCGAACGACGGCCCGACATCGCTCGCCGTGACGAAATCGCCGGCGCGCCCGAGACGCTCCGGACCTCGCGCGTAGTAACCGTGGAGCGGATGGTTGAGGGCGAGGTCCATGAATCGCGCGAAGGACATCGGTCCACCGGACCGGATCTCGTCGCGAACGATCTCGAGGAGGTGGGGGTTCCCGGCCGGGGCTCGAGTCACGCGGCGGGCGGGGCCATCGTCGCGGACAGCTCGGCGGCGCTCTTGACGCCGCGCTCGATCTTGCGCCGGATCTCGAGGACGCCCTCGATCAGCGCCTCCGGGCGCGGCGGGCACCCGCTGATGTAGACGTCGACCGGGATGATCTCGTCAACGCCCTGGACGACCGAATAGGAGCGGTACATGCCCCCGCTCGACGCGCAGGCCCCCATCGCGATCACCCAGCGCGGCACCGGCATCTGGTCGTAGATCTTCTTGAGGAACGGAGCCATCTTCTTGGTGACCGTTCCCGAGACGACCATCAGATCGGACTGGCGGGGCGAGAACCGGAGCGCTTCGGCGCCGAACCTCGCGAGATCGTACCGGGGCCCGACGGTGGCCATCAGCTCGATCGCGCAGCAAGCCAGCCCCATCGGCATCGGCCACAGCGAGTTCTTGCGGCCCCAATTGATGAAATCGTCGATCCGCGTGGTGTAGGCCGTCTCGCGGACGTCGTCCTCCGCAAACCGCTGGTGGAGAATGAGCGGATCGTCGCCTTTCGCCATGGCGGGTTCATCGTACCAGACCGTGGGGGCCACTCCCTTTTTCACCCAAAAGGGGACATTCGTCTTTTTCCTACTAATTCAGATTGGAGGGAGAGCCGTGCGGCATCCAACGGCCCTGCATGTCTCTCGCTCCAATCTGAATTAGTAGGAAAAAGACGAATGTCCCCTTTTGGGTGAAAAAGGAGTGTCCCCAATCAAAACCGATGCGGTTGACGATGCTCCGGGGGCGGCGATAGAGTCCCGGTCCCCCATCGACGAGGAGAGCACGGATCTTGAGCGAAGCGAACGCGGCATTCGATCTGACCGTCATCGGCAGCGGCCCCGGAGGGTACGTCGCCGCAATCCGCGCGGCGCAGCTCGGCCTCAAGACCGCGGTCGTGGAGATGGCCCCGCAGCCCGGAGGCACCTGCCTCAACTGGGGGTGTCTACCCACCAAGGCCCTCCTCCATGCCGCCGAGGTCCTCGAGACATCCCGGCACGGGGCCAAGTTCGGCGTGACGATGGCCGCCGGCCAGCTCGACATCCCGGCGCTCCACAAGTACAAGGACAAGGTCGTCACCACGAACGTGAAGGGCGTCGAGTACCTCTTCAAGAAGGGCGGGATCACGCTGGTGCCGGGGCGGGGGCGCCTCTCGGGTCGGGGAAAGGTGGAGGTCACCTCTCCTTCGGGCAAACAGACCCTCGAATCGAAGAACGTGATCGTCGCGACCGGGTCGGTGATCCGAGGGCTCCCCGGCGTCGAGTTCGACGGAACCCAGATCATCAACTCCGATCACGCGCTCTCGCTGAAGAAGATCCCGGAGTCGATGATCGTGCTCGGGGCCGGCGCCGTCGGCGTCGAGTTCGCGTCGATCTATGCGACGTACGGATCGAAGGTGACGATCGTCGAGCTGCTGCCGCGTCTGATCCCGATCGAGGAGGCCGCGCTCGGCGTGGAGCTCGAGAAGGCTTTCAAGAAGCGGGGCCTCGGCGTCTACACGGCGACGAAGGTGGAGAAGGTCGTGCGCGAGAAGGGCCAGGTCAAGGTCACGGCCACGCAGAACGGCCAGCCGATCGAGCTGGCGGCGGAGGTGCTCCTCGTGGCGGTCGGCCGGCGGCCGTTGACCGAAGACCTCGGGCTCGAATCGCTGTCCGTCAAGATCGATCGCGGGTACGTCGAGGTCGACTCGATGATGCGAACCGCGGCGCCGAACGTCTACGCGATCGGGGACATCGTCAAGACGCAGGCCCTGGCGCACGTGGCCTCGCACGAGGGCATCGTCGCGGTGGAGCATGCCGCGGGACAGTCGCCCCATCCGATCAACTACGACAAGATCCCGTCGTGCACGTACTGCGACCCCGAGGTCGCCTCGATCGGCCTGTCCGAAGAAGAAGCGAACAAACGAGGCTACGACGTCGCCACGGGTCAGTTCCCGTTCTCGGCGATCGGCAAGGCGAGGATCCTCGAGGACACGCGGGGCTTCGTGAAGATCGTCGCCGAGCGCAAGTACGACGAGGTCCTGGGCGTGCACATCATCGGGCCGCACGCGACCGAGCTGATCTCGGAGGCGACCGCCGCCCTCAATCTCGAAGCGACGGCGGCCTCTCTGTTCGAGGCGGTGCACGCCCACCCGACGCTTTCGGAAGCGATGGGTGAAGCGGCGCTTGCGGTGCACCGGCGGGCGATACACATCTGAATCTGGGGGCGACGCCGCCCCGGGAGCTGTACCGATGCGCGTTGATGTCGTGATGCCGCAAATGGGTGAATCGATCGCCGAGGGGACCATCACCCGGTGGATGAAGCAGCTCGGCGACACGGTCGGGCGGGACGAGCCGCTGTTCGAGATCTCGACCGACAAGGTCGACGCCGAGATCCCCTCGCCCGCGGCGGGGAAGCTCGTCGAGATCAAGAATGCCGCCGGAGAGACG
>CAZYHZ010000035.1:0-49267 GCA_964647625.1 uncultured Acidobacteriota bacterium
CGGGCATGAAGAAGCACGTCGGGGTCCTGGAGCAGGCCGGGCTCGTCACCACGGAAAAGGTCGGGCGCGTGCGCACCTGCAAGCTCGGCAGGCGCCAATTGGCGGAAGCGACGGATTGGCTCGAGAAGTACCGCCAGGTCTGGGCCGCACGCTTCGACGAGCTGGACAAAGTTGTCGATGAGCTGAAACGGAAGGAGAAGATCGATGGACGCAAGAACGGAAAGTGAACCAAAGGCGGACCGTGAGCTGGTCGTCACGCGAACCATCAACGGCCCGGCGCGCATCGTGTTCGAGGCGTGGACCAAGCCCGAGCTGTTCAGGCGATGGTGGGTGCCGAAGTCGCTCGGCTTGACCCTGCTTTCCTGCGACATGGATGTTCGAGTCGGGGGCAAGTACCGCTTGGTCTTCCGCCACGGCGACTCCGAGCCCATGGCGTTTTTCGGTCAGTACCTCGACGTGACACCGAACTCACGCCTCGTCTGGACCAACGAAGAAGGGGGCGACGACGGCGCCGTCACCACGGTGACGTTCGAGGAACGAGGCGGCAAGACTCAGCTCGTCGTGACCGAGCTTTACCCCTCGAAGGAAGCCCTCGACGCGGCCATCGCCTCCGGGAGCACGAGCGGCGGGATGGTCGAGCAGTTCGACCAGCTGGAGGAGCTGGTCGCCACGCTGGGCCCTACCGTTTGACCTCGACCATGATGGGCGCGTCCTTGTCCTTCACGCGGATGACCACGGTCTTGGAAGGTTTGGCGGTTGCATTGCGTCCAAAGTGCGCGGTGTTCGGGGGCGTATAGATGGCCTCGCCGGCGTGCACGACTTTCGTTCCGACGCCGTCGATCTCGAACGTCTGCTCGCCCTCGACGACGTAGGTGATCTCATGACCGTTTGGATGCACGTGCAACGGCAGCCTCGCGCCCGGCTGCCATGTGGAGGTGAAAACCAGGATCTCCTGGCCCGGCAGGTTCTTCAGGTCCGCTTGTAGCACCTGCTTCGTGACGTAGGGCGGCACCTGCGCGTGTACGAGCTGGAGGGAAATCGCTCCGACGACTACTCCTGCGACGAAGAGGGCGCCATGGGCGATGACCTGCTTCATCGAATCCTCCCCGCCAGCTTGATCGGGATGCGAGTTGGTTTCTTCCTAACCGGGCTGATCTTGCGCTTCCCCAATGTCCGTGACGTCAATGTCGCCGACCCTGCCGTGCGCGCGTTCCTCAGTATGCACGCGCTGTCACGGCGGCGTGATGTGGACCTCTTCCGCGCCCTGGCGAGCTTGAACGGCCCCCGCTGAACCCGTGTCGCCTATGCTTCGTACTCATCCGCGCACGCCATCGACGTCCGGGAGGGTTCCATGCGCACACGCAATGTCATCGCGTTCAGCCTCATGCTCCTCCTCGCAGTCCCCACACTGGCCCGAGCGGCGGGCTCGGCGTCCGAAACGGTCGACACGGACACGCCCCGGGCGACGCCGGCCGGCGCGACTTTCACGGTCCCCCTGGGGTGGACGATCACGACGAAAGGATCGATGGTCCTCCTCGATCCGCCCGAGCCCGACTCGCACATCGCCATCGTGGACGTGACGGCGAAGGACGCCGACGCCGCGGTCGCCGCGGGCTGGGCGGCCTTCAGGCCCGGCTTCAAGCGGCCGCTCAAGCTCGGCGTTCCTCAGGCGCCGCGCGAGGGCTGGGAGGAGCGAAAGGCATTCCAGTACGAGACGTCGCCGAACGAGCGGGCGGTCGTGAGTGCATACGCCTGGCGCGCCGGCGATGCCTGGACGGTCGTGCTCGTCGACGGGACCGAGCCGACGATGGAAAAGCGCAGCTCACCGGTCGGGCTCGCGCTCCAAAGCCTTCGACCGAAGGGCTACACCCGCGAGACGTTCGTCGGGAAGAAGGCCAATCCGCTGGACGAGAAACGACTCGCGACGCTCCGCGATTTCGTCGCGAACGGGATGAAGCTCCTCGACACGCCGGGCGTGGGGTTGGCCTTCATCGACGGCGGCAAGACCGTCTGGTCCGGCGGCCTCGGCGTGAAGGAGCTGGGGAAGCCCGGCGCCGTCGACGCGGACACACTGTTCATCGCGGCGTCGAACACGAAGGCGCTGACGACCCTCCTTCTGGCCGAGCTCGTCGACGAAGGAAAGCTTCGCTGGAACCAGCCGGTGACCGAACTGTTCCCCGCGTTCCACCTGGGCGACGAGGCGACGACGAAGCAGGTGCTGGTCCGGCACCTCATCTGTGCCTGCACCGGCATGCCGCGTCAGGACATGGAGTGGCTCTTCGAATACCGCGGCGAGACCCCCGAGTCGGCGCTGAAGCTCCTCGGCACGATGCAGCCGACGAGCAAGTTCGGCGAGGTGTTCCAGTACAGCAACCTGATGGCGGCCGCGGCCGGCTACATCGGCGGAACGAAGGCCGTCCCCGGCAAGGAGTGGGGGATCGCCTACGACGAGGCCATGCGGACCAAGGTCTTCGACCCCCTCGGCATGAAGACGACCACGTTCGACTTCGCGAAGGCGTTGAAGGGCGACGTCGCGCAGCCGCACGGCGACGACGTGGACGGCAAGGTGACCCGCGCGCGGATGGACCTGAACTACTCCGTCGTTCCCGTTCGACCGGCCGGCGGCGTCTGGACGAGCGCCCGCGAGCTGGCGCATTACGTCGAGATGGAGCTGGCCAAGGGGATGCTCCCCAACGGCAAGCGGCTCGTCTCGGCAGAGAACCTGCTGGCGCGGTACGAGCCGAACGTGATCGTCAGCGCCGACGTCACTTACGGCATGGCGCTGATGGTCGACACGCGCTGGGGCGTGAGAGTCGTACACCACGGCGGCGATCTCGCCGGCTACCACAGCGACATGATGTGGCTTCCCGACTACGGCGTCGGCGCGGTGATCCTCACGAACGCCGACTCGGGCGTCGCCATCCGCGGCCCCCTGCTCCGGCGGCTGCTCGAGGTGCTGTTCGACGGCAAGCCGGAGGCCGAGGCCACGCTCAAGGTCAACGCGGCGCAGCGGAAGGCGACGATCGCGAAGGACCGCGAGCGGCTGGTCATCCCCGCCGATCCGGCCGCCCTCGCGAAGCTAGCCGCGCGCTACACGAGCCAGGCGCTGGGAGAAGTGAAGGTCGTCAAGAACGGCAAGGCGACGCTCTTCGACGTGGGAGAGTGGAAGAGCGAGGTCGCATCACGCAAGAATGACGACGGCACGATCTCGTTCATCACCATCGATCCGACGATCTCCGGATTCGAGTTCGTCGTGGCGGACCAGGCGGGGAAGCGGCGCCTGATCTTGCGGGATGCCCAGCACGAGTACGTGTTCGAGGAGGCGGCGGCGGTTGCGGCTGCGAAGAGCTAGGCACCAAAACGCTTGGCTGCCTCGGCGATCGCCCTTGCCCGCACGACCGCTCGATCTCTGGGTGGCGCCAGAGTCGCGAGTGATTGAATGAGCGTTCTGGCAGCGTCACTGACCTGCTCCACCGCCACATTGAATGCCACTTCGTTTGCCTTCGAGGGTTTGTTGAACCCGCTCAATTTGCGCACGAATTGAAGGGCCGATGCCTGGATTTCCTCGTCCGTCGCCGGCGGCTCGAAGTTGAATAGCGTCTTGATGTTCCTACACATGGTCACCTCTCTTTACAGAGCGCCAACCGCGCCTCGCTCGTAAGGCCGTTGACGTGTCGGCTAGGCCCACCGGCACTCGCTACCATGTGGTCCACTTGATATGCGACAAGTCGACACCGTTTACCCACGACAGAAGTTGCCCAGTTAGCTTCGGGTCGTCACTGATTATCCCAACGCGGAACTCTAGTTCTGCACCGCCATCGATGACCTTGACGGATTGCGCGGCACTTGCGGCGAAGTGAAAGGAACGCGCCTCGGGGTTTGACGGCGAGTAGGTCACGATTTGGGCAACAATATCGTTGCCTCGGGCAATCCAAGCGTCTCGGACGTACTGACCCGGCAAAAGCCTCTTGCCCAAGGGACTTGGATGCTCCGCGACAAAGTGCAGCTCGGGTGGGAGCTGCGGCGAGAGCCGACGCTCGATTTCTTTTATGACGTCCAGAGAGCGTCCCTCGAGGGGTGTTGGTACGCCCGCTCGGACCGCAGCCACGCTGATCGCGCCAAGCAACAGCGAGATGGCCGCCTTCTGCGTGTTCATCTCAGAGGCTCTGCATAACGTGCGCGTTCAGCGGGGCGCAGGGCGGCGTCGCCGAGGATGTTGACGTTTTGACGTTATAACGCTAAATTCGCTGCATGGGAACTGCACGACGTGCAACCGTCTACTTGGATTCCGAACTTCATCGCGCCCTCCGCGTGAAAGCGGCGGAGACTGAGCAGAGCATATCGGACCTTGTGAATGATGCCGTTCGTCACAACCTCGCTGAGGATGCCGAAGACCTAGCCGCCTACAAGGCTCGAGCCAAAGAGACGGACCTCGAGTTCGAGAAGGTGCTGAAGGATCTGAAGCGCCGTGGCAAGCTATAGGCTGCTGATCAAGCCGTCGGCGACTAAAGAACTCGAAGCACTCCCGTTCAAGGATCGCCGTCGAGTGGTAGCAAGAGTGCGTCAGCTCGCAGCGGTGCCGCGACCGACAGGCGCAGAGAAACTCAGTGGTCACGATGTGTACCGCGTGCGTCAAGGCGATTATCGGATCGTCTACCAGATCATTGACCATGATCGCATCGTTTCCGTCTTCAAGATCGGACATCGTCGGGACGTGTACCGATAGTCTTGTCCGCCGAACGCTCGCGTTGACCGCCCGCCTGGTGGCGCGGCGCTTGCTGCTTTGTGCAAGCGCCGTGACGACGGAGTGCGACGGGCTGACCGCGCATGTTAGGCGGCTCAGTCCGATACCCACACGTGCACCCAACCTGTCTTCGTGAAGAAGTACGCGACGCCAGAACGCTCAAGGACGCCGGAGATTATGCCCGGGCGTTTGCTGACGAGGTGAAGGCGTTCACCGGGCTCATTGGCGGGGCTGTCCAGCGCCTCAGTGCGCGCGAACTTGCCGGGTGGTGCTACTCGGACAAACAACCCGCTACGCCCAGGCCCCCATTCTCGCAGTCTTTCGGTGCGCCAGGAAGACCCAGAAGGAAAGGCGACAACAAGGATGGTCTTGTCGGCATCAGTACGCGTGAGCAAGAGTGCAGTGGTATTGCCTGAGTCCCGGAACGCGCCGAGGGCGACACCAAGACAGCGTGCACCGTCGTCCGGTGCAAAGCGAGCGATGTCTTCCGCTGAATTATCGAATTGGGTGGGCAATCGATAAGAGGGAAAGTCGCGCGCAATAGCGGCCCGAACGTCGGGGGAAATGAGGCTTGCACAGTCGTCGACAGGAGCCGCATGCAATAGCGTCCCCCAGAAGGCGGCCGCGATGACGACGCTTGGTTTTGGCATTCGCATGCTCTGAGCCGCCTAACGTTCGCGGTAACGCGCGCGCCTGCCGGCGCGGCGCGTGCCACAGTATGCACGCGCCGTGACGGCGGAGTGCGACGCGTTGACCGCGTAGTTCGAAAGCCACCCTGCCGGAAGAGTGTTGCCGCCGGGACCATCGCCGACTAGATGGAAGCATCGCCGATCGCAGTTACTGAATGAGATCATTGACGTGACCTGGGCTGAACGGCCCACGAAATCGCTGCCGCCACTGAAAACAAGACACCGAGCCAAAGCCCCGCACCGGTCAGGACAAGCGTCGTTTCGAACCCAACTCCGGGAAGCCCGAGTTGTAGAACGGCGGCGAAGAGAAACGCCACGACAGCCAGTAGAGCGAGATTTCGGGTGATGCTCCGTCGCCGGATTGGGATTGTCTCTGGCGTTGTGGGGCCTTGTGACATCTCACCTCTCCGGTTCGCGCTTCTTTCGGGTCACAACCTGCCATCCGGGGAGTATCTTGTTTCTTCCGTAGCAGTCTGTCGAACAAGCATTCGACAGGTCTCTAGAGCACGCCGTATATCCCGGCCCCGCCGATGCAGCGCGTCGTGTTTGCCCACTGACGGTAAGTGTCATTCTCCGGATCCTCTATAGATCCACCGAGTTGCAGCATCGGCCGCCGCGGCTCGGCTCCGTTATCCAACTCCGCGTCGCTATGTAACACGTACGATAAACCGGAATGACGGTCAACGGGCCTCAGCACGCCGACCGCTACAGCTCCTTCACGAGCCCCGCGTATCGCTTCTCAATCTTGAACCCGTAGGCGTAGAAATACTCGGGGCGGAAGAAGCCGGTCGTGACGGTCGAGGCGCCCGCGGCGCGCACGCGGTTGAATAACTCGCGCATCAGGCCGTCGGCGACGCCCTTCTTTCGCACGCGCTCCGAGACGACGATCTTTTCGAGGTGGGCGCTGCGGCCTTCGTCCTCCAGCTCGTAGACGACGCCGCCGAGCAGCGCGCCGCGATCGTTGACGGCGACGAGGTACTGGTGCTCGGGGCGGAAGCGGACGTCGAGCTTCGCGGCGACGAACAAGCGGTGGAGGCGGGCGACTTCCTTCGGCGAGAGGGCGTGGCGGACCTGGAACGGGGTGCCGTCCTGGTCTTCGAGCGTGACGACGAGATCGCTCGGCGATTTGCCGTGAGGCGCCTGGACGAAGCCGGCGGCGTCCTCGGGGCGCAGGTAGGGGAACGAGAGGCGCGCGAGGAAGTAGTCGTCGTCGGGGGTGACGTCCGAGCGCGCGCGCAGGTCGGTGATCGCGTCGAAGAGGGCGTCGCCGTCGATCATGCGGCGGCGCAGGCCGCGGGCGATGTCTTCCAGGCCGGCGACGAGGCTCTCCGGTGCGCCGCGGAACACGGTCTCGAGGAAGAAGCGCGCGCGCGTGTCGGGGTCGCTGCGCGAAAGACGGGCGAGGTCGTAGGTGTCCCAGAACTCCTGAAGCGTGCGGGCGCGGGCCTGCGGCGTGGGGTCGGTCGAGAGGGCGTTCCAGCGCCGGTATCGCGTGATCGCGAAGTGCAGGCGCATCGGCACGAACCCTTTCGCTTCGACGTCGGCGAGGAAGGGCTTGAGGAGATCGTGCTCGGCGTCGTCGGAGGCGGCCATCTCGGTGTGGAGGAGTTCGCGGAGCAGGCGGACGCCTTCGTCCTCGCCGACGATCTCGAGGAGCGCGGCGTAGACGCGGTCGCGCCCGACGATGCCGGCAAGCTTGGGGTGGTCGCGCTCCGCCGCGTCGACGAGCGTCGTGCGGAGGAAGCGGAGCATGGGCAGCAGCCCTTCGTGCGGCCGGACCTGCGACACCGAGACGATGCGCGCGCCGGTCTGGTAGTCGTGCGTGGGGACGATGACGTTGCTCGTGTCCGGCTCGGCGATCTCGTGCGTGCGGCCGGTGCGGTTCCAGAAATCGACGTAGGCGGCGAGAGCGCTCCAGGCGAGGAACGGCCAGAGCTGGCGGAAGCGCTCGTCGTCGCCGGCACGGGCGAGGCGCTTCAGCGTGCGGTCGAGCGGCTCGCCGGCGATGAACTCTTCGCTCCACAGGTCCTGCTTCGGCCAGTAGCCGCCGAAGTCCTCGACGAGCGGGTCGTGGGGGCCGGGCTCGCCGCAGAGGGTCAGCCAGCGGATCTCCTCGCGAACTTGCTCTTGGCTGCGGGTCTCGTTGACGTTGACGGCGAGGTCGTACGGGCCCTGGAAGCGGGTCTGCACGGTGATGCGGTGGACGGACTTGCCGTAGCGCGCGCCCAAGGGGCGGACCCACACGCCGCCCGGCGGGATGTCGCCGAGGCGGGGGACGGCGCCCGCGAAGAGGAAGACGGCTTCGCGGAGGAATGCGGTCGTGCGCAGCGCATCGAGGATGCGCGCGCGGTGGCCATGCGGGACGGCGTCGTCGAAGGCGACGACGTCCTCCCAGCGATACTCCTCGCCGCTTTCGGGGTCCACCGCGACGCGGTTCGTCGGCCCCAGCCAGCCGCGGAAGCCGGTGACGAGGTCGTCGAGCGCGCGCCACGCCTCCTGACGGACCGTCTCGCGTCCGCCGAAAAGGTACAGGCGCATGAGGAACGCGCGGAGCATCCGGTAGCGCGAGGGGTGCGAGGCGCCGTACGCGGCGAGGAGCTTGAACAGCGCTGACGCCCGCCGGTCGAGGGCGCGGCCGCCCTCCGCGCCTGCCGCCGCCTCGCGGGCTTTCTCGAGGAACGCCTGGAGCCGCGCGTCGCTGAGAGTGCGCTCGCACATCGCCTCGCGCGTGTCGGCGTCCAGCAGGATGCCGGGCGCCGCCAGGAATCGCTGGAGCGTGGCGAGCACGCGCACCTCGCGCTCGACCGGGACCAGGATCGTAAACGCCCGCCGCCGCACCGACAGGAACGGCGAGTCCGCCGCGCGGCGCATCAACTCGCGCGCCGGCTCGGTCAGCGGCCCCTCTTCGGCGATCGCCACGCGCTCGAGCAGGCGCAGCGCGTCGAGGGCGCCGTCCTCATCGACCGATTCGAGCAGCAGCCCCGCCCGATGCAGGTCGAGCAGGTCGAGGTCGCCGGCGCGCATCGCGTGCGCGATCGCATCGCGCAGGACGTCGCCGGCCTGTCCCGGCGCCGTTCGCCCGCGCCGCTCGATCGCATCGCCCGCGCGTCCCGGGCGCTCGCGGAGCTTGACGTCGAGCGGCGCGAAATCGACCAGCTCCTCGTTGGCGAGCCACAGCCGCGGGGTCGTCAATAAGACTCCGAGCTGGATCGGCTCCTTCGGCGGATGGCGGTAGACGCACGAGCCGACCAGGGCCACGCCGCTCTGGAGGCGCTGGAGCGTCAGCGCGGTGCCGCGCGTCGGCAGGGCGATCCGGTCGGCCTCGACGCGGATGTCCTGAGCGGTGATGCCGAGCGACTGGAACAGCCAGTTCGGGAACACGACCTCGAGGCCCCCGGCCGTGATGTGGGCCCGGCGATAGAGCAGCGCGATCGTGTCGGCGAAGTGGGACTCGACGACCGAGCGGCGCGGCGTCCCCTTGGGCGTCAGCTCGCCCTCGTCGAGCGAGAGGTCGCGGGGGATCAGGGCGAAATCCACGATGCGCTCGTACGGCGCGAGGAACGCGTTGACCGACGCGACGATCGAGCGGAAGTGCGCCTTCCGCTCGTCGTCTCCCATCGAGGCGAAGTCGAGGTGCGGCGCGTCGGGCATCGGCCAGATCAGCGCGGTGTTGTACTCGCGGTGATCGCCGACGAGGAAGACGCGCCCGACGGAGCCGAAGTCGCGAAACAAGGTCTCGATGCGCGCCGGGGCGATCGTCTCGCCCTTGACGTTCTTGTAGATCTCCTTCTTGCGATCGACCAGCCGGACGTGGCCGTCCTCGTCGATCTCCATCAGGTCGCCCGTGCCGAACCAGCCGTCGGCGTCCTTGGCGCGCTCGCCCTCCGGCGTCTCGACGTGGCCGATCATCACGTACGGCCCGCGGACCGACATCTCGCCGTCGTCGTCGACGCGAAGCTCGATCCCCGGAAGCCGAGGCCCGAGCGAGTCGTCCTTGTACCGGCCGGGGCGCGTCATCGTGATGCCGCCGGTCGCCTCGGTCATCCCGAAGCCGCTCATCAGCTCGACGCCGTGCGCCTGGAAGAAGCGGAACACCTCCGAGTCGAGCCGGCCGGCGGCCGACAGCCCGTAGCGGAGGCGGCCCCCGGTCACGCGCCGGAGCGCATCGCGGACCTCGTCGTCCGGCGCCGAATCCGGATCGGCCGTGCGCACGATCTGCTCGTGAAGCTGGATCCATTTCTTCGGGACGCTGATGAACACGGTCGGCCGGAAGCGCCGCATCCCGGCGACCAGCGCCTCGACCGACGGGTTGTCGAGGAACACGTACGTCGCTCCCCAGAAGATGCATCCGTACAGCTCGAGGAAGCGGCCGAACGTGTGGTAAAGCGGGAGGTAGCAGAGGAAGACGTCGTCCTCGCCGATCTCGGGAAGCGCCAGCGCGCGCGCGAACCGTTTGAAGACGATGTTGCGATGCGAGAAGCAGATGCCCTTGGGCGTGCCAGTCGTCCCCGAGGTGTACATGATCGTGGCGAGATCGTCGCTTCTCGCTGCGAGGCGGCGGCGGTCGATCTCCGCGACCGGCACCTCGCCCGCGCGTGCGGAAACGTCGTCGAGCGAGAGCAAGCCCTCACCGGAGAGCGCGCCGTCGAGCGAGATCACGGTCGTAAGCATCGGCAGCTCGTCGGCGCGGCGGCGCACGGCGTCGAGCGCCTCGCGCGTCCCGACGATCGCCACGCCGGCGCCCGACTGCTTCAACATGAAGGCGGCGTCGGTCTCGGTGGCGGATGCCGGGATCATCACGTTGACGAGACCCGCGGCGTGGCAGGCGAGATCGGCGAGCGCCATCTCGATGCGGTTCTCCGAGATGATCGCGACGCGCCGGTCGCCGCAGACCGCGACGAGCCCGCGCGCCAGCGCTTCGACCCGCGCCGCGGTCTGGCGCCAGGTGAGTGTCCGCGTGCCGCCCCCGGACGGAATCTCGAAGAGGACCTTGCCGCCGTATTCGTGCGCGCGCCGCATCAGGAGCGTCGCCATGGTCAGGTTCGACGCGTCGATCAAGCCGAGGATGCGGTCCGCCCACGCATCCACCTCGCCCGCGGCGTCGATCCGCCCGAGGCACGCCGGACGGCGGATGAGGTCGAGCAGCTCCCAGGCCTCCTCGCGCGATGCGCCTGCGCGGATCCGCTCGCCCAGGTCCGAGAGCACCGTGTCCATCGGGGCGATTATCGCGTAGAGTTGCCGTGCATGGATCTTCGCGTCGCGATCGCCGCCGTCGGCAAGATGGATCCCGTGGAGGTCGAGGCCGTCGCGACGCGGCTCGCCAAGGTGCTCAACCGGCCGGTCACGCTCCGGGCTCCCGCCGCGGTGCCCAAGGCGGGGGACGATCACGCGCGCGGGCAGCACCTGGCGGGGCCGTTCCTCGGCGACCTGCGCGGCCAGCTCGTCCGGCTGGCGACGCTCAAGCAGGTCGGCACGGCGCCCCCGGGCGAGCCCGCAGCCGCCCCCGCGGCTCCAGGCGCCAAGCCGTCCGCGCCCGACGCCGCGCTGTTCATCACCGACGTCGATCTCTACAAGCCCCAGACCGACGGCGTGTTCGGCGACGTCGATGCGGTCGCGCACGTCTCGGTCCTGTCGGTGAAGCGCCTGCGCGAGGCGTTCTACAAGAGGAAGGCCGATCCCGCTCGACAACGCTCACGGCTCGTCAAGCTGGCGCTGTACGCGCTCGGGCGCAGCCTGGGGCTTCCGGACTGCCGCGATGCGGGATGCGCGCTCTCGCCGACGGCGAACCTGGCCGACGTCGATATGAAGCCAGAACGGTATTGCGCGGCCTGCTGGCGGCGCATGACCACCGGCGCGTTCAGGATCTGAAGGTGGGCAGCGGACGCGAGTCGGAGGTCATCACCGTCATCCTGGGCGGCGGGCGCGGCAATCGACTCGACCCGCTGACGCGCGAGCGCGCGAAGCCGGCGGTGCCCATCGCCGGCAAGTACCGGCTCATCGACATCCCGATCAGCAACTGCATCCACTCGGGGATGGAGCGGATGTTCGTGCTGACGCAGTTCAACTCGGTCTCGCTGCACCGGCACCTGATCCGGACGTACAAGTTCGACCTTTTCTCGCGCGGCTTCGTGCAGCTTCTCGCGGCGCAGCAGACGCCGAAGGGCGAGGCATGGTTCCAGGGGACCGCCGACGCCGTCCGCCAAAACCTGGAGATCATCCTCGAATCGCGCGGCGATCTCGTGTTGATCCTCTCGGGCGACCACATGTACCGGATGGACTACCGGCGGCTGCTCGAAGCGCACGTCGATGCGGGCGCGGCCGTCACCGTGGCGGCGCTCCCCTGCGCGGAGTCCGAGATCGCGGAGTTCGGCGCGATCCGCGTCGACGGCAGCGGACGCATCGTCGAGTTCCGCGAGAAGCCGAAGGACGCCGCCGCGCGCGCGGGGATGCAGGCCGGAGCAGGGCTCCTCGAACGCTCCGGCGTCTCGCAAGACCGGCCGTACCTGGCGTCGATGGGGATCTACCTGTTCGACAAGGCGTTCCTCCGCGAGTGCCTCGCCAAGGGGACGCGCCACGACTTCGGCCGCGACATCCTCCCGGAAGCGGTCAAGGAGGCCCGCGTGCAGGCGTTCCTGTTCGACGGGTACTGGCGCGACATCGGCACGATCCGCGCGTTCTACGACGCGCACATGGACCTCGTCCGCGACGACCCGCCGTTCCACTTCAACGATCCCGGCTGGCCGTTCTACACGCACCCGCGTTATCTGCCCGGAAGCCGTTTGCACGCCGTCCGGATCAACCGCTCGATCGTGTCCGACGGCGCGGCGCTGACCGAGAGCACGATCGAAAGCTCGATCATCGGCGTGCGCACCACGGTCACGCGCGCGACGGTGCGCCGGTCGCTCGTGATGGGGGCCGACCCGTTCCCGCCCGACGGGCCCGAAGGGGCGCCGCCGCTCGGGATCGGCGAGGGCTCGCTGATCCAGGACGCGATCATCGACAAGAACGCGCGAATCGGGCGCGGGGTCGTCATCACCAACCGCGAGGAGCGGACGACGGGAGATGGTCCGGGCTGGGCCATTCGGGAGGGGATCGTGGTGGTCACGAAGAATGCCGTGATCCCCGACGGAGTCGTCATCTGAGCGGTGGTATCTTTTTCAGATGCAGGTCCGCACGACGTGCAACCGCGACTGTCCCGATGCCTGCGGCATCGTCGCGACCGTCGAGAACGGGCGCATCATCAAGATCCAGGGCGATCCCGATCACCCCGTCACGCAAGGGTTCCTCTGCTACCGGACGAGCCGGTTCCTGGAGCGCCAGTACGATCCCGACCGCGTCGTCACGCCGCTGATCCGCAAGGGCGGGGATTTCCGTGAAGCGTCGTGGGACGAGGCGCTCGACCTGATCGCGGAGCGCATGCTGCGGATCAAGACCGAATCGGGCGGGGCGGCGATCCTCCACTACCGCAGCGGCGGGACGCTCGGCATCCTCAAGTTCCTGACCGACCGGTTCTTCGAGCTGTTCGGGCCGTGCGCGACGAAGTCCGGCGACATCTGCTCGGGCGCGGGGGATGCGGCGCAGCTTGCGGACTTCGGCGACGAGGACAGCAACGACCTGTTCGATCTCCTCAACGCCAAGACGATCGTGCTCTGGGGGAAGAACCCGCACGTCAGCAGCGTGCACGTGATCCCCGTCCTGAAGGAAGCCGCGGCGAAGGGCGCGCGCATCGTCGCGATCGATCCGGTGCGGCATCGGGGCGCCGACCTCGCGCAGCTCTACGTCCAGCCGCGGCCGGGCGGCGACATCGCGCTGGCGCTGGCGATCGCGCGGCAGCTGTTCGAGCGAGGCAAGGCCGATCCCGCGGCCGCGACGTACTGCGATCACCTCGACGAGTTCCGTGCCGCGGCGTTCTCGCGCACGATGCCGGACTGGGCCGCGCTCGCCGACGTCGCCGTGGACGAGATCGACGCCGTCGCGTCGCTGTACGCCGACGGCCCGAGCGCGATCCTCGTCGGGTGGGGGATGCAGCGGAAGGTCAACGGGTCGGCGACGGTCCGCGTCCTCGACGCGCTGGCGGCGGTCTCGGGAAACGTCGGCGTCCCCGGCGGCGGCGTGTCGTTCTACTTCAAGCGGCGCGGGGCGTTCGACTCCACGTTCGGCCAGAAGCCGATCCCTCCGCCGCGCCAGATTTCCGAGCCGCTCCTGGGGAGCGCGCTGATGGAGGCGAGCGATCCCCCGGTGCGCATGGTGTGGGTGACCGCCGGCAACCCCGTCGCGATGATTCCGGACTCCCATGCCGTTCGGCGCGCGCTCGAGTCGCGCGAGCTGACCGTCGTCGTCGATGCGTTCATGACCGACACCGCGCGCGCGGCGCACGTGGTGCTGCCGACGACGACGATGCTCGAGGACGACGACGTCGTCGGCGCCTACGGGCACCACTGGCTGGGCGAGGTGAGGCCCGTGGTCGCCGCACCCGACGGCGTCAAGACCGACTTCATGATCGTGCGCGAGCTGTCTCGTCGGCTGGGGCTCGCGGAGCACTTCGCCGCCGACGTCGACACGTGGAAGCGCCGCTCGCTCGCCAAGGTCGAAGGCTCGGGCGTGTCGCTCGATGCGATCCGCGCCGGGTACGTGCGGAACCCTCTGGCGCCGCCGGTGCTCTTCGCCGACCGCAAGTTCAAGACGCCGTCGGGGAAGGTCAACCTCATTCACGAGATCGATCCGGAGCCGTCGCGCCCCACGTCGGAGCGGCCGCTGCTCCTGATGGCGTTCTCGACCGAGAAGGCGCAGTCGTCGCAGTGGGCTCACCCGAAGACCCAGGACGGCCCCGCCGAGGCGATCGTGCATCCGTCGGCGGCGAACGGTTTCGAGAACGGCTCCGTCGTCCGGCTGGAGTCCGAGCTGGGCTCGATCCCCGTGAGGCTCAAGCTCGATGCGAGACAGCGAGCCGACGTCGTGCTGATGGCCAAGGGGGGCTGGCTGCGCGCCGGCCGCTGCGCGAACGCGATCGTCCCCGCGCGCACGACCGACGCGGGCGGCGGTGCGGTCTACTACGACACGCCCGTCCGGCTCGTGGCGGGGTGATCGATGGCGACGACGCAGAGTTTCGACGTCACGACGGGCTGCGATCTCCAGGAGGTCGACAACGCCGTCAACCAGGCGGTCAAGGAGATCACGCAGCGATTCGATTTCAAGGGGCTGAAGGTCGGCGTCGAGCTGCTGCGCGCCGAGAACGCGATCGTCCTCACCGGGCCCGACGAGTTCAAGGTCAAGTCGATCTGGGAAGTCCTCCAGACCAAGCTCGTGCGCCGCAAGGTGCCGCTCAAGAACCTGTCGCTGGAAAAAATCGAGACGGCGTCCGGCGGGACGGCGCGCCAGGAGATCAAGCTCCAGCAGGGGATCCCGATCGAGACCGCGCGGGAGATCGTCAAGTTCATCAAGGATCGGAAGCTCAAGAAGGTGCAGGCCGCGATCCAGTCCGACCAGGTGCGCATCAGCTCGCCCTCGCGCGACGAGCTCCAGGGCGTCATGGCGCTGCTCCGCCAGCACGACTTCGGCATCGAGCTGAACTTCGGCAACTACCGATAGGCGAATAGGGGACAGTCCCCTTTTTCTTACAAATTCAATTCAGCCGAGAGCCTCTCCTCCTGCGGACGTTCGCCGCATGCGGATTATTCCGCGCGGCTCGCTCCGCGCTCGCTCGCCCGCAAAGGAAGCCGCGGGCTCGCTCACGAGGCCGCATTCGGAGAGTTCTCCGCGAATTGAATTTGTAAGAAAAAGGGGACTGTCCCCTATTCGCCTATCGGAGGAGGCGTGCGCGGGTGAGGGCGTCGTCGCCGAGCTTGGCCTGGACGGCGTCGGAGGCGTCGGCGAGCTTGCGGGAGCGCAGCGTGGCCGCGTCGGGAAAGAGCGCTTGCGGAAGCTCGCCGGCGGCGATCAGGCCGCTGACTCCGACGCCGAGGAGGCGCACGCCCTTGCCGGCGAGGTCGATCTTCTCCCGGTAGAGCGTCCGCGCGCTCGACACGACGGCGTCGTCCAGGTCGGTCGGGCGGGGGAGCGTCATCGCGCGCGTCGCGGTCTTGAAATCGCCCGTGCGGACCTTGATGTGAATCGTCCTCGCGAGCAGGCCCTCGCGCCGCAGCGATCGCGCGACGCCGATCGCGCGCGCCAGCAGCTCGCGATCGATCGCGGCCTCGTCGTACAGGTCCTCGCCGTAGGTCCGCTCCTCGGAGATGGACCGGGAATCGCGATCGGTCGACACGTCGCGCTCGTCGCGTCCGTGCGACAGCCCATGGAGGTGCGCGGCGAAGCCGTCTCCGACCATGGCCGCGAGCGTCGCGGGCGAAAGGCGCGCGATGTCCGCGATCGTGCGCAGTCCCGCCGCACGAAGCCGCGCGCCGGCCTTCGGCCCCACGCCCCACAGCCGCTCGACCGGCAGCGGCCAGAGGCGCGTGGGGACGTCCTCGATCGGAAAAACGCACAGCCCGTCCGGCTTCTCGAGGTCGGACGCGAGCTTCGCCAGGAACTTGTTCGGCGCGACGCCGACCGACGCCGTCAGCCGCTCCGCCTCGCGGATGCGGTCCTTCAAGGTCCGTGCGAGCGCGGCGCCGTGCGCGAGGTCGTGCGCGATGCCGGTGAGATCGAGGAACGCCTCGTCGATCGACAGCGGCTCGACGACGGGGGAGGCGCCATCCAGGATCCGCCGCAGCCGCTTCGAGACCGACGCGTACAGTTCCATGCGCGGCGGCAGCCAGGTCGCGTCGGGGCACAGCCTCGCGGCGACGACCGACGGCATCGCCGAGCGCACGCCGAACGCGCGCGCCTCGTACGAGCACGTCGTGACGACGCCGCGCCTTCCGTTGTGGCCGATGATCAGGGGTTTTCCGGCGAGCGCGGGATCTTCGCGAACCTCGACGGCCGCGTAGAACGCGTCCATGTCCACGTGAAGGATGACGCGGGGGAGGCTCACGCCCTGGCCCACATCGGATCGAGGAAGCCGGCGACGAGCTGCGGGGCCTCCATCGGGCTCATGTGCGCGACGTCGTCGAGGACGTACAGCCTCGCTCCGCGGATGGCCGCCGCCAGGCTCTTGGACCGGTCGGGCGGGATCAGCTTGTCCGCCGTGCCGGAGATCACGATCGTCGGGACCTTGATCGAGGCCAGCATGTCGGTCCGGTCGGGCCGGCCCGCCAGCGCCATCAGCGTCGGCGGCAGCCCGCTGTCGCCCGCCCGCGCGAACATCGCCAGCAAGTGCTCGCGGCTCGCCACGAAGTGCGGGCGGTTCTCGTTGAGCAGGACGGGCACCAGCCCCTCGGCGAACGCCCTCGACCCCGCACGCCGGATCATCGCCGCGCCGGCCGCCCGCTTGGCGCGCGCGGCGTCGTCGTCCGGCATCGCGGTCGTGTTGATCAGCGCGAACGCGCGGGCGAACCCTTCGTGGCCGGCGGCGATCGCGAGCGCGGTGTATCCACCCATCGACAGTCCGGCGACGGCGGGCCGATCGATCTTCTTGTGCTTCAGCAGGCCGACGACGTCATCGGCCCACTGATCGACCGACGGCGCGCGCCAGCCGAGCGTCGAGCCGCCGTGGCCGCGCAGCTCGGGAACGATCACGCCGACGTCGGGGGGCATCGCCTCGATGACACCGTCCCACATCGTCGCGTCGCAGCCGAGCCCGTGCACGAGGACCACCGGCTTCCGGCCCGGCCGCATGCGATAGGCGATCTCGGCGCCGTCCGGTGTCGAGTAGACGCCTTCTTCGACAAGCGGGTCGCTCATAGCGCCAGCACGAGCTTGCCGCGGACGTGGCCGGCGCGGCTCTCGTCCTGCGCGCGCGCAGCGGCGGCGAGCGGGTGGATCGTCTGGACGTGAGGCTTGAGCTTCTTGCGGCCCGCGTGCGCGGCCAGCGCCGCGAGCTGCTCGCCCGACGGCTCCGAGCGGAGCGGCTCGAACCGGATGCCCCGCGACACGGTGGCTTCGGGCCCCAGCGCTCCGGCGATGCTGACGATGATGCCCCCGGGCTTGACCGCCCCGACGGAGACCTGGAGCGGCGCGCCGCCGATCGCGTCGATGACGGCGTCGACGCCTCCGGGGAACCGGGCCATCACGGCCGCGACCACGTCGTCCCGCGTGTGATCGATCCCGGCCTCCGACCCCTGGGTCATGACGAACTCCTGGCTGACCGGGCCCGCCGTGGCCAGGGCCCGAATGCCCAAGATCCTCGACAGCTGGAGCGTGAAGTGTCCGACGCCGCCCGATCCGTTCAGGACGAGGATCGTCGCCCCGGCCGCGACCCCGGCGCGGGCGAGCGCCTGGTGCGCGGTCAGCGCGGCGCAGGGGATCGCGGCGGCTTCCTCGAACAAGAGGTTCGGCGGCATCAGCGCGACGTGCCGCTCGGGCAGCGCGACGTACTCGGCGTACGTTCCCCACTGCGCGTGCGGCTTGCGGGCGTAGGCGAAGACGCGATCGCCCTTGCGGAAGCGCTGCGAGCCTTCGCCGAGCTCGTCGATGACGCCCGCGACGTCCCACCCGGGGATCAAAGGGAAGCCGTGCGTGACGCCGGCGGGGAGATGACCTTCGCGGATCTTCCAGTCGACGGGATTGACGCCGGCGGCTAGCGTGCGCACCAGCACCTCGCCTCGCGCGGGCCGGGGCCGCGGAAGGTCGGTGAGCGTCAACACGTCGGACCCGCCGAATGCGTGGATCGCGACCGCTCTCATGAAACCCTCCGGACCACGGCTATTATAGGGCTTCGATTTTCGGCGCAGGAGGAAGGGTCGATGACGGCGGCGAACGCGGTCACGTTGTCGCGCGAAGGCTCGATCGGAAACCTGCGGCTGACGCGCGGTCACGGCAACGCCATCGACGACACGCTCGTCGAGGGCCTGATCGGCGCGCTGTCCGAGGCCGAAGCCGATCCGGCGATCGCCGGGCTGCTGCTGTCGTCGTCGGGAAAGATCTTCTGCCCGGGCCTCGATTTGCCGGCGCTGCTCCCGCTCGATCGCGACGCGATGGACCGCTTCATGCGCCGCTTCTCCGCGGCCGTCCTCGCGCTGTTCACGTTCCCGAAGCCCGTCGTCGCCGCCGTCCACGGCCACGCGCTCGCCGGGGGATGCGTGCTGGCGTCGTGCGCCGACTGGCGGGTGCTCCGCCGCGGCGCCGCGATCGGCCTGAACGAGGTCAAGGTCGGCGTCCCGCTCCCGTTCGGCGTCGCGCTGATCGTCCGCGAGCTGGTGCCGAAGAACAAGATCACCGCGGTGGCGCTCCTCGGGCGGAACCACGCGGACGACGAGGCGGTCGCCGCCGGCCTCGCGGACGAGCTGGCGGACGACGCCGACCGCGTCGAGGCCATAGCCCGCGAGCGGCTCGACGAGTTCGTCGCGAAGGACCTGTTCGCGTTCGCCGTCACCAAACGGTACCTCCGCTCGGCCGCCGTGGAAAGGATCCGCGCGAACGACCGGCTCCTGCTGACGGAGTGGCTCGACGGTTGGTTCTCGGCGGGCACGCGCAAGCGGATCGAGGCGGTCGTCTCGGACCTGAAGGACAAGGGAAAACCCAAGTGAAGGGGGCGCACTCGCTCGCGATCCGCGCGACGCTCCGCGACACCGACGCCTTGGGCCACGTCAACAACGCCGTCTACGTCAACTGGTTCGAGGAGGTCCGGACGAGCTACGTCTGCGTGCGCCGCGGCTTCAAGACGATGGCGCAGGTGGATTTCATCCTCGCCTCGACGACCGTCCAGTTCCGCTCGCCGGTCTACATGCTCGAGACGATCGACATGCGCTGCGCGCCGGTCCGCATCGGACGCCGCTCCTGGGACCTCGCGTACGAGGGCCGCGCGCGCGACGGGGGACGGCTGGTCGTCGAAGGAACCTCGACGCAGGTGCAGTACGACTACGCGACGCGGACGCCGACGCCGATTCCCGACGAGTGGCGGGCCCTCCTGACGACCGACCTGGAGATCTCATGATCCGACGCTTCCTGATCGCGATCCTCGTGTTCGCTCCGGCCCTCGCGCAGGGCGACAAGCCGCCCGATGCGCTGCGCGACCCGCGCGAGGTCCACCTCGTGAACATCCGGCAGCTCACCTTCGGCGGCGAGAACGCCGAGGCGTACTGGTCGGCCGACGGCAAGCACCTGATCTTCCAGTCCAAGCGCGAAGATCTCGACTGCGATCAGATCTTCATGATGGACAAGGACGGCAGCAACGTGCACCGGCTGTCGAACGGCAAGGGCCGCACGACCTGCTCTTACGTCTTCCCCGACGGGAAGAAGATCCTCTACGCCTCGACCTACCTTACCAGCGACAAGTGCCCGCCGGGCCCCGACTACTCGAAGGGCTACGTCTGGAAGCTCTACCCGAGCTACGAGATCTTCACCGCGAACATCGACGGCAGCGACATCCGCCGCATCACCAACAACGAAGGGTACGACGCCGAGGCCACGATCTCGCCGGACGGCAAGACGATCATCTTCACGTCGCTCCGGAACGGCGATCTCGACCTCTACACGATGCGTCCGGACGGCTCGCACCTGAAGCGAATCACGAAGGAGCTGGGCTACGACGGCGGCGCGTTCTTCTCGCGCGACGGGAAGCGCATCGTCTGGCGCGCGTCGCGCCCCAAGACCGAGGCCGAGATCTCCGCCTACCGCACGCTGATCGCCGAGAGCCAGATCCGCCCGATGGAGCTGGAGCTTTACGTCGGCGATGCCGACGGCAAGAACGCGAAGCAGATCACCAAGAACGGCGCGGCGAACTTCGGGCCGTACTTCTTCCCCGACGGCAAGCGGATCATCTACGCCTCGAACGTCGCCGATCCCGGCGGCCGCAACTTCGACCTCTGGATGATCAACGACGACGGCACCGGGGCGCAGCAGATCACCTTCAACGAGAGCTTCGACGGCTTCCCGATGTTCTCGCCCGACGGCAAGTCGCTCGTCTTCGCGAGCAACCGCAACGGCAAGGTCAAGGGGGAGACGAACCTGTTCATGGCGGACTGGGTGGAGAAGCCGTGACGGCGGAGTACAAGTACTGCCAGAGCTGCGGCATGCCGCTCGCCAAGGACCCCAAGGGCGGGGGAACCAACGCGGACGGGTCGAAGAGCGCGATGTACTGCAGCCACTGCTACGCGCTGGGGAAGTTCACGCTCCCCGACATCACGGTCGAGCAGATGCAGCAGCTCGTGCGCGGGAAGCTGCGCGAGTACGGGTTCGTCGGCCCGTTGGCCTGGCTGTTCTCCCGGAACATTCCGAAGCTCGAGCGCTGGAAGGCCTGACCGGTTCGTCCCCCCCTGAGGTTCGATTCTCGCGTATATAGTTCCCAAGGGGGGTCGAGACATGCCGTTCGTCCGCCGCCGCGCCTCATTGCCGGCCGTGAGCGCACTTGCGGTCTTCGCAGCGCTCGGTTTTGGGTCGTCGTCTGCAGCCCGCGAGCTGACCTTCGATCAGCGAGTCGAAGCGCAACAGGCGATCGAGCAGGTCTACTGGAAGCATCGGATCTGGCCGAAAGAAAACCCGTCGCCGAAGCCGACGCTTGCGACGGTCATGACTCCCTCGGTGGTGCGCGGAAAGGTCGACGACTACCTGCGCAAATCCACCGCGCTCGAGAAATGGTGGCACCGTCCCGTGACCGCCGCGCAGCTTCAGGCCGAGTTGGACCGGATGTCGCGCCAGACGCACGATCCCGAGATGCTCCGCGAGCTGTACACCGCGCTCGGCAACGATCCGTTTCTGATCGCGGAGACGCTGGCGCGGCAGACACTCGTCGATCGCCTGACCCGAAGCTGGTACGACTCGGACGACCGCTTTCACGCTTCGACTCGATCGTCGATTGAAGCCTCGCTCCTGCGATCGCCGGCTGTCGAGGACATGAAGTCGCTCGGCGGTGCATACCGTCAAGAGACATTCGCGCGTGACGCCGGAACTGACGACGCATGGAAGACGCGCCTCGAAAATCTCGCGGCGCTGTACCACGCTCGCTCCGACGCGATCCCCGTGCGGCGTGTCAGCGGTCTACAGGAAGACTCGGGCGCTTGGTTCGTCACGGCCGTTCTCGCACTGGACGCAAAAGACATCGTCGTCGCGAGCGTGACGTGGGCGAAACCGTCGCTCGATGATTGGTGGTCCACGGAGCGATCCGTGACCAGTGCCGTCGTCACGCCCAGCGGCGATTCGTTCTCGGCGACGGCGCCTTCCGGAGTTACATGCACCGACGATACTTGGGATCTTGAGCTGTACGCTCCGCCGGGGCGAAGCGGGCATTCGGCCGTTTGGACCGGGACGGAAATGATCATCTGGGGCGGAAGCAACACGGCCAACTACATGAACACGGGATATCGCTACAATCCCGCGACCAACGTTTGGACGCCGATCAACACGACGATGGCACCCTCGGCGCGGTCAGGTCATACCGCCGTCTGGACCGGCAATCGGATGATCGTTTGGGGGGGTGGGATCGGATACCCTGACGCGACGAGATCGGGCGGGCTCTACGATCCGGCGACGGACACATGGTCTGCCGTCTCCGAAGGAGCCGGCGTGCCGTCCGCCCGTCGCGGGCACACCGCCGTTTGGACCGGAAGCCGGATGATCGTCTGGGGCGGCAACAACGGGACCTCCATCTTGACGAACTCCGGTGGGAGCTACGATCCGTCGACCAACACCTGGACCGCCGTATCCCAGGATGGAGGTCCGACAGCGCGCGACGGCCATACGGCGGTGTGGACGGGGAGCCTGATGATCGTTTGGGGCGGCAACGACGGCAGCCAGTACAACACGAATACCGGGGGTCGCTACGATCCCCAGTCGGATAGCTGGACGTCGACATCGACGGGGGCCAACGTTCCTCTCTACCGTTCCCATCACCTGGCGGTGTCGACTGGTTCGGAGATGATCGTGTGGGGCGGCTCCAACGCCTACCCCTTTCCAAGCGACCTCGGCGACGGAGGACGTTACAACCCCGCCTCGGACACGTGGGTATCGGTGCCGGCCCCGACGCTCTTGCGTGGCGCCGGTTATGCGGCGGTGTGGACCGGGACGGAGATGATCCTCTGGGGCGGAAGCCAGATCGCGGGGGCCCGGTACTCGTCTGCGTCCGGCACCTGGTCGATGACCACCACACTGAACGCGCCGCCCGCTAGCTCGTTTCCGACCGGTGTCTGGACCGGAAGCGAGATGATCGTGTGGGGCGGGGGATCATCGACCGGCAGTTCATACACCGGCGGGCGGTACGATCCTGCGACCGACAGTTGGGTCCGAACATTGTCGGTTCCAGGACTTCCATCCGGGCGGCAACAACACACCGCCATCTGGACCGGCACCGAGCTCATCGTCTGGGGCGGGTTCGACAGCGTTCGCGTGAACACCGGTGGCCGGTACGACACTGCGACCGGGAATTGGACCGCGACGTCACAGGGTGCAAATGTCCCATCTGCGCGATCGGGCCATACGGCGGTATGGTCGGGGACGGAGATGATCGTGTGGGGCGATGATCTCTATTCGAACACCGGTGGCCGGTATGATCCCGCGTCAGACACGTGGGCGGCGACGTCGACGGGAGCAAACGTCCCAACCGGCCGGCACGCTGCGACGGCCGTCTGGACGGGAAGCGAGATGATCGTCTGGGGCGGTGAAACCGGCAACGCGAGTCAATTGAATACGGGCGGTCGGTACGACCCTGCGTCGGATTTATGGACGCCGGTTTCGATCGGCGCCAACGTGCCCTCTGCGCGCTCCTATCACACGGCCGTCTGGACGGGCTCCGAGATGATCGTCTGGGGCGGGTGGGACCACCTCTCAACCAATTTTCTTTCAGGCGGCAGGTACGCTCCTCTGACCGACAGCTGGACGCCGACTTCGACAGGCGCCAACGTTCCATCGGCGCGTGACGTTCACACTGCCGTGTGGACGGGAACGAAGATGATCATCTGGGGAGGCACGACTGGCAGCCCGACGTATGGCAATCCCGGTCTCGCGACCGGCGGGATGTACGACCCCGGTTCGGACAGCTGGACGCCGGTGGCGACGGCGGGCGCGCCACCGGCGCGCAAGAACCACACCGCCGTATGGACGGGACAGGAAATGATCGCTTGGGGCGGCTCACCGGGAGGCGAATACTCGGCCATGGACACCGGAGGGCGGTACGATCCCAGCCTGGGATCGTGGAAGCCCACGTCTCTCATCAGCACGCCGAGTCCCCGGCGCTACCCGTCAGCCGTCTGGACCGGCGAAAAAATGCTCGTGTGGGGCGGGTGGCCGATCGACGTCAACCTCGGGCTGTACTGCGTGCCCTGCTCGGCCGAGCCGCCCGCGATCGGGTTCGCCCGCTCGTCGAAATCGGGAACGACTGTATCGTTCATTTGGGATCTCGCTCCGCTGGCCACTCGCTACGACGTGGTGCGCGGAGCAATCGCCAGCTGGCCCGTGGGAGCAGGGGTGGAGTCGTGCCTCGCCGCCGACGTGACCGGCTCGAGCGTCAACGACGCGGACGTTCCGAACGCCGACACCGGATTTTGGTATCTGCTCCGCGGGAAGAATGCCTGCGGCAGCGGCACCTATGGGTCACAGGGTGCGCACGGCGTGCCGACGACACCGAGAATCTCCGCGGCGTGCCCCTGAGTCCGTTTGGTCACGCCTCGGGGATCTGCATTCCCGGATGGAAGGCCATGGCGGCGAGGGCCGCGGCGCCCGCGTCCAGGTAATCCTCGAGGATCGCCTTGGATGCGCCCTCGAACCGGACGAACTGCACGCCGACACCGCCGACGCGCCCCCACTGCGGGTGCTGGATGCGCACGACGCGTGCGGCCACGCGGATCTTCCGGCCGTTGCCGAGCGTGACGTCGAGGTCGAGGATTTGGTTTTCCGGGATCTCCCCGAACGTCTCGAGGAGCGCGCCGCTGGCGCTGATGTCGGCGATGCGGAGCTGCCCGCCGTGCTGCGCCGAGGACGCCGTGCCGAGCGAACGCCGCAGCCGCCGCGCGACCGGCGGCTTCGGCTCGGGCCGCGAGCCCTCGGGAAGCTGCGCGAGGTGATCCTTGATCGCCTGCACGTGGCGGACGAGGACGAGGCTCTCGAGGTCCGCCGTGATCTCGGCACCCGCGAGCGGCCACACCATGATCCGCTCCCGTCCGAGCGCGCCGAGGTAGATCCCGAGGCGCAGCAGCAGGCCCGGCGCCGGCGTCGGGCCGATCACGAAGATCGCGAGATCGCAGGCGCGGGCGATGCCCGCCGGCTGATCGTCGCGCCGCAGCGTCACGTCGGAGACCTGTGCGAGTGCGCGTTCGAGGGCCTCCGCCGCGGGCGCGTCGGAGACGCCGTACGCGACGACGACTCGGGGCAAGGTTTCGGGCGAAGGCGCGACGGTCATCGTGGACCTTAACGTGGGGTCCCGGTCAGCCGTTGTCCAGTCCATAGTGGTTCCGAGAATGTTCGGGTCAGGGGGCGAGGATCAGCGGGCGCCGGGCTGGACCTCGGGTCCCGCTCGGACCCGCAGGCAGCTCTGGTCGAGAACAAGGCTTCCCGAGCAGTTGCCACGACACAAATGCCGAATCTCGGGTATGCAACCCCGCGAACAAGTCGGCGGTCACGAACAATCTTGCTAAGGGACGCAGAGATCTACTTCGACGCCGAGTGAACAATCTCGGAACCACTATGTGTCCAGTCGCTCCCGGACGGAGGCCGGGTCGAGGGCGATCTCGACGACCTTGTCCTGGGACGTTTCCCCGGCCACGAGAACCACCGCCGATTCCGGCAGGTCCAGCCGGTCCGCCAGGAGCCGGATCACCGCGCGGTTGGCTTTCCCGCGCTCGGCCGCCGCGCGCACGGAGACTTTGAGCGCGCCGCCGTGCGTCCCGACCACGCGGTCCGCCCGCGCGGCCGGCTTCACGCGCAGGCGCAGGCGGCAGCCGACGGCTGTGGGCTGGAGCTCGAGGTCGCTCAGAGGGGGGCGAACAGGTGGTCCTTCACGCCACTGTCCAGTCTCTCGAACTCACGCTTGTCGACGATCACGACCTCCTTCGGAAACCCGTGGAGCTTCGTGGCGATGACCTTGATGTAGCCGTGCTCCTTCAACGTGGTTTCGGCCAGCCCGAGCCGCGCCGACGCGATGAACCCCAGCGCCGGGCAGTACCGCTGAAGCCGGCTCGCCAGGTTGATGCAGAAGCCGATGAACTCGTGGGCGCCGCCGTCGGCCCGGGTCAGCTCGTAGATCGTTCCGCGCGCCAGGCCGAATCGAATTCGCTGCGGAAGCTCGGCGACGGGCACGTCGTCGGCGCAGCTTCTGAGAATGCGCTCGAACCGGAGCCGGATGTTCCAGAGACGGTTGCACAGCGAGCTGACGAAGTCGGGATTGAAGCTCTTGCCTTCCTCCGGTTTCCACACGTACAGGCAGCCGTCGCCCATGAACTTCTCGTGCGAGGGCAGGACCGACAGCGGAGGCGCGGGATTATCGAGCGGGTCGACCCAGAACGCGTCGCCGCCCGCGAAGCTCACGTCGAGCGCGGCGCTGATGTGGTTCAAGAACTTCGGAACGTACTCTTGCACGTCCGGTTGATTAAAGAACTGAGAAAAGCCCTCGAGGTCGTAGATCATCGCGATCCCATGGCGCGGCGTGCTGGCGGTGGGATCGAACTGGATCGCCACCTTGTTCGGTGTGACGATCTCCCGGCTGTGCGCGAAGTCGATGGCAAGCTGCGGGACGCGCTGAAGGGGGCGCCGACGCGGCTCGCCTGAACTTCCGTTTTCCTTCGCCATTCCTTAGTATTTACGGCGTCGCGCGCGTTTTGTCTACGCCGTTTCGGCGCGCGCCCGGAGTGGAGCTCCCAGGCGCTCGTACAGCATGTTGCGGCGCATCGGGACGAACCCCGCGTCGGTGACCGCGGCGACGATCTCCGGCTCGTTCATGTGGTGGACGGTGCCGGCGGACGACACGACGTTCTCCTCGATCATCGTGCTGCCCATGTCGTTGACGCCGAACGCGAGAGACGCGGCGCCGACCTTCGGGCCCTGGGTGACCCACGACGCCTGGATGTTCCGGACGTTATCGAGGAACAGGCGCGCGACCGCCATCGTGCGGAGGTACTCCGCGGTGGTCGCCTCGGAGCCGCCGAGCTCCGTGTGGCCCGGCTGGAACGTCCAGCCGATGAACGCGGTGAAACCGCCGGTGCGGTCCTGGAGGTCGCGGAGCATGCGCAGGTGCTCGATGCGGTCGGCGAGCGATTCGACGTGGCCGAACATCATCGTCGCGGTCGAGCGCATCCCGGCGGCATGAGCCTCTTCGTGGACCTCGATCCACTCGGCGCCCGAGGCCTTGTTCTTCATCAGACGCTTGCGGACGTCGTCGACGAGGATCTCGGCGCCGCCTCCGGGCAGCGAATCGAGGCCCGCAGCGCGCAGGCGCGCGAGCGTCTCCGTGAGGTCGATGCGCGAGGCCTTGCGGATGTGGACGATCTCGGGCGCGGACAAAGCGTGGAGCCACAGGTCGGGGAAGCGCTGCTTGAGGCGCCGGAAGAGGTCTTCGTAGTAGTCGATCTTGAGCTTCGGGTTGTGGCCGCCCTGGAGGAGGATCTGGTTGCCGCCGAGCTCGTACGTCTCCGCGACCTTGCGCTCAATGGCTTCGAACGGCAGGACGTACCCCTCGTCGTGGCCCGGCGGGCGGTAGAACGCGCAGAAGCTGCAGAACGCGTTGCAGACGTTCGTGTAGTTGATGTTGCGGTCGATGATGTAAGTGACGACGCCGTCGCCGTGCAGGCGCCGGCGGACGAGATCGGCGAGGACGCCGAGCGCGGACAGGTCTTCGTGCTCCATGAGCTCGAGCGCCTCGGACGGATCGAGCCGGACGCCGCCGAGGATCTTCGCGTGGACGTCCTGCAGGCTCATGGGCGCGGCTCCGCGGCAACGGGCGCGCAGGCGGCGGCCGAGAACGACATCAGCTCGACCGGCGGGACGGATTCGACGAGGCCGAGGGCTCCGGCCGCCGACAGGAAGCGCCGCATCGCCGCGACCTCGCGGTCGCCGAGGCGGTAGCGCATGGCTTCTTGCAAATAGGCGCGGGCGACGCCCGGATGACGGCGGCCGTTCCACGTGTAGTCGTCGGCGATCGCCGGGATCGCGGCCATCCCGGCGCGCTTCGATTCGTGAAGGATCTCGTACGCGCCGCGATCGACGACACCGGGACGCGCCGCCCACACGGCGAACACGAACGGCAGCCCCGTCGCCTGGGTCCAGGCTTCTCCGAGATCGAGCGCTGCGACCCCATCGGGGAGCGGCTCGAACAGCGCCTTGTCGCCGATCCGGACCGCGGCGTCGCATTCGGCGAGCGCATGGCCGAGGTCGCGCGGGCCGAGTGTCGTCTTCGGCCGCACGCCGAACGCCTCCGCGAGCACGACGGCGGCGAGAGCGTTCGAGGTGCGCGATTCGGGGTCGAGCGACAGGCTCGTCAAGTCGGCGAACGGCTTGCGCGCGACCACGAAGACCGAGCGCGCCGGTCCGTAGCTTCCGATGGCGATCCCCGGGACGACCGACAGGCCGGGGATGCGGCAGAGCTCGATGACCGGCAGCAGCGCCAGGTCGAGATCGCCCGCGGCCATGCCCGCGGCGAGGCCCGACGGAACGTCATGGGTGAGGTCGAACCGCCCGGCGCCCAGACCTTGCTCGAGGCCGAACACCAGGGGCCGCGTGTTCAGGTAGGAGACCGCGCCGGCTCGGATCTTCGCCACGCGCCTCCCCTCAGGCGAGAGCCGGCTCGTCGAACCGCCGCACGACGTTGTAGACCGAGTCGCGCTGGATGGGCTCACGCCCGGCATCGCGGACGAGACGGCACAGCGCGGCGACCGACAACCCCACCGGCGTCTTGGCGCCGGCCATGTGGACGATCTTCTCTTCCTGGATCGTGCCGTCGATGTCGTCGGCGCCCATCGTCAGGCCGATCTGCGCGATCCGCGGCGAGATCATGATCCAGTAGGCCTTCACGTGGTCGAAGTTGTCGAGCATGAGCCTCGACACCGCGATCGTCATCAGGTCGTCGAAGCCCGTCGGGCCCGGGAGGTGCGCTATTTGCGTGTTCTCCGGGTGGAACGCCAGCGGGATGAAGCACATGAACCCAGCCGTACGGTCTTGCAGCGCGCGCAGGCGGCAAAGGTGCTCCACGCGCTCGTCGAGTGTCTCGACGTGGCCGTAGAGCATCGTCGCGTTTCCGCGAAGGCCGTGGGCGTGGGTCGCCGCGGCGACCTCGAGCCAGCGCTCCGCGGAGATCTTCTTCGGGTACAGCTCGCGGCGGACGCGCTCGACGAGCACCTCGGCGCCTCCGCCCGGAAGCGAGTTGACGCCGGCCTGCATGAAATCGTCGATCACCGTGTCGAGGTCTTTCTTGAACCGCTTGGCGAAGAAGTCGTACTCCGCGCAAGTGAACGCTTTGACGTGGATCGCGGGCGACAGCTCGTGGATGCCCCGGACGAGGTCGAGGTAGAACTCGTAGGGGTAGTCCGGGTTGTGGCCGCCGACGATGTGGACTTCGGTGATCGAGTCGCTGAGGTTGTTGCGGACCTCGTTCAAGCAGCGGTCGAGGTCCCACGTCCATCCGGCGTCCTTCGTCTTGTACGGCCGGTAGAAACCGCAGAACTTGCAATCGACCGTGCAGACGTTCGTCGGATTGAGATGCATGTTGCGGACGAAGTACGCGGCGTTGCCGTTCTTCCGCTCGCGGACGACGTTCGCCAGGGCGCCCGCGGCCGCCAGGGCGCGCGATCGGTACAGCCGCACGCCATCGTCGAAGCTCAGCCGCTCGCCTCCCATGACCTTGTCGTGGATGTCCGAGAGCCCCGCGACCCCGGCGAGCGTTTCGAGCGCTTGAGACATAGGCGCGGATTATAGGAGGCGCCGAGAACGAGCGTCAAAAAGGATCGCCGATGCGGCTATAGTCGCGCCTCACGGGGGATTGGGTCATGAGGCGTTCGCTCGTCACCATGCTGGCCGTCGCGGGACTGATCGTCCCCCCGGCGCCCGCACAGCAGCCCGTCGAAAAGTCCGAGCCGAAGGCGCGGCCGAAGGTCGTGCTCGTCCTGTCGGGAGGCGGCGCACGCGGGAGCGCGCACATCGGCGTCATCAAGATGCTCGAGGCCTACCACGTCCCCGTCGATTTCGTGGTCGGCACGAGCATGGGGTCGATCATCGGAGGGCTCTACGCCTCCGGCTGGTCGATCGACGAGATCGAGCAGCGCATCACGACGATCGACTGGGGCGGCGTGTTCGTCGACAAGCTGCCGCGCCAGACGCAGACGTTCCGGCGAAAGTCCGACGACGCGCGGTTCCTCGTCCCGATCAAGATGAGGTTCAAAGGGTTCAAGCCCTACCTGCCGCCCGCGGTGATCGGCGGGCAGAACCTCCAGCTCCTCTTTCAGGGGCTCGAGATCGAGGCCACCGGCGAGCGCGACTTCGACAAGTTCCCGATTCCGTACCGCGCGATCGCCACGGACCTGTCGAACGGCGCGGCGGTCATCATCGGCAAGGGCTCGCTGGCCACGGCGATGCGGGCGAGCATGTCCGTTCCCGGCGTCTTCCCTCCGGTCGAGCTGGACGGCAAGCCGCTCAGCGACGGCGGGCTGGCCGCGAATTTCCCCATACAGATCGCCCGGAGCCTGGGCGCGGACGTGATCATCGGCGTCGACATCACGACCCCCCTCCTGGCGAAGGAAGAGCTGGGCAACCTGCTGACGCGGCTGAATCAGATGTCGGGCCTGCTCACGAGCGGCAACCGGGAGCACGACATGACGGCCGTGCGTCCCGACGACGTGATCCTCGTGCCCGACCTCGGCGACATCTCGTTTTCGGATTTCGGCTCCGCCAAGGACGCGATCGCGGCGGGGGAGAAGGCCGCCCAGGGCCAGGAGCAGCGGCTCCGCGCACTGTCGGTGTCCGATGCCGAGTGGGCGGCGTTTGAGGCCCGTCATCATCGCCGCCCGGCATCCGATCTCGTCGTGGACGAGGTCCGGATCAAGAACACGAGCCCGCTCGCCGACGAGATCGTCGCGACGCGCATCGACGTCCCGAAAGGCCAGCCGCTCGACGAATCGAGGCTCGCGCCGCAGCTGCTGCGGCTGTACGGCCTCGACGTGTTCAGCCCGATCACGCACGATTTCGTCCACGAGGGCGGCAAAGGGGTGCTGAAGATCGAGACGCCGCCGAAGCCGTACGGGGCGAACAGCCTTCAGTTCGGCTTCAACGTGACGGATGACTTTCGCGGCGACGTCGGCTTCAACCTCACCGTGAGCCACCTGATGAACCCCGTGAACCGGAAGGGGGGCGAGTGGCGGAACATCGGGCAGCTGGGCGAGAACTCCTACGCCGCCAGCGAGTTCTACCAGCCGCTCGATGCGGGGATGCGGTGGTTCGTCTCGCCGGTGCTTCAATTCCGCCGGGACAAGGTGCGCGAGTACGACCCCAACGGAAACGCCGTCGCCGAGGTCCTCGTCAATCACTCCGACGCGAGCTTCCGGGCAGGCCGGGTCTTCGGAAACTGGGGCGATCTCGCCGTCGGGGCGTTCCGCGCGGAGGAAAACACCCACCCGAAGATCGGAACGCCGAACCTCGCCACCGGCAGCACCGACGACGGCGGCGTCTTCGCGGTGTTCCGGGTCGACACGCTCGACAAGGTCACCTGGCCGCGCGACGGCATCAGCTCCGAGGTCGTCTACCGCCACTCCGTCGAGTCCCTCGGCGCCGAATCCACGGCGGATTACGGGAAGGCGCACTTCGGCATGGCGCGCTCGATCGGAAAGAACGTGCTGCTCGGCTCGATCGAGGCCTCGTCGACGACGGCGGGAAGCCCGCAGCTCGGCAACCACGCGTTTCTCGGCGGGTTGTTCAACCTCTCCGGCCTCGCCCGCAATCAGCTCGTCGGCGAACGCGGGGGGATCATGCGCCTGCTCTACTACCGTGAGGTCACGGCGTTCGATCTCGGATCGCTGACGCAGCGCATGTACGTCGGGACGTCGCTCGAGGGGGGGAACGTCTACGACGTGGGCGACCCGGTGACGTGGCAATCGCTCCGTTATTCGGGCTCGGTGTACGTGGGCGCCGACACCGTCGTCGGGCCGGCCTACCTCGGTTTCGGCTATGCTGAAGGCGGCCGGACGAGCGTGTACCTGATCATCGGCCAGCGCTTCTAAGAGGATCTTTCGATGTGCGGCTTCATCGGCGTGATCGGCGCGGAAGGCGCGGTCCGCGAGATCTACGACGGCCTCATCGCCATCCAGCACCGCGGGCAGGACGCGGCCGGGATCATCACGTACGACGGAGCGCGCTTCCACGTGAAGAAGGGCGAGGGGCTCGTCCGCGACATCTTCACCGCCGCGAACGTCCAGCGGCTGAAGGGCGATCTCGCCCTCGGCCACGTGCGCTACCCGACGGTCGGAAGCGGCGGGGGAGAGGACGCGCAGCCGTTCACCGTCAACTTCCCGTTCGGCATCGCGATGGCGCACAACGGCAACGTCGCCAACTACGACGAGCTGAAGGGCGACCTCGAGCATGCGTCGCTGCGCGTTCTCTATTCCGGGTGCGACGTCGAGGTGATCCTGAACGTCTTCGCCGGGGCTCTGGCCAAGGCGGCGAACGGGGTGTTTTCGCTCGATGCGTATCACGCCGCGGTCCGCGAGGTGTACAGGACCGTCAAGGGCGCCTACAGCGTCGTCGGCTTCGTCGCGGGCCACGGGCTGTTCGCCTTCCGCGATCCCTACGGGATCAAGCCGATCGCGTTCGGACGCCGGAAGACCGAGGGCGGCTACTCGTACGCCGTCGCCTCCGAGAGCGTCGTGCTCCAGACGATCGAGTACGAGGTCCTGCCGTGGGGCGTGCCGGGCGAGGCGCTGTTCATCGACCTCGAAGGGACCGTCACCGTGACGCCGCTGGCGCCGCCGCGTCACCACCCGTGCGTGTTCGAGTTCGTCTACTTCGCGCGCCCGGACTCCGACCTCGAGGGGATCTCGGTCTACGAGGCGCGCATCCGGATGGGCGAGCGGCTGGCGGAGGACTTCCGGAAGGCCGGCCACACGGCGGACGTCGTCATCCCGATCCCCGACTCGGCGCGCACGGCGGCGCTCGCCATGGCCCAGCGGCTCGGCATCCCGTATCGCGAGGGGCTCGTCAAGAACCGGTACGTCGGCCGGACGTTCATCATGCCGAGCGATCTCGAGCGCAAGCGCTCGCTGCGGCACAAGCTCAACGCGATCGGCGAGGAGTTCCGAGGGAAGGACGTCTTGCTCGTGGACGATTCGATCGTGCGGGGGCACACCAGCCGGCAAATCGTCCAGCTCGCGCGCCAGGCCGGCGCGCGGCGCGTGCTGTTCGCGTCGATGTCGCCGCCGCTCGTCCACCCGTGCGTCTACGGGATCGACATGAGCACGCGCCGGGAGTTCATCGCGCGGGGCAGGACGGCGGCCGAGGTCGCCCAAGAGATCGGTGCGGACGCCGTCATCTATCAATCCCTGTCCGACCTGGTCGGCGCGGTCACCGAGAAGGAGCCGCGCATCACGAAGATGTGCACGGCGTGCTTCTCGGGGGACTATCCCACGGGCGACATCACGCCGCAGATGCTCCTCCGGATCGAAGACGAGCGCATCTCGCAAGAGCACTGAGGCGCCCCGCATGCGCGCCCGGCTCCGGACCCCATCGGATTTCTCGCTCCGAAGCACGGTCAACAGCCACGGCTGGCCTGCGCTGGCGCCGTTCACCGCCGCGAGCGACGGGTCGAGGGTGGCGACGTTCGTCGAGATGCCCTCCGGTGAGGCCCGGCACATCGTCCTCACCGGGGAGCGGCAGGCCGTTCTCGAGAGCCCCGGGCCCGCAACGCCGGCCGAGCGGCGCGCGCTCGTCGCCGCGGGACGCCGCGTGCTCGCGCTCGATGTCGACGTGTCCGGCCTGCACGACGCCGTTCGCGGCCATCCGCGCCACGATTGGATCGCAAGGACGCGCTCCGGCCGGTTCCTCCGCGCTCCGACGGCGTTCGAGGACCTCGTCAAGCTCGTCCTCACGACCAACTGCTCGTGGGCGTTCACCAAGAAGGCGACCGCGATCGTGGTCGGCCGCTACGGCGCCCCCGCCAAGGACGGCGCCCGCGCGTTTCCCTCCCCGGCGCGCCTCGCGGCCGTGAAGGAGCGCGAGCTTCGCAACGTGGTGCGCGCCGGGTACCGCGCCCCCTACCTGGCCAAGCTCTCCCGCGCCGTTGCGGAGGGGAGCGTGGACCCGGGCGTCTGGGACGACGATCCGCGGGACGCGGAGGTGCTGCGTAAGGACATCCTCGCGCTGCCGGGCGTCGGCCCGTACGTCGCCGAGAACGTCCTGAAATTCCTGGGAAAGCCGCACGGGCTCGCCCTCGATTCGGCCATCCGCGCGCGGTACGCCGAGATCTATCACGGCGGCCGCATGGTCCGCGACCGCTCGATCGCCCGCCGGATGGCGCGCCTCGGGCGCTGGGCCGGAATCGCGCTGTGGTTCGACCTGTGGCGGGATTGGAGCGGCGAAGTTCTATGATGGACGCATGAACGCGCTCGACATCGCGCTTTGCGTCCTGCTCGCGATCGGGCTTGTGGCCGGCTTCGCGCGGGGGATGGTGCGGATCGTGATCGGAATCCTCTCCCTGGTGGTCGCCTTCGCGCTGGCGAGCCGGTACCAGGACCCCATCGCCGCCGTTCTCACCGCGCGCCACGTCGCCGCGACGCCCGCGCGGATCGGGGCGTACGTGCTGGTGTTTCTCGCGACGATGATCGCCGGCGGCCTGGTCGCGTTCGTCGTCGGGAAGATCCTGAAGCTGGCGATGCTGTCGTGGGCCGACCGGATTGCCGGCGCGGCCCTGGGTCTCCTCGCGGCGATGCTCGCCGCGGCGTTCGTCGTTCACCCCCTCGTGGCGTCGTCGCCGGACGGATCGCACCTGCTGGCGACCTCCCGGCTGGCGCCCTACGTCGCCGTCGTGGCCGACCTCGGAAACGCGATGGCCCCCGAGGCGGTCGCGGAGCGTTACAACCGCGGGATCGACGCGCTCCGGCGGACCTGGCGCGGTGAGTCGGCGCCGGTCGAGAGCGTGAAGCAAGCGCTCAGCTCCGTCGTCGAGAAGACGGAGAAGGCCATCGACGGCGTGAAGAAGAAGTAGAATCGGGTTCGATGGCCGAGCCGATTCCGATCCGCGTCCCCGAAGGCTCTCCCGAGCCGCGCGTGCGCATCACGCGCCACTTCGTCGATCCGTTCAAGACCGTCCTGACGACCGCGCGGACCTGCTACTCGTCGAAAGGCCTCGTCACCGACTCCGACCTCAAGCCCGGCGGGGAAACCCTGGCGCGCGATCTCTACGAAGCGGGCCATCACACGACGATCCAGCACGCGTACTTCCAGTTCGCGATGGAGAACGTCTCGCGGCAGTTCCTCTGGTCGTTCCTCCACGCCCACCCGTTCTACAACTCCGAGCAGGTCAGCCAGCGGTACGTGAAGGTTCGCGCGTCGAACTGCTTCGTCCCGCCCCTCACGGGGGAGGCGCGGGCCGTCTATCTCGAAGGGATCGAGGAGCAGCTCGCGTTCTACCGGGAGCTGATCGGAACGCTGACGCCCCTCGCCTCCGCGGCCTATGACGAGCGGTTCCCGGCCCGGGCCCGAAAGCGCGCGGAGTACGCGAAGGAAATCGAGAAGAAAGCCCAGGAGATCGCGCGCTACGCGTTGCCGGTCGCGACCTGCGCCTACCTCTATCACACGGTCTCGGCGCTGACGATCCTGAGGTACTGGCGGATGTGCCGGCAGTACGACGCGCCTTACGAGCAGCACCTCATCGTCGGCAAGATGGTCGAGGCGCTCTTGGCGCTCGACCCCGAGTACGCCCGTCTGATCGAGGAGCCGCTCCCGGCGGAGCAGACCCCGGAAGCGGCGTTCTTCGCCGAGCGCCCGGAGCTGACCGCGGCCGCGGTGCGCGCCGAGTTCGTTCGCGAGTTCGACGCATCGCTCGACGGCCGGTGCTCGAAGCTCGTCGACTGGAAGGCGCGCGGAGAGCAGGAAGTCGCCCAGGCGGTGCGCGAGGTGCTGGGCGCGCCGGCCTCGAGCCTCGGGGACGACGACGCGATCGCGCTCGCCTGCGATCCGTCGAAGAACGTCATGCTCGGCCAGGCGCTCAACGTCAGCACGTTCGACAAGCTGACCCGCGCGATGCATCACGGCGCCTACACGTTCCGGAAAAAGATCTCCCACGCGGCGGACTCGCAGGATCAGCGGCACCGCATGACGCCGGCGTCCCGCCCGATCCTCGCGGCGCACGCGACCGGCGAGCCGGACTACGTCGTACCCACGCTGGTGCGCCAGGATGCAAAGGTCGAGAAGCGCTATCGCGAGATGATGGCGCGCATCTGGGACCGCATCGAGACCCTCCGCGGGCACGGCGTCCCGGACGAGTTCGCGCTCTACCTCCTGCCGAACGCCGTCAACGTGCGCTACACGGAATCGACGGACTTCCTCAACCTGCGCCACAAGCACGTCATGCGCCTGTGCTACCTCGCCCAGGAAGAGATCTGGCAGGCCTCGCTCGACGAGGCACAGCAGGTCGCGGCGCTCCACCCGCGCCTCGGCCGCCATCTGCTGCCGCCGTGCGGCGTTCGGAAGGACGCCGGGATCAAGCCGTACTGCCCGGAAGGGGCGAGGTATTGCGGCGTGCCGGTGTGGAACCTCGACCTCGCCGATTACCGGCGCGTGATCTAGGACGACATGGACGGCGATTCCGTTCCGCAAATCTCGCGCGGCGAGATGATCGCGCGCCTCCACGATCCGACGCTCACGATCGTCGACGTGCTGCCCCGCGAGGCGTGGGAATCCAGGCGGATTCCCGGTTCCGTGAACCTGCCCGTGGCCGAGATCAAGACCCGCGCCGCAAGCGTGCTTCCCGACAAGAACGCCGACATCGCGGTCTACTGCGCGAGCCCTACCTGACACCTCGGCGCGCAGGCGGTCGGCTTGCTGAACGGGCTGGGCTACACGCGGGTTCGCGATTTCGACGGGGGGATCGCCGAGTGGATCGCGGCGGGCCTCCAGGTCGAGCACGGGAGCCGGCGGGTTGTCGTCGAGCCGAGGGTCATGCCTGCGCCGACGACGCATCGGGCCGCGACCCCGGAGCCGCGGTCATCCTTCCTCGCCCCGTTCATGTCGACCCGGGGCCTGCTCCTGACGTGGCTGCTGATCAACATCGTGTGCGGGTTGATCTACTGGGCAGTGAGCTTCGCGCCCGGCCACGGGTTGAGGGAGCAAGGCCAGCCGCTCGGCCACGGCGGGGCCGAGCTGCTCGAGGCGCTCTACTTCAGCTTCGTCACCGGACTTTCGATCGGATTCGGCGACATCGTCCCGGTGGGCGCCGTCCGCATCCTCGCGGTGCTCCAGGGCGGGGCCTGCCTGCTGATCTTCGGCGTGATCATCTCCCGGCTCGTCTCCGGGCGGCAGGAAGAGCTGACCGAAGAGATCCACCGCATCGCTTTCGAAGACCGCCTCGGCCGAGTGCGCACGAACCTGCACCTCGTCGTCGCCGACATCCAGGAGGTCGCGCAGTCGTGCTCGGGCGGAGCCACGGCGCCGCCGGGGATCGCCACGCGCATCGAGAGCGCGGCGGCGGTCTTCGCCGGAGAGCTGCGGACGATTCACGACTTGCTGTACCGGCCGCAGGCGACTCCGGACGAGGACGTCCTCGAGTCGATCCTCGCGCACGTCGAAGGCGGGCTGCGCGAGTTCCGGCTGCTCATGGACTGCCTCGACCGAAGCGTGCGGGAGGCCCCCGCGCTCGTCGCGAATGTCGGCGTGCTGGCGAATCTGGCCAACGAGATCTGCGGCGAGTGCGTGCCCCGGGAGTACGCCCCGCATCTCAAGGTCTGGATGGACCGCATCCAGGGGCACGCGCGGCTGCTGGAGACGACGAGCGCGTAGCCGCTAGAGCGGCGGTAGCTCGAATATCGACGCCACGCGAATGCGGAGTCCCGGCAACACTTCACCGCCGTCCAGCTCGTCGTCCGCACCGAGCAAGCGCGGGGAGAGCACCGAGCGATAGGCCGTCACTCGGTGCCGCTTCGGGTCGACGACCCACACGAGGCGGCATCCGGCCGCGAGGTAGTCGGCGACCTTTCCACGGATCTGATAAGGACGGTTCGAAGGGGAAAGGATCTCGACGGCAAGATCCGGCGCGCCTTCGAAGAATCGGGTGGCGTCGAACCCGGCCAGCCGGCCTCCCCTCACAAAGGCGATGTCGGGACCACGAACCGTGTCCGGACCGCGGGCGAGCACGAAGCCCGTTGCGCCGAATACCTCGCCGAGCCCACGAGCCTTCACGAATCCCACGAGAAGATCGTCCAGCCGACGCCGAACGCGATCGTGAAGGGGGGAAGGCAGCGGCTCGGACACCAGCCAGCCGGACTCCAGCTCGTGCCGCAGGTCGTCGTCCGGTAGGGACGCGTACTCCGACGCGGTGATCTGTCTCCCGTGCTCCGAAAACCCCATGCAAGAGACGATACGGCGCCGCGGGGAGGCTGTCCACGCTGCGGACGCGGGGCCCGGTTTGCCTCCGGCACGCCACGGCACGGGCGTATCCTGTGCGCCCCGACATCCTGGAGGCCGTGCCTGTGATCCGATCCGCAAGCCACTCGTCCTACCCGCGGATCGGCGATTCCCCCTGGGATCAAGAGCTGCGGATCGCCGCGCGCGAGCGCGAGGCCGGACGTCTCGACGACGCGGGCATCCGGATCGTCGAGGACCAGGTCGCGGCGATGATGGTCGCGGAGCAGAGCCGGGCGTTCGTCGACGTCGTCACCGACGGGCACGTGCGGTGGACGGGGCCCTTCTCGCACGTCGCATCGCGGCTTTCGGGCGTCGAGCTCGACGGCCTGATGCGGTGGTTCGAAACCGGGCTGTACGATCGCCGGCCCGTCGTGACGGGACCGATCATCCGGAAGTCGCCGATCCTGGTGCACGACGCGCAGCAAGCGCTGCACGTCCAGCCTCGGGGTCTCAAGGTCGTGCTCCCGGGGCCGGTGACGCTCTCGCACGTCGCCCGGGACCGGCATTACGGCGACCGGGCAGCCGTCGCGCGCGCGTTTGCGGCGGCGCTATCCGGGGAGGCGCGCGACCTCGGCGCCGCAGGGATCTCGATCCTCCAGATCGACGAGCCGATGCTGTGCCGCGATCCCGGAGACCTTGCGCTCGTCGCGGAGACCGCGGGAGAGATCTTCGCCGCCGCCGGGTCGAATGCGACGACCATCCTGTCGACGTACTTCGGCGATCTGGCGCCGATCGCCGCGGACCTCGGGCGCCTTCCCGGCACGCACCTCGGGCTCGACATGGTGCACGGGGCAGGGAACTGGCCGCTTCTCCCCGGATTGCCGGAAGGTCGCGGGCTGCACCTCGGCCTGTTCGACGCGCGGACGACGCGCATCGAGTCGGCCGGCGAGGTGCTGGAGCGCATCGCGCCGTACCGCGAGGTCCTGATGGCCCGCGACGTGATGGTGGGGCCGCAGTGCGGGCTCGAGCTGGTTCCGCGGCATGCCGCGTTCGACAAGCTCTTGCAGAGCCGCTACCTGCGCGAGCGCCTGCAGAAGGAGTGGCGATGGCGCTCCTGACCAGCGCGATCGGCTCGTTCCCGAAGCCGCCCGGCCTCCACGAGGCGCGGCGGCAGTTCGCCGACGGGGAAATCGAGGGGCCGGCCCTGCGCGCCGCGGAAGACGACGCCACGCGCGAGTGCGTGGCGCTGCAGGACGAGCTGGGGCTGTCGCTCCTCATCGACGGCGAGATGGACCGGTCCGATCCGATCGCCACGTGCGCCGAGCGCCTCGCGGGGGTCGAGATCGAGGGCTGGGTTCGCGTCTACGGAGATCGCTACGCGCGGAAGCCCAAGGTGACCGGCCCGCTCGCCCGCACCTCGACGATGACGGTGGACCGGTGGCGCTTCGCTCGCGACGCTGCGCGGGGCACCGTGAAGGCGACGATTCCGGGGCCGTACTCGCTGATGGATGGCTCGTTCGACGAGCACTACGCGTCGCGGAAGGAGCTTTGCCTGGCGTTCGCCGAGATCGTCCGCGAGGAGGCCGCCGAGCTAGCCACCGCCGGCGCCGCGGAGATCCAGATCGACGAGCCGGCGGCGGGCGCCCGGCCCGGCGAGATCTCGCTGCTCCACGAGGCCCTCGAGCGCGTGACCGCGCCGCTTCGCGGGCGCGCGCGCGTGTGGCTCTATCTGGGCTACGCCGACCTCCAGGGCGTCGGGCGGGAGCTGGCGTCGCTGCCCGCGCAGGGCTTCCTGGTGGCCGGCGCGCACTGCGGCTACGAAGGCTTCGATGCGTTCGCCCGCGCGATCCCTCAGGATCGCGCCGTCGGCGCCGGGGTCATCGACGTGCTCGATCTGCGCGTCGAGACCGATGCCGAGATTCGCGAGCGCATCGCGATCGTCTCCCGATCGATCCCTCGCGACCGCCTGTGGCTCGTCCCCGACGGCGGCTTCCGCGCGCTCCCGCGCGATAGCGCCCGCGCGAAGCTCGCCGCGATGGCCGCCGCTGCGAGATAGGGGACTGTCCCCTATTCGGGCCGTCCTTTGATCATCGCAGCTCTTGCATCGTCCAGCAGAGCTTGCGCAGAGAGTGGGCCGCCGACGGCCCCGCGCATCCACGCGTCGGGCGTCAAGCGGCCCTGGCGCGCGACCCGCTCGAACTCGGCGCCGAAGCTGCGGCCGCGAAACTGCTTGTTGAGCTGGAACGCGATGATGTGGCCGATCGGGTAGTCGGGTAGGTAGAGCCCGTTCGAGATCATGTGCGAGTACACGGCGAGGATCTCGACGTCCTTCACGTCGAAGATCGGCGCGTAGTATTTGTTCCAGATCTCCCGCGCGATCGACAGCGTCGCCTCGCGAAGCTGCGCGGGCTTCGCGTCGGGGTGGGCGTACATCCACCGCCACACGCCCATGTCGACGAGCGCGACGCCGCCGATCTCGTACGCCGCCCAGAGATCGTTCAGCGCCTCGTTCTTGCGCGCGTCGTCGCCGGCACCGCCGAGGCCCAGAAGCTCGAGGTCGCGCCCCTGGAACGTGAACGCCAGCGCCTCGGTGAAGGCGTTGTTGGGGATGCCGTTCATCACCCAGTGGTCGATCTCACCGAGGGAGAACGATTGCTCGACGTTGTGCCCCAGCTCGTGGACGGCGATGTTGTACCCCTTGTAGAGCATGCCGCCCTGCGGGATCCGCGTGCGCAGGTGGGCCTTGTCCTCGCGGCGGACGGCCCCGAGCGCGTGACCGGCGCCGCGCGAGGGATCGACGACGATGCGGTCGGAGAGCCACCGCGCCTTCTCGGACGAGAACCCGAGCCCCGTGAGGATCGCGGGCAGCCCGGCCTGGAACGACGCGACGGTCGGATATTTCTTTTTCGTGATCGCGTCGAGCTCGTCCTCGCTCTTGCCCGCGCGCGACGAGAAACCGGCATACCAGATGTCGAACGGCTCGAGCGGGCGGCCCAGCCGGGTGCGGATGACCTTCGCCAGGTCCTTGACCTCGCTCGAGGTGAGCACCGACGCCAGCAGGGATTCGACTTGCGCCTCGGGGATCTGCCGGTCCAGCTCGAACTTGCGCTGGATGTAGGTCGGCGCGGTGGGGCAGTACGCATCCGCCTCGCGCACCGCGTGGAACACGTCGAGGAGCTTTTCGTACCGCGTGTCGGGCTCGCGGTCGGTGGCGGCCGCGGGCGTGTACGGGCTCCACGGGAACGTCTTGCCGTTGATGGCGGCCTTGGGGATGTCCTGCCGGACGATGCGCTCCATCACCTTCTGGATCGCGCGCTGCTTCGCGAGCCCCTCGGCCCCTTCGCCGTAGTGCGATTTCAGCTCGTCGCGCAGGCCCCAGTGCGTGATCAGGGCGACGTCGCGGAATCCGAGCGGCTTGCCGCTCGCATCGCGAAGCTGGTTCATCTGGATGTTGTAGCCGGCGATGTACTGATCGGCGGCCGTGAACGCGCTCGTGATCTTCTGGCCGACGTCCGCGGGCACGCGAACCGCCCAGCGGTCCATGAGCCGGGAGCGCGCCCACGTCTCGCGGTCCCAGGTGGCACCGTTCTTCAGCGCGTCGGCGAGCGTGTGGACGGGGAAGTTGAGCAGTGCGACGAACGCGACCTTGGTCTTGAAGAGATCGTCGTCGACATGAGAGGCGAGATCGACATCGCCCAGCTTGAGGTCGATCGCCGAGACCGCTCCGGTGTCGAGGTCTTGCGGTGTCAGGAGCATCCGGCGCACCTCGAGCAGGTGCCCGTCGATCTGCTCGAGCACCGTCTCGAGGCGCGTGAAGGTGGCCTCGAGGTCGGCGTCCTTCGCGACGAAGTTGTCGATGCAGAACGCGGAGAATGCCGCGGCGTCGCCGTCTTCCGGGAACCAGCGCTCGGCCACCTGGGCGACGCCCCGGCGCGCGCGCTCTTTCACGCCGTCGCCGTTCGCCGCGACGATCTTCGCGACCGTCTGATCGACCACCGAGGCGGGCACTCCGGCCCGGGCGCCTGCGGCGAGCGCGGTGGACGCCATCATCCCCGCCAGCGTGAGACAGATCGCGAATCGAGCCATCGGAACCTCATCGGGCAACCGGCTAGCGGTTCCCCGCCAGAGCGAGCAGCCGTCGCAGCGCGCCCTCGACCATGGAGTCGGCCTCCTTCTGGGTCGCGGCGAACGATTGAAGGGTGACGCGGATGGGATCCTTGCGGCGGGACGCGGGCGGATGCGACTTCACCCAGACCCCGGGATACTCCTCGGCGAGGCGGTCGAGAACCGGGCGGATCGCGGACTCGTCGGACGTCGGTGCCTCGAGCTCGCGTGAGGCTTCCGCGCGCAGCGGAAACAGGTCACGGACCCGCGTCAGCGCCGCCCCGAAGACGGCCCTCGACTCTTGGGGCCGGCCGGGCACCGCAACGATCGCGGCCCCGCCGGTCAGGCGGAGCACCATGCCGGGCGCGATCCCGGCGGCATTGGCGAGCGCTTCGGCCCCCACCGGGAGGTAGGACATCTTTTCCCGCGGCGCGTTCAGTCCGGCCTTTCCGATCACGCGGGCTTCCTTCAGCGACCGGTAGGCGTCTTCGACCATGTCGCGCGCGGGCGGGCTGATGGTCAACGGCAGCCGCAGCGCCGCCCCGATCCCGGCGATCGTGCGATCGTCCTGCGCGGGGCCCAACCCTCCTGCGGTGACGATCAAATGCACGCCTCGATCGCGCGCCTCGGAAACCGCGTTCGTGATCGACCGCTCGAGGTCGTCGACGACGGTGATGCGATGGACGAGCGCCCCGCGGCGCGTCAGCTCGCGCGCGATCCACGAGGCGTTCCCGTCCTCGATCTGGCCGCGCAGGAGCTCGCGGCCGACGATGACGATCTCCGCGTGGAGCGGTCCCTGGCGGGGGACGATGACCTTCTTGAGCGGCGCACCGGTTGCGCGCGGCCGGGCGGGGGGGCGAGCGGGACGGCTCGCGCGCGAGTGGGGCTTTTTCGGCAGCATCAAGGATTCACCGTCGGGCGACGGACGATATCACGCCGGATTCGGGAACGACGCGATCCCCCGAAGCGCCGCCACGCGGACGATCACGCGCTCGATCTCGGCGTTGGGCGTCGATGCACCCGCCGTCAGTCCGACGGCGCAGGGGCCGCCGGGAAGCCACGACGACGCGACCGACTCGGCCTTGTCGTGAAGCCCTTGATGCCGGAGCGAATCGGGCCCGTCGATGCGCGAGGCATCCTGGATGTGGAAGGTCGGGAGGCCCGCCGCCAGCCCGATCTCGAGCAGGTGCGAGGTGTTCGACGAGTTGTATCCGCCGACGACGAGGAGCAGATCGAGCGGCTGCGCGGCGAGCAAGGCCTGGAGCGCATCCTGGCGCTCCTGGGTCGCGCTGCAGATGGTGTCGAACGCGCGGAACCGGGCGGCGGCCCCGGGGGCCCCGAAGCGGCGGACGAACGCCTCGCGGACGCGCTCGGCGATCGCCAGCGATTCGCCCGCGAGCATCGTGGTCTGGTTCGCGCAGCCGATGCGCTCGAGGTGCACGTCGGGATCGAACCCGGGGGACGATGCCCGCGCGAACCGCGCGGTGAACGCGGCCCGGTCGCCGCCGCGCTCGATGTGCTCGGCGACGGTCGTCGCCTCGGCCATGTCCCGGACGATCAGATAATGGCCGCCGGGGTGGAGCAGCGTTCGCGAGCTGGTCGCCCGCGTCTCTTCGTGGTCGTACGTGCCGTGGATCAGCGAGGTGAATCCGTCCTTCGCGTATCGCTCCACGTTCTTCCACACGTTGAGCACCGACCCGCACGTGGTGTCGACGACGATGCACCCCGCGGCGCGCAGTGCCTCGAGCGTGGCGACGGGCGCGCCGAACGCGGGCAGGAGGACGACGTCGTCCGGCCGGATCGTGGCGAAGCTCGAGGCCGGATCCCGCCCGTCTAGGAACCGGATCCCGAGGTCCTCGAGGCGCCGGTTGACGCGGGGGTTGTGGATGATCTCGCCTGTGATGAACAGGTTCTTCCGGGGGAACTTCTCGCGCGTCTCGTAGGCGTACTCGATCGCGCGATCGACCCCGTAGCAGAACCCGAACTCCCGGGCGAGGTGGAAGGTCAGGTCCCCGGCGCGCAGCACGTACCCTTCGTCGCGCATGCGATCGACCAAAGGGCTCGCGTAATCGTGGACGACCTGCCCGCCGATCACCTGCTTCAGGCCGAATCCCTTGTTCGTGTAGCGCGGATCCTGCATGCGGGGCATTGTAGCGGTTAGCGCGAGCCCGCCTCCGAGGCGCGGGTCTTCTTGGCGCCGTCCGATGACGCGTGGCCGAGCGTGCCGTGCGGCAACCAGACCTCGGTGCCCGCCGGAAGCGGGGCCTTGCCGTGCACCGCGCGCGAGGTCCATGCGGGGTTGATGGCGGTCAGACCGGGGAGCGCCAAGCCGTAGCGCGAGGCGACGCCCGAAGCCGGCGTCGGGTGGGTGATCGTCACCTTGTCGTGGGCCAGCGGCGCCTCGAAGGCGAACCCCTCGGGGAAGTACGCCGCCGGGTCCCGCGCCACCTCGCGCGCCGCCAGGAATTCCTTGTAGAAGTTCTTCGACGCGAATCCGAACGTCCGGCCGTCGTACTCCGAGAGGATGCGATCGAAATCGGCGCCGAAGCGATCGCGCGCCGCGCGCATCCCCTCGATCCCGTGGTTGTACGACGTGATCGCGAGGGGCCACGATCCGAGATCCTCGAAGGCCGCGCGCAGGTACCGGGCGGCGCCGCGGGCGGCGGCGATCGGATCGAGCCGCTCGTCGAGCGCGGGGGTCATCAGCATGAACTTGCGCGCGGCCGCGCGCGTGAACTGCCAGATGCCGACGGCCCCCGCCGACGAGCGGGCCTCGACCTGGAACGACGACTCGACGTGCGGGAGGTGGGCGAGGTCTTCCGGAAGCCCCGCCTCGCGAAAGACCTCGACGAACGCGTCGTGGTACCGGCCGGAGATCTCGAGGCCGCGCCGGAACCGCTCCCGCAAGCCCCGCTGCGAGCGGACCCGCTGCGAGGCGCCGATCACGGCCCCGCCTCCCGCCGCGTCGGTGATCTTCAGAGCCAGCGCTTTCTCGCCGTCGTCGAGAGGCTCGCCGGCCCCGACCTTGAGCTCGATCTCGGCGAGGCGCTGTCCCATCGCCTCCCGGCGCGCCTTGACGTACGCCTTCTGCTCCTCGGTATAGGTCTCTCCGACGGGGGCCGGCAGGTCGAAGACCTCGTAGACGATCGACGGATGGTCCATGTCGTGAAGGACCACCTGCGAGATCGTCCACTTCGTCCAGACGTCTTTCCAGAAGGAGACCCCTTCGCGCATCGCGTCCGAGCACGGGAACAGCGGATCGGCGGGAGGTGCCTCCGCGGCGGCCGACGGGCGGAAGGCCAGCGCCCCGATCGATCCGGCCAGCAGGAGTCGGCGAAGGAGGATCACGCCCTTCATAGTACGGGCGCCGCGACCCGAGCGCCGCCCCGGGCCTTCCGGACGAGCCGCGCAAAGTCGCTCGGGACGGGCGATTCGAAGCGAAGGCGCTTCCCGCCGCGGGGCGCGTCGAACGCGAGGCGGTGCGCGTGCAGCGCGGCGCGCGCGATGGCCTCGGAAGGCCGTCCGTACGCGACGTCGCCGACGATCGGATGGCCGATGGCGGCGAGCTGGACTCGGATCTGGTTGCGCCGCCCCGTCTCGAGCTTGACCTCGAGCAGCGTCGCGTCCGTGAAGCGCTCGACGACGCGGTAGCGGAGCGAGGCCGCGCGCCCCTCGGCGGACGCGTCGACGACGTGCACCTTGAGGCTCTTGGGATGCTCGGCCAGCGTGTGCGCGAGACGACCGCGATCGGGCTCGATGCGCCCTTCCGCCACCGCCAGATACACGCGGTCGGGCGTCCGCTCCTGGAACTGCCGCTTGAGCGCCATCGCGGCCGGGTGATGGCGCGCGAAGACGACGAGGCCCGAGGTGAACCGGTCGATCCGGTGGACGACGTGCAGGCTCGGCTTCTTGTGGCCGCGCTTGCGGTACGAGGCGACCAGCATCTCTTCGAGGGAGTCGCCGCCGGCGACCGAAGTCGGGACCGTGAGGACGCCCGCGTCCTTGTCGATCACCACGAGGTCGTCGTCCTCGTGGAGGACCCGCCATCCTTCGCCCCCTCGAGGCACTCGGGGGACCGAGCGGTAGTTGCGCCCTTCGTCCGCGGTGACCTTGACGACGTCGCGCTCGACCACGCGCTCGTCGGGCTTCACGACCGAGCGCCGGTTGCGCGTGACGCACCCGGCGGCGATGAGCCCCTTGGCCTCGGCGTTGCTCACACCGAAGCGCTCGTGCATCAGGCGCTGCACCGTGTGGCCGGCGTCGGCGGGCCCCGCGACGAACGATCGGGTCGAGGACGCCACGCCGCTTCTAAACCGCCGTCGTTTCGAGAGTGGATTTCGTTCCCAGGAACACGACACGGTCGCCGGCCTGGAAGGTGTGATCGGCGGGGACGGGGGAGATCTCCTCGCCCGTCGCCCCTTCCGGCCGGACCGCCAGGACGAACAGCCCGCTCTCCCGGTAGGGGTCGGCCTGCTGGAGCGTGCGGCCGATCCACTCGACGGGCACCGGGCGCTCGTCGATGGTCAGGTCGCCTCCGCGCCGGGCTCCGAACTCCGAGGGGATGGTCGCTCCCAGGTATTGCGCGAGGAGCATGCGCCGGCGGAGGACCTCCCGGTCGAGCATCGAGACGACGTCCCGCCGGGCGACGCTCCCGACTAGGTGGTCGGGGTCGTGCAGCGAGACCACGGGAAGCTGGGCCAGCTCGAGATTGGAGAAGCGGCGCAGCACCTCGTCGAGCGGCGTCTTCGGCGTCACGCGCGGCACGTCGCGCACCAGGTCGCTGGCGGTCAGGCTCTCCCGCCGGCGCGCCGTGTCGGCGACCTGGAAGGCGTCCCTGAGGTCGATGGCGCCGATGAGCCGGCCATCTCGCGTGACGTAAACCGCGGTGCTGCGGCTGCGCGCGAACACCTCGAGCACCTCCGCGACGGGCGCGTCGTCGCGGACGGACAGGGGGGACGTCCGGATCAGGTCTTCGGCGCGCAGGGACGCGAGAGCCATCTGCTCGAAAGCGACGTCGAAGTCGATGCCGCGGCGACGGAGAGATTCGGTGTAGATCGAGTCGCGGCGCAGGCTGCGGGCAACCCAGGTCGCGCTCACCGTGACGACCGCGAGCGGGATCAGCGCGCCGTAGTTCTGGCACATCTCGCACACCATGATCATCGCGGTGATCGGCGCGAACGCGGTCGATGCGATCGCGGCGGTCATCCCGCCGAGCACGTACAGCACCGGCGCCACGTGGAACGCGGGGAGCACCGTCCCGGCGCCGAGGCCGAACAGCGCGCCGCCGGCCGCGCCGATGAGAAGCACCGGGGTGAACACGCCGCCGGAGCCGCCCGACCCGAGCGATGAGGACGTACCCACGATCTTCGCGAGCAGGAGCGGGAGCAGGACCGCGGGAGCGACGGTCGCCGCGAGCACTTCGCGGACGCCGTCGTAGCCGTTTCCCCAGACCTCGGGGATCCACCACGCGAGGAGGCCCACGACGAGCCCCCCGAGGGCGGTGCGCACCTCGAGGGGGCCGGGGATCTTCTTGAACAGGCGCTCCGAGACCTCGACGCTGCCCCGGAACAGGACGCCCGTCCATGCGATCAACGCGCCGAGGAGCGCGAACAGCGGCAGCGCCAGGAGCGACGGCGCGGACACCAGCGGCACGGGGTAGACGGGCGCCGAGCCGAAGGCGCCCCACGACACCATCGTGGCGGTCACCGACGCCAGGACGACCGGTCCGAACACCTCGAGCGCGAAGTTCCCGTGGACGATCTCCATGACGAACATCGCCGCGCCGAAGGGGGCGTTGTAGGCCGCGGCCATGCCGGCCGCCGCGCCGCAGCCGATCATCAGGCGCCGGCGCTCGAGGGGAACGCGTAAGCCCTCGGCGAGGCGGGAGGCGCCGGCCGAGGCGAGCTGCACGATCGGACCCTCCCGTCCCACCGAGCCGCCCATCGCGTTCAACACGACCGACGCCGCGGACTTCTTGATCGAGCGCGGGAGATCGAGGCGCGCCGACCCCGACAGCGAGACGGCCTCCATGATCTCGGACGTCCCTTCGCCGCCGGCGGGGGGGCGGAACAGACGCAGCAGCAGGCCGAAGATCAGCCCGCCCGCGGTGGGGATGAGCACGAGCATCGGCACGCCGAGCGCGCGGGCCGCGCGGAGCGGCTCGTCGGAGTCCTGCAGGACGAGCCACTGCACGAGCATCCCCGCATAGCGCACGGCGACGGCAGCGACCGCGCCGAGGGCGCCGACGGCGATCGTCAGCCCGATGCCGTAAAGACGCTCGTCCTGGCGGAATCGCCGGCGGACGGCCAGCCTCAGCCACGCGACGCCACGGACGATGGATGTGCGCAACGACGGCACGGTCTGCCTAGACGGAGGGAACCTCCGCGTCCTTGTCTCCGTAGAGGGTCGAAAGCTCTCGCGTCAGATGAGCGAACGCGTCTTCCGGGGTGTCGGCCAGGTGGAACAGCGACAGATCCGACGCGGAGATCGTGCCCCAGCGGATCAGCGCATTGAAGTTGAGGGCTTCGGTCCAGAACGACTTCCCGTAGAGGACGATCGGCATCGTCTTGCTGCTCTTGCGCGTTTGGACCAACGTGAGCAGCTCGAACAGCTCGTCCATCGTGCCGAAGCCGCCGGGAAACACGACCAGCGCCTTGGCGAGATAGACGAACCAGAACTTCCGCATGAAGAAGTAGTGGAACTCGAAGCCCAGCTCGCGGGTGATGTATTCGTTCATGGTGGGCTCGTCGGGAAGCGAGATGCCGAGCCCGATCGAGATGCCGTGCGCCTCGGACGCCCCGCGGTTGGCCGCTTCCATGATGCCGGGGCCGCCGCCCGAGCAGACGATGAACCGCCGCGAGGTGTTCGAAAGCCCCTTCGACCACTCGGTCATCGATTTCGCGAGCGCCCGGGCGTCTTCGTAATAGCGGGACAGCAGCAGGCCGCCCTCCGCGCGCGCGATCGCGGCGGCGTCGCCGGTCGATCGCGCGTTGACCAGCGCCTCTTCGGCCATCTCCCGGGCCTGGGCACGCGCGGAGCCGAAGAAGACGACCGTGTCGGCGACGCGGTAGCGTGCGAAGCGCGCCTGCGGCTCGATGTACTCGCTGAGAATGCGAATCGCCCGCGCGTCGCGGCTCATCAGGAAGTCGTGATTCTTGTACGCCTTGTCCATGACGGGCAGCATGATAGGGGACACTCCCTTTTTCCACCCATAGGGAGCGTAGAGCTTTCCAATTTTTGT
>CAZYHZ010000036.1:0-45004 GCA_964647625.1 uncultured Acidobacteriota bacterium
TGGACCTTGCGCTCGACGAACAAGCGCGAGCCCGCCGCGCAGACTTCTCCCTTGTTGTAGAAGATCCCGGTGAAGGCGCCGCGGAGCGCGGCTTCGAGATCCGCATCCGCGAACACGATGTTCGGGGACTTGCCGCCGAGCTCGACCGTCACACGCTTGAGCCCGCCCGCCGCCTCGCGAACGATCGACTTGCCGACCTCGGTGCTTCCGGTGAACGCGACCTTGTCGACCCCGGGGTGCCGCACCAGCGCCAGACCGACTTTCGATCCCGCGCCGGGCAGGACCTGAAGGACGCCCGGCGGAAGGCCGGCGTCGAGTCCGATCCGGCCGAGCTCGATCGCGGTCAGCGGCGTTTGGCTGGCCGGCTTGAGGATCACCGAGCACCCGGCGGCGAGCGCCGGGGCGACCTTCCACGTCGCGAGGAGCAGCGGGAAGTTCCACGGCACGATCGCGGCGACGACACCGACCGGCTCCTTGAGCGTGAAGACGAACGCCTCGGCTCGGCTGACGGGTGTCCGCCCCGCGATCTTGGTGGCGGCGCCGGCGTAAAATTGGAAGATCTGCGCGGCCATCGGCAGCTCGATCTTTCCCGAGTCGAACAGGGTCTTTCCGGTATCCAAGGTTTCGAGAAGGGCCAGGGTGCCAAGACGCTCCTCGATCAGCGCCCCCATGCGCCAGAGGATCTTTCCCCGCTCGGCGGCCGGCATCTTCGACCACGGCCCGGAATCTTGAGCTTTGCGCGCCGCCGCGACCGCCGCGTCGACGTCCGCCTCGTCCGCCGCCGCAATCTCCGTGATCACCGATTCGTCGGCGGGGTTGATCGTCTTGAACGTCTTGCCCGATCGGGCGTCTTGCCACTGGCCGTCGATCAAGAGCCGTCCGGGCTCGGGGGCGGCGGTTCCGGTCATCGAGGTCTCCTTGGGAATCAGACTCGAAGCGTGGGATCGAACAATCGCCGGTACTCCTCGCCGGCGTACCGGTCGGTCATCCCCGCAACGTAGTCGGCGATCGCACGGTGAACGCCTTCGCTCTCGACGCGGTGCCTCGCATCGTCGGGGAGCAGGCGTGGGTTTTCGAGGTAACGCTCGCACAGCGCCCGTAGGACGCGCGAGGCCTTGTCCTTCATCCGCTCGATCCGGTGATGGCGATAGAGGTGCTCGTTCAGATACGCCTTGAGCGCCCGGTTGCGCGCGGAGACCGCGGGCGACAACCCGGCGAGGGGCCGTCCCGCGACGCGCACGTCGCCCAGGCTCGCGATCCCCTGTGAGGCGGTCGCGGAGGCTGTGGTGTCGATCAGATCGGTGACGAGCTCATCGATGAGCCCGCGCAGCGCCGCGGTCCGGACCCGCCGCGGATCGGTCTCCGGCCAACGCCGTAAGGCCTGCTCGAACGGCTCGCCGAAAACCGGGACCTCGCGCGCGAGTGCTCCCGCATCGAGAAGGCCCGATGAAAGGCCGTCGTCGATGTCGTGGTGGTTGTAGGCGATCTCGTCGACGAGATCGATCAGCTGCGCTTCCAGCGGCGCTTGCAGGTCCGGCGCAAACTCCGCGAATTCGGGAGCGGCCGCGACGTCGATCGGACCCGAGTGCTTGGCGATGCCTTCCCGGACCTCCCACGTCAGGTTCAGTCCGGGAAACTCCGGGTAACGCTCCTCGAGGTGCTCGACGATCCGGAGGGTCTGGCGGTTGTGGTCGAACCCGCCGTGGTCCTTCATGAACTCGTCGAGAACGTCCTCGCCCAGGTGCCCGAACGGCGTGTGCCCGAGATCGTGCGAGAGTGCCAGCGATTCGACCAGGTCTTCGTTGAGCCCCAAGGCGCGGGCGACGGTCCGGCCGATTTGAGACACCTCGATCGAGTGCGTCAGCCGCGTGCGGTAGTGGTCCCCCTCGTGGTTGACGAAGACCTGGGTCTTGTATTCGAGGCGACGAAAAGCACGCGCGTGCACGATGCGGTCGCGGTCGCGCTGGAAGAGGGACCGGTAGCCGTGGTGCGACTCGGGGTACCGGCGCCCCCGGGACTGCGCGCTGGTCTGCGCGTACGGCGCGAGCGAATCTTCGACGCGCGAGACGTACGACGCGGTCTTCATGGCCGGAGGGTAGCGGGGGTGGGAGGGGACGTCAAACGCGGCGGACGGCCGCTTGGGCCGTCCGCGCGCGACGATTCGTTCTAGGCTTGAAAGCTCTGGCCGCAGCCGCAGGTGCCGGTCGCGTTCGGATTCTCGATCTTGAAACCCGAGCCTTCGAGGCTCTCGATGTAGTCGATCCTCACGCCTTCGAGGTACATGCCCGACATCGCGTCGACGTAAACCTTGAGGCCGTCGAAATCGAGGACGTTGTCGTTCGGCTTTTCTTGGTTGTCGAACGTCAGTCCGTATTGGAACCCCGAGCACCCGCCTCCTTGAACCGCGACGCGAAGCCCGTAACCGGTCTTGTTGTCCGTCACCAAGAGCTCTTTCACCTTGCTAACGGCCCGTTCGCTCAGCTCGATCATCGTCCAAACCTCCGGGGGATGTGTTCCAGCCCAAAAGGTACGGCATACCCGTCGACCCGTCAACGCGGCGGGCTGTCCCGCCTGCGCTTTCCGGCGCCGTTTTCGTCGATTTCAGCCATCGGCGCGCCGCCCGCGGGGAGCGGAACACGATGAGGGTCGAGAATCGATCCGCGAGGGCGCCGATCTCCCGGCGCCGCTTGGAATAGACCGTGAGCGCCCAGCGGATGGCGTGGTCCTTGGAAAGGAACGCCAAAGGGGTCTCGCGGCCGGCGAGGATGTTGCCGAGCGTGCGCTTGATGCAGCGCCACAGGACGATCGGCTTCGCGTAGTCGAGGCCGATGATCAGGTCCGCGCGCGGATAGATCTCGTCTTCGTACCAGTACGGAGCGGCATCGAGGATCCAGCCTTCGACCGCGGCGTCGATCGCGGCGAGGACTCCCGAGCGCTGAACGAGCGGCGTCGCATCCGTCGGATCGTCCGGATGATCGAAGTCGTCGCGCTGGATGTGGGTCAGATTCCAGCGCTGCGAAAGCGCGCGGGTCAGGGTTGTCTTGCCCGCGCCGCAACAGCCGACGACGACGATTCGGCGGGGATGGCCCATCGGATCGATTCGTACCGGCGTCGTCGTGTCGATTCCTGCCATGCGGCCGCCCCTTCGAGACCTCGTCGTTCGCGGGCGAGCATACGACAGACACATGAACGTCGATCGCGCAATCGTCGCCACATGACCGTGGCGGAGCCGCGGCATTTGCACCGCGCGGGACCGATCGCTATCCTCCCGCGACGATGCAGGAGTCCTCATGAGCGCGACGCGTCGATTGCAGATTCAAGTCCCGCTCCCCTACGGGCGCCAAGCGCGCGACGACGAGCGGATCGCAGCCTACCTCGAGACCGGCTGGCGCATCGCCGAGCTGCAGCGGCTCTCCGACCAAGAGGTGCTCGTCACGTTCGAGAGCGCGGGCTAGACCAGCCCCAGCTTTGCGCCGACGCGCTTGAAGGCCGCGAGCGCGAAATCGAGATCGTCCTTGGAGTGCGCCGCCGAGATCTGACAGCGCACGCGCGCCTCGCACTGCGGGACGACCGGATAGCCGAATCCGGTCACGAAGACGCCCTCGTCGAGCATCAGCTCGCTCGCTCGGATCGCCTTCGCGGTCTCGCCGAGGATGATGGGTACGATCGGGGTCTCTCCCGGGAGCGGCTTGAAGCCGAGCTCCTGAATGCTGGACCGGAAGTAGCGGGCGTTTTCGTGGAGCTTGAGGACGCGCTCCGGATGGCCTTCAAGATACCGGACAGCCGCCAGGGCGCTCCCGGCCACGGCCGGAGGCAGCGCGTTCGAAAACAGCTGGGGCCGCGAGCGCTGGACGAGGAAATCGACGAGCGCGGAAGAGCCCGCCGTGAAGCCCCCGGCTGCGCCGCCCAGGGCCTTCCCCAAGGTCGAGGTGATGACGTCGATCTGGCCCAACAGGCCGAAGTGCTCGGCGGTCCCGCGCCCTTTGGGGCCGAGCACGCCGGTGCCGTGGGAGTCGTCCACGGCGACGACGGCATCGTGCTTCCGCGCGAGCGCCACGATCTCGGGGAGGTTGGCGACGTCCCCTTCCATGCTGAAGACACCGTCGGTGATCACGAACCGGGTCCGGGCGGAGGCCGAATCCCGAAGGGCGGATTCGAGCTCGCCCATGTCGGAGTGCTTGTACACGCGCCGCGCGGCCTTGCACATCCGCACGCTGTCGATGATGCTCGCGTGGTTGAGCGCGTCCGAGATGACGACGTCCTGCTCGCCCAGCACCGTCGGCATCAAACCTTCGTTGGCCGTCCAGCACGACACGTAGGACAACGCGGCCTCGGTTCCGACGAAGCGCGCCAGCGCGGCCTCCAGCTCGCGATGGATGGTGAAGGTGCCGCAGATGAATCGCACGGAGCCGGTGCCGGCACCGAACTTCTCGAGCGCGGCCTGTCCCGCCTCGACCACCTCGGGGACGTCGCACAGGCCGACGTAGTTGTTCGAGGAGAGGATGAGCACCCGCCCGCGGCCTTCCATCGTGACCCACGCCGACTGCGGGCTGTCCAGGTAGTTCAGCTTCTTGTAGACGCCGTCGCGGCGGAATCCTTCGATCTCTTCGGCGAGCCTTCGGTCGAGGCCCGTCGTCACGACCGCGGCTCCGGCAGGGTCAGGAACACCCGGGTCTGCTCGAGCAGGAATTCGAAGTGACGGGGGTCGAGCGGGTTCAGTCGATACTCGTTGATGTACTTGACCTGCATCCCGAGCCACTCCTTCCAGCAAGCGGAGCAGACGTTCGCGAGAATCGTCTGACCCCACTCTCCCGGAAGCGGAGCGCGAGCCAACCCTTCCGCCTGCTTCTTGCAGCGCGAGCACGTGACCACGGCCATCGGCGTCTCCTTGGGAGTGGAAGAATTCGCTGCTCCGCCCGACAGGCCGGGATAGGATACCTCCCGGAGGAAAACCATGGCCGACGAGCGCGAATTCCAGATCAAGATTCCCGAGAACACGCTGCGCGGCGTCTACGCCAATCAGATGGTCGTCCGCCACGGGCGCGAGGAATTCGTGCTCGACTTTATCAACGTCTGCCCGCCGGAAGGCATCGTGAACGCGCGCGTGATCGTCAGCCCGGGTCACTTCAAGCGCATGGTCAGCGCACTGACCGAGAATCTGGCCCGCTACGAGCAGCGGTTCGGTCCCGTGACCGTCTCCGAACCGCCCCCCGACCCGAAATACCAGAACTGATCGTCAGCGGCGCCGCAGCTCGCGCACGACGTGGCCGATCTCCGGCAGCACGAGCGAGGACATCGCCAGCCTCACCGCCGCCGGCGAGCCGGGAAGGACGAACACCGGCGTCCCCCGGATCACGCCGGCGAGCGCCCGCGAGAGCATCGCCGCCGCACCGATCTGCTGGTACGACAGCGACCGAAAGAGCTCGCCGAAGCCCTCGATCCGGTGGTCGAGCAGCGCCTCGATCGCCTCGACCGTCCGGTCACGCGGCGCCAGCCCCGTGCCGCCGGATGAGACGATCACGTCGCACGCCACGTCGGCGGCCCAGGCCGAGACGCGTTCCCGGATGGCGTCGATCTCGTCGTGCACGATCGCGGCCGCGTGAACGGCGTGCCCGCCCGCCTCCACGAGCTCGCGCAGGACCGGTCCGGAAACGTCGTCCGCCTCCGTCCGGGTGTCGCTGATCGTCAGCAGCCCGAACCGCAAGCCGGCACCGCTTTTGTCGTGGCCGGCGTGGTGATGCGGGTGGGAGCGGCTCAACGGCCGGCCGCGTCGCGGACGCGGGCGACGATCCCGGCAGGATCCAGCTTGACCTCGGCGAGCAGCTCCGCACGTGAGCCGTGTGTCACGAACGCATCGGGGAGGCCGAGTCGGAGGACACCGTCCCGCGAAAGCCCTTCCTCCGCAAGCGTCTCGAGGACGCCATCGCCGAACCCTCCCGGGAGGTTGTTCTCCTCGATCGTCACGAGGAGCCGGGCCCGCTCACGAGAGAGGCGGAGCACCGCGCGATCGAGGGGCTTCACGAAACGGCAGTTGACGAGCCCGGCGGAGAGGCCGGACGCCTCGAGCTGCTCGCGAACCGCCTTCGCGGTCTCGACCATCGCGCCGACCGCGAGGAGCATCACGTCCGTGCCCTCGTTCAGGACCTCCCACGAGCCGATGGGGAGCACGCGCGGGACGCGCGCCGGGTCGTACCCTGGAGGGACCGTGTCCCGCGGGTAGCGAATGGCGAACGGGGAATCGTTTTGCGAGAGCGCCGTGAAAAGCAGATCGCGAAGCTCGTTGCCATCCTTGGGGGCCGAAACGATCATCCCCGGCACGCAGCGCATGTACGATAGGTCGAGAACGCCGTGATGGGTCGGCCCGTCCGCGCCGACGACGCCGGCGCGATCGATGGCGAACACGACCGGAACCTCTTGCAGCGCGACATCGTGGATCACCTGGTCGAACGCACGCTGAAGAAAGGTCGAATAGATCGTCGCGACGGGGCGCGCGCCTTCGCACGCCATGCCTGCGGCGAAGCAGACGCCGTGCGCCTCGGCGATTCCGACATCGTGGAAGCGCTCGGGAAACGCCTTCTTGAACGCGTTGAGCCCGGTCCCCGACGGCATGGCGGCGGTGATCGCCACCATCTTGGGGAATCGCGCCGCCGCCTCGATCATGGCCTGTCCGAAGACCGCGGTGTAACCCGGCCGCGCGGGCGAGGGCGCGGGGATCGCCTTTCCCGTCACCTTGTCGAACGGCGTGACGCCGTGGAATCCCTCGTGATCCGCCTCCGCCGCCGGGAGCCCCTTCCCCTTCGTCGTCATGACGTGCAGCAGGACGGGCCCGCGGCGGTCGAGGACCTTGGGCAACAGCGCGAGGAGCATTCCGAGATCGTGGCCGTCGACCGGCCCGATGTAGTTGAACCCCAGAGCTTCGAACAAACCGCCCGGGACGATCGCGGTCTTGATCGCCGACTCGAGCCGGGTCGCGAGCGTTTTCGCTTTCCCGCCGACGCGCGGCAGGCGCCCCATCACCTCGAGGCCCTCCCGGCGCAAACGCCGCAGATGCGGGTTCGTCTGGATGTTGGTCAGGTAATGCGCGAGCGCGCCGACGTTCGGCGAGATCGACATCCCGTTGTCGTTGAGGATCACGAGCAGATCCCGCCCCGAGTGGCCGGCGTTGTTGAGCGCCTCGTAGGCGAGACCGCCCGTCATGGCGCCGTCGCCCATGATCGCGACGACACGGCGCTTCGCACCTTCGAGGTCGCGCGCGGCGGCGAGCCCGAGCGCGGCGGAGATCGCCGTCGAGGCGTGCCCGGCGCCGAAGGTGTCGTAGGGGCTTTCGGCTCGCTTCAGGAAGCCGGAGATTCCGCCGTACTGGCGGATACCCCACAGGGCGTCCTTGCGGCCGGTCAACACCTTGTGAACGTAGGCCTGATGCCCGGTGTCCCACACCACGCGGTCGTTGGGAAGGTCGAGCACGCGGGCGAGCGCGACGGTCAGCTCGACGACGCCGAGGCTCGCGCCCAGATGCCCGCCCTTCTGCGAGACGACGTCGACGATGTAGTCGCGAATCTCGCCGCAGAGCTTCTCGAGCTCGGCAGGGTCGAGGGCCCGAAGATCCGCGGGCTCTTGCACGCGGTCGAGAATCGAGCCGGCACGATCCTTCGTGCGATCCGCGGGGATCGCGCCGAAGCGATCCCGGACGACGTCGTCCATCCGTCCCTCCGGGGGGTACTTTAGCAGCGCGACGGCGCGGGGCGGATCACGCCTGGCCGAACGCCTCGAGGATCGAGCCGATCTGGCTGTGGAGGTTGCCCAGATCGTCGTCGTTGACGATGACCCGGTCGGCCAAGCGGAACGTCGCGGCCAGCTGCTGTCCCGCCGGATTGGCGCTGTTTTCCTGAAGCTCTCGCGAGGTGAATTCCGCAAACGTGGACGGGTCGCCGGGGCGGGCGCGATCGCGAGAGCGCGCGAATCGCACCACCGCCGGGGCGTCGACGCCGATGAGCACGAATCCGGGCACGCCGCGCAAGACTTCGACCTCCGCGGGATTGCGGATCGAATCGACGACGTCGCGGGGCCCCAGCCGTGGCAGCAGCCGGCTTGCGAGGACGCCGGGACCGCCCTTCTCTCGAAGCTCGGTTCCGATTCGAATGAGATGCTCGCGCACCGGGGGGAGTCCGCGCGCCGCGGCCTCCTCGCGCACGATGTCCGAAAGCGAGTGGAGCGTGAAACCGCGGCCGCCCAGATACGCGGACACTTCCCCTTTGCCGGCGGCGTTCGGGCCGGTCACGCCGACGACAAGCGGCATCGGCTAGTTGTTGCCGTCCGAGTCCTGCGGGTTGGAGTCGCCCTGCGACGGGTTTTCGTTCGTCGCGGGCGGTGCACCCGTCTGCTGGGGCGCCGGCTGTTGCGGCGCGGGAATACGCGGAGCGGTCATGCTTCGCGGCAGCTTGGCTTGCGGAGGCATGATGACCTGCGGAAAGTCGCCGGGCTGCGTCGGCATCGCCGGGTTGAAGACGCGGCGGCGGCTCACGTCGGTCTGAAGCGAGCTGAGGTCGCTCTTGCCGTTTTGCGGAAGCTGATCGGAGACTTCACCGAGCGCGACGCCGGCCGCGCCGCGGTTGTTCGCGACCGGGTTGAATCCTACCGACATCCCCGCCCCGCGGATGGTGGTGTTCTCACCGCCCACGCCCTGCGGAACGGCGTTGCTCGCGGATGCCGCCCCCGGCGCGCCAGGCACCGCCCCGACCGCTTGATTCGAAGGGTGGAACGTCGGATTGAGGAAGACGTCCTGACCGGAGTTGACGATCTTGTCGACCATCGACATCGGAAAGGCGATGAAGCTGTTGTTGCCGAGATCGAGCCGCACCATGTCCTTCTCGACCGAATGCGCCCGCACGGCCATCTCGGACCCGTTGGTGAAATGAACGACCTCGTCGGCGAGGGCGGCCGGGGTGACGGCACCCACGCAGGCGACGACGAGCAGCGCGCGAATCGTTTGGTTTGCCATCGTAGGCTCCTCCCGGACCGGTCTTCGGACCACGATGAATCTTACTGCCAGAGCGTAGCCCCGACAACGTCAACCGGCGCCGCCTTCCGATTGCGGATGCGGTAAATGCTCAGCTAACATGCCGGCCATGAAAAAGTTACCGATTTTCGGCCTCCTGGCGATCTTCGCCGCCTCCTCGATCGCTTTGGGCGGCCCCCCGGCTCCGTCCCCGAAGGACGCACCGGTGAGCGTCGCGGTCTCGGTTTCTCCGGGGGCGGTCGCATCGGGATCCGACGCGTCGGTCGTCGTCAAGCTCGAGCCGAAGGCCGGCATCAAGCTCAACAAGTATCCGAAGATCAAGCTCCAGGTCCCGGCCGTGGCCGGCCTCGTGGCCGCCGCCGAGGAGAGCCTGGGAAATCCGGGGCCGCCTCCCCCGGACCAGCTCGACGCCAACTACTTTCACGGAGCGGTCGATCCGCTGAAGCTCACGCTCCACACGGAGCGAGGCGCTTCCAAGGGGACCCATGACGTTCCTGCGAAGCTGAGCTACTTCTACTGCGTGGCGGCGTCGGGCTATTGCGCGCCCGCCAAGGCCGACGTGACGATTCCGATCACGGTCCGCTGACGACACCGCGGGCCGCGGCGCGCACTTGAATCACGCGCGCGCCGGTGGCCGCGATCGCGGCTGCGACCGCGTCGCGTCGGCCTTCCTTCGCGAACGCGACCATGCACCCGCCGCCTCCCGCGCCGCAGACCTTGGCCCCCAGCGCCCCCGCACGGCGCGCGGCACGATCGGCGGCGCGCAGGGCGTCGGTCGCCACCGACGGCGCAAGGCTGTAACGCAAGCGGCCCTCTTCGCCGAGAAGACGTCCCGTCGCGTCGAGGTCGCCGGCTTCGAGCGCGTCCCGCATCGAGCGCGCGAGGTCTGCGATCGCGTGCATCCGTTTCGTCGTCACGGGATCCTTTTCGACGTAGCGGCGGAACATGTCCCAGTTGCTGAATCCCGATTGCCTCGGCTGACCGGTGTAGGCGAGCACGAGCCGCGTCGCGAGACGGCCTGCGTGGGGGAGGGCTTCCCGCGCAACACCGTCCGCCCGGTGATGGTAGGCCGCGAGCCCGCCCCACAGGGCCGCGAGGTAGTCCTGGTTTCCGGTGGGAACGCCGATCTCACGCGTCTCGAGGTTCATCACGCGCTGCAACAGCGCCGGCTTCGAAAGGGACTCCCCCGTCGCGGCGGCCAGCGCCGCGCCCACCGCGATCCCGAGCGCCGACGAGCCGCCGAGTCCCGCCCCTGCGGGCGCCTCCGCGCGGCAGGACAACCGCAGCGGCGTATCCGGCGCGAACGCATGCGCGAGCCGGACGAGCCACGACAGCGGTCCCTTGAAGTCCTTCGCACGAACCGGCAGCTCGACAACCAGCCGGCGCCCTCGATCCGCGGAGACGATCTCGACGCGCCGGTCGGTTCGCGGCGTGACCTCGGCCCGGGCGGGAAGGTCGATCGCGAGATTGACCGTCATCGCGTCTCCGATGAGCTGGCTGATCGGCCAGATGTCGAGGGTTCCCCCGGCGAGATCGATGCGTGTCGGCGCCACCGCGGAGCCGGATCGTAGCTTCGCCATCCCGCTCACCGTACGATCGCGACCGCCAAGCGGCCGGCGTCGAGGTAGGCGTCCCTGACGCGTTTCACGTCGTCGACACGGACGTCCTTGAGCGCATCGACGAACCGTCTCTCGCTGCCGGGCTCGGCGCCCCGAAGCGCTTCCAAGCCGGCTTCGTAGGCGAGGCTGATGCGTGTCATGCGGCGCATCAGCGCGGCGCCGCGCGTCACGTTGACCGCGCGCTCGACGTCGGCCGGAGTCGGGTCGCTCTCCCGGAACGCGCGGAGCCCCTCCGCGATCCCGTCGCGAGCGGTATCGACGTTCTCGGGCCGGGTTCCCATCGTGATGTCGAAGCGGGTGCGTCCACCCCACGGCCGTAAGGAGGCCCCCATCGAATAGGCGAGCCCTTTGGTCTCCCGCAGGTCGAACGTCAGCCGGTCCGAGAGCATCGCGACCGCGACCGTCAGCGCGGCGCGATCGCCCGGCGGGACGTCGAGGACCTCGCCCTCGGCGAGGTACGCCTGGCTCTTTCCGAGCTTGGCCTCCGATAACCCCCCGGTCGGCGTGACCGCGACCTGCGGCGGCTCGGCCGCGGCGTCCCCTCCCGCCAGCGCGCCGAGATCGGATTCAAGCGCGCGAACCACGTCGTCCACGGGCACCGGAGAGACGACGGACGCGATGGTGCGGCGTCCGGTGATGGCCGTCTTGTGAAATGCCTCGAGATCGCCGAGCGTGATCGCGCCGAGCGTCGCGGCCGTACCGTAGACCGGCCGGGTCAGCGGATGTCCCGGAGCCAGCAGGGCGTCGAGCGCGCCGGCTGCCGTGTCCTTCGGCGAGCCGTCGCGCCGGGTCACGCGCTCCTGCATCTCGCGCCGCGCGGACGACAGGGCCTCGTCGCTCAGGTCGGGGAACCGGACCATCTCCGCAACCACGCCGAGAGCCTCGCGCCAGCTTCCTGCGGGGGCTTCGAGCCGGATCCACGAATACTCGGGCGTGGTGTAGTAATCGTCGAACGGCACGGCGGGGTCGTCGACGAGCTTGACCCGGGCGCCGAGCGCCGCCAGGCGATCCTCGAGTGCAGCCGGTCCGTGAACGGTCGTGGCCCGGGCCATGATCCGGTGAAGCAGGTCGGTGATCCCGTCGCGGCCCGCGGGCTCGGACGCGGCGCGCGGTGCAAACGCGAGGTGGAGCGCGAACACGTCCGAGTCGCCGCTCCGTCGAATCACGTACCGAAGCCCGTTCGCGAGCTGTCCGGTGCGCGAGCCTGCCGACTCTTCGGGCGTGCCGCATGCCGAGCTGCTCGGAGACCACGACACGCGCGAGGACTGGATTCCCGGCCCGACCAGTCGCGCGCGGATCGCCGGGAGCCCGGCGCGGAGCCGGGCCGACGCGGCGTCCCAGTCCTTTGTCGTCAGCGTGGCGAGGCGGGCCGCGTCCTGCTCGACCGAGTCCTTCGGCGACCCGAGGATCGACGACGATCGAAGCATCGCGAAGTAGTGGATCTGATCGCGCGCGATCTCGTCATCGGCGGTCATCCGGGCAACCACACGCGGCACGCGACGCCTCGCCTCGCCGCCCGGGGCCGTGGCGCAGATCGCCTCGTCGAGCGCCCCGAGCAGCTTCGTGGCATCGGCGGGTCCCGGAATCTCCGCATCGAGGCTCACGGTCGACCACGGCGCGCGCCGGCGGTCGAGGCTGACGCCGACCGAGCTCGGCTCGATGCCGCGCGCGGCGAGAGCCTGCGCCAGCGGAGCGTCCTTCCCGTCCGTCGCCGCGGAGAGCAGGACATCGACGGCCGCGGCGGTGGCATCGCCGGGAACGCCCCCGACCGGAAACGCGGCGAGCAGCCGGGTCGAGTCGTTCTCGGCGGGGACGAGCTCGACGTTGTCCTTGGGACGCTCCGGCCACACGGCGCGGCGGTCTCTGACGGCGGCCCCCCGCGGAACGCTTCCGAACCGGCGCTCGATCGCCGCGAACATGGGATCGACGTCGAAATCCCCCATCACCACGAGCGTCATGTTCTGAGGGACGTATCGCGCCTTGTAATACGCGAGCACGTCCGCGCGCTTGATGCCGCCAAGCGACGCTTCGGTGCCCAGGACCGGCCGCGCGATCGGCGTGCCGGCGAACGCGTAGGCCCGAAACGCAGCCTCGAGATCGTAAGATGGATCGCCGCGATCGCGGGCCAGCTCCTCCAGAACGATCTTGCGCTCCTTCTCGAAGTTCTCTTCGGGGATGGTCGAGTGGAAGAGCATGTCCGACTGGATCGCCAACCCGCCTTCGGCGTGCTCCTTGGCGACGAGGAACGTGAAGAGCGTGTGGTCCTCGCGCGTGGTCGCGTTGTTGTACGCCCCGAGCCGGTCGACGTCGTCGTAGAGCTGCCTTTGCGTGCGGGAGGTGGTCCCGTTGAACAACAAGTGCTCGAGGAAATGCGACGCGCCGGCCGCGTCTGCGGGCTCGTCGACGACGCCGGCGCCGACGATCACGGCGGACGCGACCATCGGATTGGCGCGGTGCGGGATCAAGATGACGCGCATCCCGTTGCCGAGCGTGCGTTCGACGGCGCCCGAAGGGATGACGGCGAGCCACGAGGCCAAAAGCAGCAAGGCAACGCGCATGAACCCCCCGAAGGCGGCGCATGGTACACCGGTGCGACGCCTATAATGCGCGTCCGCCCGGGGGTTCGATGTCGCGCCGGCAGTGGGTCCTTCTCGCGTTGATTCTCTGTGCTGCCGCGTTCGTGTTGTGGCTGTCGCGGTCGAGCCGCCAGGCGCCGTTCCTCCCAGGAGACGACACGCATCGCACCTTCGAAAGTGCGCCGGCGTGTCTTTCGTGTCACGGAACCGAAGGTCCGGCTCCGCGTCCCGCCAACCATCCTCTGGGGGACGACTGCCTGCGCTGTCACGGCGTGCGCTGATCGTCCTCGCCCGCCCCGAGCGGCTGCCCCAGGACCGAAAGCAGCTCCGCGACGACCATCGCCGTCGCGCCCCACAGCTTCGCGCCGTCGACATCGAAGTAGGGGATCTCGATCGCGACACCGTCTCGCGTTCGCGTTTCGATCTCGAGCGCTCCCGCCACGAGCGAGGCGAGCGGGATCTCGAGGATGCGAGCGACCTCGCCGCCGACCGGGGCCACGAGCGGAGCGATCCCCATCGTGGCCACGACCGGACGCAGGACGAAGCCGCTCACCGGGATCCGCAGGGGCGTGAGGCGGAGCCATACACGGACGGAGGAGGGATCGAGCCCGATCTCCTCCCGGGCCTCGCGCAGGGCGGCGTCCTCGACGGTCTCTCCCGGCTCGATCGCGCCCCCGGGGAGCGCGACTTGCCCTCGGTGGGTGGCCACCCCGGACCCTCGAAGCGTCAAGAGGAGATGGGCCTCACCGGACCGCGGAAAGATCAGGACGAGCCCGGCCGCTTCCTTGGGGACGACATCGGTGTCCCAGACCCGCCGCGGCCTGGGGGACAGCGCCGATTGCGCCCGCGCTCCCGGCAGCCCCTCGGGCCGGGTGGCGGCCAGCCGGCGGATCGCCTCCGGAAAACGCATCGGAACACGATAGCGGACGTTGCGAAACTGGAGTAGAACGGTGCGCCGTGCTCGCCTCTGTGACGCTCGCCGCCGTCATGGTCTCGTCGGTCGCAACCAGCCGGGGCGATCAACCGCTCACCGTCTATTCTCCGGCCCCTTCGGACCGCCCGGTGGCGAGACCCCTCGTGCTCGTCCTCTCCGGCGAGGGCGGATGGCGTGCCTTCGACATTCAGCTCGCGAAGTGGCTTTCCGACGACGGCTACTGGGTCGGCGGAATCGACTGCATGAAGTACTTCTGGAAGCCTCAGGACGACCGGGCGCAGCTCGCCAAGGACGTTTCCAGCTTCGCCGCCGCCTTGAAGCGGACGTCGCACGCGGCCGCGGGGACGCGCGTGATTCTCGCCGGGTTCTCGTTCGGCGCCGATCTCGCGCCGTGGATCGCGGGGGCCGCTCCGCCCGAGCTTCCCGTCGCCTCGCTGCTGATGATCGGTCCCGATCTGACGGGAAGCCTCGAGGCGCGGGTCACCGAAATCTTGGGATTCAAGCCCTCGGGTCACACGTTCGACACCGCCAAGGCGCTCGCCGAGTCCCGCGCGGTGCCGGTGCTCTTCGTTCACGGCGGGAAGGACGACAACTCCTCGGCGCCGCAGCTCCACCAGGCCTTCGCCGGCCCGAAGCGCCTCGCGGTCATCGCCGGCGCCACGCACCACTTCGCGGGGCACGAGCAAGAGCTTCGGACCGCCATCCTCGATGGATTGCGGCAGCTTCCGAAGCCATGACGGAAGTCTCCCCCGACTCCGACGCCGCGGAGCCGGCGCCCCACGCCGTTCCTCGCGCGCTGCCCGCGCTGCGCGCCGTGTGGCCGTGGATCCTCATCGCCGCGGTCGCCGTCGTCGGCTGGAAGGAGCTTCGCGAGGTCGATTTCCGCCGCGTCCGCGATCTGATGCGCGCGACCGACGCGGCGATCGTCGTGCTGTTGCTCGTGGCCACCGCGGCGAACCTCGCTCTGGGCGGAGCCTACGACGTGGTCGCGCTGGGCGACCGCCGTCTCGCGCCATCCCGCACACGCCGGTTCAGCGTCGGAGTGATCGCGTTCGCCTGGAGCAACTTCCTGACGATCGGGCCCCTGGCCGGGCCGGCGCTGCGGCTCTGGCTGTATGCGCCGATGGGGGTGCCGGCGGCCCGTGCTCGCCGCGCGCTGGTCACGATCCTCGCGGCATTCGCCGTCGGGCTGTGCGTGTGGTGCGTCGCGGTGCTGGTCCCGCTTCCGTGGATCTTCGCGAAGCCGGCGGCCCGCACCCTGATCGCGTTCGCGCTCGGATCGGCGTGTGCGTGGGGCGTCGGCCGCATCACCCGACTCTGGAAAGACGTCGATCGGGCCGAGCGCCGGAAGACGGCGAGCCGTCTCGCGCTGATCGCGATCGCCGACTGGCTGCTCGCCTGGACGGTGTTCCACGTCGCCGTCGCGAGCCAGGTGCAGGGCGTCGCGACCTCGGCATCGATGCGGATCTTCTTCGTCGGCCAGCTCATCGGCCTCGCGAGCCTGGTTCCCGGCGGGTTCGGATCCGCGGATCTGTTCTGGGGCGCGCAGCTCGCGAACGTGACCGGCAACCACGATCAGATCGCGGCTGCGCTGCTTCTGTATCGCGCCGTCTACTACGCGATCCCTTTCCTGTTCGCGAGCCTCGTCCTCGCCGGCCGGTTCGTCTCCGCGGGAAAGCGCACCGCCGCGGCCGCGCGCACGGGGATGGCGTCCTACACGTTCCTCTGCGGGGCCGTGCTGCTCGCGTCCGCGGCGTCGCCGTCGCTGTCCAACCGCTCGCGCGCTCTCCAGGAGATGGTGCCGCTGGCGCTCGTGGAGCTGTCCCACGGCGCATCGATCCTGTTGGGCTTCCTGTTGATCCTCGTCTCGCGAGGACTCGCGCGGGGGTACCGGTCGAGCCACCGCGTGGCGGTCGGCTTGTTCCTGGCGGCCGCCGTGACGACGTTTCTCAAGGGGCTCGATTACGAAGAGGCGCTGCTCGCTCTCGGCGCGGCGGTGCTGCTCATCCTCTTTCGCGCCGCGTTCGAGCGGGACGGCCGGCTCCACCCCTCGCTCGAGTTCGTCGCCTCGGCGGGGCTGGCGGCGGTCCTCCTGTTCGGGGCGGTGGGCTTGGGCTCGTACGACGCCTGGCCGAACCTCCCCCAGGCGTTCAGCCGGTTCGCGTTTCTCGCCCACGAGGAGCGTTTCGTCCGCGGTATGGTCGTCCTCGTTTCGGGCGCGGCCATCGTGGCCTTGCGCTGGGGGCAGAAGCCGCGCTCGCCCGACGTCCTGCCGGATCGCGTCGCGGTCGACGGCGCGCTCGCCGACGCCGGCGCGCTCGGGCGCAATAGCAACCCCCAGCTCGTCGCCACCGGCGACAAGGCGCTCTTCCGCCGCGAATCGCTGGGCCGCGCATTCATCGCCTACCGGACGTCCGGACGGTTCATGGTCGCCTGGTCGGACCCCGTGTGCGCCCGCGGGCAGGAGCACGAGATCCTGTCGGCCTTCCTCGAGCACGCCACCGACTGGGACCGCGAGGCGGTCCTCTATCAGATTTCGCCCGCGCTGCTTCCGGTCGCGCACGATCTGGGCTTCGTCTTCTTCAAGCTCGGGGAAGAGGCGATCGTCGACCTTCGGGCGTTCGATCTCAAGGGCAACAAGGCCAAGACGCAGCGTCATGCGATCAACGCGATGGAGAAGGCGGGCGGCCGGTTCCTGATCTTGGACGCCGATGCCGTGCGCCGGCGCCTCGGCGAGCTGCGCGCGGTCTCGGACGCGTGGCTGTCCGCCAAAGGCGCCACGGAGAAGGGATTCTCGCTCGGACGGTTCGAGGACGCCTACGTCACGCGTTTTCCATGCGCCATCGTCGAGAGCGGAGACGGCCGCATCATCGCGTTCGCGAACGTCCTCGAAGGCCCGCCCGGCGAGGAGATCACGGTCGACATGATGCGCCACGCGGATTTCGACGCGATGGGGCTGCCAAGTCCGATGGAATACCTCATCTTGAGTCTGATGCTCGACGCGAAGGAGCGCGGCTTCCGCCGCTTCAATCTCGGAATGGCGCCGCTCGCCGCCGTCGGCGCGACGCGGCGCGCGCGGCCGGTCGAGCGGCTGGCGCATCAATTCTTCCTGCACGGGGAGGCCTGGTACAACTACCAGGGACTGCGGCGCTTCAAGGAGCGGTTCCATCCCGCGTGGGAGCCCCGGTATCTGGCCTATCGACGACCCTGGGATTGGCCGTTCGCCGTCGCCGCGACGACGCAGCTGATCTCGGGACGGTGGCGGGTGCTCCTGCCCGCAAAAGGACGGACCGCGTGAGACGATCGCTTCTGACCTTGCTCTGGCTCCCGCTTCTCCTCGCGGCCGCGAATCCGTCGACCGTCGAGGAGAAGAAAACGCTTCCGGGCTTCGGGGAAGTCCAGGTCTACCGGCCGAAGGATCTCTCCCAGGCGCGTGGCGTCGTGCTGTTCGTCTCCGGCGACGGAGGCTGGAAGCTCGGGGTCGTCGACATGGCGAGGCGGATCGACGAGCACGCCATCGTCGCGGGTCTGTCGATGCCGGCATGGCAGAAACGTGCGGAGACGCACGGCGAGAAGTGCTGGTACCCCTCGGGCGATCTCGAGGTCGCGGCCCAGGCGCTCGAAAAGCTCTACAAGCTCCCCCGGTACGTCCGCCCCATCCTGATTGGCTACTCGTCGGGAGCGACGGTCGTCTACGGCGCCCTGGCGCAGGCGCCGCCGACGACCTTTCGCGGCGCCGTGAGCCTCGGGTTCTGCCCCGACCTCGAGGTCAAGCGTCCGTTCTGCGGGACGAAGGCGTGGAAGCCGGGTTGGGACGCGAAGAAGAAGCAGAGCTGGCTCCCCGAGACGCCCGAGATGACGGCTCCCGACGACGGCGGCGTCCGATGGATAGCGCTCCAGGGAATGATCGACCAGGTCTGCACGCCCGCCGACACGGTCGCGTTCGTCGGAAAGGTGCCGCACTCGAAGGTGGTCTCGCTCGACAAGGTCGGCCACGGCTTTTCGGTCCCGGCGCGCTGGGGCAACGCATTCGACCGCTCGGTGACCGAGATGCTCGAGCCCCGCGGGCTCCTGGAGTCCCTGCCGAATGCCGTCCGGCACGACGCCACCGACCGGTCTCCCGAGGCGGTCAGCGCGCGGCTTGCGGGCCTCGATCTGCCGCTCGAGATCGTGTGGCCCGAGCGATCTCAGGCCGTGATGATCTTCGTGTCGGGCGACGGCGGGTGGGCGGATCTGGATCAGTCCGTCGCTCGCGGACTCGCCGCCAAGGGGGTGGCCGTCGTCGGCTGGAACACCCTGAGGTACTTCTGGTCGGAGCGATCACCTCAAGAGTTCGCGGGCGATCTCGCGCGCGTGGTGAAGGCGCTCCCCGAGGACGATGCCGTGTTCGCCGGCGGGTATTCTTTCGGCGCGGAGACGATCCCGGTCGTCGTCTCGCAGACGCCCGCTCCGTCGTTGGATCGCATCCGTGGGCTGGCGCTGCTCGGGCCGGGCACTTACGCCGCCTTCGAGGTCAGCCCGCTCGATTGGATTCGCACGAGCACGCAGCCGACCCCGCACGCCGTGGCGTCCGCGATCGAGCATGCCGGCCGGCCGGTGCTCTGCATGGTCCCCGCCGACGACGAGCACTCGGGCTGTCCGGCCGGCGGAGGAACCGGATACGAGCGCGCGACGGTCCCGGGCGGACATCACTTCGGCGCCGACTACGACGCCCTTGCGGCGAAGATCGCGTCCTTCATCCTCGCGCACTCGGCGTCGTAGCCGTCACCCTCGCTTGAAGGTGGTCGTCAGGGACTGCGTGTCGGGCCCGCCGACCGTGGCGCCCTCGAACTCGTTGAGCTCGATCGTGTCGGCGTCGACGAATTTGAGCTCGATCCGCGAAACCACGAGCCTGTGGGTTCCCTGATCGCTGAACCGCGCGCTGAGGTTGAACGTCTTCTTCGCGACGTCGTAGGTGCCGACGTAGCTCACGAACGCCGGGCTCGTCGTGTCGAACCAGATCGCCGTGTACCGACGGATGACGTCGTCGAACCCGAACAGGATCTCGGCTTCGTACGGCTTTCCGCGAAGGACACACTTGCGCTTGAATTCCGCGAATCGGCCGTCCATCTCGAGCTTGCCCTCCGCCGTCCCCTTCATCTCGGTGTCCTTGGGGATGACGTTTTCGGGCTGCGGTGCTCCGGATGCCAACTTCGTCATCGAGCTCCATTTCCCGACGAACCCGGAGAGCACCTTGTGCTCGGTTCCCGGCTCCTTCGAAGGAGGCTGGGGCGGAATGGCGTGGACGCGCTGAGCCGCGACGGGTTGGCCGTGCGGGCCGGCCGCCGGGCTCTTCGGGGCGGCCGCCGGCGCGGGCGGCGCGGACGGATGGGGATTCGCGGGCTGTTGATCGTCGGCCGCGGCCGCGATCCCGGCTCCGACGATTCCGGCGCAAAGCGCCAAACCAAGCATCCGATCCATCTTCATCCGCGTCTCCTTTCGAGTCGTGTTGGTCGTGGCGCCGTCACATCTTCTTGAAGTCGATGTGCAGCGTCTTCATGGACTTGCCATCGGGCATCAGCATGTATTCGTCGTAGGTCATGGTGTCGGCGGCCACGAAGGTGGTGACGCCTCGCGTCCGCATCGGCTTGCCGCTCATCGGATCGGTGAACCGCCCCGTCATCGTGAGAGCCTTCTTCGCCGCGTTGTAGCTGCCCTCGTAGTTGATGATCGCCGTTCCCATGTTGTCGGTCCACGCGGAGGTGTACTTCTTCGCCAGATTGTCGTAGCCCAGAAGCATCGAACCTTCGAACGGCTGCCCCATGAACGATCCATGATGCAGAACTTGGACGAAACGGCCACCCAGCGTGAGCGCGCCTTCGGACGTGCCGTCGCTCGTTTCGGGGTGAGCGGGATCCATCGTCATCGTGACGTGGGACGTCCACTTCCCCTCGTAGTTCTTGAGGATCGCGTGCTCGGGCCCCGGCGTCTTCGCCTTGTCCCAAGCGGCCATCATCTGCTCTTGCGTCGGAGCCGCCGCGGGCGCGGCAGGCGCTTTAGCCGCGGCCGGCTTCGCGGCATCGGCCGCCAGGCACAATCCACCGATCGACATCACACCGACAAGCATCATCGCCGTTCGAGTCACGCGCATGGCCCGCTCCTTGGCCTTCCGGCCCCTAAAGATGTGTTTTCGGCCGGTCGGTTTCTACCAGGGCGGATGCCATAAGTAAAGCGAAAGCTCACGCGTACCAATTCTTGTCCCAAGCGTGGGCCTCGAGCCGCTCGAGGAGCCCGGTCGACAGCGAGCGGCCGTCGGAGACCGAAGCGTTCAGAAGGGCGTGCTCGGCCCGACGCATCCCGGGGATGACCGTGGACACCTCGGGGCGCGACAGGATGAACCGGAGCGCCAGCTCGGGGAGCGACGACGCCTCGCCGCCGAGCAACCCCCGGAGGGCCTCGGCGCGCTCCGCGGCTTGCGCGGGCCGGTCGCCCCGGAAGTAGCGGTGCCGCCAGTCCCCCTCCGGAAATCGAGTGCCGGGCCGGATGGTCCCCGTCAAGGCCCCCTCGTCGAACGGCACGCGAACGATGATCCCCAGCTCCCGCTGCGCGGCGAGGGGGAACAGATCCCGCTCCGGCGATCGATCGAAGACGTTGTAGATCACCTGAGCGGATGCGAAGAGCGGGTCCGCGAGCGCGCGAAGGGCCGATTCCGGATCGTGGTCGTTGATCGAGATCCCCCAGTACTTGACCTTGCCCTCGGCGATGAGCCGCTCCATCTCGGCGCGCGTCTCGTCCCACGCGGCCTCGTCGAGCCACGCGTCTTGCCAGACGTGGAACTGCTGGAGGTCGAGGGCCTCGCGGCGGAGATTGCGCAGCGACGTTTCCGTCGACGCCCGCACGTGCCGGGCGGGAAACACATCGGAGATGTGCGACGTCTGAGACGCCGGCCACGAGTGGTCCCCGGGCGGGATCTTGGTGGCGACGACGAGTTCGCGCGTCGCTTCCGCGAGCAGCTGCTCGCTGTGTCCGTCTCCGTAAGCGAGCGCCGTGTCGAAGAACGTGACGCCCGCCTCGATCGCCGCGCGCACCGCCGCGAGCGCTTCCGCATCATCGACGCCGCGCCACATCGTGGCGCCCAGCCCCCACGCGCCGTACCCGATCTCGGACACCTCGAATTCCGTCCGTCCCAGGCGGCGCGTTTTCATCGGGACTCCCCTGCCGTCAGATATTTCACCATGAACGCTGCGACCCGCTCTCCGGTTTCGTCGCTGACGAGCACACCATTGTGCCCGGTCCCGGGAATTCGCAACAACGTGGCGGTCCCGGGCGGCATCGCGGCGGCGATCTGTTCCGCGTGCGCAACCGGGACGACCTCGTCGTCGTCACCATGCACGACGAGAACCGGAATCCGGATCGTCGCGGACGCACCCTCGACGTCGAAGTCGTGCGGATCCGTGCCGAGCATCCTCACGAACGAGCGCCGGAGCGAGTCGTCGAGCATCCGAGCCGGCATTCCCATCCCGGCGAGATACAGTCGCGCCGCCGCCATCGCGCCCATCGGCGCGGCGATCGTCACGAGCGCCCGCCATCGCGAATCGCGCCCCGCGGCGACGTATCCCCCGAGCCCGCCGAAGGAGTACCCGACGAGCGCGACCTTCGCTTCGGCGCCAGCGGTCGCATCGATCCAGTCACGAACGGACGCGATGTCGCGCACCATCATCCCCGCGTCGTAACGCTCGACGCCCCCCGTGCGTCCATGCCCCGGCAGATCGACGAGCAGAGCATCGAAGCCCCGCTCGGCAACGCGCAGCGCCATCGGCGCCATTCCGACCGCATCCCCTCCCCAGCCGTGAATGAACGCGACGATTCCGGAAGAGCCGCCCGCCGCGGGGACGAGCCAAGCCTTCAACGGAATCGCGGCGGCGGGAATCGTGACGTCTTGCGCTACCGCGGCAAGCGCGGCCGGAAGCGGCCGCGGTGGTCGGAGCGGCGGGTGGAGCATCCGGCTCACCCAGGAATCGATGAGATCGTCGGACATCGATGGGATCGTATCGCGCGCGGTATTGCCCGGGTCTTTCGAGTCTGCTAAAAATGCGGCTGCTTCGCGTCCCAAGCCGGCATAGCTCAGCTGGTAGAGCGGCTGATTCGTAATCAGCAGGTCCCCAGTTCAAGTCTGGGTGCCGGCTCCAGGCAATCCCGACAACCAATAGCCCTTCCTTGCCCGCAACAATTTCGAAACCTAGATTCCGCCCCCGTTCGTCGATGTGTGACGTCTTTTCGGGGGGTACGACTTCATGCAACAGCTTTCGTCTTCGCGTCGGGTTCTCGCTCTCGGGCTGCTCTGTCTTTCGGCGCTTTTGGCGCTGATCCCGTACGCGAACGCGGCGGGCTCCGTTCAAAAGGGCAACGTGGCCGCTGCGACCAGCGCGCTATCGGCAGGGAACAATCCCGACTTCGACGCCGTCCCATTCCAGCCGCTGTCGTGCAATGCCGGAGTCGAGCCCGCCGGAGACGAGAGCCCCTCGTCGACGGACCTCGTCGGCGATTCGACCCACCCCGCCGCTTATTACGCGTTCGACGACAACTACCTGTACTTCCGTTTCCGAGTCGACAAGGTCCCCACCGGGCCTCGAGGCTTCGATCAGTACGCGTGGGTCAGCCTCCTCCAGGTGCCGTCCGGCGATCCGTTCCAGTACCAGTACGAGCTGTCGTTGAACGGCAAGGGCTCCGACGATGATTTCGGCAATGCCGGAGGCCAGCAGGGCGACACGATCGAGATCTGGAAGGATACGAGCCCCGAGAACGTCGATTTCAGCCCGCTGTTCAACGACCCCGCCGAGCTTCGGCTGTTCGCGCAGCGCCACGACTACGCCGGGCCGCTGACCGCCAACACGACTCCGCTCGCGCGGATCATCGCCGTGACCGACGGATCGACCTTCGGCGGGGATGCGGACTATTTCATCGACGTCGCCTTCCCGGTTTCGGTGCTGATCGCCAAGGGCGTCATCTCCGGCACATCGGATCTTGCTGAATCGCTGTACTTCCCGGCGACCTCGGCGAACGCCAACCAGTACAACAAGGACCACCTCGACTGCCCGTTCCTGCCCTACACGACCCTTTCGATCGGCAAGACCGTGTCGCCCACGGTGGCGCCGGCCGGGACCTCCGCGGCGATCACGCACACGATCACCATCAACAACGTGGGAGGCGCCACGGCCAAGGGCCTCGTGATCGGCGACACGGCCTTCCCGTCGTCGCTTTCGGCGATCTCCGTCGACGTCGCGTCGAGCAACCCGACGGTCACCTGGACGGTCGTCTCGACGAATCCCCTCTCGATCAAGGTCCCGCGCCTGCCCGCGGGCTCGAGCCTGACCGTCACGATCCACAGCACGTCGTCGTTCACGTGTCAGACACCGGCCTTCACGAACACCGCGACGGCCTATGCCACCAACGCGAGCGAGGTGTCGGCGCAGGTGACGCTCAGCGCCAGCGGCGCCGGAACGCCCGAGATCTGCGACGGCATCGACAACAACTGCGACGGCCAGATCGACGAAGGCGCCAACCTGTGCGACGACGGCAACGTCTGCAACGGGACGGAAACGTGCGTGTCGGGATCGTGCCACGCGGGAACGCCCCTCGATTGCAGCAGCGGGAATCCCTGCGTCAACGATTCCTGCGATCCCGTGACCGGATGCGCCCACACCAACGATTTGACCGGCCGGGCCTGCAACGACCACAACCCGTGCACGCAATCCGACAGGTGCCAGGGCGGAACGTGCGCGGGAACGCCGGTGGTCTGTGCGCCGACCGATCAGTGCCACGACGCCGGCGTGTGCTCCGCGGCGACGGGGGTCTGCTCGAATCCGGCGAAGCCGAACGAAACCGCCTGCAACGACGGCAACGCCTGCACGCAATCCGATTCATGCCAGTCGGGTGTGTGCGTCGGCTCGAGCCCGATCGTCTGCACGGCGAGCGATCAATGCCACGCGGCCGGTACCTGCGATCCCGCGACCGGCACGTGCTCGAACCCGAGCGCGGCGAACGGCACGTCGTGCAGCGACGGGGACGCGTGCACCAGGACCGACACGTGTCAGGCAGGAGTGTGCACGGGCGCGAACCCCGTCGTCTGTACGGCGAGCGACCAGTGCCACGTCGCGGGAACGTGCGACCCGACATCCGGCACCTGCTCGAACCCGGCCAAGGACGACGGCGCCGCCTGTAACGACGGTGACGCCTGCACGCTCTCCGACCGGTGCCAAGCCGGATCCTGCGTCGGCTCCGACCCCGTGGCGTGCACGGCGAGCGATCAGTGCCACGTCGCCGGGACATGCAACCCGGCGACCGGCGTCTGCTCGAATCCGAGCAAGCCCAACGGTTCAGCCTGCGACGACGGCAACGCGTGCACCCAGTCCGACGCCTGCCAGACCGGCGCGTGTGTCGGTTCGAGCCCGGTGGTCTGCGCCGCGAGCGATCAGTGCCATGTCGCCGGGACTTGCGACCCCGTGACCGGCGTGTGCTCGAATCCCGCCAAGGCCGACGGCGCCGCGTGCGACGACGGTGACCCCTGCACCCAGACCGACACGTGCCAGGCCGGAGCGTGCGTGGGATCCGACCCGGTCGTGTGCACCGCGAGCGATCAATGCCACGACGCGGGAACCTGCGATCCGACGACGGGCGCGTGCTCGAACCCGCAGAAGGATGACGGGGCGGTCTGCAACGACGGCGACGCCTGCACGCTCTTCGACCAGTGCCAGGGCGGATCTTGCGTCGGGTCCGACCCCGTCGCATGCACGCCGCTCGATCAGTGTCACACCGCCGGAACGTGCAATCCCGCGACCGGCGTCTGCTCGAACCCGAACAAGGCAAACGGCGCCGCCTGCGACGACGGCAACGCCTGCACGCAGTCCGACGCGTGCCAGGCGGGGGCGTGTGTCGGATCGAATCCGGTGGCATGCGCGGCGCTCGATCAATGCCACAAGGCCGGAACGTGCGACCCGTCGACGGGCGCATGCTCGAACCCGAACCGCGACAACGGATGGCACTGCGACGACGGCAACCCCTGCACGCAAGTCGATGAATGCGAGTCGGGAGTGTGCGTCGGGACCGACCCCGTGGTGTGCCATGCGCTCGATCAGTGCCACCTCGAGGGCGTCTGCGACCCGGCGACGGGAGCCTGTTCCAACCCGAACCGGCCCGAGGGAACCGATTGCAACGACGGCAATGCGTGCACGCAAACCGACGAGTGCCGTGCCGGCGTGTGCGTGGGCTCGAATCCGGTCGTCTGCACCGCGAGCGATCAATGCCACGTCGCCGGGTCCTGCAACCCCGCGACCGGCTTGTGCTCGAACCCGAACAAGTCGAACGGGACCGCCTGCGATGACGGCAACGCGTGCACGCAGTCCGATACGTGCCACGCCGGCGCCTGCGTCGGATCGAATCCGGTCGTCTGCACCGCGAGCGATCAATGCCATGTCGCCGGGACGTGCGACACGACGACCGGCGTCTGCTCGGATCCGGCCGAGCCGGATGGGGCTTCGTGCGACGACGGCGATGCGTGCACGCGGATCGATGCGTGCCAGGCGGGCGTCTGCACGGGGACGGACCCCGTCGCATGCGCTGCGCTCGACCAATGCCACCTGAAGGGCACCTGCGATCCCGCCACGGGCGTCTGCTCGAATCCCGAGAAGGACAACGGCACCTCGTGCAACGACGGCAATGCCTGCACCCACACCGACACGTGCCAGGCCGGCGTGTGCACGGGCGCGAATTTCGCGGTGTGCTCCACGCCGGATCAGTGTCATATCGCGGGATCCTGCGATCCGACGACCGGCGCCTGCTCGACGCCCACCAAGCCCAACGGCACGGCGTGTGACGACGGTAACGCCTGCACGCAGTCCGATACCTGCCAGTCCGGGGCCTGCATCGGCACCAATCCCGTCGTGTGCACCGCGAGCGATCAGTGCCACAGCGCGGGAACGTGCGACTCCGCGAACGGCACCTGCTCCAATCCGAGCAAGGCCAACGGGACGACGTGCAGCGACGGAAACGCGTGCACGCAGACCGATTCGTGCCAGAACGGGGCCTGCATCGGGTCGAGCCCGGTCGTCTGCACGGCCAGCGATCCGTGCCACATCGCCGGAACGTGCGATCCGGTGACGGGAAGCTGCTCGAACCCGGCGAAGGTGAACGGAAGCGCCTGCAACGACGGCAACGCCTGCACTCAGACCGACACCTGTCAGAACGGAGCGTGCACCGGCACGAGCCCGGTCGTGTGCACGGCGAGCGACCAGTGCCATCTCGCAGGGACCTGCAACACCACGACGGGAACGTGTTCGAATCCGTCGAAGCCGAACGGCACCTCCTGCGACGACGGCAACGCCTGCACGCGGACCGACACCTGTCAGTCGGGCGCCTGCAACGGTGCGAACATCGTCGTCTGCACGGCCCTCGATCAGTGCCACCTGGCGGGGACCTGCAATCCGACGAGCGGAGCCTGCTCGAATCCGGCGAAGGCGAACGGCACGAGCTGCAGCGACGGGAACGCCTGCACGAGCGGAGACTCGTGCCAATCCGGCGCGTGCACGTCGGGGCCCCCGACCAGCTGCGACGACGGCAACCTGTGCACGGACGACTCTTGCAACCCCGCGACCGGCTGTGTCCACGCCAACAACACCTCGCCGTGCAATGACGGGTCGCAATGCACCACCGGCGACACGTGCAGCAACGGCCGTTGCGTGGGCGGCTCGCTGACGTGGCCGAACTGCGACGACCCGCACACGATCGGCTACTACAAGAGCCTGTGCTCCGACAACCACCCTGACGACGCGCTCACGCAAGCCGATGTCAACTGCGTCAACGACTGGTCGCGGTTCGCGTCGGTCGCGACGATCGCGGACGTGTGTCGCGCGCTCAATCCCGACCCGTCCGACGACAAGTGCCAGCAGGCCGATTCGCAGCTCATGGCGGCGCTGCTCAACGTGTGCCGTCACCGTCTGGCGCTCGAAGAGCAGATCATCTCGGCCTGCGGGAACAACACGACCGTCCGGCAGTCGCTGATCGAGGCGAACGCGATCCTCTCCGATCCAAATCGGACGGCCGATGCGTGCACCCTGGCGCAGTGCGAATCGGAGGAGCTCGACTCCGGCCATGCGATCGCGGGGGTCATCATCCTGCTCGCGAACCGGACCGACACCGGCATCAACGTGCGCTGGCTCCCGCCGCCCGGAACGACGACCACGGGCTACACGCTCTGGCGGAGAGTCCGCCATACCGGGACGTTCACGATCATCGCGAACGTGCCGGGATTGACCTACGACGATACGAGCGTCCTGCCGGGCATCGACTACGAGTACAAGGTGACCGCCAACCCATAGACGAAAAAGGCCCACGCCCCTTTCGGGACGTGGGCCTCGTCACGGGCCTCCTGCGGTTCTCGCTTCAGCGTCCGCCGAACGACGCGACGTCCAGGATCTCGTAGGCGCCGTCGACCAGAACGTACGCGCGGTCCTTCTTGTCGAGACGGATCGATCGCACGTCGCTTTGCGCCTGCCAGCCGTCGAGCGCGCCGCCGAGAAAGGTCGGGCTGGCCGGATCGACATCGACGACGGTGACGCCGCTTCCGTCGGCGACGAGGGCGAACTTCGAGTTGGCGTCGACGCGCGTCGGAACGCGATCGGTCAAGCGCGCGCCGATCCGGGTCAAGGTCGGAGCATCGCCGGCGGAGACCGACACGACCACGAGGGCGGTGTCCGTCGCGAGCGTCAGCTTGCCGCCCCACAGCGACATCTCGTGAACGCTGCCGTCCGCGCTCGCGTACGTCGTGATGGTCGTGGGCGCCGAATCGCCGTCGAGCGAGACGACGCGGACACCGGGGAGGGACGCGTCGGCGACGAACGCGCGATTGCCGTCACGAATGAGGATCCGTCCGGGGTTCGTGGCGCCGGCGGCCGCGTTGACCGGATACGTCCACACGAGCGTCGGCGTGCCGCCGTCCGGGAAGCTCACGAGGTTCAGGCTCGAGCCGTCGAGGACCAGAACCAGCCCTCGCTCGGGCCCGTCGGCGACCGCCAGGACCGTCCCCGCCGCCGTCCACGATGCCACGGCGGGTGCCGAGAGGTCTTGGCTGTCATAGCGCCGCACCTGATGCCCGCTCGCGAGGAACAGCGCATCGTGCGAGAAGACGAACGAGCCCGATTGCGTCAGGGATTCTGTTTCTTCGGTCAGGATCGGTTGCTCCGGATTGCTCGCGTCGTAGAGCTTCACGCTCGCGTCCGCGCCGATCGAGGCGCCTCCCGCATGCGTGAGCGCGAGCGCTGCGGGCGAGGCCATGCCCAGGAGCGCCATCACGACCGACATCCGCTGCATCGTCAACCTCGGCATCTCGTGACCTCCTGCGAAGGGGCCCGACGACCTTCGCGATTGTGACGCCCGCTGATGTACGGCGGAAGCGCGGGTGCGCAACGGCAGCTTTCGTACGTCGGAAATGTTCCCCCGGGGCCGAACGCCGACTCCGGGCGCCCGGGGGCCGGGCGATCACGATTCGGTAGTTCGAGCCCTGGATTACGGGCACCCGGAGGCCGGGATGCGCTCGCCTCCCCCCGTGGCGAACCCGTACGAGCCAGTTCCGCACGTCCCCTGGGACCGGACCAGGTAGAAATACCCGGTTCCGGGCGAAGGCTGTGCCTGCGAGAGCACGGTGCTCGTCCCGGACACGTTGTCGGCGAGGCAAGTCGCCCCCGAGGTCCCGCTCACGCGGAGATTGGCGAGGGTGGACGTCACGACGTCGTAGCCGGACGGCACGATCACCGCGGTCCACGAGAGCGTCGTGGACGTCTTGCCCTGCTCCCTCACTCCGGACACCTCCGGAGGGGGGATCACCGGCCCCGCACAGAGCCCGGCGCTGCACGTATCCGGACCGGTGCACCCGTTCCCGTCATTGCACGGAGCGGTGTTGAACGCGTGGGAACACGCCGCCGTCGACGGATCGCAGAAATCGTCGGTGCAGGCGTTGCCGTCCCCGCACAGCGCCTCCGTGTTGTCGGTGAAGACGCAGCCGGTCGCCGGATTGCAGCTGTCGCTGGTACAGACGTTGTTGTCGTTGCAGGCGACCGCGGCTCCGGGATGGCAGGTGCCCCCGCCGCAGACGTCGCCCACCGTGCAGGCGTTCCCATCGTTGCACGAGAGCGTGTTGTTCGTGTGGACGCATCCGGTCGTGGAATTGCAGCCGTCGTTCGTGCACACGTTGCCGTCGTCGCAGCTGATCGGCGTGAACACGCACCCCGTCGCCGGATTGCAGGAATCCGCGGTGCACGCGTTCCCGTCGTTGCAGGTGATCGCGGCGCCGGGCTGGCAGGTCCCGCCCGAGCAGAAGTCGCCGGACGTGCAGGCGTTCCCGTCGCTGCACGCCCCGGCCGCGGGCGTATGGACGCACCCGGTCGAGGGATTGCAGCTGTCGTCCGTGCAGACGTTTCCGTCGTTGCACGAAGCCGAGCTGTCGGTGAACACGCATCCCGTGAGCGGATCGCACGTATCGGTCGTGCATGCGTTCCCGTCGTTGCAGGTGACGGTGGAGCTGGGAACGCAGATCCCGAGGTGGCACGTATCGCCGGTCGTGCACGCGTTTCCGTCGTCGCACGGATTCGTGTTGGCGATGTGCAAGCATCCCAGGATCGGATCGCAGCTGTCGTCGTTGCAAATATGGCCCAGATTGCAAGCTGCCGAGATGTCGGTGTGGACGCACCCCGTCTGCGGGTCGCAGCTGTCTGCGGTGCACTTGTTGTTGTCGTCGCAGTTCAAGGCCGTGAACTTGCAGCCCGTGGCCGGGTCGCAGGCGTCGACCGTGCACGGATTGTCGTCGTTGCACGAGATCAATGTGCCCGGGTGGCACGTGCCGCCGCCGCAGACGTCGCCGACCGTGCAGGCATTGTTGTCCGTGCACGAGGCGGTGTTGTTGACGTGCGTGCAGCCGGTGGCGGGATTGCAGCTGTCGTTGGTGCACGGATTCCCGTCATCGCAATTGAGCGGCGTGAAGACGCAACCCGAGGCCGGATTGCAGGCGTCGGAGGTGCAGGGATTGCCGTCGTCGCAGACGATCACGGGGCCCGAGTGGCAGACGCCGCCGCCGCACGTGTCGCCGGCCGTGCACGCGCTGCCGTCGCTGCACGGAAGCGTGTTGTCGACGTGGTGGCAGCCGGTCGCCGGGTCGCACGAATCGTCGGTGCACACGTTCCCGTCGTCGCAGGAGGCGCTGCTGTCCGGGAAGAAGCATCCCGTCACGGGATCGCACGAGTTGGCGGTGCAGGCGTTGCCGTCGTCGCACACGATCGGGTTTCCGAGACACATGCCGTTGATGCACGTATCGTTCAGAGTGCACACGCTGCTGTCGTCGCACGCGGCGGAGTTCGGCGTGTGCGTGCACCCGCTTCCGGAGTCGCAGGCGTCGTCGGTGCACACGTTGCCGTCGTCGCACGACAGGGCCGAATGGAAGCAGCCCGTCGCGGGGCTGCATCCGTCCACCGTGCACGCGTCGTCGTCGTCGCAGATGGCGCTGATGTCGATGTACTCGCAGCCGTGGGCGGGGTCGCAGAAGTCGTGCGTGCAGGCGCTTCCGTCGTTGCAGATCGTCGGCGGGCCTGGCTGGCACGCCCCGGCGCTGCAGACGTCGCCCGTGGTGCACGGGTTGCCGTCATCGCAGGGATCGGTGTTCTCCTGGAAGTCGCAGCCGGTGTCCTCGTAGCACCGGTCGGTCGTGCACGGGTTGCCGTCGTCGCACACGATGGGATCGCCGGGCTGGCAGACCCCCTGGCTGCAGCGGTCTCCCGTCGTGCAAGCGTTCCCGTCGTCGCACGGCTCGGTATTGACCTGGAAGACGCATCCGATCGCCGGAACGCACGTGTCGGTCGTGCAGACCAGATCGTCGTTGCAGACGACCGGCGCCCCCCCGTGACAGGTGCCGCCGGAGCAAGAATCGCCCGTCGTGCAGGCGCTGCCGTCGTCGCAGGAGAGTGTGTTCGCCGTGTGCACGCATCCCGTCGCCGGATCGCACGAATCGTCCGTGCACACGTTGTTGTCGTTGCAGTTCCGTGGTCCGCCGGCGACACACGCGCCGCCGTCGCATTCGTCTCCCGTCGTGCAGGCGTTGCCGTCCGAGCACGGAGCCGCGTTGTCGGTGTGATAGCAGCCGGTGACCGGGTCGCAATGGTCGTCGGTGCAGACATTGCCGTCGTTGCAGGTCGTCGCCGTCGTGTCCACGTAGACGCATCCCGTCGCCGGGTTGCAGCCGTTCGACGTGCATACGTTGTTGTCATCGCAGACGAGCGGCGCCCCGCCCGTGCACGTCCCGCCGCTGCAGACATCGCCGGTCGTGCAGGCATTCCCGTCGTCGCACGGCCCCGACGCCGCCGTATGGAAGCATCCCGACGACGGATCGCACAGATCGTTGGTGCACACGTTGTGGTCGTCGCAGGCCGTCGCCGTCGTGTCCGTATGCACGCACCCGGTCGCCGGATTGCAGCTGTCGGCGGTGCACACGTTGTTGTCGTTGCACGAAGCCGAGATGTCGGTGTGGGTGCACCCCGATTGCGGATTACAGGCGTCGGCCGTGCAGGCGTTTCCGTCGTCGCAGTTCGTCGGGGCCCCCGGATGGCATGCCCCCCCGCCGCAGACGTCTCCGGACGTGCATGGGTTTCCGTCCTGACACGGCGCGGTGTTGTTCGCGTGCGAGCAGCCCGCGGTCGGATCGCACAGGTCGTCGGTGCAGGCGTTTCCGTCTCCGCACAGCGTGGCGGTCACGTCCGTGAAGACGCAGCCCGTCGCCGGGTTGCAGCTGTCGGACGTGCACACGTTGTGGTCGTCGCAGACGACCGCGGCCCCGGGCTGGCACGTGCCGGCCGAGCACGTGTCTCCGGTCGTGCAGGCGTTGCCGTCCTCGCAGGCGCCGCCGTTGCCCGGAACCTGGACGACGGTCGAGGCCTGCGGGGTCGGGCAGCCCGTCCCCGAGAACGTCACGGTGTAGGTTCCCGCCGCGGCGAACGTGACGCTCGAGACCGACGGATTCTGCAGGCTGGAGGTGAAGCCGTTCGGCCCCGTCCACGAATAGCTCGCCCCCGGGAGGGAGGGCGCGGACAGCTGCAGCGTACCGCCCACGCACACGGGGCTGCTGCTCGTCGCGACCGGATTCTGGGGCTGGTCGACGCGCACGACGCTCGTGCCCGTCGTCCCCTGCCCGTCGGGGTTCTTGATCGTGATGCTCTTCAACCCCGTGGTCGCGGACGTCGTGTCGAGCGAGAGCGTGACCGAAAGCACCGGGTCCGTCGCGGGATTCGCCGGGAGGACAAGGCTCGGAATGCCGTTGACGACCACGCCGCCGGTGGCCGTGGCGCTGATGCGGCTCACGAAGCCCGGCCCCCCCGGATCGCCGCCCGGATCGAAGAATTCCGACCCCGTCACCGGCGAGTTCGCGGTTCCCGTCAGCGTCACGCTCGCGCTCTGGCTCCCGACGCACACCGCCGCTTGCAGGCCCGACAGTGCCGGAGGCGGCGGGGCCTTGAGCTGAACCGCGCGCACCGCCCAGTTGTTCCGGGTCGAATCGGCGTATTCCTGGAACGTCCAGAAGGTCTGGTCGTCGGTCGGATCGAGGCCCGTGAATGAGTAGTCGCCCCACCGGTTGTGCCCGGCCGTCACGAACGTGTACGAGGCGAGGCCGCTCTGCAGAGTCGTCGGCGCCTCGGTGAGCCCCGGAGGATCGAGCCGAAGGCGCCCGGCCGATGCGGCGCCCGCAAACAGGTTCGGAGACGCCACGGTCGCCCCCAGCGCCAAGGCGCCTTGCCCGTTCACGGCGACGCTCGGGAAGATGTAGCCCTGGGGATCGGACGGCGCGGTATCGCACAGCGTGCCGGACTGGACGAGCACCACGGACCCCGCGAGCGGATCGGAGGCGGTCGGTACGCTCCCGGCGATCTCGTACCAGCGAGCGCCGTTCCGGCCGCCGCCCGCAGCGCTGACGCAGGACGCGTCGACCTCGTTGCCGTGAACGGTGGAAAGTGTGACGGCCCCCGTCAGCTTGTTCTTGTGGATGGTCGCGATCGCCAGGCGGTCGTCGCCCGAGTCGAGGTTGACCGACGAGCCCGAGGTCGGCTGCAGGATCGGCGGCGCCGTTGCGAGCACGGTCAGCGGGATGTTTCCCGAGAGCGACGGCGTGCCCCCCGGATCCGTCACCCGGCGGAGCTGGAGCTGGCCCAGGTTCGCGACGTCGACACCGATGAAATAACCGACGGTCGGCGCCGCTTCGTCGTCATCGACTCCGAGCGGGTCGAAGGGTCCCGGCCCCGCCGTGCCGTTCGCGATGTCCCGGAACGCGGTGACGACGAGCGTTCCCGGTGCCGGGATCAAGCTGGATTTCCGGACGACGTAGACGGTCACGCGCGTGAACGTCCCGCTGTTGTTGAACATGTTGCAGCCGATGTACAGGGCGCTGCCGTCGACGCCGAGCTTGGGCGAATCGCAGACGTTCGATGCGTCGTTGCCGTTCCCGCCGCTGTTCTGATTGAACTGGTAGAACGTGAAGCTGGTCGTTGCGGTGATGGTGCCCGGGGTGGTCTGGACGGCGATCATCACGCGGTTGTTCGGCTTCGCCGAATTCACCGCGAGCAGGATCCATCGTCCGGAAAGGCGATCGTAGCGAACCTGCGGGTAGACCGGCTGCGACCCGTTGGCCACGGAACTCCAGAACGCCGATGCGGTCGTGTTCAGGGCGCCGGATGCGCCGTTCTTCGAGAAAACGCGCACGCGGCCGTTGACGTGCACCAGGATCTGCGTCGGCCCGACGTCGCCGGCGACGTCGGGCGGGATGAAGCCGGATTCGGAAAGCCCGATCGCCTTGAAGTTCGTCCCCGCCGTCTGCGGCGCGGACCCCGGGTCGCCCGTTCGCCCTCCGGAGATAGTCGTGGGCCACTGCGATCGGGAGGCGGCGGCGGCATCGAGCTTCTTGACCAGCGGGGCGTCGGGTGAAGCGATCGACTCGACACCGGCCGGGGCCGCTTCCGATGCGGACCGGGCCATGATCTGGTCGACGGTTTCCGTGATGCCGGCCGCGACGGTCTGGGGCGTACCGGTGCGGATCTCGGATGCCGTCCCGGGAGCGGGGGCTGAGTCGGCACCGAATGCGACCGGAAGCACGAGCAACACGCACGCACACGTTCCCGCCGCCGCCAGGCTGACTCGTCGATGCATTCCTGACCTTCCCATCATTCCCGGAGCAAACGATCCCCGACGCCCGGAGTCATACCGAGGCGCGACGGCCGCGGCCACCTTTTTTTCGTGGATCGTAAGGCCCGGCGGGGCTTGATGCCGACCCGCGGGCCGATTTGACGCGACCTGCAGCCCCTAAGTCTTGGATTTCTTCTTCTTCTCTTTCCGCTTGTCCTTTTTTGAAACCGGCTTGTCCTGTTCCGGGGCGGGACGCAGGACCTGCTCGCGGTAGACCTGGAGGAGCTGGGGGTCGGTGATCTGCGCCTCGGCACGCGCCTCGGCGACCGTGTCGGCGCCCGCGCCGTCGACGTCGAGCTTCCGGGCCTCGAGCAGCTCGTGCTCGACGTCGCCGCGGAAGCCGTACCAACTTCCCCACCCCGTCTTGATCTTGCCGTTGATCATGAACGCCGGCGTGCTCTGAGCGCCGAACCGGTCGGCGGTCGCCGCCTCATGCCGGACTCTCTCCCGCAGCTCCGGGGCCGCGTAGTCCTGCTTGAACCGCTCGACGTCAAGCCCGAGCCGAGACGCATAGCTTTGCAGGCTCACGGGATCGATGGCGGATTGGTTCCGGAAGACCTCGTCGTGGTATTCCCAAAACTTTCCTTGCCGCTGCGCCGCCAGGGACGCGACGGCCGCGTTTTCCGCGTTCTGATGAATGCTCAGCGGGTGCTGCCAGAACTCGACGCGAACTTCGCCGGGGAACTCTTCCGCGATCTGCTGCGTCGCGTCGGCGGAGCGCCGGCAGACCGGGCACTGGAAGTCGCTGAAGACCACGACGACGACTTTTGCCGGTGCCGGACCGATCGCGGGCGGCAAGCTGGCATCGGTGCTCTCGAAGACCTTCCCGCTCTTGGTCCTTACGGGAGAATCGTCTTTGTTGGTCGAAACGGGAACGATCGGTGTGGACGCGTCGGGCGTGTCCGCCACGACGACCGCGCTCGCTGCGAGCACGGCGACGGCAACGCAAAGTATCGGTTTCATCGAGGCACCTCGCGCGGAATTGTACGGGATAATGAGAAACCGCGACACCGCGGGAGGGACCGTCTTGGCGCGCGTCGTCCTCGCCTCCGACCGAGCGTTCCTGGTCTCGTTCGACGACGAGCCGGTGCTTTCTGCCGCCGGCCGGAGCGCGCGCCGGCTCGCGTTGTGGCTTTCGAACGATCCGCTGCCGGGGGTCGTCGACCTGATCCCGGCCTACGCGACGCTTCTCGTCCGCTTCGATCCGCTCCGCGGCCGCATCGATTCCATCCGGAACGAGCTTCAGGCCCGGACGTCATCGGTGTCCGAGCGCGCTGAAGCCCCACCCCGCACGTTCGAGGTGCCCGTCGTCTACGGAGGAGACTCCGGCCCGGACTTGCCGCTGGTCGCCGAGTCGACCGGCCTCCGCGAAAGCGAGGTGGTCTCCGCGCACGCGGCCGGCGAGTACGACGTGCGGTTCATCGGATTCTCTCCGGGGTTTCCGTATCTGGGCGGTCTTCCCGACCGGCTGTTCACGCCGCGCCGTCCCGCGCCGCGCCGGGTCGTCCCGGCCGGCAGCGTCGCGATCGCGGGCGCACAGGCGGGCATTTATCCGCTGCGTTCCCCCGGGGGATGGAACATCATCGGCAGAACCGATTTCGTGCTGTTCGATTCCGCGCGGAATCCCATGACCACGCTCGCCGCGGGCGATCGCGTCCGATTCGTTCCGGTGGAGCCCGCGTGACGGAGATCGTCGCGATCCATCCCGGGTTCCTGACGACCGTGCAGGATCTCGGACGGGCGGGGTTCACCGCGCAGGGAATCTCCGCAAGCGGGGCCGCCGATCCGCTCGCGCTCCGAATCGGCAACCGCCTCGTGGGAAACGACGACGGCGCGGCGGCGCTCGAGATGACGGTCGTCGGCGGCTCGTTCGGGTTCGAAGGCAGCGGCTTCGCGGTGCTCGCGGGCGGCGATGCGGCTGCGGTCCTCGAAGGGACGCCCCGTCCGCCGTGGCGCGCGTTTCCGTTTCGCTCGGGCGACACGATCGCCTGCGGCCCCATGCATGGCGGGAGCCGGGCCTACCTATGCGTTCGAGGTGGCATCGCGGTCCCGTCGTGGCTTGGCAGCGCGTCGACGCATCTCGTGTCCGGCCTCGGAGGATTTCACGGGCGCGCGCTGGCGGCCGGCGACCGCGTGCCGGTCGGACGGGAGCCGAAGAATCCCGTTCTGGAGGTGGCCGTCGATCCGTCCGCGATTCCCGGTTATCGCGCGTCGGACCCTTTTCGCGTGATGGCGGGCCCCCAGTCGGCGTGGTTCCCCTCTTCGGCGCGGGCGGCGCTCTTCGACGATTCGTGGCGGGTGTCCGACGCCTGCGACCGCATGGGCATCGGATTGTCGGGGCCGAAGCTCGCGATGCGTGAGCCGCGCGAGCTGCTGACCGAGGGCGTGTGCTGTGGTGCGATCCAGGTGCCGCCCTCCGGGGCTCCGATCGTGCTCTTCGTCGAGCATCAAACGACCGGGGGATACCCGAAGATCGCGAACGTCATCGCCGCCGATCTGCCCCGCCTCGGGACGCTCCGGCCGCGAGACGTCCTTCGGTTCGCTCCCGTCGCATGGGCCGAGGCGCACGAGCTGCTCCGGTCTCAGGAGGAGGCGCTCGATGCCCTCTTCGCGTGACGCGATCGATCTCAACGCCGACGTCGGCGAGGGATTGGACGACGGCCCGCTGTATCGCATCGCCTCGTCGGCAAACATCGCCTGCGGCGGGCATGCCGGGAACGCGCGCTCGATGCGGGAAGCCGTCGAGTCGGCGCTGCGTCACGGCGTTTCGATCGGCGCCCACCCGAGCTATCCGGACCGTGAGGGCTTCGGCCGCGTGTCGGTGGACTTGCCGCCGCGCGAGCTGTCCCGCGCCGTCGCGGAGCAGGTCGATGCGCTCGTCCGGGTCGCATCCGACGCGGGCGCAACGCTTCGCCACGTGAAGCCGCACGGCGCGCTCTACAACGACGCCGCACGGCGAGGCGACATCGCCGCCGCGATTGCCGACGGCGTGTCGGAGGCCGGTGCGCCGCTCGTTCTCGTCGGCCTCGCGGGCTCTCATGCTCTCGACGTGTGGCAGGATCGCGGATTCCAAATCGCCGCCGAGGGGTTCGCCGACCGGGCCTACGAGCCGGACGGCACGCTGCGGCCGCGGTCACGCCCCGGCGCGCTCATCGACGATCCCGTGGCAGCGGCGGCGCAGGCGGTCCGGCTCGCGCGCACGGGCCGGTGCCGGACGTTGTGCGTGCACGGCGACACGCCGGGAGCGGAGGCAATTGCGCGGGCCGTCCGCTTGGCGATCGAGGCGGCCGGGTTCGTGCTCCGCGGTCTCTAGGCGCTCAGTCGGTCGGCGGGACCCGGCGCGCGCGCTTGGTCTCTCCCCTGCGCTTCTTCGATTCGAGTCGGCGTTTCTTCTCCGCTCTCGGAACACGCGTCTCGACGCGAGGCACCTCGGGCTCGAGTGCCTGAGACAGCAGCAGCTCGAGCCGCGCCGTCGCGGCCTTCCGGTTCGCGAGCTGGCTTCGCGACGACTGGGAGACGACCCGGACGGTGCCGTCCGCGGCGATGCGGTGGCCGAGCGCCGCGAGAAGCCTCACGCGCGCGGCGGCGGGTAGTGAAGGCGAGTGGACGACGTCGAACCGGACGGTCACCCGGCTCGACGTTTTGTTGACGTGCTGACCGCCGGGCCCACCGCTCCGGGACGCGGTGAACGACAGCTCGTCGTCCGGGATCTCGATTCCGTAGTAGAGGTGAAGCGGCATGGGCTTCGGCGGCGGGACGAACCCTCGACTCTCGACTCTCGACCGGCCGGGTCGAGCGTCAAGAGTCGAGAGTTCAGAGTCGAGAGAGACGGGTCTACCAGACCTCGCAGGCGTTCGCCGGACGCATCGGCGTGCCGGCGGCGCACTGGAACGTGTCGGCGAACTGCGGGAAGTTCGAGAGCGGACCGTTGACGCGGAACTTCGGCGGCGAATGCGGATCGACCGTGACGAGCATGCGCTCGATCTCGGGCGTCGCGAGGGAGCACCACGTCTGCGCGAACGCGACGAACAGCAGCTGGTCGTTCGTCATGCCGGGGACCGCCGGCGTCTCGGCGCCGGGGTGCTTCGCCTCGTAGGCCTTGTAGGCCGAGTACGTCTCCTTGATCCCGCCGTTGTCCGCGATGTTCTCGCCCAAGGTCAGCTTGCCGTTGAGCTTGAGGTCGGGCTGAACTTCATAGTTGCCGTATTGCCTTTCGATGCAGGAGGCGCGCTCGTCGAACTTGGACGACACGGACGGCTCCCACCACTCGGTGAGCTTGCCCTGCGCGTCGAACTTGCGGCCCTGGTCGTCGAACCCGTGCGTCAGCTCGTGGCCCATGACCATCCCGATGCCGCCGTAGTTCATCGCCGCCGGGTAATCCTTCGAGAAGAAGGGCGGCTGGAGGATTCCGGCCGGGAACGCCATCTCGTTGTTGAGCGGGTTGTAGTACGCGTTGACCGTCGGAGGCGTCATGCCCCACTCGGTCTTGTCGACGGGCTTTCCGACCTTGGCGGCGTCGCGCTCGAACTCGAACCGGCCGGAGGCGACGAGGTTGCCGAAATAGTCGCCCTTCTTGATCTTGAGCTTCGCGTAGTCCTTCCACTTGTCGGGATAGCCGATCTTGTTCGCGATCGCGGCCTTCTTGGTCAGCGCGCGCTGGCGCGTCGTGTCGTCCATCCACTCGAGCTTCGGCAGGTTGCCCGTGAACGCCGTCTGGATGCTCTCGATCAGCTCGCGCGCGATGCGCTTGCTGTCGCCGGCGAACTGCCGCTTGATGAACTCCTGCCCGAGGATCTCGCCGAGCGCGCCGTCGGTCTGCGCGACGCAGCGCTTCCACCGATCCTGCTGCTGCTTTTGACCCTGGAGCGTCTTCCCATAGAAGTTGAAGTTCGCCTCGTCGAACGCCTTCGGCAGGGCCGGAGCGGCGTCGTGCAGGATGTTCCACTGAAGGTACGCTTGGAGGGTGTCCGCGTCGGTCGACGACAGGAGCTTCTCGACGTTCTGGAAGAACTCGGGCACCGCGACGTTGATCTGCGTGATTTCCGGGTGGCCCATCGCCTTGAAGTAGCCGTCCCAGTCGATCGTCGGGGTGAGCTTCACGAGGCCGGACTTGTCGAGCTTGTTGTACGTCTTGTCGGGGTCCCGCAGCTCGGCGCGCGGCCGCGCACCCTTGGCCAGCGCGGTCTCGAACGCGAGCACGCGGTCCGCGTTGGATTTCGCCTCGGCGGGCTTGTTCCCGTACAATTCGAACATCTTGGCGACGAAGGTCACGTACTGATCGCGCAGCGTCTTGCTCTTGTCGTCGTCCTTGATGTAGTAGTCGCGATCGGGAAGGCCCAAGCCCCCTTGCGACATCTGCGCGATGTTCGTGTTGGGATCCTTGAAGTCTCCCTCGACGCCCCCGCGGAACAGCCCGGGGATCGACGCCGCGTGGAACTTGCCGAGCAGGGCCATGAACTGCTTGCCGTTTTGCACCTTGTCGGCGTCTTTCATCCAGGGCTCGATCGGCTTGGTCCCCGCCGCTTCGATCGCCGCCTCGTCCATGCAGGCTCCGTAGAACCAGCCGAGCTTCTGAGCGTTCGGGTCATCGCCCGGGTTCTTGGCGGCGGCCTCGAGGATGTCGCGATTCACGGTGCGGTTCCGCTCGGCGATCTCGCTGAAGCCGCGGCCCCAGCGGACCTGGTCGGCCGGGAGCTTCGTGGTCTCCCGCCAGCCTCCGCAGGCGTACTGATAAAAGTCCTGACAGGGATCGGCCTTGGGGTCCATCGCGGCCTTGACGACCGAGGCGATGTCCGTCTTCGTGGCATCGGCCGCGAAGAGTGTGCTCGCAAGGCATGCGGCCGCGAGCAGGGTTACGAGTCGACGCATGTGGGTGTCTCCTTGGTCAGTTCGAATTGCTGTTGCAGGACGGACGGCGACTCTTACGGCGTTCGACCGCCCGGGGTTTCACTCGACGCGCAGGACTTGAATCACCAGGGACCCGACGGAAGCTCCGTTTCGCACGTGAATCGTCCCAAATGGAGGGTCGCAGAGTAGCACGCGCCCGTTTTTTCCCGATGCGACGACGCGGTAGCCGCCGCCGGGCAGGCCCGGGATCGAGAACCGGCCCGACGCATCGGGGACGACGCGGGCGGCCTCCCGCAAGAGGTTGTCCGGGCCCAGAAACACGATCGCGGCGACCTCTCCGCGCGCTGGCCCGGAGACGGTCCCGCCGATTCCGGCCCCGGATCCGGGCAAATCGTTCGCAGCCGCGGGAGCAGGCGACGGGCGCGGAGCTTGCGCGGGTGGGGCCTCGGGTGGAGGCACGGGCGGGGGCGCCGGAGGCGGTGCCGCGACGGGCAGAGGAACCGCTTGGGCCGAGGTGGTCGGCTCGGGCTCGGCCGGCACCGCAGGCTTCGGCTCGGAAGAGGGCTGAGGCTGCGCCGCCGGCGGGGGTAGCGCGGGAGGTGGCGGCGCCGAGGCGGACGCGGCAGCAGCGGCGGCCGGTGCGACGTCGGCCGCTCTCCGGGGCAGCTCGGTGTCCGCGACCTCCTCGACGTGCACGCAGTAAGAGTGACCGGCCTCGGCGAGCGCGACCGGACCGGCTTCTCCCGCCGAAGACACCAGCATGCGAATCGGCTCCGCCGGGGCTTCCACGTCCGTCATCGTCAAACCCTCGCGGCTTTGGGACTCCGCGCGATCGACGACACCGACACGGTTCGGCTGAACCACGACCAGCCGGGACGACGAGCCGATCGCGACGACGCCGAGGTTGTCGCCGGGAACGCGGTAGAGCGGCCCGCTCGTGAGCTGAGGGAGGCGGAACGTTCGAATGTCGTCCTTGGAGGCGACGAGCGCTCCGGCCCCGTCGGCGGAAAGCGCGATGCCGCGCGCCGTGACCGGTAGCGGCACGCTGCCGGTCACCTTCGCCGCGACGAGGTCGATTCGGACCAGGTCCGACTCGCGCGTGACGCCCTTCTTGTCCGCGACGCGCACGATCGCCAAGGCCGTCGCGCCATCCGGCGCGATCGTCAGGGCCGCGACGCGTCCGAGCATGGTGAGCCCGCGCGGTCCACCCGCCGCGGTCGCGATCTCGAGGGTGGACTTCGAGCCGTCCGCGGTCGCGCGCGCTTCGACGCGCGTCGCGCCCGCGATTCCGACCGCCAAGGCGTCGGGCGCCGTCAGCGTCTCGGGCACGTTTCCGCACGGCCCCAGGATCCCCGCCATGGCCCGGAGCGAGATTCCCGCAAACCAGAAGCACAGGACGCGCGCGATGGGCGCCGGTCGGAAAGTCACGACGCTATGATACGCGGCTCCATGACCGCGATCGCCCTCAGATGCGACGGCCTGGCGAAGCGCTACGGCAGCGTGGTCGCCGTCGACGGACTCGACCTCGCCGTCGACGCCGGCGAGTGCTTCGGCCTGCTCGGCCCCAACGGAGCCGGCAAGACGACCACCGTCGAGATCCTCGAAGGCTTGAACGAGCCGGACGCGGGTCGCGTCGAGGTGCTGGGCGGCTCGTGGGCGAAGGACGCCTCGTCGTTGCGCCAGCGCATCGGCGTGCAGCTCCAGGAAACACAGCTTTCGGAAAAGCTCACGGTCCTGGAGACGATCGCGCTCTTCCGGAGCTTTTACGACAAGGGGCTCGAGCCCCGCGATGTGATGCGGATCGTCCGCCTCGAGGAGAAAGAAAAATCCTGGGTGCGGAAGCTCTCCGGAGGGCAGAAGCAGCGCCTGTCCCTGGCCGTCGCGCTCGTGGGCGATCCCGAGATCCTGTTCCTCGACGAGCCCACGACGGGTCTCGACCCTCAGGCGCGCCGGCAGGTCTGGGACATCATCGCCGACGTCAAGGCGCGCGGCGGCACCGTCGTCTTGACCACGCACTATATGGAAGAGGCCGAGCGCCTCTGCGACCGCATCGCCATCGTCGATCGCGGCAAGATCATCGCCCTCGACACACCGGCCGGTCTCATCGCTCGGCTGGGCGCCGAGCACGTCCTCGAGATCGAGACGGAATGCGCGCTCGATCTGTCGCGATTGAAAGCGCTGCCGGGTGTGATCGACGTGCGCATGGACGCGCGGATCGTCTCCCTGACCGTTCGCGAAGTGCATCGCGCGATCCCGGCGCTTCTGGCCGAGCTGTCGTCGCAGTCGGCCACGCTCACCCGCCTCGCCACGCACCATGCGACGCTCGAGGACGTCTTCGTGACGATGACCGGGCGTCACCTGCGGGAGGGCGCGTGACCTCCCATCCGCTCCTCCATCTGACGCGCGTGAAGTTCCTGGAGTTCGTCCGAGAGCCGGAGGCCATCTTCTGGGTCCTGGTCTTCCCCGTCTTGCTGTCGCTGGCGCTCGGCATCGCGTTCCGTTCGAAAGGCCCCGAGCCGGTCGCGGTGGCGGTCGTCGACGGGGAAGGCGCCGGGGAGATCATGCGCGCGCTCTCCCCTGATCCCGGATTGCGGCCCCGGATCGTGACGGAGGGCGAGGCCGGAAGCGGCCTGCGCTCCGGACGAGTCGCACTCGCGGTGATCCCCGGAAAGCCCGTGACCTACTGGCTCGACCCGCAGCGCGAAGAATCGCGCACCGCGCGTTTGGTCGCCGACGCCGCTCTCCAGAAGGCCGCGGGACGCACGGACGTCACGGAGACGGCGCTCCGCGAGATGAAAGAGAAAGGCTCGCGCTACATCGACTTCCTCGTTCCGGGCCTCCTGGGAATGAACCTGATGGGCACCGGCATGTGGGGGATCGCGTTCTCGATCGTCACGGCGCGATCACGCGGCCTGCTCAAGCGACTCGTGGCGACGCCGATGCACCGGCGTCACTTCCTGCTCGGCCAGATGCTCGGCCGGATGAGCTTTCTCGTGCCGGAGGTCGTTCTCCTTCTGGGGTTCGCGCGGCTGGTCTTCGGCGTGCCGATCAACGGCTCGCTTCTGGCCCTCACCGTCGTCACGCTCGCGGGAGCGACCGCCTTCACGGGGATCGGCCTGCTCGTCGCGGCGCGTCCACGCACCATCGAGGGCGTCTCGGGCCTCATGAACTTCGTCATGCTTCCGATGTGGATCTTCTCGGGCGTGTTCTTCTCCCATTCCCGATTTCCGGACGCGATCATGCCGATGATCCGCCTTCTGCCCCTCACCGCGCTGAACGACGCCCTGCGGGCCGTCATGCTCGACGGCTCGTCGCTGGCCCGCGTCGCGCCGGAGCTTGCGATCATCGCCGGCTGGGGGCTGCTCGCCTTCTTCGCAGCCCTGAAGCTGTTTCGCTGGCGTTAGCTAGAATCCCCGCGACCGCGGAAGGAGCGCCATGATCTCCGTCACGACCGAAGTCGGCCGTCTTCGCCGTGTGCTCGTCCACGAGCCGGGCCCCGAAGTTGACGCCATGGTGCCGTCGATGATGGAAGAGCTGTTGTTCGACGACATCCTCTTCGGCGATCGGGCGCGCGACGAGCATGGGCTGTTCCGCCGCGCGCTCCAGGTGCTCGACGTCGAAGTCCTCGACGCGCAGGACCTGCTCGAAGACGTCCTCCGCGATCCCGCCGGCAGGCGCGCGGTTCTCGATTCGATGCTGCCGACCGGGTCCGGAGAGCTTCGCGCCCGCCTGCTCGACGCCTCGGCCGACGATGCGGCGTCGGCGCTGGTGTCGGGGCTGCGCCCCGAGGTCGGCCGGGGCACGGCGGTCGATGTGGCCGATCTGTTCGAGGTCACTCCTCTGCCGAACTGGTGCTTTCAGCGAGACCCTCAGATCGTCATCGGCGGTGGGGTCGCGTTCTCCTCCATGGCGTCGCGGGCGCGCGAGCCCGAGACCGTCCTCGCCCGCGCGCTCTTCCGGCTCCATCCCGATCTCGCGAGCACCCCGGTGTTCCACGAGCCGCGGGCCGCCGCGTTCGAGCGGTCTCATGTCGGCGGTGCGGGCCAGGCGTGTCTCGAAGGAGGCGACGTGATCGTCGTCTCACCGGACGTGATCGCGGTCGGATTGTCGGAGCGCACGAACCGCCTCGGCATCGAAGACCTGGCGACCGCGCTCGCGGCTCAGCCTCAAGGGCCCCGGTTCGTGGTCGTCGCCGAGCTGCCGCGGCGGCGGGCCTACATGCACCTCGACACGTTGTTCACGCCGATCGACCGCGACCTCGCGCTGGTATTTCCGCCGGTGCTGCTCCAGCAGGGCTCGGAGCGCGCGAGGATCTACGAGATCGACGTCCGGTCGGCCCATCGCGATTGGGCGCCGCGGACGGACCTGCTTTCGTGCCTGAGCCGCCGCGGAGCCGGGTTCGATCCGATCCCGTGCGGCGGGGACGATCCGGTCGCCCAGCAGCGGGAGCAGTGGACGGACGGGGCCAACGCGCTCGCGCTCGCCCCCGGTGTCATCGCGATGTACGACCGCAATCCGCGGACGATCGAGGAGCTGTCTCGCCGCGGCTTCCGCATCGTCGAGGCCAAGCATCTGCTGCTCGGACGCGACGAGGTCGACCTGGATTCGGCCGAGCGCGTGTGCATCTCGTTCGCGAGCCACGAGCTGTCCCGCGCGCGCGGAGGGCCGCACTGCTTGACGCACCCGCTGCTCCGCGATTAGGCGCCAACGACGAATAGGGGACAGTCCCAGGTCTGTCCAAAATAGCTAGAGAAATCCTCCGGTCACG
>CAZYHZ010000037.1:0-43265 GCA_964647625.1 uncultured Acidobacteriota bacterium
GGTTGCTCCTCGCCTCTCGGCGGGGTGTCGTCGGCCCGGGCCCTCCTCGGTTCGGCGCGGGGTGGGGTAGTTCTGAAACAGGCTCAAAAGAGGGCGTTTCGGCGGCGGTCAAACTCCTTCGGGCAATGTGTCCGACCCGGGGAGCACTCGCGACCGTCACGGACGCCCTCGAAAACCCATTGTCCCCGCAATTCGAGAAGGCGCGGGCCTTTTCGCCGTGTCTACTTTCGGGACAGGTCCAAGGAGAACGGTCATGAAGAAGCTGCTCGTCCTCGCCGTGGTCGCCGCGGCCGTCGCCGCGGCCGTCGCCGCGGCCGTGCCCGCCTTCGCCGGCGGCTGCTGCTCGGGTTCCGGCGGCGGCAAGTGCGACTTCGCCTGCGACAACCAGTGCCCGCTCGCGCAGGACGCGAACTCGCACCGCGCGATGGGACGCGAGTCGTTCGCCGTCTCGACGAGCGTGCGCGCCGCGGTCGCGTCGATGGTCCAGCGCAACCTCGGCCGCATCTAGCGCTCCGCGAGCGACTTCCCGGCGGCGTGGAGCGACGTTTCCAAGTCGGTCCACGCCGCCTCTTCGTTTCCATCTCCCGCTTTGCGAGGTGACCCGATGACGATCCGCACGTTCCTCCTCGTCTGCGCGTTCGCCGCGGCCGCGTTCGCCGCCGACGAGGCGCTCTCCACCGCGATGGACGCGTTCAAGTCAGGCGACTACGCGAAGGCCGCGGAAATCGCGTCGGGCGTGCCGGCCGACGACCCGTCGCGCCTGAAGGCCGCGTACCTCCTCGGCGAATCGGACCTCATGCTCGAGAAGTACGACGACGCGGAGAAGGCGTTCCGCGAGGTCCTCGACAAGAAGGCCGACAGCGTGCCGGCGCTCGTCGGACTCGGCCGCGCGCAGATCGGCACGAACCACGCCGACGACGCCGTCGCGACCCTCGAGAAGGCCGTGAAGCTCGACGGCAAGGACGTCGCCGCGCGCCGCTCCCTCGGCGACGCGCGCTTCGCGAAGGGCGACGTGGACAAGGCCCGCGCCGACCTGGAAGCGGCCGTGAAGCTCGATCCCAAGGACCCGCTCGCGTCGCGCTCGCTCGTGGAGGCGCTCGTCAAGGCCGACAAGACGGACCTCGCCTCGAAGGAGGCCGACCGTCTCGCGAAGTCCGCTCCCGACCAGGCGATGGGCCCGTTCCTCGTCGGCTACGTGCTCGACCGTCAGGGCAAGGACAAGGACGCGATCGAGCAGTACGAGAAGGCGATCGCGAAGGACGACAAGTTCATCGACGCGCACAAGAACCTCGCCATCCTCTGCGTGACGAAGAACCCGCTCTACACGAACCGCGAGCGCACGAAGAAGGCGCTCGATCACTTCAAGCGCTACTTCGAGCTCGGCGGCAAGGACGAGAAGCTCAAGCAGGACTACGAGCAGATCAAGGCGTTCATGGAGTCCAACGGCGTCAAGTAGCCGATTTCGCGCCGCGCGTACACTCGGCCGCATGACCGACCCGCGCGCTCTCCTCGTCCGACTCGGAATCGATCCCGACGCCGCGAATCCGGGCCTCTACGACGGCAAGTTCGTCGCCAGGAAGAACAGCGGCGCGCTGACGTCCGTCTCGCCCGCAGACGGCGCGCCGCTCGCCCAGGTCGCGAAGGCGATGCGCAAGGACTATGAGCGCGCCGTCGAAGTCGGTGTCGAGGCGTTCGGCTCGTGGCGGATGACGCCGGCGCCCCGGCGCGGCGAGGTGATCCGCCTGATCGGCGAGGAGCTGCGCCGCGTCAAGGACGACCTCGGCGCGCTCGTGTCGCTCGAGACGGGCAAGATCCGCAGCGAAGGACTCGGCGAAGTGCAGGAGATGATCGACATCGCCGACTTCGCGGTCGGCCTGTCGCGGCAGCTCCACGGACTCGTGATGCAGAGCGAGCGGCCGATGCACCGCATGTACGAGCAGTGGCATCCGCTCGGCACGGTCGGCGTCATCACCGCGTTCAACTTCCCCGTCGCGGTGTGGGCGTGGAACGCGTTCCTCGCGTCGGTCTGCGGCGACGTCGTGCTCTGGAAGCCGTCCGAGAAGACGCCGCTCACGGCGCTCGCCGTGTGCCGCGTGGTCGATCGCGTGCTCGAAGCGCAGAACCGGCGCGGCATCCTCAACTGCGTGATCGGCGACGTGAACGAGGTCGGCGCGCCGATGCTCGACGACGCACGCGTGGCGCTCGTCTCGGCGACGGGCTCCTGCCGCATGGGCAAGATCGTCGGGCCGCGCGTCGCGGCGCGGATGGGCCGGACGCTCCTCGAACTCGGCGGGAACAACGCGGTGATCGTGATGGACGACGCCGACCTCGACCTCGCGCTGCGCGCCGTCTGTTTCGGTGCCGTCGGCACCGCGGGCCAGCGCTGCACGACGACGCGGCGTCTCTTCCTGCACGAGAAGATCGCCGCGAAGTTCACCGCGCGGCTCGTCAAGGCGTACCGCGGCGTGCCGATCGGGCATCCGCTCGAAGAAGGCACGCTCTGCGGGCCGCTGATCGACGAAGCGGCGGTCGAGATGTTCGAGGCGGCGATGAAGCGCGTCCGCGCCGAGGGCGGCAAAGTGCTTTGCGGCGGCAAGCGCGTGAAGCGCCGCGGCTCGTACGTGGAGCCGACGATCGTCCGCGCGCCGCTCGGCTTCGCGCCGGCCCGCGACGAGACGTTTGCGCCGATCCTCTACGTCTTCGAGGTCGACTCGCTCGAGCAGGCGATCGCCGCGCAGAACGACGTGCCGCAGGGACTGTCCTCGGCGGTCTTCACGAACGGCATGCGCGCGGCCGAGCGCTTCCTCTCCGCGGCCGGCAGCGACTGCGGCATCGCGAACGTCAACATCGGCACCTCCGGCGCCGAGATCGGCGGCGCGTTCGGAGGCGAGAAGGACACCGGCGGCGGGCGCGAGTCGGGATCGGATTCCTGGAAGGTCTACATGCGGCGCCAGACCAACACGATCAACTGGGGGCGCGATCTCCCGCTGGCGCAGGGCGTCAAGTTCGATCTGTGAGAAATGGGGACAGTCCCCTTTTTCTTACAAACTCAATTCCGCCCGGATGATCATCTCCGCGGACGTTCGCCGCATGCGGACTTTCTCCGCGCGGCTCACTCCCCGTGCGCTCGCCCGCAGCGGAAGGTGCGGGCTCGCGCTTCAGGCCGCGTCGGCGATCATCCGGACCGAACTGAATTTGTAAGAAAAAGGAGACTGTCCCCTCAGGGACAAACGGCGTGGGTGCGCGGAGCGCCGCTGGACGCGCTACCGAAGCCGCCGATGCCGCAGTTGTTTCGAGCCTGGACGAGGTAGTAGAGCCCCGCGCCGGGGGATGGCGTCGCCGTGGTTGCCCTCTGCAAACCGGTTCCGGCCGTGCCGAGACATGCCGCCGATCCGATCGAGCCGGTTCCCAGGAGCGTTCCGAGGTCGCCCTCGACGACGTCGTAGACCGTGCCGCTTCCGGCCTGCCGCGCGAGGGACGCCCACACGACGGTGACCTTGTCGGCTGCGAACCCGACGCCTTCAACTTCCGAGGGGGTGTCGTAGGCGCCACCGTCTCCCGCGGCGCAGTCGCACGCGTCGATGATGCCGTCGCCGTCGGTGTCCGGGCCGGCGTGAATGGCGTCATAGGCGTCGATCAGCCCGAAGCCCCAGAAATTGTTCGGGCGCGTGGCCTGCGTCGTTCCCCCGCAGGTCTGCGGTGATTGAAGCGTAAGCACCGGCCGGGACGTCTGCGTGATCACGCACCGCGTGATGTCGATCAGACCGCGGATCTGGGGCTTGGCCGACCACAAGAGCGCCGTGGCGCCGGAGACGTGGGGGGAGGACATGCTGGTGCCGCTCTTCACGCCGTAGGTCGCCCCCGGAACCGACGACCGCACGTTCACGCCGGGGGCCGCAACGTCGGGCCGGAGGCGATTGCTGCCGTCGATCGTCACCGGTCCGCGCGAGGAGAAGCTCGCCAGAACGTTCGTCGAGTCGCTGGCCCCGATGACGAACGATTCCGCATAGATCGACGGGGGATCGACGACGGTGCTGCAATTCGGTCCCGCGTTTCCGGCGGAGACGACCGCGAGGATCCCCGCGTCCGCGAGCGCCGCGAAGCTCGATTCGAGGGTCAAGGGATCGCAGCCTTCCGACGGCGGGCAGCCCCACGAGTTGTTGATGATGTCCGGCGCCTTCGACGGGTCGCCGTCGATCTCGGGATCCCCGCCGTGAGGAAACGGCGCGAGAAAGAACTGGTTGCACGCGATGTAGGTCGACGGGCGTCCGTTCCCGTGATCCATGTTCCGGCAGGCGATCCAGCGGGCGCCGGGCGCGACGCCGATCTGGTTCCCCGCGCCGTCATCGCCGACCGCCGTTCCGGTCGTGTGGGTGCCGTGCCCGTAGTCGTCCAGAGGGACGGCGAGATCCTGGATCGAATCGAACCAGTTGTAGTTGTGATCGGCGGTCGTGCCGTTCCAGCCGCGGTACTTTCCGAGGAGGGCCGGATGGTTCCATTCGACCCCCGTATCGGCCGAGGCGATGACGATGCCCTCGCCGTGAACGCCGTCCAGGCTCCAGACCTTGTCGGCATCGATCTTCGTGATGCCCCATTCGACGGTGTCCGGGCTCGACGCAACCGGCGCGAGAAGATCGCTCTCGACACCGCGCACGAGCGGGTCTCCGACGACGCGGATGACTTCGTCATGAGCGGCGAGCCGTCGCGCGAGGCCGAGGCCCCCGTGGACCGCAAGGCCGTTGACGAGGTAGAGCGAGCGGAATGGGATGGCCGCCGAGCGAAGCTCCGCGCGAACCCTCCCTTGGGATGAAACGGCGCGTTGCCGAAGCCGGTCGTAGACCTGCCGGGCGGCCTTCGGACGCCCCGCGGCCCTGGGTGCCCCCGGCTCGGCATCGAACAACACGATGAAAGAATCTTCGGTGCCGCCCGAGAGGTGCTGAATCAACCAGGGCGCGATCTTCGCTTCCGGGGCTCCGGCAGGCGGAGCGGCCACGGCCGGAGCCGCGGCGATCAAGAGGGCGAAAGCCCAGGCACGGACGCGCAAGCTCGGACCTCCGGGCGCCGGGTGCGCCCATCGGGATCTACGGCGAGCGCTTTCCGCTGTCAACCGGGGACCGTCCGATGCCGCTGATGTTGAAGTCGGGGGGCTCGATTTGCAGGGTGACGTGGTCGATTCCGTAACCGGCGCGTAGCGCGGCCCGGGCCTCGCGAAGGACGACGTTGGCGTGCACGGTAAAGTCCACGACCAGGTGGGCCGTCAGGAGCGGCTGGTTCCCCCCGAGCGACCACAGGTGCAGGTCGTGGACCTCGGCAACCCCGGGAACGTCGCGCAAGATCCGGCCGATCTCCTCGGGGTCGAGGTGCGGCGGGGTTCCCTCCATCAGGACGTGGACCGAATCGACGACGAGGCGCGCGGAGCTGAAGACGATCGCTCCGCCGATCACGACGCTGGCCACGGGGTCTGCGAAGCGCCAACCGAACAGCGCCACCAAGCCGGCGGCCACGAGCGTTCCGACGGAGCCCAGCAGGTCCCCGAGGACGTGCAGGAACGCGGCCCGGGCATTCAGCCCGTGCGTGTGCCCCCGCAACAACAGCGCCGCGATCACGTTCACGACCAGTCCGCCGGCGGCGACGGCGCTCATCAGCCCTGCGGATACCGGGGGCGGGGCGGAGATCCTGTGGATCGCCTCCCAGAAAATGAATCCGCAAATGACCACGAGCAGGATGCCGTTGGCGAGCGCCGCCAAGATCTCCGCCCGCTGGTAGCCGAACGTCCGTCCGGGGTCGGGGGGGCGCTCCGCGAACCAGGCGGCCACGACCGCGAGTCCGAGGCCCAACGCGTCGGTCGCCATGTGCCCGGCGTCCGCGAGTAGCGCGAGGCTGTTCGAAGCCAACCCGCCCACGATCTCGGCGACCATGTACCCCAGGGTGAGGGCAAGCACCCAACGCATCCGTACGGCGGCCGTCTCGGCCGCCGGCCTGTGACTGTGGATGGGTGGCGCTTCCGAATGCACGTGCACGCCGGCGGCTCCCGGGGGCGCTTCGGCAGCCCCAACGAGTGGAAACCTACGCGTTTCGCGCCGCGTATTCTAGTCAGGGGGCGGAAACCCCCGTCCGGGAGGGTTCGATGCTCGCACTGCTCGTCCTGTTCGTCCTGGTGGCCAGCGTCCTGGTCGTGCCGCTCCTTCTCGTCGGACTGATCCTGAGGCTGGTGATCGGGCTGGCGATCCTTCCGATTCGCCTGGCGGCGCTCGTCATCCGGCTGGGCCTGGGCCTGGCGTTCGGGCTCGCGGCGATCGCTGTTGGGGGGACCCTTCTGCTGATCCCGCTCCTGCCCGTCTTGCTGCTGGCCGGGGCGATCTGGCTGGTGTTCCGGATCGTGCGCGGCCGCCCCGTGCGCATGGCGCCGGTGTAGGGGCGATCGCTCAGGACTTGCGGGCGACGATCCCTGCGAGAGCGCAGGGCGGTCCGCCGGGGACGGCGGAATCGATACGCTCGTGGACTCGCAAGATCTCGAACTCGGCAAGCATCTGCGCCAGCTCACCGGCCTTCAGAAGGTGCGCCGGGTTCGTCGGCCGCCCGAGCTTTGCCTGCGCTTCGAGGTAGGTCTGGTAGATCACGACCCCGCCCGGCTTCAGTCCGTCCTTGATGTCCCGGAACAGCGGGCGGTGCAGGTAGTTGAAGACGACGATCGCATCGTAGGTTTCGATCGGGATGATGTAGGTGCCGTCTTCGACGTTGCCGACGATCGCGCGAATCGGCGCGTGGAAGCGCCTCGCCGTGGCCCGCGCCTTCGCGACGACGTCCGGATCGATGTCGACCCCGTCGACGTCGAAGCCTCGAGTCGCGAGAAAGATCGCGTTGCGGCCGTTCCCCATCGCGACGTCGAGCGCCAGCCCCTTCGGCAAGAAGTGGAAGTTATCGACGAGCCACGGTGTCGGCGCGATGAGCTGCTGCGGCTGGTGGTGGCCGTTGATCCCCGCGGCGAGCGGCCCGGGCCACTGCTCGAGCCCGCCGTCGAGATTGAACAGATGCCGGAACCCGTGCTCGGCGAGGATGCTGCACGCCGACGAGCTGCGGTGTCCCTGCTCGGCGACGATCGCGATCGGCGTGCTTCCGTTCGGGACTTCGCTCATCCTCCCGGGCAGCTCGTGAAGCGGCAGGAGGATCGAGCCGGGGATGTGGGCTTCGGCGTACTCGCTTTCGGTTCGGACATCGAGGACGCAAAACGGCTCGCCCATCGCGAGCTTCTCGTAGAGGGCGTTCGCCCCGATGATCTTGAACCGATCTTGCAACGAACGGCCCCTCCCGCACCACCTGACGGCCGCGGGGCAATATAGCGAACGGATTCCGGGAATGCCCGTGCGCTACGGATAGGGGCAGTCGCGCCGCAATCCGCAGGCCTCGCACTTCGGCGTCCGGGCGAAGCAGACCCGGCGGCCGTGCCAGATCAGCGCGGTCGAGGCGAACGACCAGTCTTTCTCGGCGAACACTTTTTGAAGCGAAGCCTCGATCTTGTCCGGGTCGGTTTCCTTGGTCAGCTCCAGCCGGCCGGACAGCCGCACGACGTGCGTGTCGACCGGGATCGCAGGCTGCCCGAACCAGACCGAGAGGATCACGTTCGCCGTCTTCCGGCCGACGCCGGGAAGCTTGACGAGCGCGTCCATCGAGTCGGGCACCTCTCCGCCGTGCTCCGCCACCAGGGCCTTCCCGAGCCCGATGATCGCCTTCGCCTTGTTCCTGAAGAATCCAGTCGACCGGATCAACGTCTCGAGGTCCGAAGGCAGGGCGGCAGCGTACTCCGCGGCGGATCTGTATTTCGCGAACAGCGCCGGGGTCACCATGTTCACGCGCTGGTCGGTGCACTGCGCGGAGAGGATCGTGGCGACCAAGAGCTGAAGGGCGTTCTCGTGGTTCAGCTCGCAGTGAGCGTCCGGGTAGAGATTTCGCAGGCCCGAAAGCAGGCGCGCCGCGCGCGCCGTCAGCGCAGCCCGGGTCATCGTCTCGCGCGCTTGCGCCGGGAGGCGAGCCAGGCGAGGAGATCGGGGAGAGACAGCGTGTTGAGCACGTCGCCGGCGGTGCACCATCCGCGACGCGCCGACTCGATCCCGTAGGCGACGTCCGCCAGCCCCGACGTCGTGTGCGAATCCGGATCGATGCTCGTCTTCATCCCACGGCTCAATCCGTACCGGACGGCGGGGGGGTCGAGGTCGAGGCGGCTGGGGTGCGCGTTGATCTCGATCGCGACGCCGCGCTCGGCCGCGGCGTCGATCAACGCGTGCAGGTCGAGCGGGTACGGATCGCGCGCAAGCAGGATGCGGCCGGTCGGATGTCCGACGACGTCGACGTAGGGGTTCTCCACCGCGCGGATCATCCGGCGAGTCTGCTCTTCGCGGCTCATGTTGAACCGGCTGTGGACCGACGCGACGACGAGGTCGAAGCTCGCGAGGACCTCGTCGGGAAAATCCAGCGATCCGTCAGCGAGGATGTCCACCTCGGTTCCCTTGAGAACGCGAAACGACGGCGCGAGCTTTTCGTTCAACGCATCGATCTCACGGTGCTGCTCCCGCACGCGCTCGATCGACAGTCCCCCGGCGTACGCGGCCGTGCGGGAGTGATCGCAGAGGCCGAGGTAGGTCATTCCGAGCGCCCGCGCGGCCTCGGCCATCTCCGCGATCGAGCTCTCGCCGTCGGACCAGGTCGAATGACAGTGCAGGATGCCCTTGAGGTCGCTCGCTTCGATCAGCTTCGGGAGCGCCCCGCGCTCGGCCGCTTCGATCTCGCCCGCGTCCTCGCGAAGCTCGGGCGGAATGTAGGGCAGCCCGAGCGCGCGGTAGATCGCCGACTCGTCCTTGCAGGGGACGGGCGTGCCGTCGGCCTCGCGCACGAGCGCGTACTCGTTGAGCTTCATCCCCATCGCCTGCGCGCGGCCCCGGAGCGCGACGTTGTGCGCCTTGCTCCCGGTGAAATACATGAGAGCGCACGCGAACGACGGGGCGGGAACGACGCGCAGGTCCGCGTTCGGCCCCTCGGCGAGTCGAACGCTGCACTTGGTCGGCCCGCGGCCGGTGACCTCGACGACGCCCGGCGCCGCGACGAACGCGTCCATGACCGCTTCGGCATCGTCGGCTGTCGTGACGATGTCGATGTCCTTCGACGTCGCCGCGGCGCGCCGGGCGGAGCCGCCGACCTCGAGGGCGAGGATTCCGGGGACGGCGCGGAGCACCCCGGCGAGGGTGCGCGCCTGCTCGAGGATCACCGGCCGCAGGAATCTCGCCGCGTGCTCGCGGACCCGAGCGATCCCGTCCAGGATCTTCTTTTCCGTCGTCACGCCGAAGCCGGGCAGATCGCGAAGCTTCCCGTCTTTCGCGGCCTGCTCGAGGTCCGCGAGCGTGTGGATGCCGAGCGTGACGTGGATGACGCGGGCTTTCTTGGGCCCGAGGCCGGGGATCTTGAGCCATTCGAGAAGCCCGGCGGGAAGCTGCTTGCGGAGCTCGTCGAGGTAGGGGAGGGAGCCGGTCGTCACGAGCGTCGTGATCTTGTCGGCGAGCGCGGGGCCGATGCCCTTTTGAAGCTTCAGCTCGCCGCGGGCGATCAGGTCCTCGAGGTGCACGTCGAGGCCGCGCACGATCCGAGCCGCGTTGTCGTAGGCACGCGTCTTGAACGGGTTCTCGCCCGACAGCTCGAGCAGGCGTCCGATCTCTTCGAGAGCGTCCGCGACGACGCCGCGATCGATCAACGCTCGAACCGGTAGCGGCAGAAGATCTCGCCGTCCGCGACCTCGGAAGACACGAGGCTCAAGCGCTTCCTGAGAGCCATCGGAAATCCCTCACCCTCACACGGTGTCGGAGCCTCCCGCCCGCCGAGGATCGCGGGGACGATCGTCAGGTACAGCTCGTCGGCGAGATCGGCGTGAATGAAGCCCCAGTTGAGCTCTCCGCCTCCCTCGATCAGCAGCCGCTCGATTCCCCGGGTGCGCAGGCGCGATGCCACCTCGCGCAGATCGACGGCGTCCCGGCCGGCGCGCCAAACCTCCGCGACGGTCTCGAGCTGTCGAACGCGGTCGGCCGGAGCGATCTCGGTCGTCACGACGATGCGTCCTCCCGCGGGCTCGCCGGTGAAGAAACGCGATCCCGGATCCATCGAAGCGCTTGCGGTCACGACGACGTTGACGAGCCCGGCCGGCTTGCCGAGAGATCGCCGGTACGCCTGCATCTCCGGATCGCGCACGCCGAGGATCGGATTGTCGGCGCGCAGCGTTCCCGCGCCCACGAGGACGGCATCGGCCTCGGCCCGCAGCTTGTCCATCGTGTTCCGGTCGCGGCGCGACGCGAACCGCGGCTCTTCGCGCAGGGCGGATGTGATCTTGCCGTCCGCCGTCATCGCCATGTTGATGTAGACGAACGGCCGGTTCATGACCGGTTCATTATGCCGGATCGGCGACGCGCGCCGCGACGAGAAACGCCGTCAGGAGCAGCGTCGACGCCAGGAGAAACGGCGCGCCCGGCAGATGCATCGCGGCCCGCGCACCGATGAACGAGGCGAACACGGACGTGAACAGCGCGGGCGCGAAGATGCCGGTCAGCCCCATGATGCTGGTGTTCGCTCCCTGAAGGCGGCCTTGCTCCGAGGGCTCGACGCGCCTCGTCATCAGGCCCTGGAGCGACGGCCCGAACAGCCCCATCAGCGCGAACACCGGAACGCCGGCCCAGAACGCGGCCGCCGTCGGCGCCAGGCCGTAGATCGCAAACCCGATGCTGCCGCACAGGAGCCCCGTCAGGATTCCCGTCCGCTCGCCGAATCGCTTGACGAACGGGCGCACGATCCCGCCCTGCACGATCACGCTCGCGATTCCGACGAGCGCCAGCGTCAGCCCCACGGTTTGCGGCCCCCAGCCGTACCGGTAGCCGGCGTAGAGGACGAAGACGCTCGTCAACGCGTGGTGCGCGATCCAGAACAGCACGTTGAGCGTGGCCAGTCCCGAAAGCTGCGGCTTCGAGCGGAGCAGTGCCAGAGCGCCCACCGGGTTCGCCCGGCGCCATTGGAATCGCGCGCGATGCTCCGGGGCCAGCGATTCCGGAAGCACGAACAGGCCGTAGAGGGCGTTCGTCAGGGTGAGCGCCGCCGCGACCCAGAACGGGAGCCTCGGGTCGATCCCGCCCAGGACACCGCCGGTCGCCGGACCGAGCACGAAGCCCAGCCCGAACGCCGAGCCGACGAGTCCGTAGCCGGCGGCGCGCTTCTCGGGCGGCGTCACATCGGCGATGTACGCCCACGCCGTCGTGACCGAGGCACCGGTGATCCCGGAGATGACGCGGCCCGCGAAGAGCCACCACAGGTTCGGGGACAGGGCCATGAGGATGTAGTCGAAGCCGAGCCCGAAATTCGAGGTCAAGATCACCGGCCGCCGCCCGAAGCGGTCCGACATCGCGCCCAGGAGCGGCGCGCAGACGAACTGCATCAACGACCAGACGCCGCCGAACAGGCCGTAGATCCGCGCGGCCCGCGCGGTGTCGCCGCCGACGAACCCTTCGACGAGCCGCGGGAGCACCGGAATGACGACGCCCATGGCGAGCACGTCGAGCATGACGGTGACGAAGATGAACGCGAGCGCGGCGCGCCGCTCAGACGATGCCGGGGATGATCCGTTTGGTGCGCGCACAGTACTCATCGTAGCGTGCGCCCAAGGCCCGTCGCAGCGCCGCTTCCTCGACCCGGATGCGGAACGACAGCGCGACGAGGATCGGTGTCATCAAGATCACGAGGCTCGCCGTGCTCCCCAGCGACACGCCCATGCCGAGAAACGCCAGGAGCAATCCGGTGTACGACGGGTGTCTGACGAAGCGGAACGGGCCGGAATCGACGAGCGTGTGGTCCCGATGGGTGGCGACGTCCACCGTGAAGAACCGACCGAGCGTCAACACGGCCCACCAGCGGATCGCAAGGCCGGACAGCATGAGCGCGAGCGCGACCCGGCGGATCACGACCGCGGAGACCGGCAGGCGCCACGACGGAATGCCCGAGATCGCGAACGCACCGATGACCGCGGACGAGATCAGGACCCACAGGACCGGCCCCGATCCGCCGTCCTCCCGCGTCGCCCCGCCGGTGTACCGCGCCCGGCGGGTCAAGGCGAGCGTCAGCTCGGAGGCGAAGAAGATCATGCTGACGACGGCGAGCGTGCGGTCCTGCATCACCGCTCCGCGTCCATCGTTCGCCGGACGCGCCAGAAGATCAGGAAGTGGCTGGCGAGGATCAGCGGCACGAAGAACCCCGGAAGCAGGCAGAGCGGAAGGACGCGCAGGGGGGCGAGCGCACCCGGGCTCGCCATCCCGAGCCGGCCCGCCGTCAGCGCGACGAAGACGATGTCGACCAGCCCGGCGATGTTCCAGAGGACGAGAAGGCCGCGATGGCGCATGGGATCGCGCGTCAGCACGAGCCACAGCGTCGCGGTGACGGCGATCGTGATGTCGCCCCAGCCGCCGAGCACCCCGAACTCGAAGGGCAGCAGACCCGCGCGGTAGAGCACGAGGAAGTAGATCCCGACGAACCGCGACAGGTGGATCGCGATCGCGGCGCGCAGGTCGAGCGTGACGAGCCATTCCCGAAAACGCGCGTCGAGCGCCGCTGCCGCGACCAGGGCGGACGTCAGGCCGGCGAGCACGATCTGGGGCCCGGGAAACGGCAGCCTCGCGAAGAGCCCCAGCGCTCCGGCGATGAGCACCGCCGTGAGCCAGATCGCGCCGATGAGCGGATAAGGGCTCGTCCGCGAGCCCGCCGTCACGATCTCAGTCCGAACTGCGCTCGGATGAAATCCTTGACGCCGCGACTGCCCGTGATCTCGAGCAGGAGCCCCCCATCGCCGGCGCGCGCTGCGAGGTGAAGGAAGGGGCAGCACCGTCCCTCGAGCCCAGCAAGCTCGTCGAGCTCTCCCGCCGTCACGAGCTGCGGATCGAGCCGCAGGGAGAATCCCGACGGCAGCTCGGTCGAAGACGTCACCGCGGCGATCGCTTTCGCCGCGAGGGCCGCGCGGCGGTCGCGCTGATCGGGGAGTAGCGCAAGCAGATTGCAGGCGATCTCGGCCATTCAGACGGTCGCGACCTTCACACAATTGATCGGCGGCAGCGAATCGAACAGGCAGTCCCACTCGTCCCCGCCGTCGCGGCCGATCCAGAGCTGTCCCGTCGTCGTCCCGAAGTAAACCGCGGGCGACGATACGTCGTCGATGTCCATCGCATCGCGCAGCACCGTGAAGTAGCCGGCGCGCTTCGGCAGGCCCTTTCGGACGGCCTTCCAGGACGCCCCGCCGTTCTCGCTGCGCCAGACGGCCGGCGCTCCCCCGGGGCACGTCCGCGTCGCCGGCTCGAGCGGCATCACGTACACGGTGTCGGCGTCCTCGGGGTGGACCACGATCGGGAATCCGAAGTCCGACGGAAGCCCCTTCGCAATCGAGTACCAGGAGTGGCCGTAGTCGTCGCTCCGGAGCACGCCGATGTCGGGCCTCCGTCCGCCGGGACCGTCCCACTCGGCCCAGCCGCCGTGGTTCTGCATGTAGAGCCGGCCCGGTGCGTCGGGGTGCTTGGCGATCTTGTGCACGCACTGACCGAACTCGGGGTACGGGTCGGGAGAGAAGCCGGCGCCCACGCCCGAGTTCGACGCGTTGAACGTCTTGCCGCGGTCTTCGCTCAGGTAGTGCCCGCCCGTCGAGATCCCCAGGTGGACCCGATCGCCGTCACGGACGATCGTGTGGAGGCACAGCCCGCCGTTTCCGGGGTTCCACTTCCGCGAGTGCTCGTGGTTGCTGATGCCTTCGACCATGTCCCACGAGTCGCCGCCGTCGCCGCTCTTGAACAGCGCCGCCGGCTCGACGCCGCACCACAGCTCGCCCTTCGCGTCGCCGGGTTCCATCGACCAGATGTTGGCCAGAGCGCGCCCGTCGTCCTTTGAGAACGCCGGCGCCGATTTCGTCTCCTTGAACGTCTTGCCGAGGTTGGTCGATTTCAGGATCTTCATCCCGAAGAACGGGTTGCAGCTCGAGGCGTACACCCGAGCCCCTCCGCGGGTGTCGACCAGGGCGGAGTAGACGGCGACGCCGGGACCCGACGGTCCCCGCAGCTCGAACGTCTTGCGCTTCTTCGAGCCCTCGGCGACGAACACTCCCTTCTTGGTTCCGATGACGAGCACGACGCGATCGGCCATGTTCAACCTCCCGACACCGAGGGCAGGATGGTGACCTCGTCCCCGGAGACAAGCGCCGTGTCCAGTCCGTCACGGTCGCGCATGTGCAAGGTGTTCACGAAGATGTTGATGTGGCGCCTCACGGCGCCGGTCTCGTCGCAGACGCCGCTGTAGAGCGACGGGAACCGACACTCGATCTCCTCGAGGGCCGCGCGCACCGTGGGAGCCGTGCTGTCGAGCGTGCGCGCGCCGCCGCAGTATTCGCGGAGAGGCCCCGGAATGAAGATCGTCACGCTCATGCGCTCACGGCCCATCTCGACTCGTAGATCTTGCCACCGACCCAGCATTGCGGCACGGCGAGGACCATCAGGGCGATCGGGTACCAGGTCGGCCCCAGGTTCTTCCCCCACGTTGCGACGACGCCTGCGAATCCGAGGATCGTCCCCACGACGCCCAGAATCAGCGCGTGCTTCATCGGAGCGCCGGGCGCCAACGACGCGGTGAGGTAAGCCCCGGCGATCGTGATGACGATCCGATAGGCGGTGGCGACCACGGCCTGAAAGTTGCTCAATCCTTGGCCCGTGGGCGGATAGAACCCCAGCTTGTGGAAAATCTCGTCGACGATCACCGTGACGATGATCGTGAACAGGACGCCCGCGAAGATGGCCCACACGGACCTCAGGCTCATTTCGCGTGGTCCTTCGCCGAGGTGGCGATCAGCGTTTTCAGCGTGCCGAGATCCACGTCGGAAAGTTTCTTGATGTAGAGGCAGCCCTTTCCCGTCGTGTGCTTGCCGAGCTTCGCAAGGAGCTTCGGGTAGCCCGTCGCCCCCACGTAGAGCGTCAGCGCGGATTTGCGTGGCGAGAACGCGATGATCGGCCAGTCACCGGAGCTGGCGGCGCCCTGGTAGGGCTTGCTCCCGAAGCCCACGATGCTCGTGCCCCACATCACCGGCTTTTCGCCCGACGCGTCCTTCATCATCTGGACGATCGCCTTGCAGTCCTTGAGGCGCTGCGCATCGCCGCCGGAGGCGGCTTCCAGGAAATCGCTCACACTCGCTTTCGTCGGCTTGGTCTTTGATTCGGCCATGTCGTGCCCTCGATTCGGCGGACAGTAATCGAACTTCGGGCCCGATGTCCAGATTGACCGTGCGGCGCCACTGACTACGCCCGGTTCGCCCCTACGATCTCGCCGAGATCCCCGAAGCTCGCCTGGTGCCGCCACACACGGGCGTATCGGACGATGCCGTCGGGACCGACGAGAAACGACGCGGGCTTTGCCAGGTGGATCGAATCGTAGGACAGCCGTGCATAAACGCCCCAGCGCTTCGCGTTCACGCGATCCTCGTCGGCGAGGATGGGAAATGGTTGGGGATGCGCCGCCAGCCACTCCGCGATCGCGGACCCGCTCTGGCAGAGCACCACCACGACGTCGACCCGTTCGTCCTGAAACGCCTCGAACCGTTCGCGCAACTGCGCGATGCGCCGGGCGCAGTTCGGTCACCAGGTGCCGCGCAGGAACTCCACGAGCACCGATGTCGCGCGTGGACTGCCGAGAACGAATCGGCCGCCGGTGCCCGTGACGCCAGAGAGCTCGGGAGCCGCGTCGCCGACGGCGACGGTCACGAGGCGAGCTTGACGGCGATCGTGACGCCGTCGCGAATCGGGACGAGCGTCGTCCGGAAATCCGTCGCGGCGTGGAGCGCGCGGGTCAGCTCGACGACGCCCGCTGTCGTCTTGTCATCGGGAGCCGGGGCCAGGACCTTGCCGTCCCAGAGCATGTTGTCGGTGATGAAGAGGCCTCCGGGGCGGAGGAGCCGCCGGGCAATCGGAAGCGCCTTGGGGTAGTCGTGCTTGTCGATGTCGCAGAAGACGACGTCGAACGGCCCTTCGAGCGCCGCGGCAACCGCCAATCCGTCGCCGGTTTCGATCCGGTACCGGCCGGCGAATCCTCCCGCGGTCAAGAACTGCTCGGCCTCGCGGCAACGCTCCGGAGAGCCTTCCGTGAGGAGGATCGTTCCGTCTTGTCCCATCGCGCGGAGAAACCAGTAGGCGCTGTAACCGAATCCGGAGCCCAGCTCGAGGATGCGGCGCGCTCCGCACGCGCGGGCGCTGACCTCGAGCAGCCGGCCGACCTGCGGGCCGACGATGGGGAAGTCCCGCTGTGCCGCGAGCTTTTCCATGTCGCCCAGGGTGGGATCGCTCGATGCGGCGAGCGCCGACAGATAGCGGTCGATCGCGGGTACGACCAGGTCCATTCCGCTTCCCCCTCGAAAAGTCTACATGATCACCGGGGGTGCGGCGCTTTCATCCGCCCCATCGCGATCGAGGCCAGGGCCGCGACCGCGAACGTGCCGCCCCACAGCGTGACGCGGCCGTAGCGCTCGAGCACCATCGTGCCGAGCCAGGGCCCGAGAGCGAACGCGATGCCCCACGCCATCGAGTACAGCCCCATGTACTCGCCGCGGCGATCGGCCGGCGCGAGCTCGGCCACGTAGTTCGACATCGAAGGAAGGAGGATCATCTCGCCGATCGTCCAGACGACGACGGTCAGCGCGATCGAGCCAGCGGTCCTGCAGAACGCCATCGATCCGAACCCCGCCGCGATGAACAGACCGCCGATGAACAGGCTCTTGCTGTGGGGCCAGTGCGAGGTCTGGAGGTTCAGGCGAACCTCCATGAGCACGATCATCACGGTGTTGATCGTGAACATCCAGCCGAAGTACGACGCCGGCAAGCCCAGGTCGCGCACGACGTCGAGAGGCAGCGCGCCTTCGTGCTGGAAGAAGACGGCGGCGAGCGGCACACACGCGAGGAGAAACCCGATGAGCTGCCAATCGCGATAGCCCGGGCTCGAGCGCGGCGGAGCGTCGCCTCCTTCGGCCAGCCGGTGCTCCGCCACGGCAAAGCCGGTGAGCGCCAGGACCGCGAAGGACGCGAGCGTCGTCACGCCGTTGACCCGGAAGATGGCGGGGAAGCTGATCTCCGCGAGGTAGCCGCCGACGGCGGGGCCGATGCTCATCCCTAGGTTGACCGCCAGCCGGTTGACGGCGAACGCCGCCTTTCGCTGATCGGGAGGCGCAATGTCGGTGAGCACCGACAGGCTCGCGGGCCGGAAGGCCTCGGCGGTGATCGCGAACGCCAGCGTCGCGACGACGATCTGAGGTCCGGTTCGCGCGAGCGGGTAGGCCAAAAGGACGAACCCGGTCGACAGCAATGACGCCTTCATCATGCGGACGTGGCCGATCTTGTCGGCCATCCGGCCCAGGAACGGCGTCACGACCAGGGAGCCCGCCCCGTACAGGCTCAACATCAGTCCGGCTCTCTCGGCGGTGAACCCGACGTTCTTGGTCAGATAGAGGATGAGGAACGGGATCGCCATCGTCCCCATGCGATTGACGAGCGTGGCTGCGAAGTGGATCCAGATCTTCTTCGGAAGCGCCCCGAGCCCCTGCCACGGGTTCCAGCGTGAGAGGAGCGCATTCATGATCGCGCACGATAGCCGATCGGGTTCGTGGCACAATGGCCGGCCCGACATGAGCGAGCTACCCGATCGCGCGACGGCGCTTCAGCTGCTCCACGAGTACACGAAGGGCGACGGGCTCAGGCGTCACGCGCTGGCCGTCGAGGCCGCCATGCGCGCCCACGCGCGCCGGCTGGGAGAAGACGAGCAAGCGTACGGGCTGGTCGGCCTGCTTCACGACTTCGACTACGAGCGCTACCCGACGCTCGACGATCACCCGTTCCGCGGCAGCGAGATCCTGGCGTCGCAGGGCTATCCCGAGTGGTTCCGGCGGGCGATCCTCTCGCACGGGGACCACACGGGCGTGCCGCGGGAGACGAATCTCGAGAAGTGCCTGTTCGCGGTGGACGAGCTGTGCGGTTTCGTCGGCGCCTGTGTCCTCGTCGTGCCGTCGAAATCCCTGGCCGACCTCAAGGTCTCCTCGGTGAGAAAGCGCCTGAAAGACCGCGCCTTTGCGCGGAGCGTCAACCGGGACGATGTTACCCACGGTGCGGCCGCGATCGGCATGGAGCTCGACGACCACATCGCGTTCGTGATCGACGCCATGAAGGAGCTCGACTGATGGGCATTCCGGGGGGATCGGCGTTCAACTTCGCGCGGGACATCGCCGAAGGCTTTCAGGTGGTCACCGAGCGGTCGTTCAAGCCGCTCAAGAACACCGAGATGGATCAACTGGCGGCCGAGATCGAGCGCAGCTTGCGGGACATCCGGGCCGAGCAGGTTCCCGTCGACGACATGCAGCAGATCCAGGCGAAGAACCGCAGGATCTCGCGGCTGACGGGGGCACTTTCGATGATGCGCGTTTACCGGCAGAAGACCAAGGTCTAGTGCGCTAGAACCGCCGGGCCAAGCCGAACGTGGCCTGATGCCGGAGCGGATCGACTGAGACGTCGACGCCGAAGCGCGAGCCTTCCGTCTCGTAGCCCGTGGCGAAGCTTCCGCGCACGTCGGCGCTGAGGCGGATGTGGCCGTGGGACGACGGGATCATGAGATCGGCACGCGGAGTCATGTGCGAGATGCCGAATCGCAGCCTCATGGTTTCGTTGGACCCACCGAGCAGCCCGGAGCTTCCGGCGGAGATCGGGATCGTCATCGTGTCGAGCTGGAGGCTGTGGAGGACGTACTGCTTCGCCGCACCCATCGCGGCGCTCACCGTGCCCTTCTCGACGCGGCCCACGAGCTGAGTGTCCCTGACCCAGGGGTTCGCGTTCGGATCCGCGAAATTGGTGATGGCGACGGCATCGGTCGTCAAGCGCGAGGAGATCTTCGGCGCCAGGAATTTCTCGAGGAAGCTGCCGGCGGCGACGGGGTGATCTTTGGCCGGCTTCTTCGCCTCGGCCGGCGGGGCGTCGTCGGCCCACACCGATCCTGCGAGGACCAAGCCTCCCAGCAGGATCGCGATGGAACCGGCCCATTTCCTCATCGTGTCTCCAAGGCGCGCCGACCCCAAAGCGGCAATCCGCGCGCCATCAGTTACTTGTACGGGCAGTGCGATATCCGCGCCACCTTATTGGGGGAAACCGCTGAGGACGCCCCGCAGACCTCGTTATCGCGATGACAGAATTGTCACGGATTCCGCGGCTTTCATGGCCGGATCGGCGATCCAGTGGGGGACGAGTCCACCGGCCCCGGCAAGCAGGGCACAGGCGAGAATTGGGCCGAAAATCGAGACGGCGGGGTCGATCTCAGGGCCGTCCCCGGACGAGATGAACATCGCACGAGCCACCGACAGGTAGTAGAAAAGCGCGACCACGGCGAGGACGGATCCCAAAAACACCAGCCCGATGAGCCCGGCCTGGGCCGCCGCGAGGAACACGTACATCTTCCCCCAAAAGCCCAGCGCGAACGGGATGCCGCCGAGCGACAGCAGAAAGACGAGCATCGTGGACGCAAGCCACGGCGAGCGCCTGATCATCCCCCGCGCGCCGTGGATCGTGGGCTCTTCTCCGGCGGACTCCATCGCGGCGACGACGAGAAACGCCCCGGCATTCGAGACCAGGTAGGCGACGAAGTAGAACAGGGCCAACCCGGCCGCCGTCGGCGTTCCGGCCGCCAGCGCGAGGAGGACGTAGCCGATCTGCGCGATCCCCGAATAGGCGAGCAGGCGCTTCAAGTCGTGCTGCCGCAACGCGAGCAGATTTCCGACCGTCATGGTGAGCGCGGCCAGGATCGAAAGCCAGGACGCCACGGGGATCCCCGCCGGATGGAAGATCTCGAAGACCAGCCGGAACAGGCAGACGACCGCGGCCGCCTTCGGTGCGACGGAAAGAAACGCGAGCACTGGAGTCGGCGCCGCCTGATACGTATCGGGCGCCCACAAGGAGAACGGGAAGATCGCGACCTTGAATCCGAACCCGGCCAGGAGCAGCGCAGCGCCCGTCGCCACGAGCGGCGTCTCCGGCCACCGCGTGACGTGCGTCCAGAACGTCGTCCCCGTGGCCGCGAACAGGAAGCCGATCCCGAGGAGAAGCACCGCCGACGAGACGCTTCCCAGGAGGAAGATCTTCATCGCGCCCTCGACGGCGGCCGGCCGGTTCTTCTCGAGCGCGGCCAGCACGTAGAGGGGCAAGGACAAAAGCTCGAACGAGACGAACAGCGTCAACAGCTCGCGCGACGACACGAGCGCCATGCCGCCAACCGTGGCGAACAGCAAGAGGACGATCGCTTCGCCCGACCGGTCGGCAAACGCTCTGCGCCTCGCGTACGGGTACAAGCCGCAAACCGTCAGCAAGGCCGCGACGAGCAGGATGCGCTTGGCGAACAGCGCGAACGCATCGAGGACGAAGGCGTCGGTGAGCTGCGCCGGGGCTTCCAGCCGGAAGGAGAGCGCGGTCGCCGCGACGAGCCCGGCGCCGGCCAGGGCGAACAGGCCGCGCCGCGCCGCGTCCTTTCGTCGCGCGGGCACGACGAGATCGAGCGCCAGCACGGCGATTGCGAGGACCAGGGTGAAGATCTCGAGCGCCGCGGCCGTCACGTTCAAATCCCCAGCCGCGCCAGGAACTCGGCGACGCCCGTGTTGAGCGGCACGAGGACGAGCCGCGGCCAGACGCCGAGCAACACGAGGGCGCCGGAGAGGACGACGAAGCTCGCCCACTCGACCCCGTGCGCGTCACGTAGATGCATCGTTTCCGGGGGGGCGGGGCCGAGGAAGATCGTGCGCACGGCGCGCAGGACGTACAGCGCGGTGATGAACGCGCCGAGGACACCGGGGACGAGCCACCACGGGTGCGCGGAGCCCCACGCTCCGAGGAACACGAGGAATTCGGCGACGAAGCCCGCCAATCCCGGCAGGCCCAGTGAGCTCAAACCCGCGATCACGAAGAACACCGCGATCCCGGGCATCCGGTGGGCGAACCCGCCCATCTTCGTCATGTCGCGCACGTGCGAGATGTTGTAGACGAGGTTCACCAGCGTGAAGAACAGCGCCGTCATGATGCCGTGCGCGACCATCTGGTAGACCGACCCTGTGATGCCGGCCTCGTTCAGCGTCGCCATCCCGAGCATCACGATGCCCATGTGCGAAACCGACGAGTACGCGATCAGGTACTTGATGTCCTTCTGCCAGCCCGCGCCGAGCGCCCCGTAGACGATGTTGATGACGGCGATCGCTCCGACGAGCCAGGCGAGCTGGTGCGCCGCTTCCGGCAGCAGCCCGAAACCCAGACGCAGGACGCCGTACGCTCCGAGCTTCATCAGGACGCCCGCGTGCATCATCGATCCCGCGGCCGGCGCCGCGGCGTGCCCGTCGGGCGACCACGTGTGGAACGGCCAGATGCCCGCCAGCACGCCGAAGCCGACGTAGAACAGCAGGAACAGCGTGCGGCCCGACGCCCCTCCGAAGTGGGCGCGAGAGAGCAGGACGTAGTCGAACGTGCCGGCCCCGAGCTGGCGTCCGGCCTCGACCCACAGCAGGAAGATGCCGACGAGGATGAACGCCGAGCCCGCGAGCAGGTACAGCGTCAGCTTCATCGCGCCGTATTCCTTGAGGCCGACGCCGACCCGTCCGAAGAAGCGGCCGAAGGGGCCCTCGCCGGGGACGTCCATCGACGAGCCCCAGATGCCGATCAGCACGTACATCGGCAGCACGGCCAGCTCGTAGAACAGGAAGAACAGGAACAGGTCGAGCGAGACGAATACGCCGTAGACGCCTGTCACCAGGAGCGCGACGAACAGGAAGAACTCCTTCTCGCGCTCCTTCAAGGTCCACGAGGTGAGCACCGACGTGAGATGGATGATCGCGGTGAGCAGCACGAGCGGGACGCCGATCCCGTCGACGCCCATGTGCCACGAGAGGCCGAGAGCGGGGACCAGCGGAATCGAGGTCTGGAACTGGAAGCCGCCGGCGGCCGAGTCGTAGCGGGACAGAAGCAGCAGACTGGTCGCCAAGGGCACGAGCGCGCCGGCGAGGGAGACGAGGCGGATCGCAAGCTTGGCGCGCTGCGGCAGGAGCAGGATCAAGACCGCCGCGAGGAACGGCGCCCCGAGCGTCGCTGTCAGAAAGTCGGTCATCGCGACGTCACCGTCCCCACGCCAGCCAGAGGAGAAGCAGGAGTCCCACGGCCGTGGCGTAGAGAGCGTCCTGCATGCGCCCGGACTGGATTCGTGTCAGGCGGCCCGCGCCCGACCAGGTCCCCCAGGTGACCGCGTTGACGACGCCGTCGACGATGTAGCGATCGACCCAGCCGACCGCGTTCGAGACGCCGAGATAGACCGATCGGTAGACGGCCTCGAACACGTCGTCGACGTACCAGCGCCGCTCGAGGACGCGAACGATCGGGCCCATCGCGATCCGGACGCGGGCCGGGTCGAACGCGCCGCGCTGGTATCCGGCCCACGCGATCCCGAGCCCCGTGAGCGCGGCGAGCGTGCCCAGGATCGGGACGATCGCCGGCGCGTGCGCTTCCGCCCCCGTCGCTCCGCCGATCGAGGCGCGAAAGAGCGCCGGCAGGAGCGGCAAGACCGCGCCCGCGCCGATCGCGAGCACCGTGAGGACGACGAGAGGCACGCGCATCGCCGCCGGTGGATCGTGCGGGTGGCCGGCGGCTTCTCTCGTTCCCATGGCCGCGACGAAGAACGCCCGCCCGATGTAGAACGCCGTCATGCCTGCGGTCACGATCAGCACGGCGAAAGCGACCGGATGCCCGCCCGAAAGGACGGCGGCCAGGATCTCGTCTTTCGAGAAGAACCCGGACAGCGGAAAGACGCCGGAGAGCGCCAGCGCACCCGCGGCGAACGCCGCCGCGGTCAGCGGCATCGTCCGCGCCAGACGGCCCATCTTGAAGATATCGTTCGTGTGCACGGCGTGGATCAGCGCTCCTGCGGCGAGGAACAGCAGGGCCTTGAAGAACGCGTGCGTGACGAGGTGAGCGTACGCGGCCGAAGGCGAGCCGGCGCCGACCGCGGCCATCATGAAACCGAGCTGGCTGACCGTGGAGAACGCGAGGATGCGCTTGATGTCCCGCTCGACGAGCGCCATCGAGGCCGCGGCGAACGCGGTCAGCACGCCGATCAGGCAAACGGCCGTCGCCACACGCGGCGTGTGGGCGAGGAGCGGCGAGATCCGGACCATCAGAAAGACACCGGCCGCAACCATCGTCGCGGCGTGGATCAGGGCGGACACCGGCGTCGGACCTTCCATCGCGTCGGGGAGCCAGATGTGGAAGGGGAACTGGGCGCTCTTTCCCATCGCTCCGAGATAGATTCCGAGGACGCCCAAGCCGAGCGCGGTGCCTGCGACGCGCCCGCCGTCGGCCGCTGCGAACAGGTCGGTGAAGGTGAACGTGCCGGCGGCGACCCAGAGGATGACGATGCCCAGGGCGAAGCCGACGTCTCCGAGTCGCGTCGTCCAGAACGCCTTCTGCGCCGCTCGGGCGGCTTCGGGCTTCTGGAACCAGAACCCGATCAGCAGGTACGATCCCAGGCCCACGAGCTCCCAGAACACGTACGTCTGAAGCAGGTTGTGGGACAGCACGAGTCCCAGCATCGCGAATGCGAACAGCGAGTGATAGGTGTAGTAGCGGCCGAAGCCGGAAGGCGGCTCGTCGGCCATGTAGGACAGCGAATACACCTGCACGGCCAGCGCGACGAACGCGACGATCGCCGCCATCGAGGCCGAGATGCCGTCGGCGAGAAGCCCGAAGCGAATCGACGGCAGCGTCGTCATGGGAGCCCACACGATCTCGACGACCGAGGGCAGGCCTTCGGCGTGGACGCGCATCGCCAAAGAGACCGCAGCGAGGAGCGACACGCCGATGCCGGCGATCGAGACCAAGGCGGCCGGCTTGCCGGAGCGCCGCAGCGGAGGAACGAGCGAAAGGACCGCGAACGCAGCGAGCGGGCCGAAAAGGACGACGATCGCGTCGGTCATCGGCGTCAGCCCCGAAGCTCTGAGAGGTCGTCGAGCACGACGCTGCCGCGCACCCTCGACGCGAGCAGCACCAGCGCCAGTCCGACCGCGATCTCGGCAACGGTGATCGCGATCCCGAAGAGCACCAGCACGACGCCCGCCAGAAGCCCCCGGGACCACGCGATCGCGACGATGGCCAGGTTGACGGCGTTGAACATCAGCTCGATCGAGAGGAGCACCCCGATTGCGTGACGCCTCGCGAGCGCGCCGAACAGTCCGATCGCGAACACGGCCGAGGCCAGCACCAAGACCGACTGGAGGGTCATTCCGGGCGATCCTTCCGGGCGAGCAGAAGCGCGCCGCAGATCGCGCCGAGCAAGAGGACGGAAAGCAGCTCGAAGGGCACGAGATAGTCGCGGAACAGCAGGACGCCGATGTCGGTCCCGTTGTCCAAGCCTCCCGGCCGCCCGAGCGGCTGCATCGTGCGGGCCGCCGCTGCCAGCGCGGCGAACGCCCCGGCCGCCACCGCCCCCGCCGGCCACGGCGAGCGCCACCGGACCGCCTCGACGTTGCCGCCCGCGACGACGAGCGCGAATACGGACAGCGTGAGCACGCCGCCGGTGTAGAGGAGAATTTGAACGGCGGCCACGAGCGGCGCGGTCAGGAGCAAGTAGAGCCCCGCCGTCGCGAGCAGGGCGGCGGCCAGCGCGAAGACCGCGCGGAAGAGGCTCTTTGCCGCCACGACCGCAAACGCGGACCCAAGAAGAACCGCGGCAAGCGTGAAGAACACGAGGTCCCTCACGCGGCCGGCTCCCCGCCTTCGGGCTTGGGAAGCCCGCGCGCGGCGTCGGTCCACTCGCGGATGCGGGTCGGCGTCGCCTCGGAGGTCAGGCCCGGCTCGGCGAGAAGCGTCCGGCCGTTCGCCATCAGCTTCTCCTTCGAGAGGAAGAGGCCTTCGCGCGTGAGGACGGCGGGCGCCAGCGCGCGCGTCATCACGATCGCGTCGGTCGGACACACCTGGAGGCACAGCTCGCACTGCATGCAGGCCTGATAGTCGAGCGTGAACGCGTCGCAGTAGGTCGCGCCGATGCCGTTCTTGCGGGGCTCGCCCTTGCGGAGCGTGACCTTGATGATCTCCGAGGGGCAGATGTACTCGCAGAGCCGGCAGCCGATGCAGTTCTCCTCGTCGGTTTTCGGATCGAACGTCAGCGCGAAGGACCCGGCGCGCCACTGCCCCGGAATTTCCCGCTTGCGGCGCGGGTAGGCGACCGTGTTGGCGGGCCGCAGGACGTTGCGCAGCGTCGCGCCCATCGTGCGCAGCGTGCCGAGGACCAACGCGGGGAGGCTCGGCATCTAGCGCCTCACCACCCACGCCGCCGCGAGAAGGAGATTCACGAGCGCGGCGGGCAACAGGACCATCCAGTTGATCCGGATCGCCTGGTCGATGCGCAGGCGCATCAGGCTCCAGCGGATCCAGAGGATGAGCAGGAACAGCACGCCGCACTTCGCAGCGAGCCACACCACACCCGGGAGGAACGCGGGGCCGAGATAGCCGCCGAAGAAGACCGTCGCCGCGAGGCCCGCGACCGCCAGCGTGTGCGCGTACTCGCCGGCGTAAAACAGCGCGAACTTGATTCCCGAGTACTCGACGTTGTACGCCGCGATCAGCTCCGACTCGGCCTCGAGGATGTCCAGAGGCGATTTGTTGCCTTCCGCCAGCGCGCAGATGAGAAAGACTCCGAAGGCGACCTGGCCGATGAGCGGCGTGGCGATGAACCACATCCCGCGCTGCGCCTCGACGATCGCGCCGAGGCGGAGCGAGCCCGCGAGGACCGCCGGGACGAGCAGCGTCAGGAGCAGCGGGACCTCGTACGACGCGGCCATCGCGACCATGCGCAGGGCCGACAACAAGGCGTACTTGTTGTTCGACGACCAGCCGGCCGCGAAGATGCCGAGAAGCGTCAACGACGCGAAGCCGACGAACAGCAGAAGCGAATACGGATGATCCGCGATCGCCAACCCCTTGGCGATCGGGATGAACGCGAACCCGATGAGGGCGGGGGCGACGACGAGGACCGGGCCCAGGTTGAACAGCAGGGCGTCGGCGGCGCGCGGTGTGATGTCTTCCTTGACCAGGAGCTTGGCGACGTCGGCGAGCGGCTGGAGCCAGCCGTGCGGCACGCCGACCTCGTAAGGACCGATCCGGTTCTGCATCCGCGCCGCGACCTTGCGCTCGAGCCACGTCATGTACGCGACGAACGTCATCGCGACGAAGAGCGTCACGCCGGACAGAATGAAGGCGCCGGTCCAACCCGTCAGCAGCGCGCTCACCGGTCGACGTCCCCGAGCACCGGATCGAGCGATCCCAGGATCGCCACGACGTCCGCCACGAGGCCTCCCGGGAGGAGATGCGGCACGACCTGGAGATTCTTGAAAGACGGCGCGTTGATCTTGAGCCGGTAGGGTTTCGGGCTTCCGTCGGAGACGATGTGGAACCCCAGCTCGCCGCGCGGCGACTCGACGGCGGCGTACACCTCGCCCTTCGGAAGCTTCGTCGCCTTCGGATTCTTGATCGGCTTGCGCGAGAAGATCGGGCCCGCGGGAAGACCGCCCGCGATCTGCCGCACGAGGCGCAGCGAGACGCCGATCTCCTCCATGCGAACCTGGAAGCGGGCCTCCGCATCGCCGGCGGAGCGCGTCACGGTCGGGAAATCGAGCTCGCCGTACGCATCGTAGGGCGCGGTCTTGCGGATGTCCTGAGCGATGCCCGATCCGCGCAGCGTCGGCCCCGTGACGCCGACACCCTGCGCCAGGTCCTTCGAGATCACGCCGACCCCGCGCGTGCGCTCCTGGAAGATCGCGTTCCCTCCGGACATCGCCCACAGCTCGGCCAGCGCCGCTTCGATGCGCGCGGCGAGAGCGTCCGACCTCTGCGCCATCTCGGCGGTCAGGTCGTAGCGGACGCCGCCGACGAGGTTGAAATTCGTGTGGAAGCGCGTCCCGGTCAGCGTCTCGAGGAAATCGAGGATCGTCTCCCTCTCCCGGAAGCAATACATATAGAGGCTCGTGCCTCCACCCAGCGCCCCACCGAGATCGAGCCCCAAGGTGCCGAGCCACACGAGGTGCGACGACACGCGCTGCCATTCGGAGACGAAGGCGCGCAGCCACTGCGCCCGCTTCGGGACGTCGATCGAGCCGAGCTTCTCGACGGCGAGGACGTAGGCGTTGGAATTCGCGGTCGGGGCGAGGTAGTCGTCCCGCTCGTAAACCGGTGCCAGCTGATCGTAGGCCAGATGCTCCGAGAGCTTCTCGACGCCGCGATGCAGGTACCCGATGACCGGCACCGCCCTGACGACGGTCTCGCCCGACAGATGCAGGACGAGCCGGAGGACGCCGTGCGTCGACGGGTGCTGGGGCCCCATGTTGAGCGCCAGCTCGCCGAACTCACGCTCGACGATCGTGACCGGCTCCGCGCTCATGGGCGGTACCCCCAAGGCGTGTCCATCGCGAAGCTCTTGCGCAGCGGGTGGCCGGGGTAATCGTCCGGCATCAGGAGCCGGCGCAGATCCGGGTGCGCGCGGAACGTGATTCCGAACAGGTCGAAGATCTCGCGCTCGTGCCATTCGGCTCCGGCATACACGAACGCCGCGGAGTCGACCTCGGCGGCCTCCTTCGGGAGCGATACGCGGACGAACAGGGTGTCGTTCGCCTCGAGGTTCCGGATCGCATGCACGACCTCGAGCGCGGCATCGGCCTCGACGCCGGTCGCAAGCACGTAATAGCGGTAGCCGTGCGTGTCGCGCAGCGCGCGGAGAGCCGTCAGGAGCATCTCCTTCGGCACGGTGACGCCGAGCGGCCCGGTCGTCGCTTGAAACTGCGCGGCGAGGATCTGCGTCAGCTCACGCGTGGGCACGGCCGCCGTCCATGATCTTTCGCTGCAGCGCGAAGACGCCTTCGAGCAGCGCCTCGGGGGTCGGGGGGCACCCGGCCACGTAGACATCGACCGGAATGACGTGATCGATCCCGGGCACGACCGAGTAGACGTTGCGGTAGTGGTCCCCGGAGTTGGCGCAGCTCCCCATCGAGATGACCCACTTGGGATGCGCCATCTGGTCGTAGAGCGTCCGGATCCGCGGCGCCATCTTGATCGTCACGGTGCCGGCGATGATCATCACGTCCGATTGCCGGGGCGTCGGCCGCAGGATCATGCCGAACCGGTCCAGATCGAACCGGCCGGCGAACGTCGCCATCATCTCGATCGCGCAGCAGGCCAGCCCGAAGGTGAGCGGCCACAAGCTCGATTTCTGCGCCCAGTGGAACAGGGCGTCGGAGCGGAGCAGAGCGACGCCGCCGCCGGGAAAGCGAACGACCTCGTCGGCCACGTCCTCGAGCGCCGTGCCCGGCGCCGCGCGCTCCGTCTGGCCCACGATCGGCAGCGGATCGTCGGCCATCATCGGCTCCAGTCGAGGTCGCCCTTCCTCCAGGCGTAGAGCCATCCGAGGAACAGGACCGTGAGAAAGACGACCATGACCCAGAAGCCCGTCGTGCCGATGGCGCGGAGCGACTGGACCCACGGAAACAGGAATGCCGCCTCCGCGTCGAACAGGATGAAGACGAGCGCGATCAGATAGAAGCCGACGGACGCGGGGCGCCACGCGGCCCCGAACGGTTCTTCACCGCACTCGTACGTGGCGTGCTTCGCGGGGCGGCTCTTTTCCGCGCGATACCGGACGACCTTGGCCGCGAGGATGAGACCGGCGCCTAAGGCGGTGCACAGGAGAAGGTGAGCGACGAGGCCGATGTACGGGTCCGGCGCCTGCACCCAAGACCTCCGATCAACGATAGGGACGCGGATAGTAGCAGGCTATGGCGTAACGTCGATCATCAGCTTCCAGGTGCCGTTTTGCTGCTTCCTCCACACGTGAAGGAACCCGAGCTTCGAGGTGATCTCCGACTTGTCCGGACTGTTGTTGTCGCACGCGCCGTACGCGTAGACGAGGTCGGCGGACGCCGCCGCGACGACCTTCTCCGCTTTGCAATCCGCCTTGCGCTTGTCCGCGGCGAGCACGGCCTTCGCCGCTTCCGGATCGCGTCCCGAAGCTCCGGTTCGGAACGCCTGGATCTCGGGGTCCGCGTGCGCGGCCGAGGCCGCGCCCACGCCCGATCGCGCCTCGACGGCGATCGCGCGCTCGAGTCCGGTGACGGCGTTCCGCGCCGCGGTCACGTCCGCGGGAGTCGCCGTCTTGGCGAGAGGCGGCGCCGTGCCGTTTCGAACCGAGGGCGGCTTCTCGAAAGCCATCGAAGACGTCACTCCGGAGTCGACCTCGACCTTCCACTCGTCGTCGGGCTGCCGCTTCCAGACCGAGATGAACCACCCGACGGTCTCCTGTCCCAAGATCGGGTTCTGGGGGGCCTTGAACACCCACGGGCCCAGGGAGATCGCGAGATCGCCTCCCGACGAGACGGCGACCCACGCCGGGGCCCAATCGAGCACGCCCTTCGACGGAGGCTTGTCGGTGTGCCGCGGCCGCGCCGGCTCGGGCGTCGGGTTGAACGAGACGGAATCCGGGGCGAGGTTCGCGAGAAACGCCTCGTGGAGCCCCGTCTTCACGGACATCGCGGCGAACTTCCGCTCCGCCCCGACGACCTGATCGAACGGGGCGAGGGCAACGGCAGCGAGGACGAGCGCGGGGAGCATCCGCGCATCATAGGCGGAAACGGTCAGAAGCTCATCTTCAGGCCCAGCTCCACGGATCGGGGCGGACCGGCGTTCGAGATGACCTGGCCGAAGTTCGCCGCGAGCACGCGGCCTTCGACCAATCCGCCGTTGAACCGGTTGAACACGTTGAAGATCTGCGCGAACGCCTGCCCCTGCGCCTTCCCGGACTTGAAATTGAACGGACGGTAGACGCGCAGGTCGAGCTGGGACAGTGACGGGGCGCTTAGGCCCCCGACCGGTGCGAGCCCGTGCGCGGTCCGGTAGGTGTTGATCGCATCGAGCGGCGTATCGACGCCGCTGTTGCGTGAGACGCCCGGCGGTCGATCGCTGGTGATGCCGTCCAGGTTGTCGTCGGTGCCCGTCGTGACGTTGAACGGTAACGGCGTCGCGAACTGGTAGACGCCCGACAGGCGCAGCCCCCACAGGTAGAGGCCGAGATCTCCCGCGAGGACCACGCGGTGCCGGCGGTCGTTGTCCGAGGGTCCGCGCTCCTGGCTCAGATCGAACGAGTTCGGCGGAAGGTAGATCCCACCCTTGAGCGGGTCGGGTCCCATGTCCTCCGACTTCGACAGCGTGTAGCCCGCGCTGTACCAGCCGAAGCCCGATTGCCATCGAAAGCCGAGATCGAGACCCGAGTACCAGGCACGCCCCTCCGTCACGACGGCCGCGATCGAGCCGACGTTGACGGTGTCGTAGGCGTGAATCGGGATTCCCTGGATGTCCTTCCCGATGACGGGGTTCAGGTCCTTCATCAGGGGGACGTGGTAGGTCAGCGAGCGGGTCGCATTGGCCGAGAAGACCCCGTGCGGGCCGACGGCCCGATCGAAGCCGAGGTTGAACACGTTCGCTTGCGTCGAGTCGAGCCGCGTGCCGGTCGAGAAACGCAGGATCAAGTTGTCGGGGAACACGAGGAGGTCGCGCACGAAATCCATGCCGTACCTCTGGATGAAGCCCTCGTCGAACTCGAACACGAGGCCCTGCGGGAACATCAATCCGATCTTCGTGCCCGACGTGATCGCGGCGACGGCCGGAAATGCGAGAACCGTCTTGTTGTAGAAGACTCCGGCGCCGCCGCGAATCACCCACTCGTGGTTGTCCCCGACGGTGTACGTGAATCCGAGGCGCGGCGCGATGTTGTTGGTGTCGCGCGGGGCGCCGCCGTTCGGGATCGTGGACTTCACGACCGCGCTGGACGGCAGCGTGAACGTGTCGACGTCGTACCGGAGCCCGAAATCGAAGAGCCATCTCGGCGTCGCTTGCCACGAGTCTTGCGCGAACGCCGCGATCTCGGTGTCGTCGAGCGTGGCGTCCGGCTGACCCTCGATGAGCTCGTAGACCTCGGGATACGTGTAGGGCAGCGCGGGCTCGTTCGGGATGCCGTTTCCGTTCCCATCGCCCGAGCACGGAACCGGAATGTTGTAGTCCGGCTCGCACGTGCCCTTCCCGAGGCTGGGGCACTGGTCGCTGCCGGCGTCGCAAGCCTGGTTCGGATCGCCCGTGCAGCGGAACGCCAGATCGTTGAAGACGATGCCGCTGTCCAGGGTGCCGTCGTAGCAGTCGCCCGGCTGGTAAGGATGATCGGTCTTGTAGGTGAAGTTGCCGTACGGGTTGAAGCGGGCCTTCACCCTCGTTCGCGACGGGGTCACGTCGTAGCCGAACTTCGTCGTGTGGTTCCCCTTGACCCACGTCAGGTTCTGCACGAGCTGGAAGACGGAGGCGTCGCGGTCCTGGCGGCTCAGATTGTTCCCGCCGAACTCGCCGGACGGCCGCTCGACGCCGGTCGACACCGAGTTCGCGTTCTGCGTGAGCGACGATCCCCCGAACAGCAGGCGAAGCTCCGAGATCAGCGACGGGTTGAATACCGTGGTGAGCGAGGCTCCGAGCTGGATGTCGTGCTCGTCGAGCCCGAATCCCCACTCCGGCGTGCTGATCCCTCCGACGTTGACCCCATTGGTGATTCGATGGTCGAAGGACAGCCGGACCATCAGGCTGTTCTGCGGATCGATGTTGACGTCGCTCCGGAAGAACGCATTGTCGTCGCTGCTTCGCGCCTCGTAGCGCCCGCCCTGCACGAAGTCCGACGTGATCCCGGTGTACGGGACGATGGAGGAGTTCTCCTCGTGCTCGTACGCCGCGAACCAGAACGCCTTGTCTTTCCGGATGGGCCCGCCCCACCGCATGCCGGCCGAGACGTTCCCCGACTCGTCGGGCACGCCTGCGGTGTCGGGGAGGCCCTCCACGAGCGTTCCCTGGGAGTTGAGACCTCGCGGCGACCCTTGAACGAACCCTTGCGCGCTCAGCTTGTTGGTTCCTCGCTCGGTGATCAAGTTCAAGACGCCGCCCGATGCACGTCCGAATTCGGGCGAGAACTGATGGGTCATCAGGACGAACTCGCTCACGACGAGATCCGAGAACGACGCATTGAGCGTGGTGCCGCTGGCCTGGTCGTTGTTGTCGAGCCCGTCGACGAGGTACGAGTTCGCCCGGCCGGTCTGCCCGTTCACGACGAACGGGGGCTCCCTCTCGCCGTAGTAGCTCGCCGGCGCCGCGCGCCGCACGGAAGAATCCAGAAGCGACAGATCGACGATGTCGCGCGAGGCGATCGGCAGCGCATCGGCCTGTTCGCCCACGATGCGCAGCTCGCCTCCGGTGCGCCGCGGATCGACGAGCGGCACGTCGGCCCGCACGGTGACCTGTTCTTCGAGTCCGGTGCCGATGGTCAGCTCGATCTCACCCGTCTGCTGAAGGCGCAGCGAGATCGTCTTCGTGTCGGAGAGAACGCCCTCGGCCGATCGGGCCACGATCGCCCACGCGCCGGGGGCCAGAAGCTCGAAGCGAAACCGGCCTTCGTCGTCCGTGGTCGCCAATCGCGTGCTGCCGCTGTCCTCGGAGCGGGCCTGCACGATCGCAGCCGGCACACCCTTCTTGTTGAGATCGACGACTCGCCCCTTCAGGTTGGCCGACGTCGACTGCGCGAGAGCGGGTGCTGCGGCAACGAACGCGAGCGCGCAGACGAGCGCCTGCCGCAACGACGATCTCAGCATGCCGCGCACCCGGGGATTCCCGAAGCTCCGGGCCCGATTAAGGTCCTTCTCCGGTGGTGCCACGCGCCCGGACCTGCAGGAAGACGATCGAGCCGGCAGTCGGAGGATTTCCATCCCAGCACGTCGTCAGCCCCACCTGTCCCACGAGGCCGAACCCGCCGGATGCGGTGCTCGAGCCGAGCACATCGTAGCCGACCGCGCAGGCGTCCGGCGTCGCCGTCCAGCAAACGTGGATGTTGGGAAGCGCCTTGTTCACGGTGACGCCGGAAATCGCCTGCGTCGGCGTGCACCCTCCGCCGGTCGTCGTCGCCGTGACTTCAGCCGGGTAAGAGAAATTGGGGTCTCCCGAGACCGTCGTCGGGTACTTGATGCTCTCGTAATGGGTGAGGACCCCGCTCGAAGGGTCGGTGTAATCCGAAAGGGACGTCACGGTGAAGTAGTACGTCGTGCCCGGGGTCAGGCCCGAGATCGTCGCCGAGGTGCCCGCGAACGCGACCTGGGCCGCGTTCGTCACGGAGTTGAATGCGTAGCTCGACGACGAACCGGAATCCGTGTCCCAGTAAATCTTGTAACCGACGATCCGGTGCGTGTCGTTTCCGGGATTCCAGGAGAGGGACGCGGTCGTGTCCGTCGTCGCCCCCGCGGTGATCGAGACGGGGGGGTAAAGCCCGTACCCGATGTCGGTGAACGCGACCGTCGTGAAGTTGGTGCACGGCGTCTCGCCGGTTTCCCCCGTGGCGTAGTGGGTGACCTGGGGACCGCGCAGGAGAGCGACGTCTCCCACGTAAGGCGCTTCGAAGATGTAGACGATCGTGCGGACGGTCGCGAGCAGGACGCTGCACGACGAGTTGCTGTACGTGCAGAACTCCGTGGTATTGCGGTTCACCAGGACATTGAACGTGTGCCCCGACGGCAAGGTCGCCACGCCACCCTTGACGTTCTTCGCGAAGGTGGCTCCCGCATAATTCTCGGCGGGGTTCGTGCCGTTCGTGCACGCGCGACCGTAGAGGGTCTGGAACAGGCCACCGCACGAGCCGCACACGCAGTTGTAGAAGCTCTGCTCGCACGCCGGAGAGACGACCGGTGCGGCCGTCCATGTGTCGCCCGCCTGCGTGTACCAGCCGGCGGCATCGTTGTGGGGCAGTTGCCAGACCGGCACTTCGTTTCGAGGCAGGCTGGCCTCGTCGGTGAAGCAAAAGCGGGTCTCACCGGATCCGAATCCTCCCGAGACCCCTTCGTTCTGGTCGCCCGCGCGCAGCCAGAACGTCACGTCCGATGCGCGGTCCTCGCGCTGGATGATCTGATTGTCCTTCCGGGGCGTACCCGTCACGTCCCGATCCAGCCGCTCCAGGATGGGAGCGTGGAGCCCTCCCGTCACCGGGTAGCCCTGATAGCCGCAGCCGCCGGTGTTGCAGCTTTCTGCCGGTACGCTCGCGACATCCGTGTCCACGTTGTCCTTCCCGCTCGTCGCATGAGAGAAATCCCACGTGGAGAGGTTGACCAGATCGCACATGTTGTTGATGCCCGCGTTGGGCACGAGCGATGAGACCGGCGCCGAGGGCGGCGATCCGGTCGTCACGTCCCACCCGTATTGAATGTCAAGGTTCAGCGCGCGATACATCTGGTCGGAGTACACCTTGAGCGTCGCGGCGCCGCTAACGACCTGGGTCACCGTGTCGATCGAGACGATCGCCCGGCGTGTCTTGCCGCCTGCCTCCGCCGGGCCCGAAAGCTCGGCGAGGACGCCCTTGCGAGGCGAGACCCATCGATGGATCACCCGATCGTCGACGCCGGGCGTGCGGGAGACGTAGGCCCGCTGAAGGACGACCTCCTCGGGGCCTTCCGGCAGATGAACCCAGCCGATCCCGATCGTGGCGACGTCGGCCGTGACCTCGTCGACCACGCGATCGCGGCTTTCTCTGAAGTGAAGCGTGACCTTGGCGCCCATCTTCATCTGGGTGGAATCCCGATCGGGGAGGAGCCAGCGGCTCGCATCCGGCCCGGAGTAGACAACCTGCTGGGAGGCGAGCGTCCCTTCGCGCCGCGAGTCCACGACGATGCGATCGTCTTGCTGCGCGATCGCGACCGTTCGAAGGGAGCCCGAGCCCAGCGCCTCCAGGTGCCACCGGGTCTTGCCTTCCGGGGAGGTCAGGTCGACGGGAAGCGGCGCAGCCGGCGAGACGGTGCGGATCTCAACTTCCCGAAGCGTGCTCGATGCGATCGCGGGACCGGCCAGGGCGAAAATCACGAGACTGGTCATGACAGTTCGCATGGCTCCTCCTGGATTTGAACCCTCCGGGTTGTACCCGCACCCTCCGGGATGGGCAAGCGATTTTTTATAAGAAGTCAGCCCGCCGGTTGGGACTGCAACGTGTACAAGGCACGGTAAATCCCTTCAGGATTCTGCATAAGCTCGTCGTGCGTCCCGATTTCGCGAACCTCGCCGTGGTGCATGACGAGGATCCGGTCGGCGTTCCGGACGGTCGCGAGGCGGTGCGCGATCACGAGCGACGTCCGGCCGGACAGCAGGCTGTCGAGCGCCCGCTGAATGTGCCGCTCGGTCTCCGGGTCCACCGACGCCGTGGCCTCGTCGAGGATCAGAACCGCCGGGTCGAACGCCACCGCGCGGGCGAACGACAGGAGCTGCTTCTCGCCGACCGAAAAGTTCGACCCGCGCTCGCGGACCTCGCCGGCATAGCCGCCCGGTAGAGCCTCGATGAAGCGGTCCGCGCGCACGGCTTCGGCGGCCCGCTCGATGTCGCCGGGCGAGATCCGCGGATCGTCCAGGCCGATGTTGGCGGCGACGGTCCCCGCGAACAGGAAGTGATCCTGAAGGACGACCCCGATCGTTCGTCTCAATGAGTCCAGGTCGTAGTCGCGGACGTCGACGCCGTCGAGGAGGATGCGCCCTTCGCGGACGTCGTACAGCCGCGCGAGCAGACGGATGATCGTGGACTTTCCGGCTCCGGTCCATCCGACGACCGCGAGGCGCTCTCCGGATCGCACGCGGAAGGAGACGTTCCGCAGCACGTCGGGGCCGTCGCCGTAGCCGAACGTCACGTTCTCGAAGGCAATCTCGCCGCGCGGGCGCGCGTCGGGACGGAACGGCGAGGGCGGCGAGACGAGCGTCGCCTGCGTGTCGAGGAGGCCGAAGATCCGCTCGGCCGAGGCCATCGCCGCCTGCATGATCGTGTAGCGCTGCGACAGCTCCTGCACCGGGCGGAAGAAACGCCCGGCGTACTCGATGAAGGCGACGAGCGTGCCGAAGGTGATCGCCCCGTGGAGCTGCCGTCCGCCGCCGGCCCAGACGATGGCGGCCATCGTGATCGAGCCCATCAGCTCGGCGGCCGCGGAAAAGGCCGACTCGTAGAAGACGCCCGACAGCTGAGCGCCGCGGTGCTCGAGGTCGAGATCGCGGAACTCGCCGGCGACCAGCTCCTCCCGGCCGTAGAGCTGCACGATTCGCATGCCGCTGACGAGCTCCTGGAGCGATCCGTTGAGCTTGGCGACCGCGCCCCGGATCCGGCGGTAGGCGTCCCGAACCCGAACGCGGAACCACCACGACACCAGGAGCATCGGAGGAATCACCGCGAACGTCACGAGTGCCAAGCGCCAGTCCATCACGATCAGGATGACCACGATCCCGGCGAGCTTCGCGAAGTCCGCGAGGATCAAGACGACGCCGGAGGTGAACGCTTCGTTGATCGCCTCGACGTCGGTCGTGACCCGCGTCATCAGCCGCCCGACGGGCATCCTGTCGAAGAACGACGACGGCAGCCGCTGGAGGTGCGCGAACACCGCCATGCGCAGGTCGAAGACGATGTTCTGTCCCGTGCGCTCGAGCAGAACCACCTGAAGGAACGAGAAGACGAAATCTCCGGCGAGCGTGGCCAGGAACAACACGGCGGGAATCGCGATGCCGTCCGTCCGCCTCTGGACGATGAAGCGGTCGATGACCTCCTTGACCAGGTACGGCTGGACGAGCTGGATCGCGGCGCCGGCGAACAGCACGGCGATGGAGGCCGCGACGAGCCCGCCGTACGGCGCGACGTAGGCGCCCAGGCGGCGCATGAGCCGGGAGTCGTAGGCGCGGCCGAGGACGTCGTCGGTCTCGGCGCTCATGCGAGCCGTTCCTCCATCCGCGAGCGGACGAACAGGCGCGCATAGACGCCTTGCCGCGCCCACAGCGTGTCGTGATCGCCGTCCTCGACGACGCGCCCGTTCTCGAGGACCACGATACGGTCGGCCGCGCGAAGGGTCGAGACGCGGTGCGTGATGAGGATCAACGTGCGCTCCTCGCCGCCGGCCGCGAGCGCGCCGAGGATCGCATGCTCGGTATCGGCGTCGACGCTCGAGAGGGCATCGTCAAGGATCAGGATTCCGCGGTTCGCGGCGAGCGCGCGCGCGAGGGTCGCGCGTTGGCGCTGCCCTCCCGACAGCGTGTAGCCGCGCTCGCCGACGACGGTTTCGATCCCGCGGGGGAGGGCGGGCAGGTCGGTGTCGAGCCGAGCCCGCCGGACTGCCTCGCCGATCTCGGCGCCGCTCGCATCGGCGCGGCCGAACGCGACGTTCGCCCGGAGCGTTCGCGAGAAGAGGAACGCCTCCTGCGGGACGAGAGAGACCTCGGCGCGGACCGCCCGGAGCGGCGCCTGCGAGATGTCGTTTCCTGCGAGGTACAAGGACGACGGGGGCGCCGGGTAAACCGCGGCGATCAGATGCGCGAGCGTCGATTTGCCCGACCCGACCGGGCCGACGATCGCCACCCGCGACCCCTTCGCGATCGTCAGGCTGACGTTCCGGAGCGCCGGCCGATCGGCCGCGCCTTCGTAGGCGAACGTCAGGTCGCGAAACTCGATGAGGGGTAGGGGACAGTCCCCTTTTTCTTCTAAAGCTTCAGAGTGCGAAGCTTTGTAAGAAAAAGGGGACTGTCCCCTATCCCTCAGTGGTTGCGCGGACATCACCGCGTCGAGGCGGCGCATCGCGCCGGCGGCGCGCTGGAAGACGTTGACGATCCAGCCGAGCGCGACCGTCGGCCACGCGAGCTGGGCCAGGTAGGCGTTGAACGCGACGAAATCTCCGAGCGTGATGCGTCCGTGAATGACGTGGAGGCCGCCGACGAACAGGACGACGACGCTGCCGACCCCGGAGAACGCGCCGATCATCGCGAGCATCGCGCCGCGAACGCGCGCCAGCCTGAGCTGCCGGTCGCGGAAGTCCTCGCACAGCCTCCGTAACCGGGAGATCTCCCGAGCTTCCTGGCCGAAGATCTTGACCTGTTGGATCCCCGACAAGTTTTCCTGCGTCCTGTCGCTGATCGCGGCGAGCTGCTCCTGGACGGCGATCGAGCGCGCGTAGACCCGCTTGCTCAGCCGGTTGACTCCGAAATAGAGGACGGGAAAGAGCGCGAGCGCGATCAGCGTCAGCGGAACGTCGAGCCGGAGCATCACGCACAGCACCGCGACGTACACGATCGCGGTGTTCAGGGCGTTCATCAGCCCGGGTCCGTAAAACGATTGGATCAAGAGGAGATCGTTGATGCCCCGGGACATCAGGTCCCCGGTGCGCTGCCGGTCGTAATACGCGGCGTCGAGCGTCAGGAGCTTGGCGAAGAACGCCTCGCGGACGTCGAACGCGATCCGCCTCGATGCGCCCAGGATCGCGAGGCGCGAGATCGTCCGGACCCACGACTGGGCCAGCGCCAGCACGACCATGCCGGCGGCATAGAGCGACAGCCTCCGGAACGTGGTGCCGACCGTCAGCTCGTGGACTGCGGCGCGGAGGAGCCACGGGATGCCGAGCGCCAGGGCATTCGTCGCGATCAGCCACGACAGGCCGGCGAGATACGGACGAAGGTAAGGGCGCGCCCAGTGCCGGAAACGGCTGGGAAGAGCGGGTTCCAACGGGTCAGGCGCGCCGCCGGCGCTTTCCCTGGCAGGCCGCGCACTCCCCGGCCATCTCGATCCGGACGACCTCGGGGCGGAAGCCGTTCTCGTCGGCGACGCGCCGCTTGAGATCGTCCCAGAACGCCTCGCCCAGCTCGTCGACCCGCTTGCAGGCGGTGCAGACGAGATGGATGTGCAGCGTGGACGGGCGAACCTCGTAATAGTGCCGCTCTCCGCTGACGTGCATCAGATCGAGCTCATCGACCAGTCCGAGCTTCTTCAAGCGGTTCAAGGTCCGGTAGACGGTCGCGCGATGGACGGAGCCGTCCTGCGCCTTCGCCCTGCGGTAGACCGTCTCGGCATCGAGGTGCTCGTCCGCGCCGTCGAGCAGCTCGGCCACGAGCTTTCGCTGCCCGGTCAGGCGCAGTCCCACGGCCTTCATGCGCGGGATCAGTCCTTCGTTCGGCAAGCCCTGGCGTGTTCGCATTGTGTCAGCGTTTTGATTGATAGGGGACAGTCCCCTTTTTCTTGCAAAGCTTCGCAGTTCGGAAGCTTTATAAGAAAAAGGGGACTGTCCCCTATCAATCAAAACGCTGACAACGTATCAGGCGGCCTTTCGGAAGGCCACGCGCAGGATGCGCCGTCCCCGGACGCGGACGACCTCGAGCGTCCCGTCGCCGTACGCGATCCGGTCGCCGACGCGGGCGAGGCGTCCGAGCCGCGCCTGCACGAGCCCGCCGATCGTGTCGACATCTTCGTCGGCGTCGTTCTTCTGGCCGGAGGCCGCCTCGAGCTGGGAGATCGTCAGCGCGGCGTCGAGCAGGATCCGGCCGTCCCCGAGTGTCTGGACCCTCGGTGCTTCCTGGTCGAACTCGTCCTGGATGTCCCCGATCAGCTCCTCGAGGACGTCTTCGAGAGTGATCAGACCCGCGGTGCCGCCGTACTCGTCGACGACAATGCCGAGATGGACCTTCTGGCGCTGGAACAGCGACAGCGCTTGCTGGATCTTCACGTTTTCCGGGACGTAGAGCGGCGGACGAGCCAGCGCTTCGAGCTTCTGCATCCCGCCGGCCGGCTGCGGCGCGATGAAGAGGTCCTTCACGTTGATCACGCCGATGACGTGATCGACGGTCTCGTCGCACAGCGGAAGCCGCGTGTGGCCGAAGTCGCGCGCGCGCGCGCAGTTTTCGGCGTACGACCGATTGACGTCGAGCCAGAGCATGTCCGCCCGCGGCACCATGATCTGGCGCACGGTACGGTCGGCGAAATCGAGCGCGTTGGCGAGGAGCCGGCCGTGCGATTCGGACAACGCCCCCGATTTCCGGCTGACGGCCAGGATCATGCGCAGCTCCGCTTCGCTGTGGGCGAGGCTCTCCTCGTTGGGCGTGCCGAGGCCGAGAAACTCCACCACCCGGCTGGCCGACACGTTCATGAATTCGATGAGCGGGTAGAAGACGAATCGAAAGATCCGCAGGGGCCACGACACGGTCAGGACCGTGGTCTCGGCGTGTCCGATCGCCACGGTCTTCGGCACGAGCTCGCCCACGACGACGTGGAGATAGGTGATGAGAAGGAATGCGATCACGATCGCGACGGTGTGCGCGGCGCCGGGGCCGAACCGTCCCATCCACGCGAACGCCGGGGTCAGGAGGTTGGCGAACGCCGGCTCGCCGATCCACCCGAGGCAGAGGGACGACAGCGACATCCCGACCTGGCAGGCCGAGATCATCGCCGTCAGATTTCGCAGGACCTCATGCGCCGCCGCGGCGCGCGTCACGCCGCGCTGGACGAGGTCTTCGATCCGCGTCGCCCGCACGCGCACGATCGCGAACTCGGCGGCGACGAAGAACGCGTTGATGGCGACGGCCGCGAGCGCGACCAGGACCCACACGACGTCCATCAGCGCGGCAGTATAGGGGAGCCCTCGGGATCCATGAGCGCGCCGCGATCGAGGAACCAGCGGAGGCGGTCGACGACGTCCTCGACGGCCTTCAGGTGCGTCGGGTCGAAGGCGACCGCCTTGTCCTGGTTCTCGGACAGCCACCGTGTGACGATCTCGACGTCGATCGGCTTCGCGGGGCCGGATCGCGGCCCTTCCCGCGGGTCGAAGAACTCGTCGCGGAGGATCCGCTCGATCCGCCTCAAGCCTCCGCCGCGGCGTCCCAAGGGGACCGTGTCGAGCAGCTCGCCCCGGCGGATCAGCCAGGCGCGCAGCACCCAGGGCTCCTCCGCCGGCTCGAGGATGAGGATCGAATCGAGCCGCCCCTTGCGGGGCGTCCTGGCCGGATGCAAGGATCGCTGGACGTTGCGCTCGGGCTTGTCGCGGCGGATCTGCGCGGCCTCGCGAATCAGTGCGGTGAGCTCGGACCCGGAGGGCTTGATCTCGAACCGGTGAACCGCTTCGACGATCGCGCGGCTGCGTTTTCCGTGGCGAGCGGTCTCCCCGAACCACGACGCCAGCCGGCGCTTCAAGTTCTTCGCCTTGCCCACGTACAGCAGCCTTCCGTCCAGGTCGTAGAACCGGTACGTCCCGGGGCTCGGCGGAAGCTGCCGCAAGTCGTCCTCCGTGAACGCGTAACGCGACCAGGGGACGGCGGGCGACGCCGGATGGCAGGCCGCGAACGCGTCGGCCCACGATTCGCCCGGCTCGCACAGGCTGTCGTAGCAGACCGGCAGCAGATCGATGCGGCGGATCGGATCGTCGTCGATGCGCACCGATAGGCCCAGGGCGCCGGCCGCGGCCTCGATGTCATGGAGGTCGACTCGCCCCAGGCGGCGCCGTGCCAGGACCAGAAGCGGGAGCGGATCGACGACCGGCTCGCCGATCCACGCCTCGAGCGCGGCGAGGCCGCCCGGAGGAGCGCACATCACGACGCGGGCGCCGTCGAAGAGCGAGCGGAGCTGAACCTTCAAGTCCGACCCCGCGGCCAGAGAAGCCAGAGTGCCGCCGCACGCCGCGACGACTTCGCCGTTGCGGCGTCTGAGCGCGACGACGGCGGAGATCCGGAACGGCGTCCTCCCGCCCGGGCGCTCCCCTTCGATGAGCACGAACGTGATGTCCGGCGCCGTCTCCACCTCGGCCGCCGGCTCGGCTGCGACGGGGCGCCACGCTCCGCTCTCGTAGATCAAGCGCGGATCGGACGCGAACGCGGCGTCCAGCACCCGCCTCGCCTGCGATTCGTCGGCAACCTGAAGCGACAGCAGCTCGCGGGCGAGCCGGATCGACGACGCGGGCTTTCCCGCGGCGTGAAGGTACCGGACCGCGCGCTCCGCAACGAGAGACGGCGGCCTCGTCATCGGCCAACTTGTAGCATCGTGGTCCGCTCGAGTCAAAACAGTCGTGCTAGAAAATCGCCATGCAGAACGGAGCGGAGCTCTTCGATCTGGCGGTGATCGGCGCCGGCGCCGCCGGATTGATGGCGGCGGTTCAGGCGGGCCGCTCCCGGGGATCGAAACGACGACGGCTTCGCATCGTCGCGCTCGACGGAGCGTCCGCCATCGGCAAGAAGATTCTCATCGCGGGCGGTGGACGCTGCAACGTCACGCACGACGTCGTGGACGAATCCGCGTTCGCCGGATCGACGCCGGCTTCGATCCGGAGGGTCCTGGTCCGGTTCGGCGTCGACGACACCGTTCGATTCTTCGCGGACCTGGGCGTGGCGCTGAAGCGCGAATCGACGGGCAAACTGTTTCCGGTGACCGACCGCGCACGCTCCGTCCTCGATGCGTTGGTCGGCGCGGCGGACGATGCCGGCGTCGAGATCCGATGCGGCTGGCGCGTCCTGAGCGTCTCGCCCGGCCGGGAGCTCTTCACGATCCGCGGGCCGAAGGGGACGCTCGGCGCCCGGCGCATCGTCCTGACGACGGGCGGGCGGAGCCTTCCGAAGTCGGGCTCGGACGGTCACGGGCTCGAGATCGCGCGCCGGCTGGGGCACACGACGACAACGCGCATCGTCCCCGCGCTCGTCCCACTTCTTCTCGCGGACGGCTCCTTCGTGCGCAGCTTGTCCGGCGTCGCGGCCGAGGCCGTCCTGACGGTGCGGACCGCGGAGGGCAAGCGCGTGGTCTCCATGAGCGGGTCCGTGCTCTGCACGCACTTCGGGCTCTCCGGGCCCGTGGCTCTCGACATCAGCCGCCACTGGATTCACGCGCGGCTCGACGATCCCGGCGCGAGCCTCCGCGTCGACTGGCTGCCGCAGCTTGGAGCGTCGGGTCTCCGTGAGGAATTCCTGCGGCGAAGCGGAACGCCCGTCGGGTCCGTTCTTCGCCGGCATCTCCCCGACCGGTTGGCGCAAGCGCTGTGCGCCGAAGCCGGCGTCGATCGAGCCGTCCCGTTCGAGCGGGTCTCCCGCGAGGCGCGCGACCGGCTCGTGAGGACCGCCGGCGACTGCGCGCTTCCGGTCGTGGGAGATCGCGGGTTCACGCACGCCGAGGTCACGGCGGGAGGCGTGCCGCTCGCCGAGATGCGGCTTCCGACCCTCGAATCGCGCCCGTGTCCCGGCGCGCACCTCGCCGGAGAGATCCTCGACGTCGACGGCCGGATCGGCGGCTACAACTTCCAGTGGGCCTGGGCG